>NZ_JCAXEB010000010.1:0-272347 GCF_059758655.1 Flavobacterium sp. GQ95
AGTAAACGTTGCCTTATCATTTTTAGATCCAACTGCAACGTACGAAGCGCAGATTTATGCTGATGCAGAAGGAACTGATGAAACACATAATCCGGCTGAAATTGCGATTTCTAAGAAAACAGTTAAAGCTTCGGATGTATTAAAATTACATTTAGGCGGCGCATGCGGAACAGCAATTAGATTCAAGAAATTATAAATAAAGATAGATTGTCAAACCCGACAGGTTTTAAAAACCTGTCGGGTTTAAATATCACATTCAATGAAAAACCTTTCGCTACATATTGTTTTTCTTTTGTCGGTCAATTTGATGTTGTCGCAGCAAAAGCAATATCCTTTTCAGGATTCAAAATTAGATACTGAAAAGTGTATTGATAATTTGCTGTCATTGATGACCCTCGATGAAAAAGTTCAGGCTTTGAGCACAAATCCGTCTATAAAAAGATTAGGCGTTACAGGAACTGGTCATGTAGAAGGATTGCACGGTTTGGCGTTGGGCGGACCGGCAGAATGGGGCGGAAAAAACAAACAGCCAATCACAACTACCACTTTTCCACAGGCGTATGGCTTGGGAGAAACCTGGGATGTCGATCTGCTGCAGAAAGTGGCGAATGTTGAAGGTTACGAAACACGACATGCTTTTCAGAAATACCATCGCGGCGGATTAGTCGTTCGTGCTCCAAATGCTGATATAGCAAGAGATCCGCGTTGGGGTCGTACCGAAGAAAGTTATGGAGAAGATGCTTTTTTTAACGGAACCATGACCGTTGCTTTTGTCAAAGGGTTACAGGGAAATAATCCTAAATATTGGCAAACGGCTTCCTTAATGAAACACTTTTTAGCCAACAGCAATGAAGACGGCAGAACCTATACGTCATCTGATTTTGATGAAAGATTATGGAGAGAATATTATGCCCTGCCTTTTCAAATGGGAGTTGTTGATGGAGGATCGCGTGCTTACATGGCGGCCTACAATAAAGTAAACGGAATTCCGGCAATGGTGCATCCAATGTTGAAAAACATTACCCAAAAAGAATGGGGACAAAACGGAATAATTTGTACCGATGGCGGCGCATTTAAATTATTGCTTTCAGATCATAAATATTATGCTGATAAATATCTGGGTGCTGCAGCTGCAGTAAAAGCCGGAATCAATCAGTTTTTGGATGATTATACAGAAGGTGTTTATGGTGCTCTTTCGCATGGTTATTTAAAAGAAAAAGATATCGATGCTGTAATTCGTGGGAATTACAGAGTGATGATTCAGCTTGGAATGTTGGATGCTACGGATGAAAATCCATATGCGAAAATCGGAACAGGAAAAGATACTATTGATCCGTGGAAAACCGAATCGCATAAAAAAATCGCTTTAGAAGCAACCCAAAAATCTATTGTTTTACTTAAAAACGATTCGCAATTACTGCCTTTACAAAAAGATAAATTAAAAACAATTGCCATAATCGGGAATCGTGCAGACGAAGTGCTTCTCGATTGGTACAGCGGAACACCTCCATATACCATTACACCTTTACAGGGAATAAAAAATAAGCTTGGCAACAATGTTGAAATTCTATATGCTAAAAACAATACAGATGGCAAAGCAGCTGAAATCGCTAAAAAAGCAGATGTAGTTATTGTCATTGTCGGAAATCATCCCGTTTGTAATGCAGGCTGGGCCAATTGTCCGGTTCCAAGTGAAGGAAAAGAAGCTGTCGATCGTCAATCGCTGACTTTAGAGCAGGAAGATTTGATTAAAATAGTTTATCAGGCCAATCCTAGAACAGTAGTGGCTTTGATTAGCAGTTTTCCTTACGCCATCAACTGGACACAAGAACATGTTCCGGCCATTATTCACATGGCACAAAACAGTCAGGAAACGGGAACTGCCCTGGCAGATGTTTTATTTGGAGACTATAATCCGGCCGGTCGTTTAACTCAGACCTGGGTAAAAAACATTACTGATTTACCGGATTTATTAGATTACAATATCCGAAATGGCAGAACCTATATGTATTTTAAAGGAAAACCTTTATATGCTTTTGGACACGGATTAAGTTATACCATTTTCAAATACGATTCAGTTGAAACCAATTCAGAAAGTATTGCTAAAAATGGCGAAATAAAAATTACGGTTTCAGTTACCAATACTGGAAATAAAGATGGAGATGAAGTAATTCAATTATATGTAAAACAATTGCAGTCAAGAGTGGAACGTCCTGAAAAGGAATTAAAGGGCTTTCAGAGGGTTTTCTTTAAAGCCGGAGAGACTAAAAATGTTGTATTGACTTTAAAAGCGAAAGATTTAGAATATTGGAATACAGCAAAACAACAATTTGAACTGGAAAATAATACTATTGAACTTCAGATCGGAAGTGCTTCAGATGCTATTCTGTTAAATAAAAAAATAACCGTGAAATAATTGAAATGAAAAGAAAAGGAATCATACTGCTTATTTTAATATCACTTTACAATGCTGAAATGTTTGGACAGCAGACCAATACTATCTCAGACAGAATTATAAAAGTGGATTATAATAAAGATGCCGGAAAACTAAACACCATGTTTAAAGAATGCATTGGTGCAGGTCGGGCAAATGAAGGACTTCGTGCCGATTGGCAACAACAACTTGCAATGACGAAAAAAGAATGCGATTTTAAATACATCAGAATGCATGGTTTATTGTCTGATGATATGGGAGTCTACAAAGAAGATGCAAAAAGAAATCCGGAGTATAATTACCAGTATATCGATGTTTTGTATGATTTTATATTAAGCATTAAAATGAAACCTTTTGTTGAGTTAGGTTTTATGCCAGCAGCTTTGGCCAGTGGACCAGAAACAATTTTTTGGTGGAAAGGAAATGTAACGCCTCCAAAAGATTATAAAAAATGGGAAGATTTAATCCGCAACTTAACACAGCATTTCACTGAACGATACGGCGCAGAAGAAGTAAAAACATGGTATTTTGAAGTTTGGAACGAACCTAATCTTTCCCCGGGTTTCTGGACTGGAACACAGGCAGAATATTTCAAACTGTATGAATATGCAGCTCGAGGCATAAAAACGGTGAATCCTGCTTATAAAGTTGGCGGACCTGCAACAGCTGGTGCAGGATGGGTACCGGAAACAATCGATTTTTGTGCTAAAAATAATGTTCCGCTAGATTTTATTTCAACTCATACGTATGGTGTAAAACAAGGCTATTTGGATGAATTTGGAACTTCGGGAACGGTTTTAAATAAAGAAGATTCAAGTATAAGCGGTGATGTAATCAATTCCCGCAACCAAATTTCAAATTCGGCCAAGCCAAAATTAGAATTGCATTATAGCGAGTGGAGTTCTTCATACACACCAGCAGATCCTGTTCATGACAGTTACCATTCGACAGCTTATATTCTTCAAAAACTAAAACAGGTTGGCAATGCGGCAAACTCCATGTCATATTGGGTTTTCACCGATATTTTCGAAGAACCAGGTCCGAGATTCACCCCTTTTCACGGTGGTTTCGGATTACTAAATACACAAGGAATTAAAAAACCTGCTTATTTTTCTTATTCTCTTCTGAATAAACTGGGAGAAACAGAACTTCAGAATAAAGACACCTCTTCATGGGCAGCTAAAAATGCAAAAGGAGATGTTCAGTTATTGTTTTGGGATTTTACCAATACACATCCCGGAGATAAGGTTTGGAATCAGACCTATTATATTCAGGATTTGCCTTCTCAGCCAAAAGGAACGGTGAAAATTGAAGTAAACGGACTTCAAAAAGGGAAATACAATTTGGAGATTTATAAAGTGGGTTATAAATCAAATGACGCCTACGCTGATTATCTAGCTATGAATAAACCCAATCAGCTTACTATTGATCAGGTTAAAAAGATTAAGGAACACAATAATGGTGCGCCAATTTTAACCGAAAAAGTAATAATTGATTCAAAAGGAGCCTACCGTAAAGATTTTAAAATTAACGAAAATGATGTTGTGTTATTCAACTTCGTCAAACAATAAACTATTAAAAAACCACAAAAAACAAATAATAAAAATGAAAAAGAAAATGATATATCTACCGGTTTTTATGGCTTTGGTATTGCTTACTTCTTGTAAAAAAGACGCACAAACCGAAAATTCAACAGCTGTTCAGACAGAAGAGCATCTGGGAAATGAAATCAGTTCCGAATTTGATGGAGAGATTGACAAATTGGTTTCTCAAATGACATTGGAAGAAAAAATCGGAATGTTACATGGTAACAGTATGTTCAGTACCGGAGCTGTTGAACGTTTAGGTATTCCTGAATTAAAAATGGCCGACGGACCTTTGGGAGTTCGTGAAGAGATTTCACGTGATAATTGGGCTCCGGCAGGTTTAACAAACGATTTCGCAACCTATTATCCTGCAGGCGGTGGTTTAGCCGCAACCTGGAATGCTGATATGGCGTATACCTTCGGGAACAGTCTTGGACAGGAAATGCGCGCGCGCGATAAAGACATGTTGCTTTCACCGGCAATCAATATTGTGAGAACGCCCCTTGGAGGAAGAACTTACGAATACATGAGTGAAGACCCGTTTTTGAATAAAAAAATCGCTGTGCCGGTAGTTGTTGGTTTACAAGACAACGATGTTATGGCCTGTGTAAAACATTTCGCAGCAAACAATCAGGAAACCAATCGTGATTTTGTCGATGTACAAATTGACGAGCGTACGCTTCGTGAAATTTATTTGCCAGCGTTTGAAGCGACTGTAAAAGAAGGTCATGCTTATAGTGTAATGGGGGCTTACAATAAATTCAGAGGAGAATATTTATGTGAAAACGATTATATGCTGAATAAAATTCTTCGTGATGAGTGGGGTTTTAAAGGAATTGTAGTTTCAGATTGGGCTGCAGTACATTCAACAGTTAAATCTTTAAAAAGCGGTTTAGATATTGAAATGGGAACTCCAAAACCTTTCAATGAATTTTTCCTTGCTGACAAATTAGTTGCGGCAGCCAAAACAGGTGAAGTGTCTGAAGCAGAAATTGACATCCATGTAAAAAGAATTTTACGCACCTTGTTTCAGGTGAAAGCGATGGGTAATGCCAGTAAAAACCGTGCTAAAGGAAGTATTTCAACTGAAGCACATTATCAGGACGCTTACAAAATTGCAGCAGAAGCAATTGTTTTATTGAAAAACAACAACAATGCTTTGCCTTTAAAACTAGACGGAGTAAAATCGATTGCTGTAATTGGAAACAATGCAACAAAGAAGAATGCTTTAGGCGGATTTGGTGCCGGAGTTAAAACAAAAAGAGAAATTACACCTCTTGAAGGTTTGAAAAACAGATTACCGTCATCGATCAAAATCAATTATGCTGAAGGATATTTAGAGCGTTATGATGAAAAAAATAAGGGAAAACTAGGTGATATTACTTTAAATGGCCCTGTGACGATTGACGCATTGGATCCTGCAAAAGTGAACGAAGCGGTTGAGGCTGCGAAAAAATCTGATGTTGCGATTATTTTTGCGGGTTCAAATCGTGATTATGAAACAGAAGCTTCAGACCGTAGAACTTTAAAATTACCTTTTGGACAAGAAGAATTAATCAAAAAAGTACAAGCCGTAAATCCGAGAACAATTGTGGTCATGATTGCCGGAGCTCCTTTTGATATTAATGAAGTAAGTAAAAATACTTCGGCTTTGGTTTGGAGTTGGTTTAATGGTTCTGAAGGAGGAAATGCATTAGCAGATGTAATCTTAGGAAAAGTAAATCCATCAGGAAAATTACCATGGACAATGCCTGTAAACATTATGGATTCTCCTGCACACGCAACAAAAAGTTTTCCGGGCGGAAAAACGGTTAATTATGCCGAAGGTATTTTAGTGGGTTATCGTTGGTTTGATACTAAAAATATTGCGCCATTATATCCTTTTGGATACGGATTATCATACACCACTTTTGCATTCGAAAATGCTAAAGCCGATAAAACTTCTTATGATGAAAATGAAACTATCTCTGTTTCTGTTGAAGTAAAAAATACAGGAAAAGTAGATGGAAAAGAAGTTGTTCAATTGTATGCTTCCAAATCAGATTCAAAAGTTAGCCGTGCTTCAAAAGAATTAAAAGGATTCAAAAAAGTATTAGTAAAATCCGGCAATTCTGAAACAGTTACTATAAAACTTCCTGTGAAAGAATTGGCTTACTATGATGTGGCTTCAAAAAAATGGGTTGTTGAAGCCGGAAAATACATTTTGAAAGTTGGAAATTCTTCAAGAGATATCAAAAAAGAAATTGCGATAACCATCAAATAAATTCACATTAAAACCACTTAACTAACTATAAAAACCACTTAAAAAATGAAAAGAACAATAAAAAGTTACCTGTTAAACGCAATTTTGTGTTTGTCCTGGGTAAGCATTTTAGCGTGTAGTGCTGATAAAGAAGTTACTCCGGATAATCCAGGTCCGATTGCAAAAATACTTACGGTTGATCTTAATAAAATTGATTTTCAGAGTCCGGCGAGTACATCAGAATTTATCGTTACCACAAATAGCACGAACTGGTCAGTTGCATCATCAGAGGCAAGCTGGTTGAAATTTACTCCGGTTACAGGCGTATCCGGCAGAACAACCATTACAATTACCGCTTCAGAAAATACTACTTCTGTAGCAAGAACGGGTGTAATTACCATTAGTTCAAGTGAAGTGGCATCGGTACAAGTAAACGTTTCTCAGGCAGGAAAAACAGGGATTTATCCGAGTTACAATACAAATCCAATTGCTGCCGACGCAACCGGAATGAGTAGTACTGCCGTTCAATTGGCTGCTAAAATAAAATTAGGATGGAATATCGGGAATACCATGGAAGCTACGGGCGGCGAAACTGCCTGGGGAAATCCAAAAATCACAAAGGCGCTGATTGATGCAGTAAAAGCAAAAGGTTTTAATGCCATTCGAATTCCGTGTTCATGGAATCAATATTTAGAAAATACGGCAACCGCAAAAATAAAAGCAGACTGGTTAAACCGTGTAAAAGAAGTCGTGCAATATTGCGTTGACAACGACATGTATGTATTAGTGAATATTCACTGGGACGGCGGCTGGCTGGAAAATAATATTACCGAAGCCAAAAAAGAAGAAACGAATGCGAAACAAAAAGCTTTTTGGGAACAAATTGCAACAAGTTTACGCGGATTTGATGAGCATTTATTATTCGCAAGCGCGAATGAACCGGCGGTTGAAGATGCTGCTCAAATGGCTGTTTTAACATCGTATCACCAAACTTTTATCGATGCTGTTCGTTCTACAGGAGGAAAAAATGCAAATCGTGTATTGGTAATACAAGGGCCTACAACAGATATTGAAAAAACGAATAAACTGATGCTAACTTTACCAACAGATAAAATAGCAAATAAAATGATGGTTGAGGTGCATTATTATACACCCTGGAACTTTGCTGGTTTGACAAAAGACGAAACCTGGGGTAAAATGTCCTATTATTGGGGAACTGGTTTTCACTCCACAACAGATACAGAACGAAATGCAACCTGGGGTGAAGAAGCTGATTTAGAGAAAAATTTCAAGCTAATGAAAACGCAATTTGTAGATAAAGGAATTCCGGTTTTACTGGGAGAATTTGGTGCAATCAGAAGAACAACATTAACAGGAGATGCTTTAACATTACATCTTGCGTCAAGAGCTTATTATCTAAAAACAGTAGTAAAACAAGCAAAAGCAAATGGTTTGCTGCCTTTTTACTGGGATGAAGGAAGCATGGGCAACAATGGTTTCGGAATTTTTAATAGAAGTGATAATACTGTTTTTGACACTCAGGCGCTGAATGCCCTGATTGAAGGATTGCAATAAATAGCCTATATTTGATTATAGATGGAACCACAAAGTTCGCAAAGCAAGCGCAATACCCGCAAGCTTTGCGAACTTTGCGTAATACATTGCGGCCTTTGCGGTTAAATTTCTAACTTAAATTTCAAGATAAAGAAAATGAAAAAGTATACAACCTTTATTTTAGTACTGGTAAGCATAATTACAAATGCCAATGTCAAAATGCCATTGCTGTTTACTGACGGAATGGTTTTACAACGCAACAAAGAAATCCCGGTTTGGGGTTGGGCAGATCCCAATGAAAAAGTTGAAGTAAGTTTCAACAAACAAACCAAAACCATAGTTGCCGACAAAAACGGAAAATGGATGGTGCGTTTATCTGCTGAAAAAGCGGGAGGACCTTTTGAATTAACTATTACAGGAAAAAACAAAATCATCATAAAAGATGTTTTGGTTGGAGAAGTATGGATTTGCAGCGGACAATCCAACATGGAATTTCAAGTTTCCAAAACCATGAACGCCGAAAAAGAAATAGCCGATTCTAATTATCCTATGATTCGTCATTTTGGAGTCGCACAAGATTTAAGCGGAACTCCAAAAGACGATTTCAAAGCAGGAAAATGGCAGGTTTCTAACAAAGAAAATGTTGGAAATTTTACAGCCGTTGGGTATTATTTTGCTAAAAAACTTTATTCGGAATTAAAAATCCCAATCGGAATTATCAATACTTCCTGGGGTGGAACCAACGTAGAAACCTGGACAAGCCGTGAAGCCTTCCAAAAAAGCGACGATTTCAAAGCCATGATTGCTAATGTTCCAACAATGAATATCGATTCTATTTCAAAATTGTACGCAAGACAAATGAAAGAAAGAGTCGAAAAAATTCAGGGAACTCCGGTAAGTACAGAAAACGAAAATACCTTCAAAGAACCAACGTTCAATGATGCAAACTGGGGCGAATTAAACACACCAAGTTTGTGGGAAAACCAGCCTTTGGGCGATTTAGACGGAATTGTCTGGATGCGAAAAACCATAACACTTTCTGCAGAAGATATTAAAAACAAGGCCGTTTTAAACCTTTCAAAAATTGACGATGAAGATATCACTTATGTAAACGGAATCGAAGTGGGTAAAAACACCCAATACGATTTAAAACGTGTTTACGAAGTTCCGGCAAATGTTTTAAAAGAAGGACAAAATGTTATTGCCGTAAGAATTGTAGATAACAGCGGCGGCGGCGGAATCTACGGAGAAGCATCAGATTTAAAATTGACTTTAGGAAGCAAAACAATTCCGCTTGACGGAAAATGGAAGTTTAAAGTTATACTAGTAAAAACGTCATTATCACCAAACAGTTATCCATCCTTATTGTACAATGCCATGGTAAATCCGCTCGTTCCTTATGCGATTGAAGGCGTTTTATGGTATCAGGGAGAGGCGAATGTTTGGAGAGCGAACCAATATAAAAAAGCATTTCCGTTAATGATCAGCGATTGGAGAACAAAATTCAAGCAGGGCGATTTTCCGTTTTACTTTGTACAATTATCAACCTTCAATGAATCAAATGGCAACAGTAAAGCAGGAAGCCGTTGGGCAGAACTTCGCGAAGCACAATCTGAAACGCTGAAATTGAAAAATACCGGAATGGCCGTTACGACAGATATTGGAAACGCTAAAGACATTCACCCAACCAACAAACAAGACGTCGGATTGCGTTTGGCAGCAATTGCCTTAAACAATGTTTACGGTAAAAAACAAGTTTACAGCGGACCAACCTATAAATCTCAGGAGATAAAAGGAAACCAAATCATCCTGACTTTCGATAATATCGGAAACGGTTTGTTTACTTGGGATAATTCCCAAAACGTAAAAGGCTTCGAAATCGCCGGTGCCGACAAAGTTTTTCATTCCGCGAAAGCGATAATTAAAGACAACAAAATAATCGTTTCAAGCGAAAATGTTCCGAATCCCGTTGCTGTTCATTACGGTTGGGCAGACGATGATACTGAAATCAATCTTTTCAACAAAGAAAAATTCCCGGCATCACCTTTCAGAACGGATAATTGGGAAATGATTACGGCCAACGAGAAATATAAGGTGAGCAAATAAATTTAGATTTTAAATAATGAAAAAAGTTATTCTGGTATTTTTGGTTTTCATTTCGTTTGCAGTAAATGCACAACAACAGCATCTTAAAACGAATAAGGAATCGTATCAAAATCCAATATTTGCAGGAGATTATCCAGATCCGTCGATAATCAGAGATGGTGAAGATTATTATATCGTTCATTCTTCATTTAATTATTATCCCGGATTACTGATTTGGACATCAAAAGATCTCGTGAATTGGAAACCCGTTACACATGCACTTAAAAAAAGTGTAGGTTCTGTATGGGCGCCAGATTTAGTAAAATACAATAATAAGTTTTACATCTATTTTCCGGCAAACGAAACCAATTATGTTGTTTGGGCAGATTCAATAAGTGGGCCCTGGAGCGACCCGATAGATTTGAAAATAGGCAATATCGATCCGGGACATTTTGCAGACGAAAAAGGCAACCGATATCTTTATTTTAGCAATGGAAATTATGTTCCACTTTCAAATGATGGACTCTCAGTTATTGGCGAAGAAAAACATGTTTATGACGGATGGAAAATCCCGTCAGAATGGTCAATTGAGTGTTTTTGTATGGAAGGACCAAAAGTTTTAAAACGTGGAGATTACTATTATTTAACTGTTGCCGAGGGCGGAACTGCCGGACCGGCAACAAGTCATATGGTAATTTCAGCGAGATCAAAATCGCCTTTGGGACCTTGGGAAAACTCACCTTACAATCCGATTTTAAGAACAAATGACGCATCTGAAAAATGGTGGTCAAAAGGGCACGCAACATTGATTGATGATGTTAAAGGAAATTGGTGGATGGTTTTTCATGGTTATGAAAACGGGTATTATAATATGGGGCGTCAAACGTTATTGCAACCAGCAGAATGGACAAAAGATAATTGGTACAAAATACCCGTAAACAGTAAAACCGAAGCAATAATTAAGAAACCAGCAGGACAAGCTGTAAAAAGTAATTTCATCCTTTCAGACGATTTTTCAGGGACAGAATTGAAACCGCAATGGCAGTTTTTTAATCAATTTGAGCCTGAAAGATTTAAATTAACTAAAAACGGAATCGAGATAAAAGGAAAAGGAAAGAGTATCGGCGAAAGCTCACCACTTTTATGCACGCCTTCTGATCATTCGTATACCGCAGAAGTTGAGGTCGAAATAGAAGGGAATGCAACTGCCGGACTTATTCTGTTCTACGACAGCAAACTTTATACAGGAATCGCTGCAGACAAGGAAAACGTTTTGGCAATCTTGCGATCGTGGCAATTTCCTACTCAAAAAGGAGTAAACAGAACGCATTTGTTTCTTCGTCTGCAAAAGAAAGAACAATTGGTAAATATGTTTTACAGCACAAACGGAAAAGAATGGATAAAAATTGAAAATTCTGCCGAAGTATCCTCGTTTAATCACAATGTTTTAAGCGGATTTATGAGTCTTCATCTCGGACTTTCAGCTGTTGGAGAGGGTTCGGTTACGTTTAAGAATTTTATATATCAACCAGTTTATTAATTTAAAAATGATAATTTGGGCGTGACCACATACCGATAAGAGGGCAAATTTGCTTTGCGCGTATACGCCCTCTTATCGGTATGCGGTCGGGCTGTATGCGCTACTGCGGTAGCTAGCGTCCATCCCTCACGCGAGTGACCGGTAAAGAAGAAAATATCATTTTTATAAGATTTAAAAATGGTTTAAGTATGGATGGATTAATCCGTTAGTAATATTTGAACGCAATTCAAGATAAGGTTCCGTAGGAACGAAATATAAACGCAACAAAATGAACTCAACCTTCTTAAAAAAACTAATCCTGATTTTCGTTTTTTCATTCCTTTACAAGAATGCAAACGCACAATCGAATCATGTTTTATGGTACAATCAACCCGCTGAATTTTTTGAAGAAAGCCTCGTTTTAGGAAATGGAAAAATGGGAGCAACCGTTTTTGGTGGCGCAAATTCAGATAAAATCTATTTGAACGATGCAACGCTTTGGTCGGGTGAACCTGTAAATACCAAAATGAATCCGGAAGCTTACAAAAATATTCCTGCAATTCGTGAAGCTTTAAAAAATGAAAATTACAAGCTTGCTGAAGAATTAAACAAAAAAGTACAGGGCAAAAACTCCGAATCTTTTGCTCCTTTAGGAACTTTAGAAATTAATAATACTGAAAAAGGAAAAGCAGTAAATTACCATCGGGAACTGGATATTTCGAAAGCAATATCAAAAGTAAGTTACGAAATGGCCGGCATAAAATATACGCGTGAATATTTTGTCTCCGCTCCGGATCAAATTATGGTCATCAAATTGACAAGTGATCACAAAGGGGCTTTAAATTTTGATATTAATTTAAAGAGTTTGTTAAAATCAAATGTTGAAGTAAGAAACAATATTCTGGTAATGATTGGCACCGCGCCAATTCATGAAAATGCAGGATATACTGTTTTGCCAAAATATCTGGATATTAAAGAAAGAGGAACAAGATTTACCACTTTAGTCCAAATCAAAAAAACGGACGGGAAAATTACAAATTCCAGAGAAGCTCTAACTTTAAAAGACGCAACGGAAGCTATTATTTATGTTTCGGTTGCTACAAGCTTTAATGGTTTTGACAAAAATCCTGCAACAGAAGGAGTAGACGATATAGCAATTGCATTGCAAAATTTGAACAAGGCATTTACAAAACCATTCGATAAATTAAAGGAATCTCATATTGCTGATTATCAAAAATTCTATAATCGCGTTACTTTAGATTTAGGAAAAACAGCTGCCCCAGATTTACCAACAGACGAAAGACTATTAAGATATTCAGAAGGAAAAGAAGATAAAAATCTGGAAATTCTGTATTTCAATTACGGGCGTTATTTGTTAATCAGTAGTTCAAGAACTTTAGGTGTTCCGGCAAATTTACAAGGTATTTGGAATCCACATTTAAACCCACCCTGGAGTAGTAATTATACAATGAACATTAATTTGGAAGAGAATTATTGGCTGGCAGAGAATACGAATCTTTCAGAAATGCATTTACCTCTTTTGTCTTTCATTAAAAACCTTTCGGTAACCGGAAAAACAAGTGCCAAAACATTTTACGGAGTAAACGAAGGCTGGTCTGCTTCGCATAACTCAGATATCTGGGCTATGACAAATCCGGTGGGTCAATTCGGAAAAGAGGACCCAATGTGGGCCTGTTGGAATACCGCCGGAGCCTGGTTGAGTACACATATTTGGGAGCATTATGTTTTTACCCAGGATAAAAATTATTTAAAAAATGAAGGTTATCCAGTTATGAAAGGTGCTTCTCAATTCTTTTTGGAATGGATGATTCTTGATAAAAACGGAAATTTAATTACATCACCATCAACTTCACCGGAAAATCAATATAAACTGGAAGACGACTTTGTTGGAGCAACCATGTACGGAGGAACGGCAGATTTAGCTATGATTCGTGAGTGTTTCGATAAAACAATTAAAGCTTCAAAGGTTTTAAATACTGATGCTGATTTTAGAAAAAAACTCGAAACAGCACTTTCTAAATTGCATCCGTATCAAATTGGAAAAAAAGGAAATCTGAAGGAATGGTATTTTGACTGGGAAGATAATGATCCAAAACACCGCCACCAATCGCAATTATTCGGACTTTTCCCGGGTCACCAAATTACACCCGAGAAAACTCCTGATTTGGCCGAAGCATCAAGAAAAACACTCGAAATAAAAGGAGATGAAACCACAGGCTGGTCAAAAGGATGGCGTATCAATCTTTGGGCAAGATTGTGGGACGGAAATCGTGCATATAAAATGTTCAGAGAATTGCTTCGTTATGTTGATCCGGACGGGAAGAAAACAGAAAAACCAAGAAGAGGAGGAGGAACTTATCCGAATTTATTCGACGCGCATCCGCCATTTCAAATTGACGGAAACTTTGGAGGAGCCGCAGCAGTAGCCGAAATGCTGGTACAATCTGATGAAAACGAAATCAGATTATTGCCTGCGTTACCCGACGCTTGGGAAACGGGATCTGTAAAAGGAATCTGTGCCCGTGGCGGATTTGAAATCGCTATGGAATGGAATAATAAAAAACTTGAAAAAGTAACGGTTTTCTCTCAAAATGGAGGAAATACAATTTTAATTAGCGGTGATAAAGAACAAAATATCACATTGAAAAAAGGAGAAAAATTGGAAATAAACTGGTAACATATTAAACGCATTTCAAACCCGACAGTCCTCCCGATCCCGAAGCTTCGGGATCGGGACTGTCGGGTTTGATTATGAATAGTGAGCAAGCATCTCATTTACATTACAATAAGTTTATACGGATTTTGTTTCAAATATATTTTAAGTAACTTTGGTAAAATAATAATTTTAAGATTATGACTTATAATCCAACAACAGTCGCAAATTATTTTATTGATAAGTATTCAAAAACCGGCGACCTAACGCCAATGAAGATAATCAAACTAACTTACATTGCGTATGGTTGGTATTTGGCCTTGACAGATAAGAAAGAAAGATTATTGGACGAGAACCCTATTGCGTGGGATTTTGGGCCTGTTTTTCCGTCTTTGTATTACAGTATAAAACAGTATAAAAAAGAAAAGATAACAGAGAAGATTCCGAATGCTGTAAAAGATGAAAAAATAACCAGCGAAGACGAAAAGTTTTTAGATAAAATATGGGAAGTTTATGGAAGGTTTGATGGTATTTATTTAAGTGCCTTAACACACAATGAAGGTACTCCCTGGAATAAAGTGTATCGGAAAGACTCTAATGCTGTTATTTCTGATGACGACATTTTTGAACATTATAAAACGAAGTTAAAACCAATTTAAACTTGATATGGCATCCCTAAATCTAAGTCAAATTTCAATTGCAAACAGTTCTTCCTTAACTCCTGAGGATCTTAGCAGCGCACGTTTACAAAATCAAATCCTGGAAGACAGGTTGGGAAGTGCCAAAGTGGGAAGGTTTTTAGAAGATACCCGATTAAGAAGGCATTTAACCTATATTTTTGCTTTTATTATCTTTCTTTGGTTAGCTGCTGTAGTATCTATTTTGTATTTCAATTTTAATTTCCTGAATCTGAATCTTTCAGAAAATGTACTCATTACATTATTGACAACTTCGTCAGTAAACGTGATAGGAATGATGTTGATTATTCTGAAAAATTTATTTCCGAAACCTCTTAACGACGAGGAATAGGAATTATTCTTTCTCAGTTTCAGAAGCTTCTTCCGGTTTTTCAGTATGCTTTTCTTTAAAAGATTCGTACCATTTTTCAATTGACGGATAAACAAAAGCAGCCACTTTTTTTACCGGATTATAGAAAATAGATTTGTCTAAAGTTTCTTTTTTGGCAAAGGTATTATTGAAGTTTATTTTCTCAAAAAGAGCAATAAATATACTCATGATCAAGATCGTTTTTAAGATTCTGAAAAAACCGCCACCCAGTTTATTCGCCCATCCCAGGAAAGCAAAATCAGCAATTCCGGTAAGGATTTTGGCTAAGAAATAAACACCAATCACCACTAAAATAAAAGTAAGGATAAAAGCCGTAATCTGAATTGTATTTGGATTCCATGAAACATGTGGTTTAATGATTCCTTTCATTAATGAAGAGAATTTAATCGCAAGATAAATTCCCAATAACAAAGAAACAAAAGAAGCGATTTCTACGAAAAGCCCGTTTTTAATGCCTTTGTATAAGCTAAAGGCCAAAAGTGCTCCAAAAATCATATCGAAAAAACTCATATTCGCAGGTGTTTTATTGAAGCGCAAATATAAAAGAATTATCTAGTTTTTAAGGTGCAGAGGTACAGAGAAGCAAAGGTGCAAAGGTTTTTATTTTCTGATGTTTTATTTTTTAAGGTCATTGGATTTGAAGTCCGTATCTTTGCAAACTAAATTTTATGGTTTTTGAATTCACAATTCACAATTCATAATTCACAATTATAAAAAATGTCCAGAGATACACAATTAAAAGAGCGTTGGGAAAAGCTCGTCGATATACTATCCAATCAGTTTTCACAGGGTGAAGACTTAGATTTAGATGCCATTATTTACTTAATCGGGGTTCAGGAACTTGGAAAAGTACACCGCGAATTCAAAAAAGATGAAAAATTAAACCTAATGCATATCGCCATTTGCCGATTATTAGAGCCTTACGGATTCTATGAATTCGACTTTTTTGATGCCGAAGGCTGGCCGCATTACAAGGTTAAAGAAGAATTACCACCACTAAAAGCAGGAGAACAATCGGTTTTGATGAAAGAAGCGATTGTAAATTATTTTTTAGAAAGAGAACTTATTGATTAGTTTTCAGTTTACAGTCGCAGTTTTCAGTGTCTACTGAACTGAAAACTGCGACTGCGACTGTTTACTTTCAACTAAAATCACTAAATTTGTTCTCTCAATTATTGAAGGAAAATGATAGACAAGATAAAACAACATATAGAGGAAGCTAAATCCTTTAATGATAAAAATAAAGAATCTTTAGAGCAGTTCCGAATTAAATATTTAGGTAGTAAAGGGTTATTAAAAGAACTTTTTACAGAGTTTAAAAATATTCCAAACGACCAGAAAAAAGATTTTGGACAAGTAATAAATACTTTAAAAGCCGTTGCTGAAGAAAAAGTAAGAGTTATTCAGGAAGAGCTGGAAAGCAAACAGGAAACAAAAGGTATGTTTGGTGATTTAACCAGAGCAGCAGAACCTGTAATTATTGGTTCCCGTCATCCTATTTCTATTGTAAAAAATCAAATTATTGATATTTTCGCTAACATTGGATTCAACGTTTCTGAAGGTCCGGAAATCGAAGACGACTGGCATAATTTTACCGCATTGAACTTACCGGAATACCATCCGGCGCGTGATATGCAGGACACCTTTTTCATTCAGACAAATCCTGATGTTTTGTTGCGTACGCATACATCATCTGTTCAGGTGCGTTACATGGAAAACAATAAACCGCCAATTCGTACTATTTCTCCGGGACGTGTATTTCGTAATGAAGCTATTTCGTCACGTTCACACTGTATTTTCCATCAGGTTGAAGGATTGTACATTGATAAAGATGTCTCTTTTGCCGATTTGAAACAAACATTACTTTATTTTACTAAAGAAATGTTCGGAAAATCAAAGATTCGTTTACGTCCTTCATACTTTCCATTTACAGAACCAAGTGCCGAAATTGATATTTATTGGGGTCTAAAAACAGAAACCGATTACCGTATCACAAAAGGAACTGGCTGGTTAGAAATAGGTGGTTGTGGAATGGTAGATCCAAACGTTCTTAAAAACTGTGACATCAACCCTGATGAATTCAATGGTTTTGCTTTCGGAATGGGAGTAGAGCGTATCGCGATGCTATTGTATCAAATTGGTGATATCCGAATGTTTTACGAAAATGACGTTCGTTTCTTAGAGCAATTTAAATCGAATATATAATTTAAGTCGAAAGTCAAAAGTCGAAAGTCTCAAATTTTGGGACTTTCGACTTTTCGACTTTATAACTTTTGACTAATATGAAAAAAGACATAACAATTCCCGAAGTAGAAAACGTATTCCTTGCCGCTGTTCAGGAATGGAGTGACGATTTTATGGAAAAAGTGTGGTACGCTTACCTGATAAACGACAGTGACTTTAATTTAGACAGCGTTATGGTTGTTTCAAAAGCATTTGGAACAATTGATGGCGAAATGAAAAAGACATCGACTTTACGTCATGCTTTTGTTGAAGTTCCAGCTGTTTCTGTTGTAAAAATTGAAATGATCGAGAAAAGTCTTTTAGTTTTAAACAATGAATTTATGGTGACTTTCTTCATTGGAAACACTTTGTACGATAAGAAATTTATTTTCAAATCAAATTTAATCAATGAAAACGATACGGAGGAAGTGCCGATTTTGTTTGTTGAGGGGGTTATGGTGAAGTAAGAAAATAGAACATAGAGAATAGAATATAGACTGTAGAATATACCTAAATAAAAAAGAGTCAAGACGAATTAAGTTTGTCTTGACTCTTTTTTTATTCTCAAAGAATATAGATCTATATTCTATTCTCTATATTCTTTTTTTAATCCAAAGACTCAGTCAATTTCTTAAATACAGATTTCGCATCTTTTCCTTCGTATAAAACAGCGTAAACGGCATCAATAATAGGTGTTTTAGCCCCATAACCCTGATTTAGTTTGTAAGCACTTTTTGTTGCGTAATAACCTTCGGCAACCATGCTCATTTCCATCATCGCACTTTTTACAGTATATCCTTTTCCAATCATGTTTCCGAACATTCTGTTTCTGGAGAAAACCGAATATCCCGTAACCAGTAAATCGCCCAAATAAGCAGAATCATTAATGTTACGTTTCATTTTGTGCACTTTTCTGATGAATTTCTTCATCTCACGAATTCCGTTACTCATCATAACCGATTGGAAATTATCTCCATAACCTAAACCATGGGCAATTCCGGCTGCGATTGCATAAATATTTTTAAGCATTGCCGCATATTCAGTTCCGATAATATCGTCTGAAATTTTAGCTTTTATATAGTTTCCTGAAAGTGATTTAGCCACAATAGAAGCTTTGTCAGGATCTCCACAAGCGATTGTAAGATAGGAAAGTCTCTCTAAAGCGACTTCCTCAGCATGACATGGACCAGTAATAACACCAATATTGTAATATGGAATGTCGTATTGAATGTGGAAATGTTCGCCAACAATTAAACTCGTTTCAGGAACAATTCCTTTAATAGCTGAGAAGATGATTTTATCGGCCAAAGAAACCGTCATGTTTTTCAATTCCGCATCTAAAAAAGCAGAAGGAATAGCAAAAATTACATAATCTGCATACTCAATTGCTTCGTTGATATTGTTGGTCAATTTAAGTTTGCTGGTATCAAATTCTACCGAACTTAAATAATTTGGATTGTGTTTGTATTTTTGAATGTGCTCTATTGCAGCGTCATTACGCATATACCATGCAATTTCGGAAAGATTCACGCAAAGCATTTTTGCAATTGCCGTTGCCCAACTACCTCCTCCAATTACTGCAAATTTTAAATTTTCGCTCATTATTTTAATAATTTAAAGCAAAAGTACTTAATAAAGTAGTAATAATACAAAGTCTCATTTAAGAAATTTAAAAATGTCCTTTAATTGCAGGGGTTTTCAGTATTATCGAAAAAATAATTAAAAATAATTTTATTCTTACACAATAAAGTCGAAATAGTTACGTTAGAACTATTTATAAATTTAGATTTAATGAGTTTAGCAAAAAATGAGTTAGTTAGTTTTGTTTTAGTATTTTAAAAAGGCGTTCCTAAATATTTTTAAGAACGCCTTTTTTAGTTTTCAGTTTACGGTCACAGTTTACAGTTTGAGCTGCGACTTAATACTGCAACTGAAAACTAATAGCTAAGTTCAACAATAGCTTTTACTTTATCTAAAGTCACTAATTGATTTTCGCCTAAACCTTTCCAGTTTCTTTCATCGAAACGTTTTACAATAAAATCAGCCGTTTCGTGATAATCGTTTGTGTATTGCGAAAGTTTAGTGTCCATTCCCATTGTATGGAAAAATTCAACAGTTTTAGTGATGGCGCCTTTAGCCACTTCGTCATCAGAACCTGTTAAGTTGAAAATTCTTCTTCCGTATTGCGCTAATTTACCTTTTTTAGTTTCGAACATTACTTTATATAAACTCGGACCAATAATGGCTAAAGTTCTTGCATGGTCAATTCCGTATAAAGCGGTTAATTCATGTCCAATCATATGTGTTGCCCAATCTGAAGGAACGCCTTTCTGAATTAATCCGTTTAAAGCCATGGTACAGCTCCACATAAAGTTGGAAGCCAAAGCATAATCACCCGGATTTTCAACAACTTTAGGACCAACTTCAATTAACGTTTGCAAAATTCCTTCTGCAATTCTGTCTTGTAAAAAACCTTCATGCGGATACGTTAAATATTGCTCCATCACATGTGTGTAAGCATCGACAACTCCATTTTGTAATTGTCTTTTTGGCAAAGAAACAATAACGGTTGGGTCACAAATAGAGAATTTTGGAAACAAGGCACTACCGCCAAAAGCTAGTTTTTCCTGAGTTGCTGCAATAGTAACAACCGAACCGGAATTCATTTCGCTTCCTGTAGCCGGTAAAGTTAAAACAGTTCCAAATGGGACTGCGTTTTCTTTAATCAATATTCGTTTTTGTAAAATATCAATCGGATTTCCTTCAAAATGAACAGCTGCCGAAATAAATTTTACACCATCAATTACAGATCCGCCACCAACAGCCAGGATAAAATCAATTTTTTCGGCTTTGATCACTTCTACGGCTTTCATCAAAGTTTCAAAATGAGGGTTTGGTTCTATGCCGCCAAATTCCACAATATCAAAACCTTTTAGGTTATTGATTACCTGTTCGTGAACGCCATTTTTAAAGATGCTTCCGCCGCCGTAAGCTAATAGTATTTTAGCCTCTTGTGGAACTAAAGTTGAAAGTTTTTCTATTTGTCCTTTTCCGAAGATTAAATTTGTCGGATTATATAATTCGAAGTTTAGCATTTTTTTATTTTTAAGGTTCTGAGGTGCTAAGGTTCTGAGGTTCTAAGTTTTTTTGCCTTAACAACTTAGTATCTTAGAACCTTAGAGCCTTTTTCTATTTTAATTTTTCGAATAATTTTCCGGCTACTAATTTTGATGATGCCGGATTTTGACCTGTAATTAAAAGACCGTCTTCAACAGCATAAGGTTGCCAGTTTGGTCCTTTTGAGAATTTACCTCCGTTTGACGAAAGTGCATCTTCTAATAAAAACGGAACAACTTTGGTCAGCCCAACAGCTTCCTCTTCTTCGTTTGTAAAACCGGTAACTTTTTTACCTTTTACTAAATAATCACCGTTTACTTTTATGTTTTTCAAAACGGCTGGAGCGTGACAAACAAAAGCAACTGGTTTTTTATGTGTATAAAATGATTCGATTAAGTCAATTGAGTTTTGATCTTCGACTAAATCCCAAAGCGGACCGTGACCTCCTGGATAAAATACAGCATCGTAATCTTTTTGATTTACAGTCGAAAGTTTTAAAGTATGTTTTAGTTTTTCCTGTAAAGCTTTATCAGCATCAAAACGTTTAGTGTCTTCTGTAGCCGAAGCTGGATCAGCACTTTTTGGATCGATTGGCGGTTGTCCTCCAAGCGGAGACGCAATGGTGATTTCAATTCCCTTATCTAATAATTCATAATAAGGTGCAGCCAATTCTTCTGACCAAAATCCGGTTTTTTCTCCAGTGTTGCCCAGTTTATCATTACTGGTGACAACAAATAATACTTTTTTCATACCTTTTTTATTTGATTTTTGTGCTGTAGCTGTTATGCTGCTGGCAGTGAATGCTATAATTGCGAGTAATGCTGTTTTTTTCATAGTTTTATATTTTCATCAAATTTACAGCTTAAGTGATATTTGTAAAAATAAAATAAACTATGTTTGTAATAAATATATTTATATCATGGTAAATCTGGAATGGTACAGAACATTTAAAGCAGTTTATAAAAACGGAAATTTTTCGGTCGCTGCAAAAGAATTGTTTATGAGTCAACCTGCTGTAAGTCAGCAAATATCAATGTTAGAGGCACATGTTGGTTATAAATTATTCAACCGAAAGTCAAAAGGGGTTGAAGCAACCGAATACGCTAAGTTACTCAATAATTTAATTATTGATGCACTGGATCGATTGGAAAATGTAGAAAGCGGTTTTAGGGCCAAAGCGGAGGATTCTAAACGATTAATATCGATTGGAGTGTCCAAGGATTTGTTTAATTGTTTTGCGAGTACACTAATCTCCAGGTTTGATTTAATCGATTTTACTTTTGCTGAGGATGATGTTCTTTTTTCACTTGTCGATGCTAAAAAACTCGATTTTGCTATCGTGACTAAAAGGTTTGATACGTTTGATACGATTTATGAAATCATCGGAAAAATTAAACTGGTAGTAGTGGGGTCATCAAATTTAGATGTAACCGATTTTCGTCAAAAATTAAAATCAGATAATGCCGTCGAAATAGAGCAATGGCTTAATGATCAAAAGTGGTATAGTCATGATGCCAGAATTCCCCATGTAAAACTATTTTGGCTTCATGCATTCAATAAAAAAAGACCAGCAATAGTGCCCAATTATATCATTCCATCAGAATCTGAGATGCTGGAAATGCTATCCAGAAATTCCGGAATTGCCATTACCTGGAATTGTAATTCACGAAAATATATTAAAGAGAATAAACTGCAATTGTTGTGGAATAGCTTTCACGTTCCGGAGGAGTATGTGTATTTGTTGAGTGCCAAAAACAATAACTTAAACTCGTTTTTTGATACTATTTCTAAAGAATTAAAGTTGTTTTTTGGGAATAGGATGTAGTGATGAGTTTTTTGTCACGGATATTTTTAGCCACGAATTCCATAAATTCCCACTAATTTCAAATTAAGGTTAAAATAATTCGTGTAGATTCGTGCAATTCGTGGCGAACCTTTTTATTTCTTATAAAAATTATTGTGATCAATATAGTCCCAAACCTTCGGAGGCAAAAGGGGCTGAATATTTTTCCCTTTTTTAATGTTGTTTCGAATAAAAGTTGAAGAAATCTCTACAACCGGCGCATCAATAATATGCACTTTTGGATGCGATTTTAATTCGATATTTTCTGCTTCTTCAGAAATGCGTGGATAAACATAGATTTCATAATGGTCTAAAATCACTTCGTAGTTTTTCCATTTGTGAAGCGTTTTCAAATTGTCTTCACCCATAATCAGGGAGAATTCATTATTTGGATATTTCTCCTGCAAATGAACTAGAGTATTTACTGTGTAGTTCGGTTGAGGTAATTTAAACTCAATATCAGAGGGTTTTATCTTTGGATAATCTTCTGTTGCCAGATAAACCATTTCAAGGCGCTTATGATCGTCTAATAAAGTCGCTTTCTTTTTTAGCGGATTATGAGGCGTAACCACCATCCAAACCTGATCTAAATCGGCGAACTCAGCCATGTGATTGGCAATAATCAAATGACCAACATGAATGGGATTATACGTTCCGAAATAAAGGCCTATTTTCATAGTGAAGTAACTAGTAATTAGTAAAAAGTGATTAGTCTTTTAGTGTTTTAGAAAAAGCATTAATCATTTTTGATTCTTCTTCAATTTGATTTAGAATTTCTTTGTAAAGAGTTTGACTAGTTATAAAGCCAAGATCATTTGCAATTAGTAATTGGGTTTCAATTTCGAATAATGAGCCTCTGGAAATATTTAAAAAATGACTAAAAGATTTATCTGTATTTCTGCCATAGCCTTCTGCTATATTTGATGGGATAGATACGGAAGCTCTTTTTAATTGACTTGTTAAAGCAAATAATTCTTCTTTAGGAAATGATTTTACTAATTGATAAATCAGAGAGACAATTTTAATTCCTTTCTGCCAAATCAATAAATCTTTATAAGATCTTATTTCACTCATTTTTATACTAATTACTAATTACTCTTCACTAATCACTTAGAGACAAAATCCTTCACCAGTTGATACGCTTCTTCTTTAGCAGTATCTAAATCGTAGTTTTTGATAATAGTATCAAATTGTGGAGCCGTTGCCAATTCTACAGAAGCTTTTGCAATTCGCATATTGATTTTATCATCAGTTTCGGTAGAACGTTGTTTTAAACGGCGTTTTAGTTCATCAACACTTGGTGGTTTTACGAAAACGGCTAAAGTTTGTTCCGGAAATTTATGCTTGATACGTAATCCGCCTGCAACATCAATATCAAAAATCACGTTTTTTCCTAAAGCCCAGATTCTTTCAATTTCAGCTTTTAAAGTGCCATAAAAGTTATCGCGATAAACCTCTTCCCATTCCAGGAAATCTTCGGCCTTAATGTGTTTTTTGAATTGCTCTAACGAAATGAAATAATAATCTTTTCCGTGTTCTTCTTCTCCGCGTGGGTCGCGTGAAGCCGCTGAGATCGAAAATTCTAAATTTAAATCCTCTTTCCCAAGTAAATGTCTTACTATAGTTGTTTTTCCTGATCCCGAAGGTGCTGAGAAAACAATTAATTTTCCTTTGTTCATTATGGTATGCTTTAGGCTTTAGGCAATATGCTTTAAGCTTTTATTCAATTTGTTTTTCTGTCTACAGCCTATAGCTTAAAGCTTATTGCGTTTACAATACATTCAAAACCTGTTCCTTAATCTTCTCCAATTCATCCTTCATCATCACAACCAGCTTCTGCATTTGAGCATGATTAGATTTTGAACCCATAGTGTTGATTTCACGACCCATTTCCTGAGTAATAAAACCTAATTTACGACCATTAGCTTCAGTCCCTTTAATGGTTTCTAAGAAATAGTCTAAGTGATTCGTCAAACGCACTTTTTCTTCTGTAATATCCAGTTTTTCTAAGTAATAAATCAATTCCTGTTCGAAACGATTTTCATCAACATTGACTTTTAATTCAGAAATGGCAGTTTGCAAACGATCTTTTATAGCCTGAACGCGTTCCGGATCAAGTGCCAAAGCATCGTTCATGTATTGACGAATATTTCCAATTCGAAGATTGAATTCTTTTTCAAGCGATTCGCCTTCGTCTTTTCTAAAACTTAAGATGTTTTGTAAAGCTTCCTCAATGATAACCTGAATCTGATCCCAATCATTTTCATCGATTTCCTCACGCTCCGTCTTTAATGTATCTGGCATACGAACGGCCATTTTCATTAATTCCGTTTCATCGGCATCAGGGTAAACTTCTCTAAGTTGCGCGATATAATTTTTTACAACAGGAACATTTACTTTTGTCGAAGTTTGTTCAGAAGTACTTTCAATGTAAATTCCGAAATCAATTTTCCCTCTTTCAAGTTTAGTTGAGATTTGAGTTCTTAAACCTAATTCCATCTCGCGGTAAAGAGAAGGCATTCTTACGTTTAAATCTAAACCTTTACTATTTAAGGATTTTACTTCGACTGTAATTTTTTTTGTAGGCAATTGCAAAGAAGCTTTGCCAAACCCTGTCATAGATTGTATCATATAATTGAGTATAAAGGCGCAAAGATAATTAAAAGTTTGCTGTGTTGAGTGGTAAAATGCTAATCTGTGAACTGTGGAAAGTGTTTGTATTTTTTTTGCCACGAATTTCACGAATTTCCACTAATTTGAAACGTTACACCCTATTTTTTTAAAAGAATTTATCTGCGGAAATTTTAATTCGTGGAAATTAGAGAAATTCGTGGCAAACATTTTAGCTTAAAGCTTTCATTACCTGTAAGATGTTTGGCTGGCTGTTGCCAATATAGATTTTACCGTCAATAATAAAAACCGGACGACTCAGAAAAGTATAATGTTCCAGAATGTATTTTTTAAAATCAGCTTCAGTCAATGATTTGTTTTTTAAATCCATTGATTTGTATAACTGTGCTTTCTTGCTGAATAGTGCTTCATAACTTCCTGCCAGCTTATGCATTTCTTCCAATTCCGTCTCTGTAATCGGATTTTGTCTGATGTCATGAAATTCAAGATTATGATTCGCCGGTAAACCTTTTATGATTTTTCGGCAGGTGTCGCACGAAGCTAAGTAATATATTTTGTTCATGATTTTTAAATTTAGTGACTACAAAGAAAATTCATTTGAAACTTAAAAATGCCTAATTTTAGAAAAAAATTATAACTATGAATTCAGTTTTTGAAGTACAAAAAACAATTAGAGAAGTTCTCTTAAAGATTTTAGACAATCATTCATTAGAACAGTTAAACAAAATCCCAACAGGATTTAGTAATAATTTGATTTGGAATATAGCGCATTGTGTGTCTACACAACAAGTTTTAGTTTATAAATTATCGGGTTTGCCAATGATGGTTTCTGAAGAATTTATAAACAAATACAGAAAAGGAACAAAGCCGGAAGGTAATGTTTCGCAAGCAGAGGTAGATGAAATCAGAACCTTGCTTTCAACAACTTTAGAGCAGGTTCAGAAAGATTTTGCCGATGGCATTTTTCAAAACTATAATGAATATACTACCAGTATGGGTTACACTTTGAAAAATATTAATGGAGCCCTGGATTTCAATAATTATCACGAAGGAATTCATACCGGAATTATAATGAGTATTAGAAAGTTTGTATAAATAAAAAATCCCGCTCTAAAGCGGGATTTTTTATTCTATTATAGTCTCAATAGTGACTTTTAATGCGCCATAGCCTCTGCTTCCGCTAATGTCCATAAAAGCTCTTTTTGAGAGGTCTAATTCACGTGTTTTTACAAATGGGCCTCTGTCAGTTATTTTCACAATAACAAACTTTCCATTTGCTTCGTTTGTGACTTTGATTTTAGTTCCAAAAGGAAGTTTTTTGTGTGCAGCGGTGTATTTGCTATTGTTAAATCTGCTTCCGTCAGCTGTTTTTTTACCATTAAATCGGTCTGCATAGTAGGAGGCATGTGCCGATTTTTTATAGGGTTTTAATTTTAAATTTTTATCAGTAAAAATAGAATCCTTTACCGTGAGGGCCTGATTTTTTGTTCCGGTTTTTAGCGTGTCCTGGATAATTTTAGGCTCTGTTGGCCTGACTTGTTGACTCGTGACGTAAGTTACGCAACTTAAAAAAGTTATAGTAAATGCGCTGAGTAAAATGTTTTTTTTAATTCTCATGGGTTATTCTTTTTCAGACTTGGGGAGTTTGTACAAATAATATGCCGAGATAAAAAAAGCCCTATTTGTTAGGGCTTTAATTGGTTTTTTAGAACCATAGGTTCCACGGGATTCTACTTAATATAAGTAATAATCCTAATCCGTAAAAAATAGCAAATGTTTTAAATTTAGCTTCGCTATTAATTAGTTTTTTATGTTTTGACCATCCAATAGTGATCAGAATAATTGCTATAAGATTAATTAAAGGGTGTTCTAATGAAGTCAATCGAAGTTCAGCATTAGACATTTCTCCAAAAGCAGCTTTTCCAAGCGGAGAAACAAAATAAAGAATCAATCCAATCAATAATTGAGTGTGTGCTCCAATTAAGGCAAATAAGGAAATCTTTCGATCTTTGGCAGTAAACTCTTTTTTAGAAGTTAATCCTAAAATGGCATTTACAACGGCAACCAATAAAAGTAACAATGCCAGATAAGCCCATCCAGAATGGAATTTTTGTAGAAAATAATACATAAAACAGGTTTTTTGTTCAAAACAAATATAACAAAAAAGGCTATAAAAAAACGGCATCAAACTTAAAAGTCAATGCCGTTTATGATATTTATTTAGATTCTAAATATTAGAAATCGTAACGTAGTCCAAAGTTCCATGTTCTACCAAATCCAAAATATACCTGATTTGTAGTAGCTAAACCTCTGTAAGTTGGAACAGTTGGCACGTCAGCTGCAAATATATTTGTTTTTGCTTCTGCAATGTAAACTGTATCAAAAACGTTGTTTACGTTTAATCTGAAACCAACTGAATTGCTTTTAGTTTTTCCAACTAACCATTTATAAGATAAACCAGCATCAACTAAACCAAAAGAAGGTAATTCTAAAGATCCTCTGTTATCTTCCTTTGTAAAGTTTCCTGGGGAAATTGCAGCATATAATTTATCCGTATAGTTGTAATTTGCATCTACACTAAAACGAGGTAATATTTCGTATGTTGCTCCTAAAGCAGCAGTTAATTGCGCGGCATCGCCAACTTTTACACCATCAAGGAAAAGAATAGTAGTTGTTCCTCCGCCAATTGGGTTGTTTGCAGAATCGTAACGGTTACTTGTACTTGTTCCCTCATATTTCCAGTCCCCAATAGAGAACATTGCAGTAATGTTAAGTTTATCTGTAACTCTTGCTCTACCATCAAACTCTAAACCTGAGTGGATTTCAGTAATTCCTGAGAAGTCATAATAACCTCCTGGATTTGTTGTGTCATTATCATTAGATCTTTGGTATCTGTCTTTCCAAGATGTACGATAAACGTTTACGTTAGCAGTGAAGATTCTAGAACGGAAACCGTAACCAGCTTCTAAACCAAAGATTTTCTCGTTAGTTAAGTTACCATTAACTAATGAAGCGTTGTTTGGATAAACTGCATTAAAGAATGGTTGTTTGGAGTAAAATCCTGAATTAACATATACATTATGGCTCTCATTAATGTTATAGTTAACACCACCTTTAACGTTACCACCAAGGATGTTTTCAAAATCTGTACTTGACAATGCATCTGAAGACGGATATTTAAAGTAATCAACTCTTTTGAATCCTTGTTGAGAAATTGCTCCCTGAACGAATGCTGTAAATTTATCTGTAGAATATTCTAATTGAGTAAATCCACCATACCATCTTACATCACCATCATTATAGAAGTTGATCTTTTGCTCATCATCTGTGCTTTTGAAAACGTTCCAGGCCGGGTAAGTAGAATAAGTCTCTGTTAAAACTCTATTAGGATTATTAACATCAAAATTGTCAAGATAAGAAGTTCCTCCTAAAAGATTATTTACGTTTTGATAGTGAATTCCTTTGTAACCTCTCACGTCAACACCAATATCCCAAGTTAAGTGATCAGTGAATTTTTTGTTAAAGTTAACAATTGCACCATACCAGTTGTGTGAGTTAACTGAAGAAATTTGAGAAATACCAGTTGTAGAGTTTGTAACTGAACCTGTAGCTGAACTGTTTTGAAATTGACCACTTGTACCGTTAGTTGTACGTGTATAGTTTGTTCCGTTAATGTTTACAGTTTGTCCTGAGTTATAGGCGACAATTTTATCATAATCAATTAAACCGTCAGCAGTTCTAAATGCATTGTTTACATAGTTAAAACCTCTAATCCCACCTGCTCCTCTTGAACCTCCTCCACGTCCGAAAGAAACGTAGCCTACGGCTGATATTTTTGAAGTTTCATTAATTTGGTAATCCCAGTTTAATGAAACTACTGGCTTGTGATAGTAATTTCTTACCATGTTAAATTCTTTTCCATCTTTATATCCCCAGTCAGAGTTATATTTGATGTTTGGATCAGTAGCTGTACCATATTGTTGATACTGTGCAATCGTAATGAATGTTGATCTTTGATCATGCCATTGTGGAGCACCAGTTACAGTAAGTTGGAAATCGTGTTTGTTATTTTTTGTAGCGTAACCAAGACCAATATAATAGTTGTCTCCGTTAAATTTTGTTGCGTCTACATAACCATCACCCTGAGTGTGGCTGTATAATACAGATGCAGAGAATCCGCTGTCTAATTTTCCTGTATTGTAAGCTACGTTTGTTTTGAAGAAATTATCATTTCCGAAAGAAGTACCTACTGTACCACCTTGCTTCAAATCTGATGCTTTAGTGATGTAGTTCATAGTTCCTCCAACAGAAGCAATTGCTAATTTTGAAGAACCTAAACCTCTTTGAACCTGAATTGCAGATGTAACATCTGATAAACCAGACCAGTTACTCCAGTAAACAGATCCGTTTTCCATATCATTAACCGGCATACCGTTAACCATTACGGCAATATTATTTTGGCTAAATCCACGAATAGTAACTCTTGAATCTCCGTAACCACCACCTGATTTACTAACGTAAACTGAAGGGGTGCTCTTTAAGATTTCAGGAAGCTCCAGGTTTCCTAATTTTTCCTGAATTTCACTAGCTTTAATTGTAGAAACTGCAACAGGAGTTTTTCTGTCTTTTGCAATATCTACAGTTGTGCTTTTTACTACAATTTCGCTTAGTTCGTTTGAGTTAGAAGCTAAAGCGATTGTTCCTAAATTAGTAGTAGCGCCATTAGCTACTGAAAATTTTACAGTTTGGTTTTGATAACCTAAAAAAGAAATAACGATTTCTCCTGTACTACTTGTTGCATTAAGAGTAAATTTACCGTCAAAATCTGTAGAAGTAGCAGTTGTAGAGCCTTTAATCACTACGTTTGCTCCCGGTAAAGAACCTGTACCGTCGGTAATTGTACCAGTAATTTTTCCTTGAGAAAATGCGGTTGAAACTATCATGAACAACAGTCCAGTAAGTAACCAATTTTTCATTGTCTTCATTTGTTATTTAGTTTATTGTTTTTGGCAAAATTATAACAAATAACTCAGATAGTGTTATCAAAATGTTAAGAAAAACAAGTTTTATCTATTGTGTTGCGTATTAAAATGATTTTTTCTTTTTTCATTAAATAAAATAATGATTTTTTGAATTTCAGTACTTGTTTTTTGTTAAAATCATATTAATCTGAACAGTGCTGTAGGTGTAAACTTGCAATAGTGCCAGTTTTACGAATAGATACCGATATTTTTATACGAAAAAACGCCTTAATTTTAGTTAAATCAAGGCGTTTCAGTTTATTATGAAAAAACGATTAAATCATTCTTATTTGTTCTTCAAAAAGTGATTTAGTAAAAATGATGTTGAGCTATCATGACTTTTTACGGTTTTTGAATTTATCTCGTCTAAAATAGAGTTAGCCAATTGTTTTCCTAATTCAACTCCCCATTGATCAAAGCTGAAAATGTTCCAAATAACACCCTGAACAAAAATCTTGTGTTCATATAAAGCAATTAACGAACCTAAAGATTTCGGCGTTAATTTTTGAATCAAAATGGTATTAGTTGGTTTATTTCCTGTGAAAACTTTAAATGGCAATAAGTAAGACGCTTTTTCTGCAGAAAGTCCTTGTTTGTCAAATTCAGCCTGAACTTGTGCAGGAGTTTTTCCGTTTAATAAAGCTTCAGTCTGAGCGAAAAAGTTTGACATTAATTTATCATGGTGATCTTCGTTTCCGTATAACGGTTTTACGAATCCGATGAAATCTGTCGGAATTAATTTTGTTCCCTGGTGAATTAATTGGAAGAAGGCATGTTGCGAATTGGTTCCTGGTTCTCCCCAGATAATTGTTCCGGTTTGGTAGTTTACAGGTTTTCCGTCACGGCCAACACTTTTTCCGTTACTTTCCATCGTTGCCTGTTGTAGGTATGGAGCCAATTTTTGTAAATATTGAGTGTAAGGAATCAAAGCTTCGCTCTCAGCTTCAAAGAAATTATTATACCAAACGCTCAATAAAGCTAAAATTACCGGAATGTTTTCATCCAATTCAGCCGATTTGAAATGGTCGTCCATTTCGTTAGCACCTTTCAATAATTCATTATAATTATCAAAACCAACTGCCAAAGCAATACTCAAACCAACAGCGCTCCATAATGAGAATCTTCCTCCAACCCAATCCCACATTGGGAAAACATTATTTGGGTTAATTCCGAATTCAGTTACTTTTTGAATATTGGTCGAAACAGCCACAAAGTGTTTTGCGATATCTTCCTGAGAAGCCGATTTCAAAAACCATTCTTTGATGGTTTCAGAATTTGACAGCGTTTCCTGAGTCGTAAAAGTTTTAGAAACAATTAAAAACAAAGTTGTCTCCGGATTTAATTTTTTGATAATTTCATTAACGTGATCACCATCAACATTTGAAACAAAATGTAGATTTAAGTGATTTTTGTAAAATTGTAAAGCTTCAACCGCCATAACCGGACCAAGATCTGACCCTCCAATTCCAATATTAACGATATCAGTAAAAGCTTTTCCCGTAAAACCTTTTCTTGCTCCCGAAATAACTTCGTTTGTAAAGTTTTTGATTTTATTTTTTACTTCATAAACTTCTGGAATTACATTTTCGCCATCAACTTTTATAACTGCTGATTCCGGTGCACGTAAAGCAGTATGTAAAACAGCTCTATTTTCTGTTTGGTTAATGATTTCTCCACCAAAATATTGAGAAATGGCATCTTTCAATCCAATTGAATTGACCAACTCTAATAAAAGAGAAATAGTTTCCTGACTAATATTGTTTTTAGAATAATCTACTAAAAAGTCATTCCATTGTAAATTGAATTTTTCAACACGAGCATTATCTTGTTGAAACAATTCTTGTATCGTTGTTTCGTGAATTGCATTATAGTGGTTTTGCAGATTTTTCCACGCTTCAGTCCCGGTTGGGTTTGTTGTGTTTAAAGCCATTTTGTATTTAATTGAGAAGTGGTTATAAGTGGTTTTTAAAAACACAAAAATACTGAAATAACTCGTAATAGGGTAAAGCTTCACAATTATATAACAAATAGTTACGAAAACGTTTTATGAATCTGCATCACAATTTTTTCCAGACAACTTCTGCTGTAACAGATTTTCCGCCTTGCGTGGTATTGGTTACAACATATTTAAGTTGATTGTTTAGAAAGGTATAAGATCTCTTTTGAACTGTCCCTTCCCAGTTTGGGAACGATGCCGTTTTTATTTTAAAAGTAATAATCTTGTTCGTTTCATCAATTTCATATTCACCAAAATGGGCATTGCTTCCCTGAACAATCGAAGCATTTTCTTCCGGAGTACATTTGTTTTTATCGCCCGAAATTATTTTTGGTCTTTCATTTTTATATATTTCAATGGCGTAATTCCCTTTTTCATCAAAAAACAATATGCCTTTCGGATTTACATCATAAGGAAGATTTTTGGTTCCATCTGAATTTATATTTTCAACAGAAACCAAAGTCCAGGAACCTAAAATTGCTGTTTTTATTACTTCTTTTGTTTTTTGAGCAATAGCTGTATTTAGAGCTAAAAGCAAGAATAATATAGTGGTTGACTTTTTCATATTTAAAATTTTAATAGTTTACTTTAATAATTTCTCCATTTATTGCCGCATCAATACTTTTTGAATAAGCGCTAATTAAATCTTCAATCGGAATGTCTGAAACTTTTGCAGGACTAACGGCATTTATTCTAATTCCTCTTTCTAATTCAAGGGAAGCTGAAAGCACAAAACTGTTAATCGCACCATTTACAATTGCTTTACCACTGTTGTTCCTTACAGGTTTATCGCCCATTTTGCCTGAAGTAAGTATAAATGATCCGTTATCGTTTAAGTACTTTTGTCCAATTAAAACCAGATTAATTTGTCCCAGCAACTTATTTTTAATACCGATATTTATTTTTTCTTCGTCAAGCGAAAGTAAATCTCCGGTGTAACAATCACCAGCGACACAAATACAGACATCAATGTTTTTAACTTTGCTGAATAATTTTTCTATAGAATTTGAATCTGATAAATCGATTCTAAAATCACCGCTGTTTCGTCCGGCCGAAATAATTTCATGATTTTTTTCTAAAGCGGGTTCCAGTATTTTACCAATTGTTCCGCTTGCTCCAATTAAAAGAATTTTCATTTTGTAATTTTTTTAGTTCTTATTGAAACAAAATTAGAGCATTAGCTTTCTCTGAAAATTGTACTAATTGGTACTAAAATTGTATTTTAGCATTATGACAGATAAGAATTTATATCTTCCTTTTGAAGTTGATTTTAAGGAATTAGAACAGTTTCCGAAAACCATTCGGAAAAACAATTTCTTTGAATTGATTTATGTCGTTGATGGAACCGGAATTCAAATTATAAACAATAATAAATTTCAATACCGAAAGGGAAATCTGTTTCTTGTAACACCGCAAGATGTTCATTCATTCGAAATTTCGACGTTGACGAAATTCTTTTTTCTTCGGTTTAATGAATATTATGTAAAAGCAAATTCTCAAAATCCGCAAAGTGAAACTGTACTCCGGATGGAATATATTCTCCAAAATGCAAGTCATCGGCCAGGATGTATTCTTAAAAATAAAATTGACAAACCGTTAATTGCCTCACTTATTGAAAGTATTATTAACGAGCAAAGTAATCAACAGATTTATCATCAAAAGATTATCGAGCAAATTGTTAATGCAATTATAACTGTTGTGGCAAGAAATATTGCTTTAAAATTACCAAAGAATATTAAGGAAACTACAGGAGAAATGGTTCTTGAAATTTTGCATTATATTCAGGAAAATATTTATGATCCAAAGCAGTTAAAAGCAAATATAATAAGTGAACAATTTAATATTTCACTTCATTACTTAGGGAAATATTTTAAGAAACAAACCGGCGAAACGCTTCAGGAATACATTTCAAATTATAAATTAAGATTGATTGAAGCCAGACTTTTGAACAGCGATATGCGCATTAATGAAATTGCAGATGAATTGCATTTTTCTGATGAAAGTCACCTGAATAAAGTTTTCAGAAAACATAAAGGAATTAATCCATCAGAGTTTAGGAAGAAGTTCTGTAAGTGATTTTTTAAACTTCGTATTTATTCTATTCTTACTTTCTCCCAGCTCGCAACTATTTTGCCATTCATGTCCACATCATTGATTTCATAATACTCAAGATTGTTTTTGGAAATTTTTCGGAATAACTTTTTAAAATCTCTATAAATGAAATATTCTTCATTTAAAACAAAGGAGATTGTTTTAATTTCTTTCCACTTATTATTTTTTAAACTATAAATAGTAATTGCTTTATATCGGCTGGCGCAGGAAGAATAATATTCTGCAATTTCGCATTTTCCATCTTCATCAATATCTCCGATATTTAAAATACTTGAAGGATGGCAACAATTAGAATCGGTTAAAACTCTTGGAATATTGTTGTCTGTAAAGTAATAAGAATCGCCTGCTTCACAATAACTTAATCCGTGTAAAACAAATACAGAATCATCTTTTTTGTTACCATTTAAATCACCTAAATTATTAAAGCCTTCATTGTAAAATTCATCAAATAGTTTTCTATGTAGCCTAATAGGATAACATTCTTTCTTTTTGTTTTCAGTTTCGTACTTTGAGATATCTAATTTAAATTTTCCTTTAAGAATAGAATCATTGATAAACTGAATATCATTGGATAAAACAGAATCTTTTGAAGTTCCAAATTGAATTGCAGCCAATTGCCACTCATAAGAAAGTTGATTTATAGGCTCCAGAAAAACTTTTTTTGATCCGGAAAAACTTTTTTTGCTCTCGTTTTTACAAGAAGCAATACAGAAAAGCAACATTAAAAGAATAAGTTTTCTCATTAAATCTTATTGTTGTTTTATAATCACCAAATCTTCCACCAAGGCTTTTTATTAACTTCAATAGTTTTTTTCTCAGTATTAATTTCAATTCTTTTTGGAGATTCAATTTTGATTTTCGAATCATCAAAAAACAATTCACCATTATCATTCATTCCAAGAGGAGATTTTGTCCTTTCTTTCCAGTCTTCAGTTTGTAATTCTGTAACTAATGCCGAATGGATTTTATCCTTAAATTTTTTTCGTGCTTTTTCTATAATTTCTTCCTCCAGATTTGAAGAGGAATTTTTAAAAAGCGAAATCGAATTGTCTGGAATGTTTAAAAGGAAAACCTGTGTTTTGTTTTCGATTTTCTGAATATCCAATACTTTAAAATAGGCAATAGTGTCTAAAAGGAAATGACCAATTTTTGCAGAGCCAGGATTGAATTTGGATAGATCTTTTGGATGAGCACTTGCAATTAAATATCTAATATTCCCGGAAAGACCGCCACCTATAGATGACATATCAGTAAAACCTTTTTCCTGAATTATTTGTCCAACCTTATAATTTGAAATTAAATTGTCTGGCAAATCAGTATCTCTGTAAAACAGTTTTAAACCTGAAAAAGTTTCATTGTAAATTGCTTTAAGACGTGCATTTTTCATTTGACTTTCGATTTCAGATATTTACAAGTTTCCGATACTATCCAATTCTCTTTTCAATGGTTCCATTTGTTTTAAGAAACGCGTTTTGTCATTTCCTGTCAACGATTCTCCGGTTGGCAAGTTCAATCGAAGTGCATCAACCTGAATTCCGTTTTTCCAGAATCGGTAACAAACGTGTGGTCCAGAAGCTAATCCTGTGCTTCCAACTAATCCGATAGTTTGTCCTTGTGTTACACGTTGCCCGCGACGCACGAGAATTCTTGACATATGTAAATATTGAGTAGAGTAGGTTCCGTTATGTTTTACTTTTACGAAGTTTCCATTTCCTGCAGTATAACCTGTGGCTTCTACAACACCAGAGGCAGTTGTTGAAATTGGTGTTCCGGTTGGAGCAGCATAATCAGTTCCTTTATGTGCTTTCCAGGTGTGTTGCACAGGATGAAATCTATTCATTGTAAATCTCGAAGTGATTCGGCTGAATTTGATTGGTGTTTTTAAGAAGAAGTTTTTTAGTGTTTTTCCCTGATCATCATAATATTCGACTTTTCCTGAAAGTGTATCTTTTTCAAAAGGGAAAGCATAAACGATTTTTCCTTTATATTCAAAAAAGGCAGCTTCCAGATCTTCAACACCATCATACGTTTTATTATTGATAAAACGCTCGGTAAAAATCAGACCGTAACGATCTCCTTTTTTAAGTTTGAAAAAGTCGATAGACCATGAAAACACTTTGGTAATTCTGCTGGCCAATGCTGTTTCTACACTTGCATTTCCTAAAGTCTCGGACAATGAACTTTTTAAAACGCCCCCTATTATTTTGCGTTTAAAGGTAACCGGTTTTATTTTTTTATAGGCTTTTGCAATAGTATCTCTGAAATCAACGACGTAATAGGTTAGTGCATCTGGCTGATAAATGAAAACTTGTAATTTGTTGGTTTTATTTTTAGAACGAAGAAGTGTATAAGGTTTGTTGTATCGAATAGTTCTAACATTAAAAGAATCTTTTACCTGTTCAACAATGTTATAAACCTGTTTGTCTCCAATATTTTGATTTTGAATAATGGATCCAAAAGAATCTCCTTTTGATATGGTATCATTAACAACATTAAAGTCGGCGTAATTAAAACCAAATTCTACTTTTTTAGTTTTTGGTTTAGTAATTTTAGTTTCAACTTTTTCATCGGATTTATTGCATGAAAATATTGATAATAAAACGATTATAATTACGAATGCTTTTTTCAAACTTTTTAATTTTTTTCGGGAAATTAAATGGTTTCTTCATTTCCCCAATTGGACAATTCATCTTCGGTCCACAATTTAGGAAAAAAGATGCGTCTTTGGTATTTTGGATGCATATATTTTTGCCAGTCACTTCCTCCAGTGGCTTCGCCGTTGCCTTTTCCGCTTTCCAAAATGTACTTTCTTGCAGTGTTTAGATGCTGCATAACCCAAGTAATATTCACGGTTTTGTCATAATGACGCATTGCCTGAATCAATTCATTATTCTGTTGATCTTTTTCTGGTAATTGCGTAAATTTTTTCCAGATGTTTTTAGTTTTAAAGGAAGACATTTGTCTTAAAAACTGATCTTTATATTTTTTTTCGAATTCCTGCAGTAAATATGATTTTTCGCCTGTTTGGTAATCTTTACCTGCTGCTTGCCAATATAAGTGCTCGAAACTAGTTTCTAAATCGGTATTTTCATCAAAGTTTGCTTTGTATCTACGGTCTGTTAAATTGATAACATCAGTCGAAGCAAATTCAATTAAGCGATATTGTGCACTTTGAAATCCACTTGCCGGAGTCAGCGTATTTCTGAATTTCATGTACTGATCGATATCCATTCCGTTTTCCATAATGCTGAACGAATTGGTCAACATATCAAAATAACGGGTGATTCTTGATAATCTTTCACTGAAAAAATCAACCTGAATATTTTCTGTATCGGCGATTTGATCAATTTCCCACAAAATCATTTTAAAAATTAATTCATTTACCTGATGATACATAATGAAAACCATTTCATCAGGAAGTGTAGTGCGTTGTATTTGTAAATTTAAAAGCGCGTCAGTTTGAATATAATCCCAATAGGTAATTGGTTTTGACCAAAGTAAGCCTTCAAGCTGTACGTCTGTTTTTTGATTTATAGCTTGAAATTTAAGGTCAATTTCTTTTAAGATTGATTCTGAATGATCAGTAGGGTTCATTATTTTTTTGCTTTAAATGGATATTTCAATCCTTTATATTCGTCGAGATCTGCTTTCAGGGATCCGACGGCAAGATCCGCTTTTATTCGTACCGGAACTTTATTATTGTCGTCTGTTATCCAGAGTGTTACACTCTCTTTTTCTTTAAAAACTCTTCCTGTTTGTACAAGGGGTTTAAATACCATTGTAGAAACGGTTCCAAATTTAGTTGTAATATCCTGACGACCTATATATTTTAACTTAAATTTTGTGATTTCTTCATCAAAGAACATATCAATTGTAATAGCATCGCCTGATTTCAGTTTGTCAATATTAGGATGATTTCGCAGATAATAAAAAGAAGAAATTATATCCTGCACATTATCATTAATAACAATGGTTTTTTCAGACTTTCGTTTATAATCTTTTACTAAAACCCGATTTTCTGCCTGATTAAAAATTCCTTCCTGATTTTTAGTATAACCACCTTCGTCAATTTTTCTAATATAACGATATGGACTTCCGGTTTCCTTGTCAAAATAACTTTCGTATAAATCTTCTACTTTAAAGAAAAACTTGGACATGCCGGTTGTATAACCTTTACCCACAGCGTGATGTACCTTTTTATTGTTTATTGTACCTTCTTTAATTTCGAGTGTAGCGTAACCTGCATTGACAATTCCGTAATGAATTCTGAATTTGAAGTATTCCCCCGTACCAAATGCATCTTCTTTTTGAGTATCAAATGCCAGGGTAGTGAGAATTAATATGATGAGAACTAGCTTTTTCATAGTACAATCTTTACATTTATTATAAAGGTAATTAAATGCAAATTCTATTCCAAATGTACCTAAACAAAAAAACTCAGTCAAGGAATGACTGAGTTTTTATGCTATTAACTAACCAAAAAACTATAAATTATGAAATTTATATCAATTCAGAAGGAAACCACCCCTTCTTGATTTGCGAGTGCAAAGATATACAGAAAGTTCAAAAAAGAAATAGCAAAAGGCAAGTTTAACATAACATTTGCATAAAAATCATCGTTTTACAGAGAATTTTTCTACATAATGTAAAAATATTGCGTTTTTACAAAGTTCCTCTCAATTCTTGTTCTCTCTCAATCGACTCAAAAAGTGCTTTAAAGTTCCCTGCCCCGAATCCTTTTGCCCCCATTCTTTGAATAATTTCAAAAAATAATGTCGGTCTGTCCTGAACTGGCTTTGTGAAAATTTGTAATAAGTAACCATCTTCATCGGCATCGACCATGATAGCAAGTTTCTCGATTTCATTTAAATCTTCCTTCATCATATCCATGTGGACACCCAATCTTTCCGGGATCGCCTGATAGTAAGTATGTGGTGGAGCAGATAAAAATTCAACACCACGTGCTTTTAAGTCAGAAACTGTTTTGATAATATCATCTGTCGCTATGGCAATATGCTGAATTCCAGGTCCGCCATAAAAATCTAAATATTCTTCAATTTGTGATTTTTTCTTTCCTTCAGCTGGTTCATTGATTGGGAATTTAATTCTTCCGTTTCCGTTAGACATTACTTTACTCATCAAAGCTGAATATTCGGTATTGATTTGTTTGTCATCAAATGATAAGAAATTTACGAATCCCATAACCTCTTCGTAGAATTTTACCCAGGTATTCATTTCGTTCCAACCCACATTTCCAACCATATGGTCGATATATTTCAATCCGGTTGGTGCTGGATTATAATCTGACTTCCATTCTTTGTAACCTGGCAAGAAAACGCCGTTATAGTTTTTTCTTTCTACAAAAATGTGAACGGTTTCTCCGTACGTATAAATTCCGGAACGAACTACTTCTCCAAATTCATCTGATTCTACAGTTGGTTCCATGAAAGAACGAGCGCCACGTTTCATAGTTTCTTCGTAAGCACTTCTGGCATCTTCAACCCAAAGAGCAGCGACTTTTACACCATCGCCATGTTTTTGAAGATGTGCGTGAATTGGAGAGTCTTGTGTTAAAGGCGTTGTCAAAACAATTCTGATCTTATCCTGTTTTAATACATAAGATGCTTTGTCTTTAACCCCAGTTTCCAATCCGGCGTATGCCAATGATTGATATCCGAAAGCTGTTTTATAATAATGTGCTGATTGTTTTGCATTTCCTACGTAGAATTCTACATAGTCTGTTCCTAATAATGGAAGGAAATCCTGTGCTCCTTCAAATATTTTTTCTAATCCGTATTCTACTGATTTAATTTCTTTACTCATGATGTTTATTTGTTTAATCGGTTAATCGTTTATTGATTTCCGAAATATTTTTTTAAGATTTGTTTTTTAACCGCAAGGAGTGCAAGGATTTTACGCAAGGTTCGCAAAGTATATTATGGTGATCTAACCGTAAAATCCTTGCGGACTTTACGGTTAGATTGACTCCAATAATTTACTCAGTCCAGGATTTATAGTATTTTCCATCATCAAGCCCCATCGCTTCTTCCGTAACCATTAATGGTCTGAAAGTATCCACCATAACGGCTAATTCCTGGGTTTCTTTATGACCAATACTGCGTTCCATCGCGCCAGGCGCGGGACCGTGTGGGATTCCTTTTGGGTGTAAAGTGATATGACCTTGCTCGATATTATTACGACTCATAAAATCGCCATCCACATAATATAGTACTTCGTCAGAATCTATATTGCTATGATTGTATGGCGCCGGAATTGCTTTCGGATGATAATCGTAAAGTCTCGGGCAGAAAGAACAAACGACAAAAGTGGCCGTTTCAAAAGTTTGATGCACCGGAGGCGGTTGGTGAACACGTCCCGTTATAGGTTCGAAATTGTGAATCGAGAATCCGTATGGAAAATTGTAACCGTCCCAACCCACAACATCAAAAGGATGCGTAGCATAAACCATTTCGTGAATCATTCCTTCTTTTTTGATTTTAATTAAAAAATCACCTTTTTCGTCGTGTGTTTCCAATTCGTTTGGCAAGATAAAATCACGCTCGCAAAATGGCGAATGCTCTAAATGTTGTCCGGACTGGTTTTTATAACGTTTTGGAGTATAAAAAGGAGAATAAGATTCAACGTAAAAAAGTCGGTTTTCTTCGGTCTCGAATTCTATTTGATAAATAATGCCTCTCGGAATAATTAAATAATCGCCATATTCAAAAGGAATATTTCCTAACATGGTTCTTAATTTTCCCTTTCCTTTATGGATGAAAAGCATTTCATCGGCATCGGCATTTTTGTAAAAATAATTTCGAAGCGATTCTTTTGGAGCGGCCAATCCAATAATACAGTCTTTGTTGACTAACATTGCTTTGCGGCTGTCTAAAAAATCGTTCTCCGGTTTTAGTTCAAAACCTTTAAAAAGTAATGATTTTATGTTTTTTCCGATTGCAATTTTTGGTTCAACCGAATATGAGTTTAAAATTTCTTTAACCTGTGTTGGTCTGTGAACATGATAAGATAATGATGAATGTCCGTGAAAACCTTCGGTACCAAACAATTGTTCGTAATAAAAACCTCCGTCTGGTTTTTCGAATTGGGTGTGTCTTTTTTGAGGAAAATCTCCAAGTTTATGATATAATGGCATGGCTTTTCAATTAGATAATTTGTAAATTAGATAATTCGAAAAAATTTGAATTGTGTGAACAGATAATTAGCTCAATTTTGCAATTGACCAATTATCTCAATTCGGTAGTTTTATTCAGGATTTCTCTTGATAAGGAATTGAAGATACTCTAATAAACCTGTCCATTTTGTTTTCATTATAACAAATGTCGTAAATTTTATCGAGTAAAATTATAAATTATATCAGTTATAAAAATAAAATTCTTTGATTTTTTTTGAAATAAATTTTATATAACAAAAAAATAGTACGATTTTTTTGAACTATTGTTGAGTAGAATATTAAAACATAAAGCCGATACTAAACCAAGTAAAGCTTTTAGACATTTCAGGCGACCAGGACTGTTTAATTTCGATTGGGCCAATAATAGTTTCCAATCCATAACCTACGGCATAACCTGAATATTTCGGCATTGATACCCAATCAACAGTAGAGAAAATATCATCACCTAAGTTGGCAAAATTTGCAGAAAAATTGACATGATTCTTTTTGAAAACCTCATAATCTAAAGTGATTCCCGCTTTTATAAAACTATTTCCGGAAATACTTAGAAAATCATATCCATAAAAATAATTGAAATTATTTATTTTGTTATATCCATATCCGCCCAATATATAATCGAAAAAAGGAACGCTGTCGTTTCCAACAGTCACTCCAGCATCTGCTTCAAATTTAAAAGTTGCTCTCCTAAATAAGGTATTGGCAACAGCAACTTCAGCTTTTGCCATAGAATACGGTTTGAAAGTATTGGTGTAATCTGAAGATCCTAAATAGGTTTGTACGTCCGTGGAAAAATATAATCCCGAATGTGGAAAGCTTTTATTATCGAATGAATCGTATTTTAAATAGCCAAATGCACTAAAATAACTGCTCTTATCTATTACATTATCTGTATTAGATAAAGTTGGTGAATTGATTTTTAAATATTTGTATTCTAAACCACCGCCCATCAAAAATTTTTGTACAAAAATGGTCTGAAAATAAGCCTGATTACTAAGATCCAGAAAATCAACATTAATTAAATTGATCCCAGGATTTGGAGTAGTTAAATTACCAAGACTGCTGGTTACATTTCGGTTAAATTGATTTAATCTTGAACGGAATCCAAAACTGATATTAAAACCATTCTCGACATAATAATTTAAATCATATCTGAAATTATCCCCTAAAATAATATCTAACGAAGTAATGTCATTTTTTAAAAATGTTTTTTTGTGCGTAAGATTTAGTAGAATTGCACTTTTGTAAAGTCCGTCATAATGCAAACCCAGTTTCAAATAAGTTTGAGTTGGGTTTTCTTTCAATACAAGATCCAAATCATCTTGTTTACCGTCAGGTTGCAGACAATAGGATATGGTGCTAAAGTTTTGAGTAGCATTCAGATTGTTAATTCCAGTTTTCAGATCATCATAGGTTATAGTACTTCCGGGTTTAAAACGAAGTTTACCATTAATGTATTCTTTAGTATAATTATCTAATTTTTCGCTGTTTATTTTTTTGATCTGAATAGTATCAGTTGCTACTTTTAATTTCGGTTTTTTATAAAAATTATTTTCGTTAACTAACGATTTAATTTTTTCATAAACGGCAAATGTAGCTTCTTCTCCTTTTCTGATAATTTCTTCACCCTTATCAAATGAAATTACACCAAAATCACGAATGTCCGGTTTTACATAAACATCAGTATCTTTTATTTTGCTTTTCATTTTATCAATCGACTGAAGATTGGTAATCTGAACCAAAATACGGGTTGCATTTTTAAGACTTTTTCTTTTCAATAAATCGTCCTGAACATCAACACCAATTATAATGTCAGCGCCAAGATTTCGGACTTCTTTAATGGGGTAGTTATTCACCACACCGCCATCTACCAATAAATTTCCATCAATTTCGACTGGGGTAAATAAGGAAGGAAATGCAGAACTCGCCATCATCGCCTGAACCAGATTTCCTTTGTTTAGTAATACTTCTTCACCCGTTTCGATATTGGTTGCAATACATAAAAACGGAGTTGGCAATTTATTGAAATCACGAATATGACGCACATTTCTGGTTAGGCTGCTTAATAAATTGTAATTGTACATTCCTTTTGAAAGTGCCTCCGGAATCCCAACCCTGAAATTGCTAAACGGTAAAACTATGGCATATAATTCATCGTTTTTTTTACCATAAAAGTTTTTCGATGACCGTGGAATATAATCGTTAATCAATTCATCAAAATTGGTTCGCTTGAAAATAGAGTCAATTTGAGAAGCATTGTAACCAGAAGCATAAAGTCCGCCAATAACAGCTCCCATACTTGTTCCGCCAATATAATCGATTTTTATTCCTGCCTCTTCTAAAACTTTTAAAACACCAATATGTGCAAAGCCTTTAGCGCCACCTCCACTTAAAACCAAACCAATTTTTGGGCGTTTTACACTATCTTTTTTTTGTTCCTGTGAAAAAGATTTTTCAGGACTCAATAGTAGTAAGGTAAAAAACAATGTAATGATCCAGAAAGTGCTGAAAGTTATCGGTGCGGAAAATAATCCTTTTGACCGGGAACGGGTATTGGAAAGGGATTGCTCGTTTGGACGCATAAAAAACAACTAGTTGGTTCTGTAAAAGTCGGCAATTTTTTTTTCTTTTGATGGATTATCTTAATATGATTCTGTTTTTGAAAGTATTAATTTTTTATTATGATCATATTTCCAGACATCAAGGTGTGTTCTTGCGCCGCCCCTGCAACTTGAGGTAAGTGTTTTTTTAGTTTTGTCTACTTTTACATCGCAAAACATATCACATTTTGACTTGAAATTGGTTGGCAACTCTAAGAGGTCAAATTGTTGCGTTTTTGAATTGAAAATGAAAATCTGATATATGGTATAAACTCCCATTCCGTCATCCGTATGAAAAGAAGCAAAATCGGTGAAACCATCAAAATTATAATCGTTGGTTTCTAAGTGTGAGTCTTTTCCGGTTATCGAAACTTCAATATTTTTTACTATTTGAGTTTTGCCGGTTTTGGAATTTTTGATTTCTAAACTTTCAAAATTATTGGTGTAGTGTATATTGATTTTATTTTTGTCTTTTTGCAAAAATGAAATGTCGTGTTGGCTATACGAAACGTTAAAAATATATAACAGAAAAACAGATAAAATATGCTTTTTCAAAATGAATCAATTTTCTTTAGGATGATAGAATTCGACAATTTTTTTTGCTTTTGATACTCCTATAACGTCAGATATTTCTTTTTCTGAAGCTAATTTTAATCTTTTAACACTTTTGAAATGTTGTATTAAAGTCAGCATGGTTTTTTCTCCAATTCCCGGAATACTTTCTACGGAGGAATTTAGGGCCGCTTTGCTTCGTTTGTCACGGTGAAAAGTGATTCCGAAACGGTGCGCTTCATTACGTAATTGCTGAATTACTTTTAATGTTTCCGATTTTTTATCCAGATACAATGGAATAGAATCTCCGGGATAAAATAATTCTTCGAGACGTTTTGCAATTCCGATAATGGCAATTTTTCCACGTAAACCTAAATCATCAATACTTTTTAAGGCTGCTGATAGTTGTCCTTTTCCACCATCAATAATAATTAATTGTGGCAAAGGCTCATTTTCATCGAGTAATCTTTTGTAACGGCGATACACAATTTCGGTCATCGATGCAAAATCGTCCGGGCCTTCAACTGTTTTTACATTAAAGTGACGGTAATCTTTTTTACTTGCTTTTCCATCTTTAAAAACAACACAGGCGGCAACCGGATTGGTTCCCTGAATATTTGAGTTATCAAAACATTCGATATGTCGAGGCTCAACAGGCAAACGTAAATCTTTTTGCATTTGCGCCATGATACGATTTACATGTCGGTCCGGATCTACAATTTGTAATTGTTTCAATTGTTCGATTCTATAGAATTTGGCATTTCTGATTGATAATTCTAAAATCTGTTTTTTATCTCCAAGTTGTGGAACCGTTGTTTTTATTTTTTCTCCTAAATCAACTTCAAACGGAACAATAACTTCTTTTGATAATAAATTAAAGCGTTCGCGAAGTTCGATTATAGCTAATTCTAATAATTCTTCGTCACTTTCATCTAGCTTTTTCTTGATTTCTAAAGTATGCGAACGGATGATCGATCCGTGTGAAATTTGCAGAAAATTGACATAAGCCGCACTTTCATCAGACACAATTGAGAAAACATCAATATTGGTAATTTTCGGATTTACAATCGTCGATCTTGACTGATAATTCTCGAGAATTTCTATTTTTTCTTTGATTTTTTGAGCCTCTTCAAAACGTAAATCCTGTGCATATTGATTCATTAGACGCTTAAAGTCTTTCATACTTTCTTTGAAATTTCCTTTCAGAATTTCACGAATCGCATCAACTTGTCGCTGATAATCTGCTAATGGTTCAATTCCCTCACAAGGTCCTTTGCAATTTCCAATATGATATTCAAGACAAACTTTAAATTTACCTGAATTAATATTAGATTCACTTAAGTCATAGTTGCAGGTTCGTAAAGGGTACAATTCTTTGATTAAGTCTAAAATCGTATAAACCATTTTAAAATTAGTATACGGACCAAAATATTCAGATCCGTCCTTGACCATTCTTCGGGTTAGAAATATTCTAGAAAAAGGTTCTTTTTTGATGCAAATCCAAGGGTAACTTTTATCATCGCGAAGCAACACATTATATCGCGGCTGCAAAGTTTTGATTAAGTTATTTTCTAATAAAAGTGCATCAGTTTCCGTAGGAACAACAATGTGTTTTATGGTTACGATTTTTCGAACCAATACATTTGTTTTTGCCGTATCATGAATTTTATTGAAGTAGGAGGACACCCTTTTTTTTAGATTTTTGGCTTTTCCTACGTACAATATTTTTTCGTCTTTATCGTAATATTGATACACACCGGGATTGTCCGGCAAAGTTTGTATTTGAAGTTCTAAAGACGGTTTTTGCATTCTGTTTTTGTTTCTGAAGATGGTCGAAAAGCACTCTGAAAAACCGTTTTGTTTTTCTCGGAAAGCTTAGCATGGATTTAGAGTCAAATTTACGAAATCAAAAGAATAATTTCTATATTTAGATTTTATAATTCTATATGAAAAATAACAAACCCATGATTATTTTTGGCGAACCGGTTTTGCCAGGAGAAAATAGAACGATAAACGTTGAAATTGCCCGATTGCACACTACCACAAAGCTTAATATTCCGGTCATTGTGCGTCGCTCTAAAATAGATGGTCCGGTAGTTTTATTCTCGGCCGGAATTCATGGCGACGAAATAAACGGAGTCGAAATTGTACGTCAGCTTATCAGCAAAAAAATAAACAGGCCGACCTGCGGAACGATTATTTGCATCCCAATTATCAACATGTATGGTTTTGTAAATAAATCAAGAGAGTTTCCTGACGGCCGCGACTTAAATCGTGTTTTTCCGGGAAGCAAAAAAGGTTCTCTGGCGAGTCGTTTTGCATTTCATATTGTGGCAGAGATTTTGCCGGTTATCGATTATGCAGTCGATTTTCATGCCGGAGGTGCGAGCAGGTTTAATGCCCCGCAAATCAGGATAACCGAAAACAATCCTGAGTTAAAACTTCTGGCAGATGTGTTTAATGCGCCTTTTACATTGTATTCAAAGAATATTGCCGGCTCCTTTAGAAATACTTCTGAAAAAGCGAATGTAAAAATGTTGCTTTTTGAAGGAGGAAAATCATTAGATATTAATAATGTAATTGCAAATGAAGGTGTAATGGGCGTGAAGCGTTTGCTGAATTACCTGAACATGCTCGATTCAAAACAAATTGTAGAAGATGCTGTTCATCCTTCGATTTATATCAAATATTCGGTTTGGCTGCGCGCAAAATGTTCAGGCTTGTTACACGATTATAATTTGATTGGGAAATTTGTAACCAAGGGAACTATTTTGGCGATTATAACTGATCCGTTTGGTAAATTTGAGCAAAAAGTAAAAGCGCCGCACGACGGATACATAATCAACGCTAATCATTCGCCAATTGTTTATGAAGGCGATGCTATTTACCATATTTCTAAAACCCTTCCTGATGGCGACGAATAAAAAAGAATTACGATTACACTATAAAAATCTTCGGGCAGCACTTTCCATTGATGAAATTGAAGAGAAGAGTTTGGCTATAGCCAATGAAGTATTGAAATTGTCCATTTGGGAGAAAATCTATTACCATGTTTTTCTTCCCATTGAAGAACAGAAAGAAGTCAATACCGAATATATTTTGCACTTGCTTTCCGGAAAAGATAAAGAAATTGTGATTTCAAAAAGTGATTTTGAAACGAGAAAAATGTCTCATTTTTTGTTGACAGATAATACCAAAATCAAAAAAAATGAATACAATATTCCGGAGCCGGTAAATGGTTTGCCAGTTCCGTCTGAAACTATCGAGGTGGTTTTTGTACCTCTTTTAGCTTTTGACGTTTTTGGGAATCGTATTGGTTACGGAAAAGGTTTCTATGATAAATTTTTAGCCGAATGTAAACCGGAAACCATCAAAATTGGCCTTTCCTTTTTTGAAGCCGTAAAACAAATTGATGATGTTTTTGAATCTGATGTAAAGTTGGATTATTGCGTGACGCCTGGGCTGGTGTATAAATTTTAACCGCAAAGTTCGCAAGGAAAATTGATTTGGATTGTGTTGATTTAAGTTCATAAAGTTAATCACTTTGGTAATTATTAGAATTGAATGATATAAATAAATTTATCTTTCGAGTCTTGAAAGTTAAAATATACTTATGTCAGTTGTGAAAATAAAAAATCCCAAATACCAATTTTTAAAGTTGGAATTTGGGACTTTTATATTGTAATTTCAAGTAATTTTATTTCACTTCTTTGATAGTCGAAGCATCAATCCAACCTTCTGTTCCGTCTGTTAATTCGATTTTTTTCCAATTTAAAAGTGTTTCAGTTACATAAACTTTAGCACCTTCATGTAATAAGAAAATTGCAGATCCTGCTTTTTGAGGCTCGCTTCGAACTTCGCTTACTTCTGAAAAAACAATTGCAGGGCGATCGTTGTCATAATGATCTTTCTCTGACATTGCCGCTGCAACGCTTAGAAGTACCCCAACCAGCAATACAAACATTCCAATGAAATATAATCTTTTTGAAAGCGTAAGCTGCGAAAAATAATATCCAATAAAGCTCAATAAGAAAAGAAAAGCAATTCCAATAGCAATTTTAGCCCAGGTATTATAATCGAAAATTCCTGTAAAGTTTTGAATTAGTTTTGCAAAACCAACTTTCGGAACTTCTTTAATTTCGTCAATTGTTAGTTTTTTGGCGAATTTTAAGTTGTTTAAAGTCTGTTCATCATGCGGTTTTAAAACCAATGCTTTTTCATAATTATAAATCGAAGGCGCGACTTTATTGAGTTTGTAATAACAATTCGCCAAATTAAAATACAATTCAGCCGAATGTTCTTTATTTTCTTTAAGAACATTTTCATACTCCTGTGCGGCCTGTTCAAACTTGTTATCCTGATATAGACGATTTCCTTTCTCAAAGCTGCTTTGAGCAAATAAAACGGGAGTAATTAATAAAAAGAGATATACTATATTTTTCATTTTACTTTATTTAAAGGAAAGTTTTTTAGAGAACTCTCAAACTTTGCGAACTTAAATTTAACGCAATCCAATTACTTTTTCTTAGCGACTTTGCCGTAAAATAGTCTTTGCGGTTTAGACAATCTGTTTTTCTAATTCTGAAATAATCAAAACAGCCTTATCAAAATCTTGCTGAATCGAAGCACTTGAAGCCGGAGCATAACGTGCAAACTCACAGTTTTCTGTCAGATTAATGAAACTCTGAACCGACTCCGGATTCGCATTTCTAGACAATAACAATTCACGAATATTGTCTTTGCTCATTTCTGAAGTTTCAATGTGCAATTTCGCTTTCAGGAAATTATGCATCGCTTTTTCCAAAGCAATATAAAATGGCTCTTTGTTATTAAGCTGTTTTTTGGCTTCAGATAAATATTTCTTCGCCAATTTATTGTTCATTTTAATTCGGTTTCCGGTAACATCACTGTCAATCGCTTCTTTTTTCTTCTTAACCAAAACAATAATTGGTAAAATTAAGAAAGGCGCTAACAACAATCCATAATATAAATTCGAACCATAAAAATCGTTTTTAGCCATTGAGACTAAAGTAGTTTTTAACTTGATATATTTGAATTGCTCTGTTTTTGTAATAACGTTTTTAGCAGCATTTGCCGTTGCATTTGCTTCCGCCTGCATTGGTCCGTCTAAAACATCAACCGTAATTTCCTGAGAAGTTATCGTTTTGTATGATCCGGAACTCAAATCAAAATACGAAAACTGCATTGGTTTGATGGTGTACTTCCCTTTGTATTGTGGAATTATAGTATACTTATCTGAAATTTTTCCAGACATTCCAGCCAATGAAGTAGTCACTTTTTCGTCATGAACAGGATCATACATCTCTAATGCATTTGGTACAACCGGTTTTGGAAGTGTAAATAACTTCATGTTTCCGCTTCCTGCAGCACTTACAACCAAATCAAGACTTTCGCCATTTTTTAAGGTTGTTTTTGAAGGTGTAACTGTGAAATTAAATTTACCAACAGCACCTGTGAAGCCTTCTGGCTTACTACCTTCCGGAAGTGGTCTCACATTGATGGTTTTTGCTCCTGCAGAAACAACTTTATTGTCATCAGAAAGAATCATTTGACCAAACATGTCACGACGATTTGTGGGTAATTGCACCCCAATATCGAGTGAAAGAGGTTCAATTGTGAGTTTTCCTGATTTTTGCGGATATAAAATGGTCTTTTTCAATACCACAAAATAGCATCTTTGCCCTCTGTAACTTCCTTCTTCAATAGCTAACTGTTTGATTTCTATATTCTGATTCCAGAAATCATTGTATTTTGGTTTTCCAAGTTCTTTAAAACCGGTAACATTAATGTTGTTGAAATATAATTTATAAACTACAGTAATTGGTTCATTCAAATATGGATTTGTTTTTGAAATTTCAGCAACCAAATTCAATGTTTCACTTCCTGCACCGCCTTGTTGTCTAGGGTCATTTGGATCTCTTTCTTCGGCAACAGCATTTGTTACAACAATTTTTTGGGGAGTTGTTTTGTATTTCTGACCATTAAACTCGATTGCAGCCTGTTTAATCGTCAAAGTTCCTTTTTGCGCTGGTTGCAATATATAAGAATATATTTTTTGAAAAGAGCTTCGTCCGTTAACCCAGGATTGACTTATTTGTTGACTTGGTCCTGCTACAATTCTAAATCCGTCAAATGAAGGCTGTTCGAAGTTATCTCCGTCAACATTCATGATAAAGTCAATACGAAGTCTCTCGTTTACACCAAGCGAGTTTTTGCTTACTCGGGCTTCAAATTGAACTTGAGCCAGAAGCCCTTGAAAAGTGAATAGTAATAGAATTAAATATCTTTTCATTAATTGTTTTTCAGTTTTTGTTTAACTGTTTAATAGTTATATGTTTAATCGGTTTTTTTTATGTTTTATTGTTTATTCGAATAAACAGTTAAACGAATAAACGATTAACCCAAAAATTACCAGTCTTTTTCTGTTTTCTTAGGACTTCCTTTTACTTTTTGAGCATTTACTTTGTCCTGAATTTTCTTTTCTTCGTTGTTAACGGCATCTAATAAATTCTGAACACGTTCTTTTGAAATTCCGCCAGGCTGTGGTTTTGGTTCTCCTTTGTTGTCTGATTTATCATCTTTTTTCGGATCATTTTTACCATCTTTTTTATCCTTGTCTTTATCTCCTTTGTCGTCTTTTTTATCTTTATCCTTGTCCTTATTTTTGTCTTTGTCCTTGTCCTTATCTTTGTTTTTATCCTTGTCCTTGTCTTTGTTCTTGTCCTTGTTTTTATCGTTTTTCGGAGGATTTTCTTTTAATTTTTGTTTGGCCAAAGCATAATTATAACGCGTTTCATCATCTGTAGGGTCGTTGCGCAAAGCTTGTTTATAAGCTTCAACGGCTTGCGTATAATCTTTCTCTTTCATCAAAACATTTCCTAAATTATGAAATGCCTTATGTTTTTCAGGTCTTGTTTTGGCATTTTTAATTGCCTTTCCATAAGCGAATTTTGCTTCAGAAACCTGGTTTTGTTTGTAAATAGTATTTCCTAAATTATAAGAAGCCGCTGCTTTTTTTGGAAATTTTGACTGCGAAATTCTATAATTTGCCTCAGCATCAACAAATTTATTCTGCTTATATTCTTCATTGGCATCAGGCAATGTCTTGTCTTTTTCCTGAGCTGAAACGGCTAAGGAAAACGTTAGTAAAATATAAAGAAGTAAATTTTTCATTCTAATTTTTTTAATTTTTTGTTCCGAAATAAATTCCAAAACAATTATTTCTTTTCGTTAAATAAATTCAATTCTTTTATCCAGTTTGTTTTTCTTTCCAAAAGGAAAATATCTACAAACAACAATAAGAATGCAAAGCCAAGAAACCATTGAAATTGCGATTGAAAATCGGCCATTTGCGTCGCTTCGAATTCTGTTTTCTGAATGTTATTTAATGCATTTTTTACGTAATCTAAAACCTCTTTTGTACTTCCTCCATACACATAACCACCTTTCGTTGCTTTTGCGATTGCTTTTAGTCCTTCCTGATTTAGTTTTGTAATAACAACTTCTCCATTTTGATCTCTTTGGAAACTTTTTACAACGCCATTTTCTTTTAACGGAATAGTTCCGCCTTTTTCTGTTCCGATACCAATTGTGATGATTTTCATTCCCAATTTGTTGGCTTCTTCCGCTGCTGCAGAAGCTCCTTCTGAATGGTCCTCCCCATCAGAAATCAAAATCAATAATTTGCTTGTTTTGCTTTTTTCATCAAAATAAGTCGAGGATAAACGGATTGCTTCATCCAATGAAGTTCCCTGAGAAGAAACCATATCCGGACTCATGCTTTGCAAAAACATTTTAGCTACGCTATAATCTGTAGTAATTGGCAAAACCGGGAAAGCACTTCCGGCATAGGCAACAATTCCAATTCGATCACTTCCTAAATTATTTATAATCTGCGAAACCAATTGTTTACTTTTCTCTAAACGACTTGGTGCAACATCTTCTGCCAACATACTTTTAGAAACGTCAACGGCAAAAACAATGTCGATTCCTTCACGTTTTACGGTTTCCATTTTAGTCCCAATCTTCGGATTTACCAATCCGATAATCAAACACGCAAGTGCTAAAAGTAGTATAGATAATTTTAATACAGGTTTAAAAACAGAACGTTCAGGGCTCAGTCTTTTGACCATTTCTAAATCACCAAACTCATGTTGTTTTTTTCTTTTCCAATACATATTGAAAAGGAAAATACACACCACAATTGGGAGTAAGAATAAAAGGTATAAATATTTTTTTTCGTCTAATTCCATTTTTTAATTCTAGTTTTCAGTCGCAGTTTTCAGTCGCGGTTTTCAGCTGTAAACTGTAAACTGTGACTGCGACTAAAATATTTAAATAAAGCTTCTGTAAACTGTATTTCTTAAACCAACTTCCAACAATAATAAAAAGGCTGCCAGTAAAACAAATCCTCTGTATTTTTCGTCGTAATCATAGAATTTTAATTCCTGAATTTCTGTTGTTTCTAACTTATTGATGGCGCTGTAAATTTGAGCTAATCTGTCGTTGCTTGTTGCTCTAAAATAGGTTCCTTCGGTTTTACGGGCGATACTTTTCATTAAAGTCTCGTCAATTTCAACCTTCTGCATTTTGAATAAGAAACCTCCGTTTGGAGCGTATGCATAAGGAGATGGCGCCATTCCGTTGGTTCCAATTCCAATGGTGTATACTTTTATTCCATATTGTTTCGCAATATCAGCAGCCGTTTCAGGTTCAATGAAACCGGCATTATTAACACCGTCTGTCATCAAAATGATTACACGGCTTTTTGCTTTACTGTCTTTAAGACGGTTTACAGCTGTTGCCAATCCCATTCCAATTCCAGTTCCGTCCTGTAAAGCAGTATCATATTTAATATCCTTTATCGCTTCTAACATAATAGCTTTATCGCTTGTAACAGGAGTTTTGGTATAAGCTTCAGATGCGTATAAAACCAATCCGATTCTGTCATTTGGTCTTTCCTCAACAAATTCTCCGGCAACTCTTTTTAAAGCTTCCATACGGTTTGGCTTTAAATCTTTTGCCAGCATACTTCCTGAAACGTCAATTGCCATTACAATATCAATTCCTTTTGTTGTTTTGGTCTGATTGCTGATGTCAACTGTTCTCGGTCTTGCCAATGCAATAATTAAAGAACTTAGCGCAATAATCCTGAATACGTATAAACAAGGTTTTAATTTTGTCAATAATGATTCGCTATTTTTAAAACCCTGAGTGGAACTCATTTTTAAAGTTGGCGATTGTTGATTGCGTTTCCAGAAAAACCAGGCGATAGCGATTGGAATTAAAAGAAACAGCCAAAAGAATTCCGGATTTAAAAAAGTTATTTTTCCCATTAGTTACTAGCTTTTCTAAGTTCAACAGAATTTAAAATTCGGGTTGTAATGTCATTTGCATACGTATCACCTTCTTCATGTAAAATCATGATTTGCTGTAATCCCTGATCTTGTTTGAAAAGCAGAATTTCATAATAAGCTTTTGTGCTGGTTTTGTTAGCCGGATTAATGATCGTCATTGTACCGTATCCTTTAAGTCCTTGTATCCCTGCATTAGTCTGGAAATCTTCTTGTTTAACAATTATATTTTGACCGCCCTGAGCTTCTATTACTTTCAATGAACCCTCTAAAGCTTTTGCTAAATCAATATCGGTTGGATTTTTAAATTTAGCCGTTGAAACTGTAACAAAGAAATTGTCAATCATACTTCCGTAAGCGAAAAGCTGCATTTCTTTAATTAAAGCCATGGTTTCTTTTGGAAGTACTTTTTGAGTGTCCATACGTTTCAAAACTTTTGGAGTTTCGATTAAAACGCCAGGATTTCCGTATTCACTTTTCACCCATTCTCCTTCTAATAATTCTTTTGAAGGATGACCAATAACATTATCTTTTACATAGGTGAAGCCTTTCGTTACAACGAAAAATGTTGTTGTTGCAAACAATAAAAACACGACGGTTCCAACTGTAATTGCAATACGTTTGTTACGTTTTTTTCTTAATTGAATCTTGATTTGCTTTTGTTTCTGAGCTTCATTCAGTAATTGATCTTCTTCTTCAGCCGGAACTTCAGTTGGAATTGCATTATCAAGCGTTAAAATTACTTTCTGGATTTTATTTCTATCATCCGTAATTTCAAAATCCAAAGGTTTAGATTTTGCAAATTTCACTAAATCGGCCTGACGTAAAACACGTTCTAAATTCTCAACGGTTTCAGGAGTTAATGTCATTTTCTTTTTCGTTGAAGCTAATCTTATGGCTTGAATCAATTCAGAAGTGGTACTTTCCATTGCCGGAATATGAATCGCTTCTTCAATATAATTACGGGCAATATCAGTTAATTCACTATAGTATTCTTTGATTTCACCTTTTTGAACTAATTCTTTTGATTCCAGGTTATTCAATAAACTCGTCGCTTTTTCGATTGGCGTTTTATAAACTTCTTCTTCGATTTTTTTCTTCTGATGTTTTTTAACATACCAATAAACAAAAGCACCAATTGCAAGAATTACAAGTACAATCAAAACATAAATCCACCAGTCGTTGTTGCTATCGGCACTTGAAATATCCTTGATATCGTACATTTTTTGTTGTAGCGTATCCACTTTTACATTGGCCACTTCAACACGGATAGAGTCTGATAAATAAGGTTTTTTATCAATTAAAATTTTGATACCCGGAATGGTATATTTTCCTGAATCAAATTGGGTTAAGCCGTATTTTTTGATCAATTCGTAAGTGTCATTTTTCTTAACCGTATCAATTGGGTACGATTGAATTACTTCTAAAGGGCCAATGTTTTTTAGTTTCGGAAAAACAACTTTCGATTTCGAGCTTACCACCGTTTTAAGCGTTAACTTAAACTCGGATCCAATTTTATTTTTTGTAGTATCAATACTTGTTTCAACTTGTTTTTGTTGCGCAAAAACAGTTGAAGTAAGCAAAAATAGAAATATGTAAAATTTTAATTTCATTTGATTTTTGATTCAGATTTTAGTCTAAAACGAATGCTTATTTTTGAAAATTTATTTTTGAAACTGATAATCATCGAAACCTCAAATTAACGAGACTTGAAATAACCAAGTAATTTTGTTACGTAATTTTCGTCGACTCTTGTGTTTACAACTCCAGCTCCTGATTTACTAAAAATATCTTTGAAATAATTGACTCTGTCGTGATAATGTTTTTCGTAATTCATTCGCACCGATTTTGAGCCTGTATCGACCAATTGAATTTTCCCGGTTTCAGCGTCAAGCATACTTACCATTCCTAAATTTGGGATTTTTTCTTCGCGGATATCGTATACACGCACACCTGTAATGTCGTGTTTTTTAGAAGCAATTTTTAAGGTCTGTTCGTAATTTTCAGACATGAAATCAGAAATCACAAAAACGATCGCTTTCTTTTTTTGTGTTCCTGATAAAAATTTCAAAGCTTGTGAAATATCCGTTTTATGGCTTTTTGGTTCGAATTCGATCAATTCACGAATGATTCTCAAAACGTGCGAACGGCCTTTTTTTGGTGGAATATACAATTCGACATTATCAGAAAATAATATTAATCCGATTTTGTCATTGTTTTGTGTAGCCGAAAAAGCCATCGTTGCCGCAATTTCGGTGACGATGTCTTTTTTAAACTGACTTTTTGAACCAAAACCTTCAGAACCTGAAATGTCAACCATTAAAACCATGGTCAATTCGCGTTCTTCTTCAAAAACTTTTACGTGGGCTTCGTTATAGCGTGCGGTTACATTCCAATCGATGTTACGAATATCATCGCCATATTGGTATTGACGCACTTCGCTAAAAGTCATCCCGCGTCCTTTAAATGAAGAATGGTACTCTCCCGAAAAGATATGATTACTCAGTCTTTTGGTTTTGATTTCTATTTTCCGTACTTTTTTTAAAAGCTCTTTTGTATCCATTTCTTTAGTTTTCAGTCGCAGTTTTCAGTCGCAGTTACTTGTAATGTGTTAACTGTGACTGAAAACTGAAAACTATTTTTAAGGTACTTCAATCTCGTTTACGATTTTGTTGATAATGTCTACAGAAGTAATGTTTTCGGCTTCAGCCTCATACGTTATTCCAACTCTGTGACGTAAAACATCATGTACAACTGCACGCACGTCTTCTGGAATTACATAACCACGACGTTTGATGAAAGCGTAACATTTTGCTGCGTTGGCTAAATTGATACTTCCACGTGGCGATGCTCCAAAACTAATAAGAGGTTTTAAGTCCGCAAGTTTGTACTTCTCTGGATAACGAGTAGCAAAGATGATATCTAAAATATATTTTTCGATTTTTTCGTCCATGTAAACTTCACGAACAGCTTCTTGCGCACGCAAAATTTGTTCTACAGAAACTACAGGATTTACTTTTTCGTAACTTCCTTTTAAGTTTTGACGAATTACAAAACGTTCTTCATCAATTTTTGGGTAATCAATTACGGTTTTCAGCATAAAACGATCGACCTGAGCTTCCGGAAGTTGGTATGTTCCTTCCTGCTCTACCGGGTTTTGAGTTGCCAGTACTAAAAATGGACGATCTAGTTTGAAAGTTGTATCGCCAATAGTAACTTGTTTTTCCTGCATCGCCTCCAAAAGTGCTGATTGTACTTTTGCGGGAGCACGGTTAATCTCATCGGCAAGTACGAAATTGGCAAAAATTGGCCCTTTTTTAATAGAGAATTCGTTTGCTTTGATGTTGTAAATCATCGTTCCGACAACATCGGCAGGTAATAAATCAGGAGTAAACTGGATACGGCTGAAAGAACCCTGAACCGCTTGCGACAATGTATTTATCGCTAAAGTTTTAGCCAATCCCGGAACACCTTCCAATAAAATGTGCCCTTGCCCTAAAAGCCCGATTAGTAAACGTTCGACCATATGTTTCTGGCCCACAATAACTTTGTTCATTTCCATTGTAAGAAGGTCTATAAAAGCACTTTCTCTCTCAATTTTTTCATTTATCGCTCTAATGTCTAAAGTCGTTGTATTTTCTTCCATATAAATATTTTTAAAACCTTTTTAAAACCTTGATTTTTATGCCTTACTTTTGAGAGTGCAAATTGAATATTTTTTGAGAAGTAAGATGTTAAAGAATGGTTAAAACTTCGACCAATGCACTAATTTTAAGGACGAATTGTGATTCTATTTTTATATTTTTAAGAACTTTGATGATTATGCTTTAGAAATGCATAATTATTACCAAAAATAACGCAATAAAACCATGAGCAAAACAACGTTATCGCCTATAATTTCGGGCACTATGAATTGGGGAGTTTGGGATAAAAACCTTACAACTAAAGAAATGGAAAATATGATACAAATCTGTATCGAAAACAAAATTACCACTTTTGATCACGCTGATATTTACGGATCCTATACTACAGAAGCCGATTTTGGAAAAGCTTTCCAGGCAAGTAAAATTTCAAGAGAAAAATTACAGTTAATTACCAAATGCGGAATTCAGATGATTGCTGAAAAGCGTCCCGAGAACAAAATCAAACATTACGAATATTCGAAAGAATATATTATCTGGTCTGTTGAAGAATCGCTTAAAAAATTAAAAACAGATTTTATTGATGTTTTTTTATTGCACAGACCAAGTCCGCTAATGCAAGCTGACGAAATTGCTGAAGCGGTGGAGAAATTAAAATCAGAAGGAAAAATTATTGACTTCGGACTTTCGAATTTTACTAGTTCTCAAACGGAATTAATTCGTTCGAAAACAGAAGTAAGCTTTAATCAGGTACAATTTTCAGCGACACATTATGAAGCCATGATTGATGGAAGCTTAGATTATATGCAAACACACGGAATTCGACCATTGTCATGGAATCCACTTGGGACTGTTTTTAGAGAAGATACTAAGAAGACACGCCGTTTGAAAAAACTGCTTGCCGATTTGGTTCAAAAATACAGTTTTGGTTCAGATACACTTTTGTTGGCATGGATTTTAAAACATCCTGCAGGCGTTATTCCGATTGCGGGAACAGTAAATGTTGCCAGAATTCAATCGTTGATGAAAGCCGTAGAATTAGAAATGGATAAAGAAGACTGGTTCGCGATCTGGACAGAAAGTATGGGCGACGATGTGCCTTAATAAAATATTCTGAAAATGATACGCCTCGAAAAATTTGATAAAAAGTTTTATTCTGAATTGATTAATTCCATCAAAAATGCAAAAGATTTAATGCAGTTTGGTGGACCCGAATTTTCTTTTCCCTTAACGGAAAAGAAAATCGATAAAACACTTTCTGATGAAAACAGAATTGCTTTTAGAGTTGCCAATTCTTCTGATGGAAATACGATCGGACATTGCGAAATTTATTTTAATAAGGATTCTGCAAAATTAGGCCGAATCCTGATTATCGATCAAAATCAAAGAGGAAAAGGAATTGGGGAGCAAATGGTAATTTTATTACTGCAATATATTCTTGAAAATAGAAAAGAACGAAATGTTGAATTGAATGTTTTCGATTTTAATATTAGTGCCATAAAGTGTTATGAAAAAGTTGGTTTCACTATTAATCCGGATAAAAAACTTATAAGGGAAGTGGATGGCGAAACCTGGACGGTGCTCAATATGGTGTTGAATTTAGAGGAGTGGAAAAATAAAAATTAAAAAATGTTTGCCACAGATTAAAGGATTCTCACAGATTGAAAAATCAATTTAATCCTTTAATCTGTGGCAAAAAAAATAAAAAATATAGAATGAAAAAAACAGTTTTAATTACTGGAGCCACAAGCGGAATTGGAAAAGCCACCGCACAAATAATGGCAAAAAACAATTATAAAGTTATCCTTTGCGGAAGACGTAAAGAACGTTTAGTCGAACTAGAAAAAGAACTTTCGGCTTTTACAGAAGTACATTCACTTTCATTTGATGTTCGTGATAAAGAGGCTGTTTTTTCAACTATCAATTCGTTGCCAACAGAATTTGCGCAAATTGACGTTTTAATTAATAATGCCGGAAATGCACACGGTTTAGACCCAATTCAAAATGGAAATATTGACGATTGGGACGCCATGATTGATATTAATGTAAAAGGACTTTTGTATGTTTCAAAAGCTATTATTCCGCAAATGATTGAAAGAAAAGCGGGACATATTATCAATATTGGTTCAATTGCCGGAAAAGAAGTGTATCCGAACGGAAATGTGTACTGCGCATCAAAACATGCGGTTGACGCCATTAACAATGGAATGCGAATGGATTTGAATCCATACGGAATTAGAGTAGGAGCAATTCATCCGGGAATGGTTGAAACTGAATTTAGTGAAGTTCGTTTTAAAGGCGATGCCGATAGAGCAACAAATGTTTATAAAGGTTTAGAACCTTTACAAGCTGAAGATATTGCTGATATTATTCATTTTGTAGTGTCAAGAAAATACCATGTAAACATTGCCGATTTAGTTGTATACCCAACAGCGCAAGCGTCAGGAACGATAGTCAACAAGAATATTTAGATTATTAGACATTGGACTTCTTAGATTTTTAGACTAGCTTAGACAGCTAGACATACAATTATTAAGGGTAAAATTTAAGAAGTCCAATGTCTAAGAAGTCTAAAAATCTAACATCTAAGAAGTCTAAAGAAATGATCAACAAACGCCTTTTAATAAAAAACCTGCTCGCTCATAATGACGAGAGCAGTTTTTATGACAAAAAAAGGCAGTTGAATTTGCATACGCGCGAAGGAAAAGGAAAATTCTTAAAACATATTTGTGCCTTATCGAATTCAAATCCAACTAATAATTCTTATATCGTGGTTGGTGTTGAAGATCAGGACAATGAAATTGTCGGCGATGATTTCTTTGATGATAGCAGAATTCAGAATCTCGTCAATGCGTTTTTAGAAAATCCACCTAAAATTCAATACGAGAATGTTCCGTTTCCGAATCTTCCAAAAGACAAAGTAATCGGATTGGTGACGATTAAACCGAAGAACAAAATCTCCTATTTCAAAAAAGGAATTCATACCATTTTGGCGAATAGTGTCTTTATTAGACGGGGCAGTAATTCGGTTCCTGTTGAAGGTGAAGTAGAGAAGAATTACCAGAATACAGAAACGGTTATCGGAATTGAAAACAGTTCCCGAAATAGCATTCAATATACACTTGACGGTGTTATCGACTTTATGAATTTCAGGCATAAAGACATGTCGCCGAAATATAATGTTTTTAAAGAATTATTTGTGATTTGCTGGGCGGGAGTTCCTAAAAAATCGCGTGATAAAACCTTTCTTTCCAGAGTCGATATTGAATTGATTAACGAACAAATTAAACTTTTTTATTCGGCGCAAGATGTAGTTACGATTGTTTTTGATGATGGTAGTTTTACAATTACCGAATATGTTCCGTTAGGCTTAAATGATAAAACAAGCTATTATCCGTTAGAAGAACAAACTATTCGTTTCTTTGATAATGGTTATTATAAAATTGATCGAAAAATGCTTTTTCAGCCACCGGAATTCAATCGAAAAATGCTGTATCATATTTACAATTCGAATATGGCATTACTTCAAAAACTGCAAAAAGGATTTACATTGTCACAACGTGAAATGGTTGATCTGGAAAATCTTCCATCCACTTTTATGATTTGTTATTTGAATGGTTTTGATGAAGCCAAACAAAAACTTATTGATTCAAAACTGCTTTTAAAACCGTTTTCTCAAGTGTACTTGTCTTTTAAAGAAGCTTTGAGGATTCTGCGGAAAATGAAATATGATTTTCAGGAAGGGGCTAAATAAAGATTCTAAGATTCTAAGGTTTTTTTGAATTGCCTCCAGCTTTAGCCAAATGTTTTTTTAAATTACTGATACAATAAATACTTATTAACTTCATCATACGGAAATAAAAGCTCTTTTGGACCATCTGCATAAGATGCAGCCTCATAGGAATTGTAATACAAAAGCAATCCATCTTCTGTGTAGAAAATATTCTGAGGTAATTGAAATTTGTCATTTTCGAACATTAAACCTGTTGCGTTAATGTTTGCTTTTGCCGGAATTTTGTATTTCTCGCGGAATGCCTTTTCGGCGAAAGCCTTAAATTCTTTTTCATTTTTAAAAAGCTGATCAGAAAAAATGGTTTTTCCTGTTTTCGGATTAAATAATAAAGAGCGATATCCCTGATATCCATGTGCGCCTCCGGTAAAAGTATAATGATCAATTTTTATGTTGATGATTTCACCTGATTCAAATTCAAGATTTCCTTTGATTTTTCCTTGCCAACCGAAGGTTTCGTTTGGAAATTTTTTATGCATTTCTTCATAAGAGCCAATAAAGGAAGATGTTAATGCATTATAATCATTTAATTTTACTTGTTTTTCCCCAAAATAGACAATTTCTTTTACGACCGAAAAGATTTTTTTATTTATACTATCGGAAACAACAGGAGTATTTTTTGCAATCGGAATTTCAATTGTTATTATTGGGCAATCCGTTTTGCAGGGAAGGATAGATTTTTTTTCAAACGTTTCATTTTCAAATGAAAGCCCTTTGTTGCAACTAGTAAATAATAAAAACAAAAAGACTAAAAAAGTATACTGTTTCATATATGTAAATGTTATTTGTTATTGGTCATATATAGTGTAGCATTTTATTTATAGGTTTTTGCTTTCGTAAAGCTCTGATTATTGGTGATTTCATATCTCAAAGTGTTAATTATATACAAAGGTAAGAAGTTGTTTCAGGATTAAAATAAATTAAAAGGTAAATTTGTAGTCTAAAATCGCGTTTTAAAAACATAACTATATGAAATTCAATACTAAAGTGATTCATGGTGGTCAGCATCATGACCCAAGTACGGGTGCAGTAATGCCTCCCGTATATCAAACTTCAACTTATATTCAGACAAGTCCGGGACAACCTTTAGGCGATTATGAATACAGCAGAGCTTCAAATCCAACTCGTACAGCATTAGAAAATGCTTTGGCAAGTATTGAAAACGGTACACGTGGATTGGCTTTTTCATCGGGATTAGCAGCGACTGATTGTATTTTGAGAGGACTTAAAGCTGGAGATGAAGTTATTGCTATGGATGATTTGTATGGCGGTACTTACAGAATGTTCTCCAGAATTTATAAAGATTCAGGAATTAAATTTCATTTTGTTGATATGACTGATATTGCAAAATTGAAATCATTAATCAATGAAAATACAAAATTGATTTGGGTTGAAACACCAACAAATCCGTTAATGAAATTGGCAGATATTGAAGAAGTTGCTAAAATTACCAAAGAGCATAAAATTTTATTTGCTGTTGATAATACTTTTGCAACACCATATTTGCAAAAGCCGCTTGATTTAGGTGCAGATATTGTCATGCATTCGGCAACTAAATATTTAGGAGGGCACTCTGATGTTATCGCCGGAGCCTTAATTGTGAAAGATGAAGCTTTAGGAGAACAATTGCACTTTCAACAATTTGCAACTGGCGCGACATTAGGACCAATGGATAGTTTTCTTGTTTTAAGAGGAATTAAAACACTATCACTGAGAGTGCAAAGACACTGTGAAAATGGAGAAAAAGTAGTGGAATACTTAACTAAGCATCCAAAAATAAAAACGGTTTATTATCCGGGATTACCAAGCCATCCGTTTCATGAAATTGCCAAAAAACAGATGAAAGCTTTTGGCGGAATGGTTTCGTTTACTTTCGTTTCTGGTAAAAAAGAAGATTCAATTACCTTTTTAGAAAAATTAAAAGTATTTACTTTGGCAGAATCATTAGGTGGAGTGGAGTCATTAGCGAATCATCCTGCCTTGATGACACATGCTTCAATTCCTGCAGATAAAAGAGCTGAAGTTGGTATTACTGATGATTTGGTTCGATTGAGTGTTGGTATCGAAGATGCAGAGGATTTAATCGCCGATTTAGAACAAGCACTAGCATAAAAAGAAAACCCCCAACTCGTGAGAATTGGGGGTTTTCTTTATATTGTAGTTTCTTTAGAATTCTAAATAATAAATATATCCCGCGTTGAACCAAACCTGAGAATCATTTCTCTTGTTTTCCTTGAAAAGATCTTTGTTAGGATTTAAACCATCAACCCAGTCAGAGCTAAAGCCTTGATAGCGAATATCAAACATTAAATCGCTCATCTCGGTTAATTTGTAATGAACCCCAACGCCTGCAGTTATTGATAATACCACTCCATTTTCATTTGAAAAACCATACTGACGACCGTCTGAAGGTATTAAATATTTTGCAAAAGTTGTTGACGGAAGTCCTAAAGGGCCTAAATCTGAAGTTACACTTGTTGTATAATAGCTCACCTGAAAACCTAAACTTGCATATGGACTAAAGCTACCTACTGAATTTTCGAAATCGTGAATTTTTATTGGAGAGAATTCTAATTGAGATCCAAGATTTAATAAAGTTGATTTTCCGCTCATTGCTCTAAGGTAGCGAACAAGTCCTTTTTTTTCTTCTGATTCTACCCATTTACCAAAATGTTCCAGTTTGGTCTGATTGAATGATAGTTCAGATCTCACTTTGAAATGTTCTGAAAAAAAACTTTCTCTGTTGTTGTTGGTAGAAAAGTTAATGAAATGAACGACCCCCACGCCAAAACCTGTGTTTCCAACGTTCGTGTCCATATTATTACGTTCACCATAATCTGACTGAAAAGATACTGGGCCGAATATTATTCCTACTTCTTGTGCGATACCTTGTGCTTTCGATACTGTTGTAATTCCGATGAAGGCGAATAAAGTGAGTATTATAGGTTTAAGCATATTTTTTGGGCTTTCAAATGATGGCAAATATATAAAAAACATGTGCGATTCAAAATAATATATTCGTCTATTAAAAAATAAGTAACAAAATACTTAATTTGTTAACTTTAAGTTGGTTGTTTCGATGTAAAATAAGTAGTGTAAAATGCTATTTTTAGTAAAGTTTGAAAAATATACAATTCACGCCCACAAAGTGAAAAAAATCACATTACATCCGTATTTTGTTATATCTTTGTACGTTGAAACGAAAACGTTTTCTTAAACGTATTTTCTTGTTTAATTGAGCAAAATTAAAATAATTTACCTGAATAATTTATTTAAAAATGGAACAAAAAATAAATGAATTTATGGCTCTTGTAGAGTCTAAAAATCCCAACGAGCCAGAGTTTCTTCAAGCTGTTAGAGAATTTGCAGAAACGGTAATTCCATTTATTGCAGAGCGTAAAAAATACGATGGAAAAAACTTACTTCTTAGAATTGCAGAACCAGAACGTTCTATAATATTTAGAGTTCCTTGGGTTGATGATAAAGGAGAAATTATTGTAAACAGAGGTTTTAGAATTCAAATGAATTCAGCAATCGGACCTTATAAAGGAGGAATTAGATTTCACCACTCTGTTAACCTATCAGTTTTAAAATTCCTTGCTTTTGAGCAAGTATTTAAAAATAGCTTGACTACACTACCAATGGGTGGTGGAAAAGGAGGATCTGATTTTGATCCGGAAGGAAAATCTGATGCTGAGGTAATGCGTTTTTGTCAATCTTTCATGACGGAGTTATGTCGTCATATTGGCCCTGATTTAGATGTACCCGCTGGAGATATTGGTGTTGGAGCAAGAGAAATTGGATATTTATTTGGTCAATATAAGAGAATTAGAAATGAATTTACAGGTGTTTTAACCGGTAAGGGAATTGCTTACGGAGGGTCGTTAATCAGACCTGAAGCTACAGGATACGGAGTTGTTTATTTTACAGATCAAATGCTTAAAACTATTGGGCATGACATTAAAGGTAAAAAAGTAGCGATTTCAGGATTCGGAAATGTGGCTTGGGGAGTTGCTTTGAAAATAAATGAATTAGGAGGAAAAGTATTGACTATTTCCGGACCTGATGGATATATTTATGATGAAGAAGGAATCTCTGGTGAGAAAATCGATCATATGCTTGAAATGAGAGCTACTGGAGATAACAGAGCCGAGCTTTATCTTAAGAAATATCCAAATGCTATTTTTCATAAAGGGAAAAGCCCATGGGAAGTAAAAGTTGACATTGCAATTCCATGTGCGACTCAAAATGAATTAAATGGTGAAGATGCTCAAAAACTAATTGATAATGGCGTTTTATGTGTTACTGAAGCTGCAAACATGCCTTCAACATTAGATGCGATTAAACTATTTTTAGATAATAAAGTATTATTTGCTCCTGGAAAAGCGGCTAACGCTGGTGGTGTTGCTGCATCTGGATTAGAAATGACACAAAATTCAATTCGTCTAAACTGGACAAGTGAAGAAGTTGATTTGAGATTAAAAGATATTATGGTTGGAATTCACAACCAATGTAAAAAATACGGTGTTGGTGAAGATGGCTATGTAAACTACGTAAAAGGAGCGAACATTGCCGGATTTGTAAAAGTTGCCGATGCTATGCTTGCGCAAGGTGTAGTGTAAAAAGTTGTTTTAGTTCTAAAGTGCCTTCATTTGTCGAAAGATAAATCGGAGGCATTTTTTATTTATATAAGAACAAAAATCAAATACTTTCGTTTGTATTATATTTGTCTATCTGAATATATCAAATAATGAAGAAAAGGTTTCTCTATATTTTGTTTCTGCTTTTTATGCAATTTAGTTTTGCTCAAAATAAATTGTCGTGGCAAGGCTATTTTTCATTTAATGAAATAAAAGATGTTTCAGAGTCTTCGACAACTGTTTACGCAGCTTCGGAGAATGCCTTGTTTTCTAAAAATGCCGCGACAAATACAGTTAAAACAACAACTACAATTGATGGGCTTTCGGGTCAGACTATTTCTGCTGTATATTATAGTGAAGCTTTCAGGAAAACAATTGTAGGTTATGAAAATGGTTTATTGATCATAGTCAACGAAACGGATGGCAGTATGCTTAAAAAAGTTGATATCATCAATAAACAATTGGCCCCAAATCTTAAAAAAATCAATCATTTTATGGAGCATAACGGTTTACTGTATGTTTCTTGTGATTTCGGAATTGTGCAATTTAATTTGACGACTTTGCAATTTGGTGATACTTATTTTATTGGAGATAATGGCGCGGAAATCAGTGTAAAACAAACTGCTTTTTTTAATGGATTTATTTATGCCGCCACTTCAAGTGGAATCAGAAGAGCAAATAGCACAAGTCCGAATTTAAATGATTTCAGTCAATGGACAGTTGTAAATTCAGGAGATTGGTCAAGTGTTGAAACTTTAGATACCGAACTTATTGCAATTAACACTGTCGGATATATTCATAGGTTTAACTCAGCAATTTTTGTTGGTTTTTTGCAGCTTCCGCAACCTTCTGTAGATATGCGGGCAAAGAATCATAATTTGTTTATAACGATCCCGAATACGGTTTATATCTATAATAATCAAATGGTTTTGAACAGACAAATTTCAAATACTCAGGTTTTAGATAATACACTTAATTTTACTTGTGCAGCCGCTGTTGGAGATGCAATTTACATTGGAACAGAAGAAAAAGGCTTGTTCTCGTCGGCCCTTTCTGGAAGTGCGGCTTTTGGAAATAATACGCCAACAGGTCCGGCACGAAATAATATTTTTTCATTAGATGTAACTCCGAATGTTCTTTGGACAGTCTATGGTGATTACGATTCGTTTTATAATCCGTATCCTTTAGATAATTATGGTGTAAGCAAATACAATACTTCTGGTTGGTTGAATATTCCACATTCTGATGTTTATGATGCCAAATCGATGACGAAAATCATTGTAAATCCTACTGATGAGAAACAGGTTTATGCGAGTTCATTTTTCTCTGGATTATTAAAAATAGAAGATGATGTTCCGCAGTTTTTATATAACGAAAAAAATAGTGGTTTAGAATCAATTACTACTGAAGGTCCAAATTACATAGATGTCCGTATCAATGGAACTGCTTTTGATAAAACAGGAAATCTTTGGGTAACCAATAGCCGTATTAAAAATGGATTAAAAGTTTTGAGGACCAATGGCCAATGGGGAAGTTACCCGATGACGTCAATTATCGATGATGCAGAAGCTTCAAGTTATGCCAACATTGTAATTGATAGAAATGGTGTAAAATGGATTGCAACCAACAGAGATGGGGTTATTGGTTTTAATGATGCAACCAATACATTCAAAAAAATGACATTTGGTGCCGATGCAGGAAATCTTCCAATTGCCGACGCAAGATCGATTGCAATTGATACTAAAAACCAGCTTTGGATTGGAACTACAAAAGGTTTGCGTGTTTTGTCAAACGTGAGTAGTTTTCAAAATGAAAGTCAGTTAAAAGCGAATCCGATTATCATTATGGAAGATAATCTGGCTCAGGAATTACTGTACGAGCAATTTATCACTTCAATTGCAGTTGACGGTGCTAATAATAAATGGATCGGAACAACTGATTCAGGTGTTTTTATGGTGTCCCCAAATGGACAGGAAACGAAATATCATTTTACAATAAACAATTCTCCTTTGCCAAGTAATGTCATAAATGATATTAAAATTAACAGTACCACCGGAGAAGTTTTCATAGCAACCAATAAAGGAATGATTTCTTTTAAAGGAATTGCTACAGATGCTAATGAAGATTTAAATAATGTTTATGTGTATCCAAATCCGGTTCGCCCAACCTATTCAGGAACTGTAAAAGTAGCTGGGTTAATTGATAAAGCCAATATTAAAATTACAGATATTGAAGGTAATTTGGTGTATGAAACTACGTCGGAAGGCGGAACAATAGAGTGGGACACAACGGCTTTTGGGAGATATAAAGTAGCTTCAGGAGTCTATATGATTTTTATTTCTGCCCAGGACGGTGGAGAAACAAAGGTTAAGAAAGTGATGATAATAAGATAGGAAGATTTAAATAAATTAAAATAATTAATCAAACATAAAATTATAAACCAACAGAATGCTTTTTAATTCGATAAACTTTGCAATATTTTTGCCAATTGTGTTTTTTCTCTATTGGTTTGCGACAAATAAATCACTCAAATTTCAGAATATCTTACTGCTTATATCAAGTTATTTTTTTTATGCTTGTTGGGATTGGAGGTTTTTATTTTTATTGATTTTCTCCACATTATTAGATTATTTTACAGGAATCAAGATGTCAGAATCTAAAAATAAAACTGCAAAAAATTTTTGGTTTTGGTTAAGTATATTTGTAAATCTCGGTTTTCTGGGGGTTTTTAAATACTATAACTTTTTTGTTCAATCATTTGCAAATACCATCTCTAATTTTGGTTTGCATGTAAATCCCTGGACATTAAAAGTAATCTTACCTATTGGGATTTCATTTTACACTTTTCATGGTTTGTCGTATGTAATTGACATTTATAAAGACAGAATAAAAGCCGAAAAGAATATTGTTGATTATTCTGTATTTGTTAGTTTCTTTCCTTTACTTGTTGCGGGACCTATAGAACGAGCGACACATCTTTTGCCACAAATTCAGAAAAAAAGGACTTTTGATTATGATAAAGCGGTTGATGGATTAAGGCAGATTTTATGGGGATTATTTAAAAAAATTGTAATTGCTGATCAGTGTGCCCAATACGTTAATACAATTTTTAATAATTCAGCTGAATATTCAGGAAGTACCCTTCTATTAGGGGCAGTCCTTTTTTCGTTTCAGATTTATGGAGACTTTTCGGGTTATTCAGATATTGCGATAGGAGTTGCACGCCTTTTTGGTATCGACTTACTTAAGAATTTTGCTTTCCCTTATTTTTCTAGAGATATTGCAGAGTTTTGGAGAAGATGGCATATTTCTCTTTCTAATTGGTTTAGAGATTATTTATACATTCCGTTAGGTGGAAGCAAAGGAGGGATGTGGATTAAAGTTAGAAATACTTTAATTATTTTCTTAGTAAGCGGATTTTGGCATGGAGCCAATTGGACTTTTGTCGTTTGGGGTTTTTTAAATGCTTTGTATATTATGCCCTCTATTATTTTTAATACAAATCGCAATAATTTAGATATTGTGGCTCAAGGTAAATATTTGCCAACTATTAAAGAAGTTTTTCAAATGGTTTTAACATTTAGTTTAACCGTTTTTGCATGGATATTTTTTAGAGCAAATAATATAGAACACGCTTTAAGCTATATTTCGGAAATATTTTCAGGTTCAATATTTACTTTTCCTATATATGAGGGAGATGATTATCAAAAACAATTACTTATCCTGTTGTTTGTTTTTGTACTTATTGAATGGTTGGGAAGAGAAGAACAATTTGCAATAGCAAATATGATAAAATGGAAATCACCACTTAGATATGCATTGTATTATATTATTATAGTCGCAATTTTTGTATTTAGTGGTGAGAAACAACAATTTATTTATTTTCAGTTTTAATTTATGAAAAAATTTATTTTTAAAACATGCTTTTTTGTAACTCCGTTCGTATTTCTTTATGTGATTACATCGTTGTTTTACAGCAACTCTGAATCTCCAGATTTAATACGGTTAGGTTGTTTTCCAAATGTTTTCAAGGAATGTAGAAATGTATTTCATAATGAGTTTAAACGTAAAATTTATTTTAATAAATTTTCAAACAGAAAAAATAAAAAAGAAAAAATTCTTACTATTGGAGATTCATTTTCTGAGCAGGGTAATTATGGGTATAAAAATTATCTTGCAGAAAAATATGGTGTTTTACATATAGACAGATTTATTTCCGGAAATCAGATACAAACATTATACGAATTGTTAAATGGAGATTTTTTTGAAAAACAAAATATTGAATATGTGATATTGGAAAATGTAGAGAGAAGTTTTGTTTCTAACGCAAAAGATATAGATTCTTCAAAAATAATGATGGTATCTCAATTAGATAATTTAGTGCGTAATCATAAATCTTCTAAAGGAGACAATGTAGATCCTTTTTTTTCAAAAAAAACTATCCAATTTCCTTTTTCAATGCTTCGGTATTACTTTAGTCAAAACTACTTATCCAATAGTTATGTTTACAATGTCGTTCTGAACAGAAATAATTTATTCAGCATTAATGAGAGTAATTTATTGTTTGTTTGTAAAGATTTGTCTTGTTTGGAAGAAAATAATGATTTGGTGGGAGTTCAAAAATTAAATAATATTTTAAATGATTTGTCGAATAAGTTGAGAGGTAAAAAAATAAAACTTATTGTTTTACCAGCGCCTGATAAATACGATCTTTACTATGATTATATCGCTGATAAAACCAAGTTTCCGGCACCATTGTTTTTTAATCATTTAAGTGCTCTTAAAAAAGATTATATATATATAGATTCAAAGAAAATTCTATCTGCTCAATTAGAAAGTAAAAAAGATATTTATTTTTATGATGACACACATTGGTCTCCAGTTGCTTCTAAAATTATAACAGATGAAATAAAAAAAGCAATAAATTGAACCAATAAAGTTGAAGCAATGTCTACCGATATTGCTTCAGCTTTAATATTGGATAATAAGTGTTTGATTTTAGGCAAATTCCAATTATTATGATCATTATTATGGAGAATTAGAATGTAAAGCGATGCAAGTCAAAACAAAAGCAATAGTAATCTCATCCTTAAAATTTCAGGAAAAAAGTCTGATTGTAAAGTGTTTTACGCTTTCAAATGGCCTGAAGTCTTATTTTGTGCGTGATGCTTTTTCAAGTCGAAAAGCGAGTCAGAAGATTGCTTATTTTCAACCCTTTTCGATTTTGGAAATTGAGGCTGTCCATAAAAATAAAGGGACTTTAGAAAATTTTAAAGAAATTAAAACCGCTGTTCCTTTTCAGACCATTCATACTGATGTAGTGAAAAGTACAATCGTAATGTTTCTTTCAGAAATGTTGCATTATTCGATTCAGGAAGAGGAAAAAAACGAATCCCTTTTTGAGTTTTTAGAAACAGCATTGACTTGGTTGGATCATCATGATGAAATTTCTAATTTTCATTTAATTTTACTTTTAGAAGTGACAAAATATCTTGGGTTTTATCCGGATATTTCTGAAATCGATTTGCCTTATTTCGAAATGAATGAAGGTGTTTTTACACTTTTACATGGCGTAAATGCTTTAACCGAACATGAAACAAATCTCTTAAAAAAACTAATTGATCTGAAATTTGACAACGATCAAAAAGTTTTTCATGTAATAGAAAGACAAATACTGCTAAAAATCCTGATTGATTATTATAGTTTTCATTTGGATGGATTCAAAAAACCGAAATCTTTAGAGGTTTTAAAGGAGGTTTTCTCTTAAATCTGGAAAAAGGGTAATTTTTTTTGAGGAATATACTTGAAATTTTCTGACATCGCTCTTTTTTCTGTCATCTTTTATCTATTTTCCTCAAAATTCCTTACTTTCGCACCTCGTTTAAGAAAAGGATAAAATGAGCACAAAATTTACTGAATACAAAGGACTTGACTTACCAACAGTAGCGTCAGAAGTTCTTGATTTTTGGAAGAAAGAAAATATATTTGAAAAGAGTGTAACTACTCGCGAAGGTGCAGAGCCTTACGTATTTTTTGAAGGTCCGCCTTCAGCAAACGGATTACCGGGAATTCACCACGTGATGGCACGTGCGATTAAAGATATTTTTTGCAGATATAAAACTCAAAAAGGTTTTCAGGTAAAAAGAAAAGCTGGATGGGATACTCACGGATTACCTGTAGAATTAGGTACTGAGAAAGAACTTGGAATTACAAAAGAAGATATTGGTAAAACCATTTCTATCGAAGAATATAACGAAGCGTGTAAAAAAACCGTAATGCGTTATACGGACGTATGGAATGATTTGACCGAAAAAATGGGATATTGGGTAGATATGGAAGATCCATATGTGACTTATAAACCAAAATATATGGAATCGGTTTGGTGGCTTTTGAAACAAATCTACGATAAAGGTTTGTTGTATAAAGGGTACACAATTCAGCCATATTCTCCAAAAGCAGGGACTGGATTATCTTCTCACGAAGTAAATCAGCCAGGAGCTTACAGAGACGTTACTGATACTACAATTGTAGCGCAGTTTAAAACTTTACCTGAAACTTTACCTTCGTTTTTACAAGGTTTTGGAGATATTCACATCTTGGCCTGGACGACTACTCCCTGGACCCTGCCATCGAATACAGCTTTGACAGTTGGGCCAAAAATCGATTATGTTTTAGTAAAAACATTCAATCAATATACTTTTGAGCCAATCAATGTTGTTTTGGCTAAAAATTTAGTTGGAAAACAATTCGGAAAAGGATTTTTTGCAAGTGAAGATGATGCTGATTTCGACAAAGTAAAAAATGGAGACAAACAACTTCCGTATAAAATCTTAACAGAAGCAAAAGGTGCTGATTTAGTTGAAATTCGTTACGAACAATTATTGCCATACGTATTGCCTTATCAAAATGCTGAAAATGCATTTAGAGTAATTGCAGGAGATTTCGTTACTACAGAAGATGGAACAGGAGTTGTGCATACCGCTCCGACTTTTGGTGCTGATGATGCTAAAGTGGCAAAAGAGGCAAAACCAGAGGTGCCGCCAATGTTGGTTTTAGACGAAAATGGTACTGCAGTTCCATTGGTAGATTTACAAGGAAAATTCACTTCTCATTTAGGTGATTTAGCCGGTAAATATGTGAAAAACGAATATTATGATGCAGGTCAGGCGCCAGAGCGTTCTGTTGATGTTGAAATTGCTATTCGATTAAAAGAAGAAAATAAAGCCTTTAAGGTTGAAAAATACGTACATAGTTATCCACACAGTTGGAGAACTGATGAGCCGTTATTATATTATCCACTAGACTCTTGGTTCATTAAAGTAACCGATGTAAAAGATAGAATGTTCGACCTGAACGAAACTATCAATTGGAAGCCTAAGTCTACTGGTGAAGGACGTTTTGGAAATTGGTTGAAAAATGCCAACGACTGGAACTTATCTCGTTCTAGATATTGGGGTATTCCGTTGCCAATTTGGAGAACTGAAGACAAAAAAGAAGAAGTTCTTATTGGTTCTGTTGAAGAATTGTACAATGCGATCGAAAAATCTATCGAAGCTGGTTTTCAAAAAGAAAATCCATTCAAAGGTTTTGAAATCGGAAATATGTCTGAATCTAACTATGATTTAATCGATTTACATAAAAATGTTGTCGATCAAATTACTTTAGTTTCGGCTTCAGGCCAGCCAATGAAGCGTGAGAGCGACTTAATTGATGTTTGGTTTGATTCAGGAGCAATGCCTTACGCCCAATGGCATTATCCTTTTGAGAATAAAGATAAAATTGACGAGAATAAAGATTTCCCTGCGAATTTCATCGCTGAAGGAGTAGATCAGACTCGTGGATGGTTTTATACTCTACATGCTATCGGAACTTTGGTTTTTGATAAAGTAGCATATAAAAACGTAGTTTCGAATGGGTTGGTTTTGGATAAAAACGGACAAAAAATGTCGAAACGTTTAGGGAACGCGACAGATCCTTTTGAAACAATAAAAGAATATGGTCCTGATGCCACACGTTGGTACATGATTTCGAACGCAAATCCATGGGACAACTTAAAATTTGATATTGAAGGAATTGCTGAGGTTCGTCGTAAATTCTTCGGAACTTTATACAACACTTATTCATTCTTTTCGTTATATGCGAATATCGATGGGTTTAAATACGCTGAAGCGGAAATTCCGTTAAACGAGAGACCGGAAATCGATCAATGGATTATTTCTGAATTGCATTCGTTAATCAAATTTGTTGATGAATGTTATGAAGATTATGAACCTACGAAAGCAGCAAGAGCCATTTCTGATTTTGTTCAGGAGAATTTAAGTAACTGGTATGTTCGTTTATGTCGTCGTCGTTTCTGGAAAGGCGAGTATGCTCACGATAAAATTGCGGCCTATCAAACGCTTTATACTTGTTTATTAACGATAAGCAAATTAAGCGCTCCAATCGCTCCTTTTTTCATGGATAAATTGTACCGAGATTTGACCAGTTCTACAGGATTGGAGCAATATAGCAGTGTTCACTTGGCTGAGTTTCCAAAATTTGTCGAAAACTTTGTTAATAAAACGTTAGAAAGCAAAATGCAGAAGGCTCAAACCATCTCATCTTTGGTTTTATCACTTCGTAAAAAGGAAATGATTAAGGTGCGTCAACCTTTGCAAAAGGTAATGATTCCGGTACTTGACGAAAATCAGAGAGCTGAAATTGAAGCTATTTCTGAGCTTGTAAAAGCGGAAGTAAACGTTAAAGAAATCATACTTTTAGATGATGACTCTGGTATTTTAGTGAAGCAAATCAAGCCTAATTTTAAGGCTTTAGGGCCGCGTTTTGGAAAGGATATGGGTCTGATTTCCAAAGAAATACAAGCTTTTTCAGCAGATCAGATCAACCAGCTGGATAAGCAGGGAACGTTAGATATTGTTATTGCTGGAAAAAATGTAACTTTATCACTAGAAGACGTCGAAATAACATCCCAGGATATTGAAGGATGGTTGGTTGCAAATTCAAACGGAATTACGGTTGCGCTTGATATTACAATCTCTGAAGAATTGAAAAACGAGGGAATCGCGAGAGAATTGGTAAACAGGATTCAAAATATCCGTAAAGATTCTGGATTTGAAGTTACCGATAAGATTAAGGTTCAGATAAAAAGAAGTGGTTTGTTAGAAGAGGCCATTCTTAAAAATGAAGACTATATTAAGTCTGAGACATTAACAGACGACTTGATTTTTGTTGACGCTTTGGAAAACGGCACAGAAATTGAGTTTGATGATATTAAAACAGTGATATTAATTTCAAAATAATATAAATACCATGATAGATGAAATTACAAGATACTCTGACGCTGACTTGGCAGAGTTTAAAGAAATAATTCAAAATAAAATACAAAAAGCACAAGCCGATCTGGATTTAATTAAAAGTGCTTATATGAATGATTTGAATAACGGAACAGATGATACTTCTCCAACTTTTAAAGCATTTGAAGAAGGAAGCGAAACAATGTCAAAAGAAGCGAACTCACAGTTAGCTATCAGACAGGAAAAGTTTATACGCGATCTAAAAAATGCATTATTCCGTGTTGAAAATAAAACATATGGTATTTGCAAAGTGACAGGTAAACTAATCGGCAAAGAAAGGCTGAAAATCGTTCCTCATGCTACAATGAGTATCGAAGCTAAAAATTTGCAACGATAATATTTTATAAATTACAAAAGAATTAACGCTCCTTTAGGAGCGTTTTTTTTGATTAAATTATTACTTTTGCCCATCAAAAATCCATAAAATGTCATTACGAAAAGCGTATCTCCTTATATTTTTAGTTTTACTTGTTGATCAGATTTCAAAAATCTATGTGAAAACCAATTTTATTTTAGGAGAAGAAGTTCATGTTTTTAATTGGTTTAAAATTCATTTTATTGAAAATGAAGGAATGGCGTGGGGAACAAAAATTCCAGGCGAATACGGAAAATTAATTTTGACTGTATTTAGAATTTTTGCTGTTTTCGGAATCGGATATTGGTTGGCTGATGCAATCAAAAAACATCATTCTACTTATTTGATTGTAGCAATTGCTTTGATTTTTGCCGGAGCTGCGGGAAACATTTTAGATTCTGTTTTCTACGGAGTTATTTTTGATGACAGTACACATAATTTGGCAACACTTTTTTCTCCTCAGCCCTATGGTACATGGTTTCATGGGTTAGTAGTTGATATGTTTTATTTTCCTATCTGGGAAGGTAATTTGCCAACCTGGATACCGATTTTTGGAGGTAAGCATTTTATGTTTTTTAATGCTATTTTTAATGTTGCCGACATGGCGATTTCTACAGGTGTTGGTATTTTGCTTATTTTTAATAAAAGAGCATTTCCTAAAACAACATAAGTATTTTAAAAATTACAAAAAAATTAAATTCCAAATTCCAATATTTGAAGCGTTTATTGCATGCAGATATTGGAATTTGGAATTTTGCATTATTGGGATTTAATATTTATTGTGCTATTTTTACAACATTAAAGCCTAACTTATGCAAAGTCCATCTTTTTCTATCTACGATGCATCTGCAGGTTCAGGAAAGACCTATACTTTAGTTAAAGAATATCTTAAAATAATTCTTTCATCGCCTAAAAATGATGCTTATCGAAATATTTTGGCCATCACTTTTACCAATAAAGCGGTTCACGAAATGAAAAGCCGTATTGTTGGAAGCTTGTCTGAATTTACTAAGGATGAGCCTTCAGTGAAAGCTACGGATTTAATGGAAGATTTATCTCGTGAAACGGGACTTTCCTTGATTAAAATTAAAACAAAATCTCAAAATATTATTAAGCATCTAATTCATAATTATGCTGCTTTTGATATTTCTACTATTGATAAATTTACACACAAAGTAATTCGTGCTTTTGCACACGATTTAAATTTGCCAATGACTTTTGAGGTAACTCTGGATACTGAGAATTTATTGATAGAAGCTGTAGATGCAATTATTGCACAAGCGGGTCAGGATGAAACGCTAACAAAATTGCTAATTGATTTTACAATGGAAAAAACCGACGATGATAAAAGTTGGGATGTTTCGCGTGAAATTCTTGAAACCGGAAGATTGGTTTTGAACGAAAATAATCGAAATGAAATCTCTCATTTTCAGGATACATCTATTGAAGAATTTGTTGCCATCAAAAAGAAAATGTCAGTTTTGTGTGCTGATTTGGAAAAAGAATGTGCCGAACATGCCTTTAATGCTCTTGCTTTGGTTGATAAAAACGGAATCGATTTAAAATCATTTTCAAGAGGAACTTTTCCAAATCACTTAGAAAGTATAAGAGATGGTAAATTCAATCCACGAAATAAAACTTTTCATGAATTTGATGATATAGCAATTAATAAAACGGCGACAGATCGGGCGTTGATCGAAAATATTATTCCTGAATTGCTTCAAATTTTAGAGAAAGTTTATAAAAACTTTGAGAAACGAGATTTTTATAAAGCATTTCTAAAAAATATAACACCTCTCTCATTATTGAACACGGTTAGTAATGAACTGGCCAAAATTCAGTCAGAGCAAAATGTTTTGTCTATTTCAGAATTCAATGCCATTATTCATCGTGAAATTCAAAACCAGCCTGCGCCTTTTATTTATGAGCGTATGGGAGAGCGCTATCGTCATTTTTTTATAGATGAATTTCAGGATACTTCAGAGATGCAATGGCAAAATTTAATTCCGTTAATTGATAATGCGCTTGCAGGTCAGGATGATTTAGGGAACAAAGGAACACTAATGATTGTAGGTGATCCAAAACAATCTATTTATCGCTGGCGTGGAGGAAAAGCTGAACAGTTTATTGAGTTGAGTAAAGATATAAATCCGTTTAGCAACCCGGATAAGGTAATTGAACATTTAGATACTAATTATAGAAGTTATAGTGAAGTAATTGATTTTAATAATGCTTTTTTTAAATTAATTTCTACTGAATTTTCAAATGAAGATTATAAAGATTTATATGAAAATCATAGTCATCAAATTTCAAATGCTAAAAAAGGCGGATATGTAAATATTTCTTTTTTGCCGATAATCGAAAAAAATGATTTTGCAGATGATGAAGAGATTGTCGAAAAATCAGATTTATATGTTTTGGCTACTTTAAATACAATTCAGAAGGTGCTACGTGAAGGTTTTGAATATAGGGATATTGTAGTTTTAACCCGAAAAAGAGATCAGGGAATTGCGATTGCGAATTATTTGACAGAACAAAATATACCACTTTTATCTTCAGAAACTTTGATGATTCAGAATGCAACAGAAGTCCGTCTGATTATTCATTTGTTAAAATACCTGAACAATAGTATTGATTTAGAGGCTAAGGCTAATTTTCTTCATTTTCTGGCGAATGTAAAAAATATTCAAATGCCAATTCATGATTTTATAGCTAAAGGAATGGGGTATAAATTTGAAAGTGATTTTGAAAAATGGCTTTTAGGTTTTGATGTTTCGCTTTCGTTTGAAGATGTTAGAAAAAAATCCTTGTACGAAGCGGTTGAAATTATCATATCAAAATTTGTCCTTTCTTCAGAAGGGAATGCTTATGTGCAATATTTTTTGGATATTGTTTTAGAACGGGATATTAGAAATCAGGCCGGGATTGCAGATTTTCTGAATTACTGGGGTAAAAATTCGGAAAAATTCAGTATTCCATCTCCCGAGGGAAATAATGCTGTTCGCATTATGACGATTCATAAGTCTAAAGGTTTGGAATTTCCTATTGTAATTATGCCATTTGCAGAAGAAGATTATAGTAGAAAACCAAAAGATAAATTATGGCTTGATACAGAAAATGCTGATTTAGGCGTTCCGAAAGCATTAATCGATAATAGTAGTGCTGTTGAAGGTTTTGGTGAAAATGCTTCTGCTGTTTTTAATTTGAAAAAGCAGGAAGAATTACTAGATAATATTAATGTTTTGTATGTGGCCTTAACTCGTGCAGAAGAACAACTATATATTATTTCTCAAACTATAAAAGAGAGAAAAGACGGAGAATTTCCAAGTAATATGGCTTCTTTTTTTATTAAATATTTAATGCATAAAGGAGTATATAATGATGAGAAATTTGAGTATGAATTTGGAAACAGAATAAAACTTTCTCCTTCTCATCAAACATTAGATTTAATAAAAACAATTCCGATTGTTTCGGAAGTTTTGAATCCAAAAAATATTAAAATCGCCCAGAAGGAGTCTTTGATGTGGGGTACACATCAGCAAGAAGCAATTTCGTATGGAAATGTGATTCATGAAATTTTAGCGTCTGTGAAAGATAAATCAGATATTGAATTGGCGGTTACAAAAGCAATCGAGAATGGTTTGATAACATATGATCAAACTGAGAAAGTTTTGAAAACGTTACAAGAAATCGTTTCTCATCCTGAGTTAAGTGTTTGTTTTGATGGAAAAAATACTGTTCTTGCTGAGCAAACTATAGTTCAAAAGGAAGGAAGAATTTTAAAACCAGACCGTATAGTTTTGACTCAAAACAAAGAAGCATATTTACTTGATTATAAAACGGGTGCAATAAACTCGAAATATGCACAGCAAATTCAGGAATATCAAGATGCAATTGAAGATTTAGGATATAAAGTGTTAAAAAGAGCTTTGGTATATATTGGAACCGAAATCGATGTAGTAAATTTGTGAAGAAATTAGTCAGTTGTTAACGGCTTAATTAGTTTAAGTTGTTAATTTTTAACATATTAAATATAGTAAAATGTACGGTAAAATTAAAGAGCATTTGCAAAATGAATTGCAAACAATTGAAGACAGCGGAATTTTTAAGAAAGAACGCATTATAACTTCAGAGCAAGGAGCAGAAATAACTATTTCTACAGGAGAAACAGTTCTGAATTTTTGCGCGAATAATTATTTGGGACTTTCTTCGCATCCTGAGGTCGTACAAGCGGCGAAAGATACAATGGATACGCATGGTTTTGGTATGTCTTCCGTTCGATTTATTTGCGGAACACAGGATATCCATAAAACATTAGAAAAAAAGATCGCTGATTTTTATGGTACTGAAGATACCATATTATATGCTGCAGCTTTTGATGCAAATGGTGGTGTTTTTGAACCTTTATTAGGAGAGAATGATGCAATTATTTCAGATAGTTTAAATCATGCTTCTATTATTGATGGGGTTCGTTTGTGTAAAGCAGCTCGTTATCGTTATGAAAATAGTAATATGGAAGATTTGGAGCAGCAGTTAATAAAGGCTAATGAAGCTGGGGCTCGTTTTAAATTAATTGTAACAGACGGAGTTTTTTCTATGGACGGCCTTGTGGCGCCATTAGATAAAATTTGCGATTTAGCTGATAAGTATGATGCTATGGTTATGGTAGACGAGTGTCATGCTGCCGGATTTATCGGAGCAACAGGTAGAGGTACTCTTGAAGCAAAAGGAGTTATGGGGCGAGTAGATATTATTACAGGTACTCTTGGTAAAGCTCTGGGTGGTGCAATGGGAGGATATACAACGGCAAAAAAAGAAATAATCGAGTTATTGCGTCAACGCTCACGACCTTATTTGTTTTCAAATTCTCTTGCGCCAGCTATTGTAGGAGCTTCAATCAAAGTTTTTGAATTATTAGAAAAAGATACTTCGTTAAGAGATAAATTAGAATGGAATACTAATTACTTTAAAGAAGGAATGAAAAAAGCCGGCTTTGATATTATCGATGGAGATTCTGCAATTGTTCCTGTAATGTTATATGATGCAAAATTGTCTCAAACAATGGCAAATGAACTTTTAAAAGAAGGCATTTATGTTATTGGATTTTTCTTTCCTGTAGTTCCGAAAGAGAAAGCAAGAATTAGAGTTCAGTTATCAGCTGCGCATTCTAAAGAGCACTTAGACAAGGCAATAAGTGCATTTAAAGTTGTCGGACAAAAGTTAAAAGTTATATAATTCCCATTTTAAATAATTTTTGTAGGTTTTTTTTAACATTTCATTTTGTATTTAAAAATTTTGGTGTTACTTTTGTCTGTAATTAACTAAATTGTAATTAAAAAAATTAAGTATGAAACATCTTAACAAACTTTTAGTTGCTGTGATGATGGTGATGGGTTTAAGTTCTCACGCACAAGACAGTAACAATCCATGGGCTATCTCTTTTGGAGTTAATGCCGTTGACACTAGAACTAGTTCTGGTTCAGGAAGTGGGTTTTTTGATCAACACTTTTCTCAGCCATTCGCTGTAGATGACAACTGGAATATCCTTCCTTCTTTATCTTACATTGGTGTGAATAGATATGTAGGTCACGGTTTCTCTGTTGGTTTACAAGGTTCTGTAAACAAAATTGATAAAGCGGTTTACTTCAGACCAACTGCTCCTGGACATGATTCAAGAGGTAATGTGGTTACTAATCCTGGTGATTTAATGTATTATGGAATTGATGCTACTATTAAATATAGCTTCCAGGAATTAATCAAATCTAAAGTAATTGATCCTTCGTTATCTATTGGTGGAGGTTACGTTTTCTTAGGAGATGATAGTTTTGGTGTTGTTAATCCAGGTGCAGGAATTACTTTCTGGTTTACTGATGCTATTGGTTTAGAACTTGCTACTAAATATAAATGGGCTGTAGCTGTTGGTAATGATGACGTTCCTGGAAGAAATGATTATAACGGAGAGATTGATTCTCCATCTCATTTCCAACACACTTTAGGTCTAGTATTCAAATTCGGAGGTAAAGATACTGACGGAGACGGAATCTACGATAAAGATGATGCTTGTCCAGACGTTGCTGGTTTAAAACAATTCAATGGTTGTCCTGATACTGACGGAGACGGAATCGTTGACGCTAGTGATGCTTGTCCAGATGTTTTTGGTTTAGCTGCATTAAACGGATGTCCTGATACTGACGGAGACGGAATTGCTGATAAAGATGATGCTTGTCCAGATGTTGCTGGTTTAGCTGCTTTAAAAGGTTGTCCAGATGCTGACGGTGACGGAATTGCTGACAAAGATGACAAATGTCCTACTGTTGCTGGTCCTAAAGAAAATGGTGGTTGTCCTTTCTTAGACGCTGACAAAGATGGTGTTGCTGATAAAGATGACGACTGTCCTACAGTTTATGGTCCTGCTTCTAACAGAGGTTGTCCAGAAGTTACTGCTGAAGCTTTAGAAGATCTTAAAGTTCAAGCAAGAGCGGTTTACTTTAACTCAGGTAAAGCTACTTTCAAAACTGGAGATAAAGAAACTCAAGCTAGATTAGATGCAATCAAACAAATCCTTATCAATTATCCAAATGCTAAATTTAGCATTGAAGGACACACTGATAGCGATGGTTCTGATAAATTGAATCAAAAACTATCTGAAGATAGAGCTGCTGCTGTTATGAACGCTTTAATCGAAAGAGGAGTAAGTGTTGATAACTTACAATCTAAAGGTTTTGGTGAGTCTCAACCAGTTGCAAGCAACAAAACTGCTGCAGGTAAAGCACAAAACAGAAGAACTGAAATTAGACACATTGGTTCTAAATACCAAGGTAAACTATAATTTACAGTTTAAAATAAATACTAAAAGCCATTCTTAATTGAATGGCTTTTTTTATTTTTATCAAATGATAAATACTTCTTTTTTAGAAAAAATAGCAACTGTGGTAATTCAGGATTTTTCTGCAAAACTTGCCGAAACCACTATCATTTTACCAAATAAAAGAGCTAAGGTTTTTTTGATAGAAGCTTTAAAAAAAGAAACGAATAAAACAATTCTTTCTCCTGAAATTACTAGTATTGAGGATTTTGTACAGGATGTCGCTTCTATTCGTTCTGTGGACTCCATTGAGTTATTATTTGAATTCTATGAAGTTTATCTTTCTGTTACAGAAAAACAAAATCAACAATCATTTGAATTATTTGCTAATTGGGCAAAAACACTTTTGCAGGATTTTAATGAAATAGATCGCTATCTTTTAGATCCCTCACATGTTTTGTCTTACTTGAAAGATATTGAGGATATTAAAAAGTGGGGAATTGAAGTTGAAAACAAAACAAAACTTCTTGAGAATTATATCGATTTTTGGAAACTTCTTCCGCTTTATTATAATTCTCTTTATGAACATTTACTGAATAAATCAATCGGATATCAAGGGCTGATTTATCGTGAAGCAGTCAATAATTTAAATCATTTTTCGAATACAATTTCGAATCGTACTTTTATTTTTGCTGGTTTTAATGCCTTGAATGCTGCTGAAGAAAAAATAGTGCAACATCTTCTGGCTCTTGATCAGGCTAAAATATATTGGGATGTAGATCAGACTTTTTTAAACGATCCTTATCATGATGCTGGTCTCTTTGTACGGCGTTTCAAAGAAAACTGGAAACATTATAAAGCAAATCCATTTGAATGGATTGTAGATGATTTTTCTCAATCTAAAAACATTCAGGTAATCGGAACTCCAAAAACTATCGGACAGGCAAGGTTAGCAGGGAGTATTATAGAAAATATAATTACAGAAAACGAAATTTCGTCACTTGACAAAGTTGCAATCGTTCTGGGCGAAGAAAATCTTTTAATGCCAATTTTATATGCTTTGCCTTCTTCGGTTGGAGCATTAAATATTACAATGGGATATTCAGGTAAAAATAACCCATCGCAAATATTGATTGCCAAATTGTTTAAAATGCACACCAATGCGCTTTCGAGAAAAGGGGAGAGTTATGTTTTTTATTATAAAGATGTATTAGATGTTTTAACACATCCATTAATTGAACCTTATGCTAAGACTAATAATTTGGTTAAAATCATCAAAGAGAATAACTATACTTTTATTACACATAACAAGCTATTCGAACTTAATACTGCTCCATCAGATTTATTTTTATTGTTATTTCGTAAATGGGAGAATGGTGCAGTAGCGGTTCTTGAGAATATTTCGACACTTTTAATTTTAATAAAAGAAAATTTCAGCAACGATAATGAAGATGAAAAAATAGCCAAAGCTTTTGTTTATGCTATTTTTAAAGTCATCAATAAATTGTCTAATTATTATTTGCAACATAAACATATTGATAATATAGATACTTTGTATGCCATTTACAAACAGGTTATTGATGTCGCTGAAGTTTCGTTTGAAGGAGAACCTCTTCATGGATTGCAAATTATGGGAGTTTTAGAAAGTCGTGTTCTGGATTTTGAAACCGTAATTGTAACTTCTATGAATGAAGGTAAATTTCCAGCTGGAAAATCTCAAAATTCTTTTATTCCATACGATGTAAAGAAGGAATTAGGTTTGCCAACTTTTAAAGAAAAGGATGCTATTTATACCTATCATTTTTATCATTTATTGCAAAGGGCTAAAAATATCTATTTGATTTATAATACGGAAAATGATGGCTTGGATGCTGGTGAACGAAGCCGTTTTATTACGCAGTTAGAAGTTGAAAAACAGCAGAAACATAATTTAACTTTTGATATTTATAATCCTGTTTTGCCAACAACCGCATATCAGCCCATGATTGTTCCGAAATCAGAAGCGGTTATGGAGCGTTTGAGAGAAATAGCAACAACTGGTTTTTCTCCTTCGGCATTGACAAGTTATATTCGAAATCCGATTGATTTTTATTTCCAAAAAATACTTCGCATCAGAGAAGTAGAGGAAGTAGAGGAAAATATTGCCTTAAATACACTGGGAACCATAATTCACGAAACCTTGAAAGCACTTTATGAGCCTTTTATTGGTAAATTTATTTCGGAGAATGATATTTCAAATTGCTTTAAATTGTTAGACGAGGAAGTTCTAAAACAATTTAAAGTGGTCTATAAAGAAGGTGAAATTAAAAAAGGAAGAAACCTTTTGGCCTTTGAAGTTGCAAAACGGAATGTTTCAAATTTCCTTAAAATGGAATTAGAATCCATTCAGAATGGAGATGCGATTCAAATCATTGCTTTGGAACAAACATTCGGACGTGAGCTCATTCATCCAAATTTGCCATTTCCTGTCTTAATTAAAGGAAATGTCGACAGAATTGAGCTACGCAACGGAAAAATAAGAATCATTGATTATAAGACTGGAAAAGTTGAAAAAACGAATGTTATCCTTAAGTCCTGGAACGGATTAACACAAGAGCTTAAAAATGACAAAATTATTCAGGTTCTGGCGTATGCTTTCATGTTTGAAAGCGAAGCTAAAGATTTTCCAATCGAAGTAGGGATCATTTCTTTTAAAAACCTAAAATCAGGATTTTTGCCTTTTGGATTTAAAGAAGAAAAAGAATTGAATATGACTATTACAAAAGATATTCTGAATAGTTATCTTGAGGAAATTGTATTACTATTGAACGAAATATTTGATATTAATATTCCTTTTGAGGAGAAAATAGTATAAGAGTAACAGGATTATGTTCAGGTTTTTTTTAATATGATTTTTCCTTTAAAATTTGTTTGACTTTTTTGTTTTCAAAAGGCATTCCAGACGTTTTTATTTGGCGAAATATTTAATAATAATGAAAAAATCTATTTTATACTTAAAAATAAGGTCTAATTATCAGGTTGTTAATTAGATTTTCCGAAACGTAATGTTATATTTTTAAATGATTCTTCTCTTTTTGTGCGTTTTTATTGTCTACTGTGTTTTAATAATGATCAAAAAGTGTGGTATGAATAAAAGTGATTTTAAGGTTTCAAATTCCTCATATTTTAACAAGTGTTTGTCGAACAATTACAATTATTAAAATATCTTTGGCGCATCTTATAAAGGGCTTATTCAATTTGATAAGAGCAGTCTTATTTAAATTTAAAAATATATTATTACCATAATTAAAAATTTTTGCCCCCAACAATAAGAAAAAGGCTGTCTCGAAATTTTTGAGACGGCCTTTTTTGATTTTATTTGCTAAAGAATTCTGCTAATAAGGGTTTTAATTCTTCCTTGTTCTCAATCTGACTCATATGCCCATCTTCAAATGAAACAAGTTCTACCGTTGTATCTTCAATTTGTGATAAACTTTCTTCATAGTTTAAAACCGGATCTTTTTTGCCTAAAACCAATAAAACCGGAAATCTATTTTCCTGCAAAAGTGCTTCCCGATCTTTTCTGATTTTCATTCCTTCAAGAGATGCTACAATTCCTTGTAAAGGTGTTTTTAAAGCTTGTTCTTTTACCTTTTCAATTTCATCAGCCAATCGTGTTCTGTTGTTTTCACTGAATAAATTGGCGATGGCTAAACTAACAAAACTCACGTAATTCTGTTTTACCGCTTTAATGGCACGCGTCCGGTTTAATTTCTTTTCGGCGCTGTCTTCTTTTGAAGTCGAATTCAGTAAAACTAATTTTTGAATATGCTGTGGGTATAATTCGGCGAAAGCCAAACCGACATAACCACCCATGGAATGTCCTAGAATAATTGCTTTTTCAATCTTTAATGAAGTTAAAACTTCATGAACGGCATTTGCATTTTCTTCCATCGAATGCACATATCCCAAACAATCTGATTCGCCATGACCCAATAAATCAATGGTGATAACCCGATATTGTTTGGAAAAAAAATCAACATATTCCTGCCACATTTTTTTGTTTTCCAGAAAGCCGTGAAGCAATACAATTGCAGTTCCTTTGCCCGAATCTGTAAAAGATATTTTAGTGTTTTTATATAGAATGTTTTTCAAAATAATGTTTTTCAAGTATAATCACAAAGATAACAAAAGGCAAAACTATATCAGAAGCATAAATCTTTTTTGAGTTACAATTATTAGTCAATCAGTTCAATTTTAAATGAACTTATATCACTTATATAGTAAAGTACAAACGGCCAGCATTTCTGCCAGCCGTCCATAATCTATTTTCTATAATCTTTACTCTATGTTCTCTTTTTTAAGAATTCATCAAACTTTCAATTTCATCCGCTTCAACCGGAATATTACGCATCAGGTTAAAAGGTGCCCCTTTTTCCTGAACCACAACGTTGTCTTCCAAACGAATTCCGAAACCTTCCGCCGGAATATAAATACCTGGTTCAACCGTAAAAACCATATTGGCTTTCATTGGCTCGTGAAGCAATCCGTAATCGTGAGTATCTAATCCCATGTGGTGCGAAGTTCCGTGCATGAAATATTTTTTATACGCTGGCCAATCCGGGTTTTCGTTCTGAACATCGGCTTTATCTATTAAGCCTAAGCCTAATAATTCAGATGTCATAATTTTACCCACTTCAATATGATATTGTTTCCAAAGTGTTCCTGGCGTCAACATTGTTGTCGCTTCATTTTTAACTCTCAAAACCGCGTTATAAACTGCTTTTTGTCTTTCAGAGAATTTTCCCGAAACCGGAATCGTTCTCGTCATATCGCTGGAATAGTTGGCATATTCCGCCGCAACGTCTAACAGAATTAAATCTCCCGCTTTACATTGTTGGTTATTCTCGATATAATGCAAAACATTCGCATTATTTCCAGAAGCAATAATTGGCGTGTAAGCAAAACCTTTAGAACGGTTACGGATGAATTCGTGTGCTAATTCAGCCTCAATTTCATATTCCGTAACGTTTGGTTTCACGAATGAAAGCAATCTGCGGAAACCTTTCTCTGTAATATCACAAGCTTGCTGAATCAAATCGATTTCTTCGCTTTCTTTTATAGAACGAATGCGCTGCAAAATTGGGTTGCTTTTCGCCACATTGTGCGCTGGGTAACGCTCTTTCCACCATTTTATAAAACGAGCTTCACGCGTTTCAGTCTCAACAGTTGCGCGGTAATGTTCGTTTGTATTGATGTACATTGTATCAGCATACGTCATCATTTCGTTCAAAATTTTATGAAAATCCTGCAGCCAATAAACCGTTCTGATTCCCGAAACCTGATAAGCACGTTCTTTACTTAGTTTTTCGCCTTCCCAAACGGCAATATGATCGTTGGTTTCTTTCAGGAAAAGCATTTCTTTTTGGTTCTCATAAGGCGCATCCGGAAACAAAAGCAAAATACTTTCTTCCTGGTCGACACCACTCAGATAAAAAATATCTCTGTGTTGCGCAAAAGGCAAAGTACTATCAGCACTAACCGGATAAATGTCATTAGAATTGAAAACGGCAACACTGTTAGGTTTCATTTCTGCCGTGAATTTTTTGCGATTTTTTACAAAAAGAGCGCTGTTTATTTGATGATATTTCATAATAAATTGATTTTTGAACTTCAGATTTCAAAATTAGTGATTTTTGAAGAAGTGGTGCAAGATTGATTTATTAAAGTTTTCTTATTTGTTTTGGAGTTTGCCACTTGCAGATTTGATAAATCTTCTCCTTTTGAAGACCTAATAACTTAGATTCTTAATATCTTTTTTGTGTGTCCATCTGGGTGAGTTTTCGGTTATGTTTTTTATTCCACTAAAGTTCTATAAGGAATAGCCCATAGTTATATCAATATGTTCAATAAGAATATTTTTGAATTTAATTGAGATATATTAATTGAAATACTACTTTAGCCCTAATATAAAAATAAAGCATAGAGTTGTCTAAATTGAAATATTTGTCATTTTATGTTGAAAAAAACTAATACCTAAAAAACTATTATCTTGAAAATGAAAATTCAAAATTTATTTATTTTTTGTACACTGACTTTATTTCAGTTCATGACTGCGCAAACATACGAATTGCATAATTCTATAAATTTTAGCGATATTAATGATGGGCGTAATGTTCCTGATGGAATTACATGGTTCAAACCAGCTCCTTTACTTTATGGAATATATAGGACAAGTGGAATATTTGAGGCTCCAGATTACCAACAATTAAAATTGGCTTTTGAAACAGGGATTATTATTGATGGAGGGTATGCGTATGGAAAAAGTGGAACATTTATACAACCAAATAATGGAAAGGTTGGTATTGGAACTAGTACTCCAAGCGGAAAACTTGAAGTAACAGGTAATTCTGCTGTTTATAGTGATTTTGTATCATATTCTGGAACAACAGTAAATAGTATTTTACCTAATGGTAAAGAGCCTACATTGGTTATTAGTGAAAAAGTTTCAGGAACATTTACTCCAGCCGTTGGAGGGCAAGTTACTTATCGTGGAGGATTAAGTTTCGGTAGAGGAGGTCCTGGAGTTTATTCCGTGAATCCTAACCCTGCCGGAAGTTCGGTTTATGGTGATCTTCGTTTTCATACAACAGCCTGGAATGGTTCAGACTATAGTAATTATGATCGAATGGTTATTAATCAGGAAGGATCAGTTGGAATTGGGACAGTTTCTCCTGTTTATAAGCTTGATGTTTGTGGAACAATTAGGGCAAAAGAAATAAGAGTAGACATGCTAGGAGGCTGTGATTTTGTTTTTAATGATGATTATAAATTAATGGATTTGAACAAATTGGAAGAATTTGTAACTCGAAATAAACACCTTCCGCAAATTGCTTCGGAAAAAGAAATGATTGCAAACGGACTTGAAATGAAAGAATTTCAGATGAAGTTATTACAAAAAATTGAAGAATTAACGTTATACACAATCGAACAGAACAAAAAACTGGAGAAGCAAAATAAGAAAAGTGAGAAACAGGAACAAGAATTAAAAATACTAAAGGCTAAAATAAAAAAAATGGAATTAGTTAAAAAATACTAACGATAGAGAGCATAAAAAAACCGAAGCGATCAAGCTTCGGTTTTTCAATAAATATATCTTTTATAAAAATTATTTTCTCTCACTCAATAATTTCTCCAAAAAAGCAACTTTCTCTTTTTCAGCCTGAATTAATTGTTGATAAAGCCTTGTATTCTCCTCAAAAGCTTCAAGAAGTTTTAAAAGTGCAGCTATTATTTTTTATAGAAGAAGAATCATTATTATAAGTATTTCCAATCGCAATTTATCGTAGTTTTGTTTTTATTGCAATTACAATACTTTGCAGGAAGGGACAAAAGGAATTAATTGATTAATAATAAAGATATTTTTAAAAACATCGAAGTAACCACAAATAAAAGAAGAGTAGAAAATGTATTGATTTATGAAAATTCTTGGTTTTACTTTATCGCACAATAAGTTTACTATTTATAAGTAATGAAAGAACTAAATCCATCAATAAAACATCATCTGGTCGTTGGGCTACTTATTGCTTTATGGATTTTTGCTTTCGCTTTTATTATAAAACCTTTTGATGACGGAACTTTAAATTTTCGATCCTGGTTCTTCATAAGTTTTGGTTTTAGTGTTTTGGCTTTTTTGTGTTACAGCGTTTTGGCTGTTCTTCAAAATAGAATTTATAAGAAAATTTCAAAGTGGAATCTCAGTTTAGAAATCGGAAGTATTCTTTTCTTTTTTCTAATTTATTTGTTTGGAATTTATGCCTTTTATAAAAGTCCAATTTTAAAAGGCGGTTATAGTTTTACTGAGTTTTTTTCTGTCATTTTTGTCAAAGTTGCTTTGATTTTAACTCCCGTAGTTATTCTGGCGAGAAGATATTTAATTAAATTAATTCCGATAAAAGAGGATGTTCTCACATTCACAGGAGAAAACAAACTAGATATTTTAAAAATCAAAAAAGCCGATTTAGTTTGTATTTCAAATGCTCAGAATTATGTCGAGATTTTCTATCTCGAAAACGAAAAACTCCATTCAAAACTGATTCGTTCTTCGCTTAAAAAGACTCTCGATGATTTTACTTTTTTAGTTCAAATTCATCGTTCTCATTTAATAAATCCTTCTCATTTTAAATCCTGGCGAAACTCAAATACCGTTATTTTGACTCAAATTGAACTTCCGGTTTCTAAGAATTACAAAGAAAGTATATTGACTTTGTAATTTCGTACCTAAAACAATAGTTTTTGTACCAAAGTCAATGATATTGGCGTTTACAGAAGTTTTTAATTCTAGTTTTGTTTCATCAATTTTAAAATAAATTATGAAAACAAAACATCTTTGCACGCTCGGATTGCTATTTTTCGTTACAAGTTATTTGCTATTTTCCAAATTATTGCCAGACTTCCAGGACCCAATTGATTTTGCACATTGGTTCAATTTAATTGGCGCCTGTTTATTGTTGTCGTTTAACGATGTATTTCCTAAGAACAGATTAAATTCAATTGCTTCAGTTGTTACAGCTTTAGGAGTTATTGCACACATCGGACTTTGTACAATCGATTTTATCATGACGGGTTTCGGTAATGACGATTTTGCCAGAGAGGAATTAAGTCAACATATTAGTAATGTACCTTCAATTTTGTATCCTTTTGCGATTGTTGGCCCGTCTTTGCTTTTTATTGGACTATCTCTTCATGCGTTGAATTTCATCAAAACAAATACGATAAGTTTCTTGATGGTTTTTATTTCTTCGTTAGCAATAGGTTTCTCTTTTTTTATATTGAAAAATGGAGTTTATATGTTGTTGAGTTGTGTGATTTTTGTTTTAGGATTGGGTTTGTTGTTATTTAGAAAAGAAGAAAATGGATTAGTTTCGAAATAAGCTTTTGATAGAACCAAGTTTGTGGTTTTAATTTGTATTTTATTAAGGGCAATCAAACTTATGCGGAACAGCATAATAAAGATTGATGTTTTATTAACCGCAAAGTGCGCAAAGCTTTGCGAACCTTGCGTAAGCCTTAGCGTACTTTGCGGTTAAATTTAATAGTAAAGCATAAAAAAAACCGAAACATTAAGCTTCGGTTTTGTTTTTATTGGAATTTGGATTTTTTCCATTGGAATTAATTAGTCAATCCATTTATAATAACGAGCCCCAATCAAATTAGGAATCTCTTTCTCAATTCGATCTAAAACCCATTCGTTTTTAGGAGTTCTGATGCTTTGTTTTTGTTGTTTTTTGTGAAGGCTTTCATAAGTTTCAAAACCAATTTCAACACTTTCTTCCAGATTTTCAAAAAGTTTGACTTTGGCTAAAGCCGATTGCCATTCCGGTTGAATTGTTCCTTCAAAAACTTTCGATTTCGATCCGCTCCCGTAAGCCAGGAACCCAAATTTAGTTCCGGCAACTTCTTGCTTTGTATCGTAATAATGAGCTAAAGTTGACAACAATCCCATGAAAATTGATCCTGTATAAAGGTTTCCAATTAAAGAAGAAGCCAATTCTGCAGGTTGTAATTTCTCGGTTACAAACTTTTTATAGTCGTCTGATTTTCCAACTTCCTTAATTTTATTCTGATAATCTGCTGGCTCGATATTTTCTGAAATGATTTTATCTGCACTATCTAAAGCGTAAATTTCAGAAAGCATTCTGCGTCCCTGAAAAGAATAAGGTAAGTGCATGATGATGCTGTTCCATGTATTGTATAAAGTTTCGGTTGTACTTTTTAATTTCTTGAAGGAGAAGTAAGCATTACGCGTACGATCCATATAACATTGATTTGAATACTGACCATCAAAAACCGGTTGGTCTTTATGGATTTCGATTTCAGCTTCTAAATTATCAAACCACGGATCATTGTTTTCGTTTTTCGTAATCGCTTCTTTCGAAAGTGTTCTGTAGGGTTTGAAAAAGTCAAAAACACCTTTTGTGCTTGTTGCCCAATTTTCGTCAAAAGCAATAATTCTTGGGTTTGAAGTTACCAACATTGCTAAAGCTCCGGCACCTTGCGTGTATTCTCCGGTTGAATTTAAATCGTATTTCGCAAAATCAGTAGTAACCACAATTGCTTTTTTCGTCGGATTCAATTTTACAAAATCAATACAGTTTTGCAGTGCATCAACACCGCCAATACAAGCAAAAGTAAAATCGACAACATCACATTCGGCAAGAGTATCTTCGCCAAATTTTTGTTCCATCAAATTAATTAAATACGAGCTGATTGGTTTTGAACTATCGATTCCGCTTTCCGTGCCCACATAAATCCGGCTGATTTCGTTTAAGTTTATTTCGTTCTCCAGAATAAGTCTGGTTAAAGCGTTTGCTCCAAAAACTATAGCATCCTGGTGAACGTCTGGTAAGGTCATTTTAATTAATCCGAGACCTTTTTCTAATTTTTCTGGTTCAATATTTCTGGCAAGTGCCAAAGTTCTGATGGGTAAGTGTATGTTGGCTACATCAAAAGATATAGCATCAATTCCTGTTTTCATTCTCATTTTTTTTGAAGCCGATAAAGGTAAAATTATGTAATGGAATGACCATTTTTTTCGTCTACAAAATTTCGAATAGAAGGCACTTTTGAAGAAAACAAATTAAAAGTTTGATTAAAATAGTAATTTGATAAAGTTTTAGGAGACTCCAATCGCCATTGCTGCTGTTAAATAATTTGGTTAAAGTGTGTGTTTTTAGTTTTTTATAATAAAATTATTTGATATTAAGTATTTTTTATACGTAAAAATACGTAATACGTAGGCTATTTTAAAATGATTATAAATAACAACGAAATGGTTGTAGTTCTTTGTTAATTGAGTTATTTTTGTCTAATTTTTTAAAACAAACTACTTAAACACTTATGGCACAATCTGCACTATTGAATGCTTCCATCTTAAAGAAAGTGGCTATGGCACTTTCGGGAATATTCTTAATCACGTTTTTAGCGCTGCATGTTACCTTAAATTTCATTTCTGTTCTTAGTGAAAATGTTTTTAACGAAGCTTCTCACTTTATGGGTTACAATCCGCTAATTCAATATGTAATGCAACCTGTTTTGGCCGTCGGAGTAATTTTCCATTTCATTATGGGATTTGTACTGACTGTTCAAAATAGCGCAGCAAGACCAATTGCGTATGCAAAATACAACGGAGCTGCAAATGCTTCATGGAGTTCTAGAAATATGATTATTTCTGGATTGGTAATCTTGGCTTTCTTAGGATTGCACTTTTATGATTTTTGGTTTCCGGAAGTTAGTTATAAATACATTGCAGGTACTGCTCCAGACGCTACAAGGTATTATGGAGAATTAGTGCACAAATTCCACGATCCAATTCGTACGGGATTATACTGTGTGTCTTTTGTGCTTTTAGGATTTCACCTTTGGCACGGATTCGCATCTTCTCTTCAATCAATGGGGATGCACAATAAATATTCCAGATTTTTAAGTAAAGTAGGTTACTGGTTTGCAGTTGTAGTACCAGCACTTTTCGTAATTATCGCATTATTTCATCATTTCAATAATTAATATCAATTATAATGGCATTAGATTCAAAAATTCCACATGGTCCAATATCGGACAAATGGACAAATTATAAAGATCATATTAATTTAGTAAACCCTGCTAACAAACGTAATTTAGATATTATCATCGTTGGTACAGGTTTAGCTGGAGGTTCTGCTGCAGCTACCTTGGCTGAGCTGGGATATAACGTAAAAGCATTTTGCTTTCAGGATTCACCTCGTCGTGCGCACTCTATTGCAGCACAAGGGGGTATCAATGCAGCAAAAAATTATAAAGGTGATGGTGACTCGGTTTACAGATTGTTCTACGATACTGTAAAAGGGGGGGACTACCGTGCGCGTGAAGCAAACGTTCACCGTTTAGCAGAAGTTTCTGCAAATATTATTGACCAATGTGTGGCTCAAGGGGTGCCGTTGGCTCGTGAATATGGCGGACTTTTAGATAACCGTTCTTTTGGAGGAACTTTGGTTTCTCGTACTTTTTACGCACAGGGACAAACTGGGCAACAATTATTGTTAGGAGCTTATTCTGCAATGAACCGTCAGATTGGTCGTGGTAAAGTAAAAATGTACAACCGTCACGAGATGCTTGACATCGTAATCGTTAACGGAAAAGCAAGAGGTATTATCGCTCGTAACTTGATTACCGGAGAAATAGAAAGACATTCAGCTCACGCGGTAGTAGTTGGTTCTGGAGGATACGGAAACGTATTTTTCTTGTCAACAAATGCTATGGGAAGTAACGCAACAGCAGCTTGGAAAATTCATAAAAAAGGAGCGTTTTTCGCAAATCCTTGTTACACACAAATTCACCCAACATGTATTCCGGTTTCTGGAGATCACCAGTCAAAATTGACTTTGATGTCTGAATCATTACGTAATGACGGTCGTATTTGGGTTCCTGCAAAATTAGAAGATGCTCAGGCAATTCGTGAAGGAAAGAAAAAAGCAACTGATTTATCTGAAGCCGAAAGAGATTATTTCTTAGAAAGAAGATATCCTGCTTTTGGTAACTTAGTACCTCGTGACGTTGCATCTCGTGCTGCAAAAGAAAGATGTGATGCCGGATTTGGAGTTAACAAAACGGGAGAAGCTGTTTACTTAGATTTCGCTGCGGCAATTCAGCGTTACGGAACTGAAGAAGCTTATGTAAAAGGTTTAGATGCTAATGATAAAGCATTGGTTATTAAATTAGGAACTGCAATCGTAAAAAGTAAATACGGAAATTTATTCCAAATGTACTTGAAGATTGTTGACGAAGATCCTTATGTAACACCAATGATGATTTATCCTGCAGTTCACTATACAATGGGTGGAACCTGGGTTGATTATAACTTAATGACTACAATTCCTGGATGTTTCTCAATTGGAGAATCTAACTTCTCTGATCACGGAGCAAACAGACTTGGGGCTTCTGCTTTGATGCAAGGTTTAGCTGATGGATATTTTGTTCTTCCTTATACTATTGGAGATTATTTAGCTCCGGATATTAAAATGGGAGAAATTTCTACAGATTTACCAGAATTCGTAGCAGCAGAAAAAGAAGTAAAAGATCAAATCGACAGATTTATCAATAATAAAGGAACTCATTCTGTAGATTATTTCCATAAGAAATTAGGAAAAATCATGTGGGATAAAGTGGGTATGGCTCGTAATGCTAAAGGTTTAACTGAAGCTATCGAAGAAATTGCTGCTTTACGTGAAGAGTTTTATAAAGATGTAAAAGTTCCTGGAAGCGCTAACGAATTTAATCAGGAATTAGAGAAAGCGACTCGTGTTGCCGATTTCTTAGAGTTAGGAGAATTGTTCGCAAAAGATGCATTGCACCGTAATGAATCTTGTGGAGGTCACTTCCGTGAAGAATACCAAACAGAAGAAGGAGAAGCACTTCGTGATGACGAAAACTTTGCATATGTTGCAGCTTGGGAATACAAAGGAAAACCAAGTGATGCTGTATTACACAAAGAACCTCTAGTTTACGAAAACATTAAATTAGTTCAAAGAAGCTATAAATAGTATTTAAGAAAGTTTAGATACTTCTTAATACTTAAAACTTATACAAAATGAAACTTACATTAAAAATATGGCGTCAGAAAAACGCCCAGGATAAAGGGGGAATTGTTGATTACCCAATCGACGGAATCGAACCAGATATGTCTTTCCTTGAAATGCTTGATGTTCTTAACGAACAATTAATCAACAAAGGAGAAGAGCCAGTAGCATTTGACCACGATTGTCGTGAAGGAATCTGTGGAATGTGTTCTTTATTTATCAATGGAGAAGCACACGGGCCAGACAGAGGAGTTACAACTTGTCAGCTGCACATGCGTATGTTTAAAGATGGTGATACGATTTTTATCGAGCCATTTAGAGCAAAAGCTTTCCCGGTAATTAAAGATTTAGTTGTTGACAGAAGTTCTTTCGACAGAATTCAACACGCTGGAGGATTTATCTCGGTAAATACATCTGGAAATACAATTGATGCTAATACAATTCCAATCAACAAAGACGATGCAGACAAATCATTTGATGCTGCTGCTTGTATTGGTTGTGGAGCTTGTGTTGCAACTTGTAAAAACTCATCAGCAATGTTGTTCGTTGGTGCAAAAGTGTCTCAGTTTGCATTATTACCACAAGGTAAAGTTGAAGCTACTGAGCGTGTATTAAACATGGTTCACCAAATGGATTTGGAAGGTTTTGGTAACTGTACCAACACTGGAGCTTGTGAAGTAGAATGTCCAAAAGGAATTTCTCTTGAAAATATCGCACGTATGAACCGTGAATATTTAGCTGCAAGTTTAAAAGGTTAATCCAAAGAAAAATAGTTTTAAATAAAAAAGCATCCGTTGTAGCGGATGCTTTTTTTATGTCCTATTCATAATACAACTGCGAACCGCTTATTTCTTGCTTTTCTTTTCCTTCCTGCTGAATGAAACAGCTTAGAGTAGTTCCGCCAATCTGATCAAAATAACTGATGTTTATTTTGTGAAAACCTTTTTCAAGTTTTGCAGCTCCATACGCTTCATTCAGCCAATGAATACCATCATTATTGACAACTAATTCATTGTCGATAAAAAGCTTCGATCCATCATCTGAAAGCATTGAAATCGTATAATTTGCTGTTTCTGGAATATAGATATACCCATTAAATTTTAAGCCGATATAACGTTCTGTTTTCGTTTTCCATTTTTCGCTGCTTATGGCGCCTTCAAAAATTCCCGAATTAACAGGTTTTGCTAATTCTAAATCCTGAACTTGTTGAAATAACGTTCCGGTAAAATAGTCATATTTCAAACCATTTTTAGTTGGTTTTATAGTTAAGGCCGATTTTAATTCCGGATTTCGAACCAATATTTTATTGATTGAACTTTTTCGTCCGCTTTCGCTGATTTGAACCGTTTTAATGATTCTGTATTCGCCTTTCGGAATATTGATTGTTACCGGTTTTTCGTAAAGTTCTGCAGTTTCATCTGGGTTATAACCGTCAATGGTATAGAAAATCTTTCCATTTTTGATGGTTGGTTTTAGGTCTAAAAGATATTTTGAGGCGATTAAGGCGGTTTCGGTCGAGCCGAAAGGTGTTGGAGCTTTATATAATCGTTTTTGTAATTCTAATTTTTCAATGTGATGCGGCATTCGGTTCAAAACAAAATTGTTGTAGTTTTTGTTTTGAGGTTCTGTCCAGGCAATTTCTGCCAAAGCAAATAGTCGGGGGTAAAGTTGATAATTTAGTTTGGCCGGACTCGTTAAATATTCTGACCAAAGATTCGATTGAACACCCCAAATATATTTTTGTTCTTCAATTGTCAGACTATCAACAGGAGTTGGATTGTAATTGTATATTTTCTCAACAGTAACTAGTCTTCCAACGGTTAAAGGTTCTTGTGGAGAATAGCCCTGATTATAATCTAAATAAAGATATTGTTCGGGATTCATTATAACAAGGTGCTTTTGTTTTGCTGCGCTAATACCACCAGATTCACCTCTCCAGGACATTACGGCTGCGTTTGGCGCCAATCCGCCTTCAAGCATTTCATCCCAGCCTAATATTTGTCTGCCGTGTGCGTTCAGAAATTTTTCTATTCTTTTGGTTAAATAACCTTGTAATTCGTGTTCATCTTTTAATCCCAAATCTTTGATTCTCTTTTGGCAATTCGGACATTCTTTCCATCTTGTTTTTGGGCATTCGTCTCCGCCAATATGAATGTATTTACTCGGAAATAACGCCATAACTTCTGTTAAAACATCTTCTAAAAAAGTAAAAGTCTCTTCTTTTCCTGCACAGAAAATATCTTCAAAAACACCCCAATATTCTACAACTTTATAAGAACGATCCGGAAAACAGGATAAATTTGGATAAGCGGTAACTGCTGCAGTTGCATGACCTGGCATTTCGATTTCGGGAATGACATTTACATAATGTTCTTCAGCAAATTTTACAACCTCCTTAATTTCTTCCTGCGTATAAAAACCTCCGTATGGATTTCTGTCAAAAAAATAAGGAAATCTTTCGAATTTATTTCCCACTAAAGTCTGTGCTCTTTTAGATCCGACTTCGGTTAATTTTGGATATTTTTTTATCTCAATTCTCCAGCCCTGATCGTCTGTTAAATGCCAATGAAAATTATTTAATTTATAGCTGGACATTTGTGATATAAAATCTTTTATAACATCAATGGTAAAAAAGTGCCGGCAAACATCTAAGTGTAAACCGCGGTAGGCGTATCGTGGCGCATCTTCAATGGTTACGAAGGGCAATTTTATTTCTCTTGCAAATGGTTTATTTGGCAACATTTGCAATAAACTCTGAACGGCATAAAATAATCCTTCTTCACTTCCGGTCACGGTTATTTTTTTGGCAGTAATATTTATTTTATAAGCTTCTTTTTTTAACGTAGCCGAAGGGTTTTGAGTGATAAACAATACTTCAATATTACTTTTTTTTGAAGCTGTATTTTTATTGATAGCAGATTCGAAAATTTGAGCTGTTTTAAGTTCTTTTGTGCTGAATTTATTTTTCTCAAAAGAAATTTTTATCTGCCCGGTTAAAGTAATACTATCGCCATTTGCCTTATATGAATTTGGAGCCGGAATTATCGAACTGTTTTCAGAAGATGTTTGCGCATTTCCTACAGAATAGCAAAATATCAAAAGAAGGAATATATTTTTTAGCATGGTTAGTTTCTGGTTTGTTAAACAAATTTATCATTTGTAAATTAAACTGCATTTTTTTTGCAAAGGCATTTTTTGTTTAAAGGTCTTTGGAATAGGTTAATTAACTTTTTTATTACTTTGTGCTGGAATTTGTTTCGCAATAATATTGCATTTATTGTTTACATTTGTTTCCAATAAAATTGAATTTGCATGAATAATGAGAATGAAGTGGTAAACTATAGCAAGGAAGAACGTAAAAGTCTTATTTTAAAAGAAATTAACCTGCATACCCGCGTAAGTTTTGAAACACTTTCGGCTAAATTATTTGTTTCAGAAGATACCGTTAGACGCGATATCAACGAACTTGAATCAGAATCATTATTGATTAAAGTAAAAGGAGGCGCGATGACTAAAGCGTACCACCATTCTTCATCAAATCAAACTTATGCAGGCGAATCAAAACAAATCATTGCGCAAAAAACTTTAGGCTTACTTCACGACGGAATGGTTTTGTTAATTGGCGGCGGAACTACAATAAGAGAGTTCATTCGCTTAATTCCTAATGATCTAAATCTGACTATTTTTACAGTTACTGTTTTGTCTGCAGTTGAACTTCTGGATAAACCGAATGTTAAAATTATTATGATTGGCGGTAGTATTTCTTCTTACAGCCAAATGTGCGTGAGTGGTGATGTCTATAATCAATTGGCCAATATTAAAGTTGACTTGTTAATATTAGGAACTAATGCTTTAGATATCGAAGGTGGATTCTCAGATTCTGATTGGGAAACCGTTCAGGTAAAAAAAGCAATGATTCAGGCTTCTGAAAAAACAGCTATTTTGACTATTTCTGAAAAACTGGACACGGTTCTAAAAATGAAAATTGCCAACTTATCTGAAGTTGATTACGTTGTCACGGAAGTTGATCCTAACGACGAAAAATTACAATCCTACAAGAAGGCAGTTCCAAGTTTAGTTTTTATTTAATCCCAGTTTTTTATCAGGAAATTAATCCAGTTTTGATGAAAGATTTTATTTAAATCATCATCAGAATACCCTTTGTCTTTAAAGATAAGAACGAGTTTTTGCAAATCGGCAATCGTATTTAAATCGTATGGAGATTGTTCTGTTCCGAACGCGCCGTCAAGATCAGAACCGATTCCGATATGATCTGCATTTCCAGCCAATTGGCAAATGTGATCCATGTGTTTGAAAACAGTTTCAAGATTACAGCTTGTGCCTTGTGGAGTCGAAAGACCTCTTTCCCAATCAGGAACTAACATCCAGGCATCTAAAGCTCCTCCAATAACAGCTCCTCTTGAAATTAAAGCTTTAATCATTTCGTCGCTGTATTGACGATTGTGATCTACAAGGCTTCTGCAGTTATTATGACTTGCCCAAACGGGACCATTATAATAATCTAAAGCCTGCCAAAAAGCATCATCGCATAAATGAGTTGCATCCAAAATAATATTCAAACGCTCCATTTCTTTCAATAAATCAAGACCATTTTGATTCATTTTTCCGGTTGCATCCGTTCCGTTTGCGTAACGACCCGGGCCATAATGCGCGGGACCAATGGCTCTTAATCCGTAATTGTATGCTTTTTCTAAGTAAGAAATATCAATGATAGAATCAGCACCTTCTAAACTCAAAATATAACCAATTGCTTTTTTATCGTTTGGCGTTCCATCGTTCCAATTGTCAATTTGTTTTTGAAGTGATTTTTTATCGGTAATGGCTGTTATTTCTCCTGCTTCTTCCATAGCTTTGTACCACGTCAGCTGGCCTTGTGTTTGCGCCCAGGCTTGTTCTGGAGAATTCCAACCGGGAATAATACTGTCCGGTTTTACAAAACGTGCAATTTGAGTTGCAACCACAATACCAATATTGCCTTTTCTTAAGTCAGGGAAAGAAACTGTCGCGCGTTCGCGGTCCGGTTTATCTGTCATTCCTTTTTCTAAATGACGTAAAGTGGGAACGTCATTTCTTAAATCTCGGTTCCATTCCATCGCATTCATGCTCAGGTCTAAATGGGCGTCTATTATAAACATATATTTCGACTTAATTTTTTTATATATTAATTTTTCTGCTTCGTGCAACGACTAGCCATTGATCACAAATTTGATGTTCGTTATTGACAACCTGAACCGAATCATAAAGTGCGCAAGTGGGGCAAACATGGTAAGGTTGAGCGTAAATCGTGTCACCAATCGCATATTGGTTTTTACCACGATTTTCCAGAATCAGATGTTCTTCTGAGTGTGAAATCGGAATTAGATTTTCATCGTTTAAAATCACTAATCTCTTATCGATTGGATTTTCCGAAGAAACCGATTTGTATCCAATATCAATACAAACCGTTGAATTTGTTGGTTTTGAAATAATAGTTCCGACAATAACTAAAGCGGGTTTGAATTCTTGTTCAGGTAAATTAATCTGGTAGTTTGAATCCCAAAAAACAAAAGTCCCGGGACTGCATTCAACATTTTCCTGAGTGGCGTAAAATGGAAATGTATTTGATCCTCCGGCAACAATTTTTAGCTTAAAATTAAACTTTGATTGTAGTTTTTCGATTTCCTTTTCAATAATTGAAAATGAATTTGAAGCTTCGAGGTTTCGTTCTGTAACGCTTCCTTTTAAATGACCGTCGTAAATATGAATTCCGGCGAAATGAATGTTCTTTAATTGAATAATATCTTCAATTAGTTCTGTCCATTTTTCAGAAATCGAAATTCCGGTTCTGTTCATTCCTGTGTTTAGATCTAAATAAATAGTTAGTTTAAGATTATTTTCGTCGGCAATTTCATTTAAAGCTTTCGCCGATTCTAAATTATCGACAATAGTTGAAAAATGGGTCTCAGGATATTTTTGTATCAACGAGATCCAGCGTTCCTTTTTTAAACCAACAGGCTGATAGGCGAGAAGCACATCCGGAATTTCATGAAGTGCAGCAAGTTCTGCCTCCGCAATGGTAGCACATTTAACTTTTTTGATATTGTAGATTTTGAACAACTCAAGAATTTCTCCAATTTTATGTGTTTTGATGTGAGGTCTTAATTTTTGAGTATCACCATTTACGGCGCCAATAAGCCGTTCCAGATTAAAGCGAATACGATCTTCGTAAACGGCTAAAAATGGAGTATCTGTGTTGATTTCGGAATTAATTTTCCACCAATTTTTTTGCATAATTAATTTTTTGTTTTTTCGACAACTTCAATTAAATCTTTAAAAGCTTTAAGCGATTGCGCATAATTTAAATTCAAAAGCATTTCTTTCGAAAATAAATTAGAACCAATTCCAACACAAACAACGCCGGATTTGAACCATGATTTTAGATTGCTTTCTTCTAAAGTTACACCTCCTGTTGGCATTATTTTTAAATTTGGAAACGGAGCTCTTATTGCTTTTACATAACCTGGACCGCCAATTTTATCAGCAGGAAAAAGTTTTACAATTTCAGCACCTAATTTATTGGCGTGAAGGATTTCATTTAAAGTAGCGGCGCCGGGAATCCAGTAAATATTGTTTTTTAGGCAATAATTGCCGATTTCTAAGTCGGTGTGAGGACAAACAATACAATCAGCTCCCAATTTATGAAAGGTCTTGGCATCATCAACGCTTAAAATAGATCCAACAGCGATTTTAACATCTAAATTATTTGCTTTTTTAAAAGCGATCATTTGAGTAAAAACTTCTTTTGCATTATCTGCCCGAGCAGCAAACTCAATAATTTTTATACCGGCATCAGCCGCCGATTGCAACACTATTTTAGCTGTTTCGATATTGATTTGTGTTACTAACGGAAGTACGCCTTGTGCTTTTAAAATGCTGTACATATTCTTAATTCTAATTTATCTATTGATTCTGTTACTTGCGCCATTTGCAATAAAATGACTTATTTCTGTTGGATTGCTCATGGCAAAATCTCCGTGTATACTTTGTTTGATAACACTGCAGGCTGTTGCCCAATCAATGCATTCCTGTCCTGATAATTTGTTGGACAGGCCGTATAATAATCCTGCGTTAAAGGCATCTCCGGATCCAATTTGGTCGGTGACAAAATGTATTTTGTATTCTTTAGTTTCATAAAAATGATCTTCGTGAAGTAGCATACCTTTGTATAAATGGGCTAATCCATCTGATTTTCTAAAACTCATTGCCAGCGTTTTTAGAAAAGGCATTTTCTCTTTTAATAATTCAAATGTTTTTTGAAAACGATTTGCATCGGATTCGTTTTTATCAGTTTTTATTCCGAAGTAAATTTCAATCGCATCTAAATCGGCAACTGTGATCGTACTGTATTGAAGTAAATCAGGCATAATTTCAGATGGATGTTTTCCATATTGCCATAATTTCGAACGATAATTAAAATCAGAAGAAATGAATAAGCCTTTTTTATGTGCCGAAAGAATTGCTTCCTTACAAACCAAGCCTGCTTCATTAGAAACGCCCGGACTAATTCCGGACCAATGAAAATGAGTCACATCGGCGAAAGCCAAATCCCAATTAATTTGATCTTTTTGAATAGTTGCGAAAGAAGAATTACTACGATCGTAAATAACCTGCGATTGTCTGATTTGATTTCCGGATTCGACAAAATATAAACCCAAACGTTCTCCGCCATAAATACATTTTGAAGTATTTACTTTGTATTTCTGCAATTCGTTTAAAGCCAATTGTGCCAAATCATTTTGCGGTAATCTTGTAATATAATCAGTCTGAATGCCGAGTTGAGAAAGCAGAACACAAACATTGGCTTCGGCACCGCCTACATGAACTTTTATTTCATTGGCCTGCGTAAACCGATTTCCATCTGCAACACTCATCCGAAGTAATAATTCTCCGAAAGTTGCAATTCTTGTTTGTGGAGTATTTATATTCATGTTTTTATTTTTTTGCCACAGATTTCACAGATTAAATTGATTTTTTTTTCGCCACGAATTTCCCGAATTTCCACAAATCATTACGTTCAATTTATTCTTGAAAATTTGTGTAATTATTTTGCCTATCCGCTATCGGTTGGGTGATAGCAAACAAATTTTAATCTTTTAAAATTATTTAATCTGTGGCATAACTTTTTTATTAAAATAATTCGAAAACGGCTTCTACTTCCACAGGAATGTTGTCGGGTAAAGATCCCATTCCTACGGCGCTTCTAACACCGATTCCGTTTTCTTGTCCCCACACTTCAGCGAACAATTCGCTGCAGCCGTTGATAACGTATGGATGTCTAAGGAAATCGCCATTGCAATTCACCATTCCTAGCACTTTTATAACTCTTTTCACTTTGTTCAGACTTCCAAAATTGGTCACAATTGTCGAAAGCATTGTTAAACCAACCTGTCTTGCGGCCAATTTTCCTTCTTCGATATCCATATCGTCTCCAATTCTTCCAATAATTAAAGATTTGTCATCACGAACTGGTCCGTGACCTGAGAGGTAGAGATATTTTCCGTCGACTAAATAAGGTTTATATATACCAAGAGGTTGAGGTGCTGGCGGTAATGATAAGCCAAGGGTTTCAAATTTTTCCTGAGGTAATAAATTCATGATATTAATGTATTATAGAGTTTAAAATAAAAACGAAAACAATTCCTAAAACAGATACTAAGGATTCCATGACAGTCCATGATTTAAAAGTATCTTTCAGGCTGACATTGAAATATTCTTTGAACATCCAAAAGCCAGGATCATTTACATGCGAGCACATTAAGCTTCCGGCGCCAACGGATAAAACTAATAGATTTGGGTCTAGGTTATTAGCTTGTAATAAAGGGAGTAAAACGCTGGCAGTCATTAGACCGGCTGCTGTTGCAGAACCCACACAGACACGAATAATAGCAGCCATAATCCACGCGAGTAAATAAGGATGAATATTTGTTTGGGTTAAAGTCGATACAATAGTTTCGTTTACACCACTTATCATCATCACTTCTTTCAAAGCTCCGGCACCCCCAATAATCAAAACAATTAAAGCAATATCTTTTATGGCAACGGCATAATCATCCATTACTGACGGGATGCTTCGGTTCATTCTGATGCCTAAAGTGTAGGTACAAATAAGCAGCGAAATCAACATAATCATACTTGGTTCGCCAATTGTTTTGCAAATGTCTAGTAGAGTTTCATTATCTGAAAGTAAAGGTAGAATTGAAGTTATTGTTAATCCGAAAACCGGAAATAAAGCAGAGAATAAACTAAGCGCGAAACTGGGTTGCTTGCCTTTATTTACAACTTCTTCGACATTCAGAATTTCATGATCAGATTCGGACCTAATGTTTTTAAGTAAATTAGAAAACAATAAACCAGCGATAAAAATGGTCGGAATGGCGATGATAATTCCATAAATTAAAACAAGTCCAATATCAGCATTCAAAATACTGCTTAACGCCATTGGAGACGGATGTGGGGGCAAAAAACCGTGTGCTACTGAAAGCGATGCGAGCATTGGAATTCCCAGATATACTTTTGAAAGTTTAAATTGATGGGCTACTGAAAAGATTAGAGGTACTAACAAAATAAATCCAACACTATAAAATAAAGGTATCCCGACAATAAATCCGGTAATCATTAATCCTAAGCGAACGTATTTTTTGCCTGTCCATCCCATAACAGTTTTGGCAATGACATTGGCGGCTCCTGATGAAACGGTAAGTTTACCAATACAGGTTCCGAAAACAATAATCAAAGTGACAGATCCTAACATTTCGCCTAAACCTTTTTGAACCGTTTGTGACAAAGTATTTATTGGCAGGCCTAAAAATAGACCTGCTAATAAAGCTGTTATGATAAAGGCAATAAACGGATTGATTTTAAGCCAACCTATCTGAATGATTAAAAACGCAATGCATGCCGTAAGAATTAAAATGCTCATTTATCTCTTTGTATTATTATTTATCCCACCAGATTTTAGTTGTAAAAGTGTCTTCTCCCTGACGCTTAACTGCTTCTGCTAAGTTAGTTGAATTTACAGAATATTCGCTCGTTGAATATTTGAGTCGTCTTGGGATTGTGCCATTTGTAACATTTCCTGGAAAGTTTATCGGAACCAAAACCGGATAACCCGTTCTTCTCCAATTGGCATAAATTTCTTGTTCATCTACAAATAAGGCTACATAAATTTGAGTATGAATCTGATTCATTTTTGCTTCAAATGATCCTGCAGTATTAAATGGATTTGCCGTTAAATAAGGTGTTGCATCTGTAATTGTATAAGCTGCACCGTAAATTCCCATATTTAAGAAAGATGCTTTTACTCCTTTTTCATATAGATCTTTATCTGTTTCTAAAGTATACCAGCCTCTTGCTGCAGCTTCTGCAAGATATAAATTGGTTTCTGCATTACTTATAAGTACTAATGGCGCATCATATTTGAAAACAGTACTTTGATTAGGTTCAGAATAAGTGGCTTGTTCAGTAGCTGTTGGTGCAGTTTTAGTTCCGTTCGGAAAACCTTTTTGCACGGCAAGCGTTGTGTTTTGAACTGTTCCCTGCCAAACTCCTGAATAAATACTAATTCTTGGATCTGCAGTTGCTTTTAATAAATCGATGAAAGTTTTAGCTAATTTTCCTCCTTCAACATTTTTCTGACCGAAAGACCCTGCTGTGAAATCTTGTCTTCTGGCATCAAAACCTACAGGATTTCTGTTGAAATCATTTGGGCCATCTGTGTATTTCATAATGGCATTATCTGTTCCATTTAAAATTACACCACCGGCAATAGCTTTGGTAACCCAGGTTTTTGCTAAAGCGGGATCAACTTTAGTCAATCGCAATCCTAAGCGAAGCATTAGTGAGTACGAGAATTTTTTCCATTTTACTACATCGCCATTGTAAATAAAATCGGCTCCTCCAAAACTTGGTTTTGAAGCATCTAATGCTGTAGCCGCTTCGTCAAGCTCTTTTAATAAATCTTTGTAAATAAATTCCTGAGAATCGTATTTTGGAAGAAAGATTTGTTCGCTGTTTGCTTTTGCAGCTTCAGAATACGGAATATCACCGTACAAATCTGTAATTCTGTGATATAAATACGCTTTCCAAATTCTGGCAATATTTAGTTTGTTACTATCGTTTGAATTGCCTTTTACAGTATTAATTACAATTTCTGTTTCATTTAATGCCAATGGATAAACCTGATTAAAATAAGCAGAATAGTAAACTTCATTACTTAAATATTTGTCTCCCACACCAGAGGCTTCTTTATAAGTAGCATAATGTTGTAACATTCCGCCACATTCAAGAATGTTGGTGAAAAAATAATTATTGTTTAAACCGTCTAATTGCGCTTTGCTAAAAATGTAATTCGGATTTGGTTTTTCAACTACATTCGGATTAGTGTTGATTTCTTCAAAATCCTTGGTACAGGAGGTCATACTTGCTAAAAGTAAGCCTGTTATATATAAAATGGTTATCTTTTTCATGTCTTTTAATTTTAGAATTTCACATTTAAACTTAAACCGAAACTTCTGGTTTTTGGTACTCCAAATTGTTCTACACCCTGAGCATTTCCGGCACTAAAAACAGATTCCGGATCTACGTTTGGTGTTTTCTTGTAAAGAATGAATAAGTTTCTTGCAACAAAAGAAACAGAAGCTCCCTGAAGTTTAGACAGACCTTTGATTTTTTCAAGAGGCAATTGATAACCAATAATTACTTGTCTTAGTTTTATGAAACTGGCATCATAAATAAATGTTGAAGATATGTTTCTTAAACCATCGTAATAAGTTCTTAAGTTCTCTGGTGCAATCACCATATCAACCGGATTTCCGTTAGTGTCAACACCTTTAATTGGTAATCCGCTTTCACGTCCTTCCAAAGTTAATTTTGTTAGTCCCATACGTGTTCCGTATAAATCAGTTCCGGAATATAAGCTACCTCCAAATTTTCCATCAATTAAAAAGCTAAATGAAACCGATTTGTATTTGAATTCATTGCTAAATCCGGCTGCCCATGGATGAACACCCTGACCTAATTCTTCAAGTGGACCTTGGGCAATAGTTGCAGAACCACCACTTACGTTATAAACGGTATTTCCGTTCGCATCTTTACGCGGTTTGTAACCTTTAATGATGCTGTACGGGCGGCCAACATCACTTGTTATCGTTACATATCCGTTTACAGAAGTCGCCATTGTAATTGATGTTAGCTGATCTGTAAGTGCTTCAACTGTGTTTTCGTTATAAGATCCATTGAAACTTGCGTCCCATGAAAAATCTTTCGAATTAATAATTTTACCGCTAAGTAAGAGTTCAACTCCCTTGTTTCTCATTTTTCCAAGATTCAATAATGCAGTACTCGCTCCTGAAGCATTTGAAATTGTAGTTTCAACAATATCATTTGTAGTAGCACGATTGTACCATGCAAAATCAAGGTTTAAACGGTTACGGAAAAACCCTAAATCGGCTCCAACTTCAAAGGTTGTTGATGTTAACGGACTTAAAGTAGAATTTGGAACTCTTGAACTGGTTGGCCCTTGTAATTGCTGACCATTATGTCCGCCCTGAATCATAGAATAAGATTGATTCAATGCATAAGGATCGGGCGTTGCTCCACCAACCTGAGCCCATGAAGATCTAAGTTTTGTAAATGAAATCCAATCTGGCATTGTTACGATATCCGAAAGGATTATACTTGTTCCAACTGAAGGATAGAATACAGTATTGTTGTCTTTTGAAAGTGTTGAGAACCAATCCTGACGTCCCGTTACGTTTAAAAATACTATGTTTTTATAATCAAAATCTGCTGCGCCGTAAACCGAATTTGTTTTCGTTTTTCCATAAGGATAACTATACGTTAGTGTCGAAAGATTACTCAGAGCATAAAAATCATCTAATACAAAGTTAGAACCTTCGACTCTGATTTCGTCTCTTAAATTGGTACGAGAGTTAACCCCAACTAAAGCATTTAAAGAGAAATCGCCGTAAATATTTTTCTTGGTATAGTTAAGAATTGCCTCAGAATTCAGGTTAGAAATTTTCATTCTTGAGCCTTGAGCGTATCCAACCGGATTGTTTAAAGTTGTTTTTGGAATGTATCCAAAGAATTCATAATTAGTAAAATCCTGTCCAATTCGTCCCTGAAGAAATAATTCAGGCGTGAAATTCAGTTTCACATTTAACATTCCTATAAAACGGTTTTTAGTATCGCTGTTTTTGATTTTATTGATCGTGTAATATGGATTTGTTGCCACAGCAACCGGATTCCAGGCTTCCTCTATACCATTTTCATCATAGCCGGGAGACAGGTTTCTAATGTCAACGCTGTTTGCAATCATATAAGTTGCCCAGTTTGGATTGGCTTCAGCATCTGAAACGGTTGTTCGGTTATTTGATTTTTCGATATTGTATTGGGCAACCACATCAAATTTTAACCAGTTTGTTAAGTTTACATCACTTGCAATATTGATGCTTTTGCGATTAAAATCAGAATTAGGGACAACACCCTCATTATCCATGTTTGAGAACGAAAGACGTCCTGTAGCTTTTTCACTTCCGCCAGCTAATGCTATCGAATTTATAAAAGTTGTTCCGGTATCGTAGAAGTTTTTGATATTGTTTTTTTGTGCAACGTATGGTCTGGCAACTCCGTCAAACTGAACAACATTTGTTCCGTCCATTTTTGCTCCCCATGACCATCGGCCATCGGCAATGGCTTCTGCCTGTGTCGTTGGTTTTTTTCCGAGTGCCCCTGAACCGTATTCATACTGCCAATCGGGTATGATTGATGGTGTTTCGAATGTAAATGAAGTATTGTATTCCACTCCAATTCCTTTTTGTGCTGAACCTCTTTTGGTTTGAATTAAAATGACCCCATTAGCAGCATTTGCACCGTATAATGCGGCTGCAGTTCCTCCTTTTAAGACCGTGATGGTCTTAATATCATCTGCATTTATTACCGATGTTCCGTCACCTCTGTCAACATTGATTCTGGTAGAACCTGCGCCATTTCCAATTCCCGGAAGGTTAAGCTGGGTATTGTCAATTGGTAGATCATTTACCACATACATGGGTTGGTTGTTTCCGTTTAGGGAACCGTTTCCACGAATCACAACTCTGGTTGATCCGTTAGGCCCCGTTGCGGTACTGCTCACATTTACACCGGCAATTTTACCAACTAAGGCGTTTGCAATATTGGTTTCTTTGGCTTTTGTAAATTCGGTTCCTTTAAGTTCAGTAACTGCATAGGCAATTGATTTACTGCTTTTTTTAACACCAAGAGCGGTTACTACAACCTGATCCAAAACATTCTCAGCAGGTTTTAATCTAATGACTAAATCTGTAGTTTTAATTAAGGCAAAAGAAAAAGTTTCGTAGCCCATGTAGGTTACAATAACGTGAGCTTCGTTTTCTGGAACAGTTAATTTGAATTTTCCGTTTTCATCAGATATTGTTGCTAGTTTACTATTGCTTTCGGCATAAATAGTAGCTCCTGCAATTGGCATTCCGTCATCCTGACCTAAAACCTGGCCAGTGATTTCAACTTGATTGCTTTTTTGTTCAAAAAGATGCTTTTTAATTGCAACCTCTTTTGCGTTTCCTGAGAAGATCATCCCCCCAATAAACACTAATGAAATTAGCTTTGTTTTCATAATACTTTGGTTTTCATGTTTTGTTTTGGTTTTTTATTGGCGATCAAATATAAATATTAATTTTTCACATCTGCATTTTTTTTGCACAAATTGCATTTTTTTTGCAATATTTTTTATTGAAGTATTTTTAAATTCCAAAAGACCTGAGGTTTCTAAAGGTGTTTTGAGAAATTTTTGCAGAAAGTGCTTTTTACGAAAAAAATATTTTTTATCTTAAAATTCGTATTTTTGAAAGATGAAAATCGCACTTATTCAATCAGATCTTTATTGGGAAGACGCTTTAAAAAACAGAAATAACTTTGAATCGAAGATCAATCAAATCGATTCTGAAGTTGATTTGATTGTTTTACCAGAGATGTTTTCTACCGGATTTACTATGAATGCTTTAGCAATGGCTGAGGCTATGAATGGGGAAACAATTCTGTGGATGAAATCTGCTGCAAAACAGAAAAATTGTGCTGTGACTGGAAGTTTGATCATTACCGAAAACGATCAGTTTTATAACCGAATGTTCTTTATTTTTCCTTCTGGAGAAATTCAATATTATAATAAAAGACATTTGTTTACGCTTGCGGGCGAAGACAAAACATATACGGCCGGAACCGAAAAAGTAATAGTTGATTATTTAGGCTGGAAAATTTGCCTGCAGGTTTGCTATGATTTGAGATTTCCGGTTTTTGCAAGAAATGTAGAGAATTACGATCTGCTTTTATATGTTGCCAATTGGCCAAAAGTGCGCACAAATGCCTGGGATATTTTATTGAAAGCACGTGCTGTTGAAAACCTGAGCTATGTTGTTGGTGTAAACAGAATTGGTTTGGATGCTAACAATTATGAACATATCGGACATTCGCAAGTGGTAAATTTTTTAGGGAATTATATCCTGCAACCGCAAGAAACAGAAGGCGTTTTTATTGTTGAATTGGATAAAAATGTAATGTTGGAAACGCGAAAAAAACTAGATTTTTTGAGTGATAAAGATGTTTTTGAAGTTAAAGTCTAAAAAGCTTTGCTCTTTTTTATTGCATCCTTTTTCTTTTTGTCATCTTCTTTTTTCTCCAGTTCTGGATTATAAGGAATACTCATATCAATAGTTTCATCGACATCCCAATTCGTTCGAACGTCAACTTCTTTTTGATAATAAAACACTTCTTCGGCATAGGTTTTCTTTAGGAAATTCCCCGAATCATAAATTTTATTTTTATTGTCGTCATAAGTTATTCGAAGTGTAAAAGCATTGGGTTCAACTAAATCAAATGTAAGTTTTGTTTGTCCTTCAGAATATTGGCTGGCAAGAACAACATCTCCTTTTTTATTGGTTATTTCAACAATAATTGGAAAGCGTTTTACATTTTTTAAATTCAAAACTAAATTCCCATAATCAGCATATTCTTTAGTACTCAATTTATAAGATAAAGTGTCGTTGCTTTTATCGTAAAAGTCTGTTAAAGCGCCTGGTAGAAAAGTAAATTTATATTTTTCTAAAGGTTCTTTCTTGAAATCAACATATAGTTTTTGATCGAATTCATCATATTCCGTGGTAAAATCAACTGCAACCGAATCTTTATTCGTCAGGTTGATTTTTGATTTGTCAAATTTCACCAAAGGTGTCGCTGATTCCAATGTAAATCGGTCTCTGAAATTAAGAACTCCACTTTGTGTTGCTGTGACATTTAAGCTATCCTTTTTCTGATCTTTAATCTTAAATGTGAATTTTTTATTGTAATTCTCATTACTAACTTCCATAGATAAGGAGTCGACTTTTATAGGTTTGTACCAAACTTGCAAAGAGTCTTTTTTAGGATATCTTGTTACGATAGATTCCAGAATTTCATCTTTGTTTTTAAGGACTATTTTAGGTTTAGAATTAGTGAAATCCTGTTTGCTGTCGTACGGAAGAAATAATCTGTTTCCGGATGCCTGTATTGGTTTTAGGGCTTTTAATGGTTGTGATTCCTTGAAAAGTTCTAATTCAAAAAGAGTGTCATTTGGTACTGTAATGTAATGTTTTATGAAACCAATTTTGTCATCTTTCGGATTAAATTTATTATTGTTTCCTTTGTCTTTTAAAGCAACTAAAAGATATTTTCCTGCCTTTAAATTTTCTAATTTAAAAGTTCGTAAACTATCTAATGTATTGGTGATGTATCTTGGGAATTCCTTGTAAACAACAGAATCTTTAAATTTGTCATTGACTTCATATAGCATAACCGAAACAAAATTATCTACATTTTTTTCATAAGCGTCTTTTACTATTCCTCCAATAGAAAGTGAATCGATATAAGATCCTGTAGAAAAAACATATTTAAATTGGTTAAGTGCATTTCCTTCATTATTATCTGCAATACTTTGCCCGAAATTCATGCTGTACGTAGTGTTGGGCTGTAAAGTATCTAAAATTTTTATGGTGATTTCTTTACTTGCAGTGGTTGGCAAAATGATTGGTTCATGCTTCATGGGCGGCGAAATAATCAATTGCTTATTGGTGTTTTTAAGCTTTACATATTCATCAAATGTCAAAATAATTTCATTTGCCTTAAAATCGGTACTGAAATTTTTTGGACTACTGTATTTTAAAACAGGAGCCAGAGTATCTTTTAGTCCTCCGGTGATGCTTCCTCTTTTGGCGCAGCTCATCATTAAAAATACCAGTAAAAATGGAATATATTTAAAGTTGTTTTTCAACATAACAGTTTTTGAATTTGATTGCACAAAATAACGATTATATTTGCTTTAAGCGAAATTTTTTATCTATTTATTAGGATTTGGAGCTTTTACGTTTTTATCTATTTCTTAAATTCTAAAGGAATAATTTGATATAATTTCTTACTTTTGAGTTCAAAATTATAATTTCTCTCCGTTTTGATCAAAAAGTCTTTTCTGATTTTCTCCGTTTTTTTAGTAATTGCCTGCAGTAAAAATGATAAGCCCATTATTGCTTTTTATTATTGGAAAACGGTTTTTAAATTATCTGAAACAGAAAAAGAGGTTTTGAAGGATAATAACGTTGAGAAACTTTATATTCGCTACTTTGATGTTGGTTTAAACCCAAAAATGACAGAACCAATTCCGGTTAGTCCGATACATTTTCAAGGGAATGTTAGTAAATTTGACATTGTTCCAGTGGTTTTTATTCAAAATAAAGTCATGTTAAAGTCCAATTTTGATATTGACAATCTGGCTGAAAAGACGCTTCATTTAGTAAACGTGATTAATGAAAAAAATAATATAGTTTGTAGTGAAATTCAGATTGATTGCGACTGGACACTGGCCAGTAAAGAAAATTATTTGAAGTTTATCGAGCGTTTTAAAAAGCTTTCTCATAAAAGACTCTCGGCAACAATTCGGTTACATCAGGTTAAATATTTTAAAAGGACTAAAATTCCAAATGTTGACTCAGGCGTTTTGATGTATTATAATATGGGATCTATTGCTCCGGATTCCATAAATTCTATATACAACCATCAAATAGCAGAAAAATATCTCAAAAGTTTGAAGAAATATCCTTTGCATCTTGATATTGCGTTGCCGATTTATTCGTGGGCAATTCATATCCGAAATCAAAAAGTGATCGGTTTACGTTCTAAGCTGAATGTCGCTCAGCTTAAAAAGGATAAGAATTTTGAACAGATAAATGCCCTGTTTTTTAAAGTAAAAAAGTCTAATTATAAAAATGGATTTTTTTATGAAGAAGGAGACACGCTGAAGATTGAAGCAATTTCTGCTGAAGATTTAAAAATGATGGGAGAGGAGCTAAATGAAAATGTGGCAAACACTCCAAAGGAAATTATATTTTACGATTTAGATGAATTCAATTTAAAAAATTATGAAAAGAATATTTTTGAACAAGTTGTTTCTTGTTTCTAGCGTAGCTTTGTTTGCTGTTTACGGAATAATTTATGCTTGCGGAGGTGGAGACGACTGGGACTTTTTTGGTTATAATTCAAATTTTACTCCTGAAACATTTACAGATAAATCATATTCTCCGCTTTTTTTGTCGGGAGATGTTTTTTACGGAATTGGATTTGACACACAACATAATTCAAGATTTAATGAAGACATAAAATCGGATTGGAAAAATTATTTAAAAACAAAAATGGACACGGCAAGTGTCAGTTATTTTTTAATTGGAGATCTTACACCAAGATATTCCAGTGAAAGTAAAATTTCAGGGAATAAAACCGAAATTACAGATCTTCATGTTTTCTTTAAAACCAAAAAACCAAATGCAACTTCCTTAAAATGGGATAAAAAGATTGATTTAAAAGAAGCTAAAATCAAGAGTTTTATTGAGTTTTTATATTTGGCGCAAAAGATTGAAACCGTTTCTATCAATGAAGATTACTGGAGTTATGATCCGGTCGTGGCTAAAACTTTTGATGATTTGAAAATGATTCAGTCCATCGAGAATGTGTATAATACAACATCAGATGCATTTCTGAAAAACAGGTATTGGTTTCTAACAACCAAAGCTTATTTCTATAGTAGCAATAAACCAAAAACAGTTGAGTTTTTCAATAAAACGGAAAAATCAGTTCCTAAAAACATATTGTATTATCGAGCCCTTTCTTATGTGGCGGGAATAAAATATCAACAGAAAAAATATTCGGAATCCAATTATTTATACGCTCAGGTTTTTGATAAATGCCCTGAAATGAGAGTTGTGACAGCCTACAGTTTTCATCCTCAAAATGAAGCAGATTGGAATAAGTCATTAGCAATGGCAAAAGATAATAAAGAGAAAGCAGCACTTTGGGCGATTCATGGTTATTACAAAGATGAGGTACAGGCTATTGATAAAATTTACGGATTAGATCCTAAAAGTGAACATCTGAATTATCTGCTTACCAGATTGGTAAACAAACAAGAGCAGAATGTCAATAATTCTTTTGAAGAAAGCGCAAAAGAAAATGAACCCGCAAAAAAACTTTCAGTTGCTGAAAATAAAGAAATAAACAAAAGTAAAATTGATAAAAAAGCGTTTGATTTAGTTTCGAAAATTACCACAACAGGGAATACTGAAAAGCCGTATTTGTGGAATATTGCGTTGGGATATTTGCAAACACTAAAAGGGGATTATGTAAATGCAGATACTAATTTTGACAAAGCAGAAAAAATAATGCCTAAAACAGAACTGGCGAAATATCAGTTAAGACTGCTTCGTTTTGTAAATAATATGAGTAAAATTGATAGGCTAACCGATAAAAGCGAACAAACTATTCTCGTCGATTTGAATTGGTTATATCAGGAGCTTCCTAAAACATATAAAGGGGGAGAATTTCGTTATCAAAATGCTTCTTCATGGAGCAGAAGTTATTTAGCAGCACTTTATAAAGCAAATGGCAATCCGGTTATGACGGAGATATTCGGTGAATCGCGTTATAGCTACTGGAATGACGGAAATGCTTTTTATGATAATGAAAAAAATCTTCTAGCCATGAAATCCTTTCTAAGTAAGAACAATAAAACTGAAATAGAAAAAATTGGTGCCAGCATTTACAGTTTGAAGTTAAAAGATATCAATAATTTTCAGGCAGTTCAGGCGACGTTCAAAAATAAAATTTCTGAAGCAATTGCTTTTATAAAAGAAACAGATTCTGTTCAATATTATAATTTCTTAGGAAATCCGTTTAACGGAAATATTAAAGATTGTCACGATTGCGAACATGCAGCCTACCAAAAGAAGAAGTATTCTCAAATTGAATTTTTAAGTACAATAAAATCTATGCAGGATAAATTGGCTCAAAAAGAAGATGTATATACAAATAGTTTATTGTTAGGAAATGCATTTTATAATATCACCCATTTTGGAAATGGACGGACTTTTTATGAAATTAGCATTGTAGGTTATGGTTCAAGTCCATACTCATTTAGAGATTCGATGAAAAAAATGATTACGAATTGCGATCTGCCTAAAATGTATTATCAAAAAGCATTTGAGGCTGCTACTACAAAAGAGCAAAAGGCGAAATGTGTGTATTTATTGTCAAAGTGCGAACGTAATGACTATTATAACAATAAGTATAATAATGTAACCAATTGGTGGAGTGTTGAAGATGATAAAATTAATTTTATTGCCTGGAGCGGATTCAAGGCTTTAAAAAAGGATTATTCGGATACAAAATATTATCAGGATGTAATTGCCGAATGTGGTTATTTTAAAACGTATATAAATCAATAAGTTGTAACAGTATTTATTGTAAAATTAAGAAGATGGTAAATAAAATTGAACATATAGGAATAGCGGTTAAAAATATAGATGATGCGAATGTATTGTTCGAAAAATTACTGGGAGTTCCATCATATAAAGAAGAAGAAGTAGAAAGTGAAGGGGTTTTAACTTCTTTTTTTCAAACAGGAACAAATAAAATTGAGCTTTTAATGGCAACTAATCCAGAAAGTCCGATTGCTAAGTTTTTAGAAAAAAAAGGAGAAGGAATTCATCATATCGCTTTTGATGTTGAAGATATTTATGCGGAAATAGAACGCTTAAAAAGTGAAGGTTTTGTATTGATAAATGAAGTTCCGAAGAAAGGTGCTGACAATAAATTGGTGGTTTTTTTGCATCCAAAAAATACAAACGGGGTTTTAGTGGAGCTTTGTCAGGAAATAAAGTAAAAATTCTCATTTACTAATTAAGAAATAATACATTGAAAATCAATTGCGTTTAGAAATAGAGGTGTTGCAATTTGAAATTAAATAGAAATCATATCTTAAAATATTTGCAGTGAATAAAAAATAGTAGTAATATTGCATCCTCAAACCGGTCCTATAGCTCAGCTGGTTAGAGCACCTGACTCATAATCAGGTGGTCCCTGGTTCGAGCCCAGGTGGGACCACGTAGTAAAAAAGCTTCATAAAATTTTTATGAAGCTTTTTTTTGTGATTAAGGTTGTAATTTTGGTAAAAACTTCTACATTTGCCAGTGAATTTCGGCAGAGACCTCGGTTTTTGTGAGATTTTTAGATAAAAAGACCCCAAGTCTAATTGTAAATACTGTGCTTGTTCGCACACTGAAATTATGAAGATAGTAAAGACAATTTTTTTCACATTTTTTTTGACACTGATTAATGTTTGTAGTGTTTTCGCTGATCCGCCTGCACTAGATGATCCTACTGATCCACCACTTGAGCCACCTGGAGGACCTATTGATAGTTATCTTTTGATTTTAATAATAGCTGCCTTAATGTTAGGGATGGTTGTTATATATAAAAATAAAATAAAAAAAGCTTCAGTGTAAAACTGAAGCTTTTTTAGTGATATGATTTTGGGATTTTATTTGTTGATCGAATAAAGTTTCGAAATGTATTTGCCTACAACATCAAATTCTAAATTTATTTTAGTTCCGACTTTAAAGTTTTTGAAATTAGTATTTTCAAAAGTATAAGGTATAATCGATACACTAAATTCATCAGTTTTAGAATTTACAACTGTCAGGCTAACGCCGTTTACAGTAATAGAGCCTTTTTCAATAGTGATATTGTTAAGGTTTTTGTCGTATTCAAAAGTGTAATTCCAACTTCCGTTTGCTTCTTCAATTTTAATACACGTTCCCGTTTGGTCTACATGGCCTTGTACAATATGTCCATCCAGACGATCGCCTAATTTCATTCCTCTTTCCAGATTTACGACATCGCCTGTTTTCCAGTCTCCAATATTTGTTTTTAAAATGGTCTCGTCAATAGCGGTAACGGTATAATATGAATCTTTTATGGCTACGACTGTCAGGCAGATTCCGTTGTGAGAAACGCTTTGATCAATCTTTAATTCATTTGTAATGGAGGAGTCAACCGTAATGTGAAGATTGTTTTGGTCTTTTTGTATTTCGTGAATCCTTCCAAGGGTTTCTATAATTCCTGTAAACATTGTTGTTTTATTTTACTAAATTTGCACATCAAAATTAGTAATAAATAATCTGAGCTCATGAATAAAAAAGCAGAAAATATAATTGTTGGAATTTCAGTTGGAGATTTAAACGGTATTGGAAGCGAAGTTATACTTAAAACATTCGAAGATTCTCGCATGTTAGAAATGTGCACACCGGTTATTTTTGCAAACGCTAAAATACTTTCATTTGTTAAAAAAAGTATCACTTCAACAATTCAGTTTCATGGTGTAGATAAATTAGATCAGGTTTTGCCTGGAAAAGTTAATGTCTTAAATCTGTGGAAGGAAGGGGTTGATATTAATTTAGGGACAAATGATGAGAAAATTGGAGAATATGCAATTAAGTCTTTTGTTGCAGCTACTACTGCCCTGAAGGAAGGTGAAATTGATGTTTTAGTTACGGCTCCTATTAACAAGTACAATATCCAGTCAGAAGAATTTAAATTTCCCGGACATACAGATTATTTAGATCAGGAATTAGAAGGTAATGCCTTGATGATGATGATTCAGGATAATTTGAGAGTGGGTTTGCTGACAGATCATGTGCCGCTAAATGAAGTTTCGTCTCATTTGACAGAAGAATTAATTACAAGAAAAATCGAAACCGTCAGAAAATCTTTGATTCAGGATTTTAGTATTGTAAAACCGAAAATTGCTGTTTTAGGATTAAATCCACATGCAGGTGATGGAGGAGTTATAGGAAAAGAAGATGATTTAGTTTTGAAGCCAGCTTTGAGGAAAATATTTGAAGCCGGAACGATGGTTTTTGGTCCTTTTCCTGCTGATGGCTTTTTTGGAAGCGGTCAATATGAAAAATATGATGCTATTGTAGCAACTTATCATGATCAGGGATTGATTCCTTTTAAAACATTGTCTTTTGGAAAAGGAGTAAATTATACAGCAGGTTTAAATAAAATAAGAACATCGCCAGATCATGGTACAGCGTACGATATTGCTGGAAAAGACATGGCAGATTTCAATTCATTCAAAGAGGCAGTTTATCTCGCGATTGACATTTATCGTTCGCGTAATCAGTATGAGGAGATTAGCCAAAAACCTCTTAAAATAAAAGAAAAACAGTTATAAACAAAAAAAGGTGAATAAGATTATTAGTTTTATAATAATTTTATATCTTTGCACCCCAATTCAGGTATCTGAGTTTTAGATACGAATTGGTCAAATTGATGTTAAGATGAGCAAATCAAAAGAATTTTTAATTCCTTTTATGGGATTGAAGCTGGGAAAACACCATTTTGAGTATCAAATAAGTAACGCGTTCTTTGAGAACTTTGATTACGACGAATTTCAAAGTTCGGATATCAAAGTGAGTTTAGTTTTAGATAAGAAAAGCAACATGTTAGAGTTGGAATTCAAACACAAAGGGACTGTGAATGTACCTTGTGATCTAACAGGCGAAGATTTTGATCTTCCTATAAAAGGGAAAATGAAATTAATTGTTCGTTTTGGAGACGAATTCAATAATGACAATGAAGAGTTGTTGATCTTGCCACACGGAGAGCATGAATTAGATGTTGCACAATACATTTATGAAATGATTGCCCTTTCGGTACCGCTAAAACGAGTTCATCCAGGCGTAAAAGACGGAAGTTTACAAACGGAAGCCTTAAAGAAACTAAATGAACTGACTGTAAAAGAAGTCAAAGAAGAAAAAGAAGAGAGTAAAAAAGAAGAAGATATTGACCCGCGCTGGGACAAATTAAAGCAACTATTAACGGATAAATAATATAGTAAAATGGCACATCCTAAGAGAAAAATCTCGAAAACAAGAAGAGATAAGAGAAGAACACATTATAAAGCTACTGTAGCTCAAATCGCTACATGTCCTATTACAGGAGAAGCACATTTATACCACAGAGCTTACTGGCATGAAGGTAAAATGTATTACAGAGGGCAAGTTGTTATCGATAAATCTGTAGCGGTTGCTTAATACGTTTTTGTAAATTATACTAGAACTCTCACATAGTGAGAGTTTTTTTTGTTGGTTATAATTTTCTTTTTTTAAGAAATTATCTACAAATTAATTTCGTTTTTTTTTGTAATTTTCAAGTCTTTTAAAAATTTTTCAAATATCCTGTATTTGAAAAGAAATAATAAAATATAATGAATACAATCACAGCCGCAATTACCGCTGTTGGAGCCTATGTTCCCGACTACATACTTTCAAATAAAGTATTGGAAACAATGGTCGATACTAATGACGAATGGATCACTACTCGTACCGGAATTAAAGAACGAAGAATTCTTAAAGATGCTGATAAAGGAACATCGTTTCTTGCCATAAAAGCAGCACAAGATTTAATAGCAAAAGCTAATATTAATCCCTTAGAGATTGATATGGTAATAATGGCAACAGCTACTGCCGATATGCCGGTAGCCTCTACAGGAGTGTATGTTGCAACAGAAATTGGAGCTACTAATGCATTTGCATATGATTTGCAGGCAGCGTGTTCAAGTTTCTTATACGGAATGTCAACTGCTGCAGCTTATATACAGTCAGGGCGTTACAAAAAAGTTTTATTAATTGGTGCCGATAAAATGTCATCAATTGTAGATTACACAGACAGATCTACTTGTATTATTTTTGGAGATGGAGCGGGTGCCGTTTTATTCGAACCAAATTATGAAGGTTTAGGTTTGCAAGATGAGTATTTACGAAGCGATGGTGTAGGGCGCGATTTTCTTAAAATTTCTGCCGGAGGTTCTCTAATCCCAACTACAGAAGAGACCGTTAAAAACAGACAACACAATATTATTCAGGACGGAAAAACCGTTTTTAAATATGCTGTAACTAATATGGCTGACGCTAGCGAATTGATCGTTAAAAGAAACAATTTGACTAATGAAGATGTTGATTGGTTAGTACCACATCAGGCAAACAAACGTATTATTGATGCTACTGCAAGCAGAATGAACCTTGAAGATTCAAAAGTATTGATGAATATTGAAAAATATGGTAATACAACTTCAGCAACTTTGCCATTAGTATTAAGTGATTTTGAACACCAATTCAAAAAAGGAGATAATATTATTTTAGCCGCTTTTGGTGGTGGATTCACTTGGGGATCTATTTACCTGAAATGGGCTTACGATACAAAATAAATTAAAACTAAAAACGAATCATTATGGATTTAAAAGAAATTCAAAACCTAATCAAATTTGTAGCAAATTCGGGAGTTGCTGAAGTAAAGTTGGAAATGGATGATGTAAAAATCACGATCAGAACAACTTTAGAAGGAAACGTAACTGAAACTACTTATGTACAACAATTACCAGCTCAGCAAGCTTTACCGCAAGCTGTTGCTCCTCAAACTGCTCCAGCTGTTGTTAATGTAACTAGTGAAGCGTCTGTTCCGGCTGAAGATTCGAAATTTATCACTATAAAATCGCCAATCATTGGTACTTTCTATAGAAAACCGTCTCCAGACAAACCAGTTTTCACTGAAGTTGGAAGTGTTATCTCAAAAGGAGATGTTCTTTGTGTAATTGAAGCAATGAAATTATTCAACGAAATCGAATCAGAAGTTTCAGGTAAAATTGTAAAAATTCTTGTTGACGATATGTCTCCTGTAGAATTTGACCAACCTTTATTCTTAGTAGATCCATCTTAATTTTAGATCGTTAGATTTTTAGATTTTTAGACTTTTTCGAAAGTGCTTAAAATCTAATTATCCAATTATCTAATTATCTAATTATCTAATTTTAAAAAGATGTTTAAAAAAATATTAATTGCGAATAGAGGAGAAATTGCACTTCGTGTAATTCGTACATGTAAGGAAATGGGAATTAAGACTGTAGCGGTTTACTCTACAGCTGATGCAGAAAGTCTACATGTAAAGTTTGCTGACGAAGCGGTTTGTATCGGACCTCCTCCGAGTAACTTATCGTATTTGAAAATGTCAAATATTATTGCTGCTGCCGAAATTACAAATGCAGATGCAATTCATCCAGGATATGGGTTTCTTTCAGAGAATGCTAAATTCTCTAAAATTTGTCAGGAGCACGGAATCAAATTTATTGGTGCCGCTCCTGAAATGATTGATAGAATGGGAGACAAAGCTTCTGCAAAAGCGACAATGAAAGCTGCAGGAGTTCCGTGTGTACCAGGTTCTGACGGATTATTAGAATCTTTCGAACAAACACAAAAATTGGCTAAAGAATTTGGTTACCCGGTTATGCTTAAAGCAACTGCTGGTGGTGGTGGAAAAGGAATGCGTGCTGTTTGGAAAGAAGAAGAATTGTTGAAAGCATGGGAAAGTGCACGTCAGGAAGCTGCTGCTGCATTTGGAAATGACGGAATGTATATGGAGAAACTTATTGAAGAACCACGTCATATCGAAATTCAGGTTGTTGGAGATTCATACGGAAAAGCATGTCACCTTTCTGAAAGAGACTGTTCAGTACAACGTCGTCACCAAAAATTAACTGAAGAAACACCTTCGCCATTCATGACAGACGAATTGCGTACTGCAATGGGAGAAGCTGCTGTAAAAGCTGCTGAATTCATTAAATACGAAGGAGCCGGAACTGTAGAATTTCTTGTAGACAAACACAGAAATTTCTATTTCATGGAAATGAATACGCGTATTCAGGTGGAGCACCCAATTACAGAACAAGTTATCGATTATGATTTGATTCGTGAGCAAATTATGGTGGCTGCCGGAATTCCGATTTCAGGGAAAAACTATTTACCACAATTACATGCTATTGAATGTCGTATTAATGCTGAAGATCCTTATAACGATTTTCGCCCTTCACCAGGAAAAATTACTACGCTTCATATGCCAGGAGGACACGGAGTTCGTTTAGATACTCACGTTTACTCTGGTTACAGCATTCCGCCAAATTACGATTCGATGATTGCTAAGTTAATTACAACTGCACAATCTCGTGAAGAAGCTATCAGCAAAATGCGAAGAGCTTTAGATGAATTCGTAATAGAAGGTGTGAAAACTACAATACCTTTCCACAGACAATTAATGGATGATCCAAGATATATTGCAGGAGATTATACAACTGCATTTATGGATACTTTTAAAATGAATCCAATCGAATAATTATAAAGGCTGTCAATTTTGGCAGCCTTTTTTATTTTACCTTATATTTTAACCCGACAGATTTTTTAAAATCTGTCGGGTTTTGTTTTAAAATGGCTTAGTAAACACTTAAAGTGTATACTTTTTACACACTCATTTTTAAAATTACACACTTTTTTGAATTTCTAAATTTTGGCACAATTAGGTTAAGGCCTTTAAAAATAGGGGTTTGAATGATTTGGCATGTTGTGTTTAGTTTACGGCATAATAATTTCATTATCTAAAGCGTAAACAACTATTAAACTAAATATTATTATGAAAAATTTATTTTTATCAGCCGCTATTGTTTTGGGAAGTTTATCTTCATTCGCATCGACTTCTCCAATTACAAATTCTATTATAAAAACGATTTCAATTCAGGACGAATACACAGAAATTAAATTAGAAGAAGTACCGGCTCCAATTACTGAAGCTTTAAAGAAATCATTTCCGGATGCAGTTCTTTCAAAAGCATACAAAAATGCAAAATCGGAATACAAATTAGATGTTACTGTTGGAGAGAAAGTAGGTTCTCTTTATGCTAATGCAGACGGAACATGGATTAAAAAATAATTTAAATAGACACTTCAATGTTTATTCAAATTAGTAATACTAAAATTAAATTACGAATACTAAAATATAACTATTATGAAAAATCTATTTTTATCAGCCGCAATCGTTTTGGGAGGTTTAACATCATTTGCTTCAACTTCGCCAATTTCAAATACAATCGTAAAAACAATTTCAATTCAGGACGAATACACAGAAATTAAATTAGAAGAAGTGCCAGCAGCAGTTACAGATGCGCTTAAAAAAGCTTATCCGGATGCAGTACTTTCAAAAGCATACAAAAATGCAAAATCAGAATACAAATTAGACGTTACTGTAGGAGACAAAGTAGGTTCTCTTTATGCTAACGCAGATGGATCATGGATTAAAAAATAATCTACAGAGATTCAAGTTTTAAAGTTTAAAAAAATATTATATACACCATTAAATTAAATATCATGAAAAATTTATTTTTATCAGCCGCAATCGTTTTGGGAGGTTTAACTTCATTTGCTTCAACTTCTCCAATTTCAAATACAATCGTAAAAACTATTTCAATTCAGGATGAATATACTGAAATCAAAGTAGAAGAAGTACCAGCTGCAGTTACAGATGCGCTTAAAAAAGCTTATCCGGATGCAGTACTTTCTAAAGCTTACAAAAATGCAGCTTCTCAATATAAATTAGAAGTTACTGTAGGAGACAAAGTAGGATCTCTTTATGCTAATGCAGACGGATCTTGGGTTAAAAAATAATCACTAACTACTAAAATACTATTATTATGAAAAAGCTAATCTTATCGGCAGCTATCCTGTTAGGAGGGTTGTCAACACAGGCAGCAGTTATTGATGAAACAAATACAATAACGCATTCAATAAAAATTCAGGATGAGTATAAAGAAATTGATGCTGTTCCAGCAGCTATTAAAACAGCTTTAGATAATGCTTATCCAGGAGTTAAACTTGATAAAGCATATGTAAACGACAAAAAAGAATACAAAATTGAAATTACTGTCAGAGAAGTAAAATCAATCGTTTACACTGATGCACAAGGAAATATCCTTAAAAAGTAATCAAATAAATTCCCATATTATGAAAAAGTTAATCTTATCGGCAGCTATCCTTTTAGGAGGTTTGTCAATGAATGCAGCAACTCAGGTTGTAACAAATTCAATTGTTTCAGTAAGTATTCAGGATGAATATACTGAAGTTGCTGCAGATGCTGTTCCAGCCGCTGTAAAATCAACAATTGAAAAATCGTTTGTAGGTTCTAAACTGGAAAAAGCATGGAAAAATGCTAAGGAAGAATACAAACTTGAAATTTCTAAAGAAGGTAAAAAATATACCTTTTTTACAGATGCTTCAGGAAACATCATCAAAAAATAATTAAAAAGAACATTATGAAAAAGTTAATCTTATCAGCAGCACTAATTTTGGGAAGTTTATCAATATATGCAACAACTACAGAAGCTGAACCTGTAAAGATTGCTGTCAACAATGTTCAGGATGAATATAAAGAAGTTGCCGTTGATGCAGTTCCGGCTGTTGTCAAAACAGCTTTAGAAACAGCTTACCCTGGTGCAAAACTAGTGAAAGCTTATACAAATGAAAAAAAAGAGTATAAACTCGAAATATCAGTTGGTGACCAAAAGGCTACTGTGTATTCAGATGTCAATGGCAATTGGTTGAAAATATAATTAGGTGAAATTAGATTTATGTTTTTGGTAAAAAAGAGATTGCGACGTGCAATCTCTTTTTTTTTGCATAATTTTATGAAAATACAAGTTTAATAGTATTATTTTAGCAAAAAAGACCCTAAAAACAGATGTCAAAGATATTACTGATAGAAGATGATATTTCGTTTTGCAAATTATTAGAGAAATTTCTAATAAAGAAAGCATACGACGTAACCGTTGCTTTCTCGGCAGAAGAAGCCCGATTGGCAATGAAGAAAGAATCTTTCGATTTGATTCTGACAGACCTGCGCTTGCCCGATTCCGACGGCATAGGACTGATGTCTGAATTTAAAACTTCAAACCCTGAAATCCCTGTGATTCTTATGACGGGATATTCAGATGTAAATACTGCGGTTAAAGCCATAAAAAATGGTGCAGCCGATTATATTTCAAAACCTTTTAATCCTGATGAGGTTTTATTGGTCATTACAAATGCTTTAAAAAATTCTGAAACAGAAGAAGAAGTTCTTAGGAAAGAAATAAAAGCTCCGAAAAAGAAAGAAGCTACTTCATCTGAAAATGAATTCGTCAGAGGTATTTCTGTCGCTTCCAAAAAATTATTAGATCACATTCATTTGGTGAGCCCAACGGATATGTCGGTTTTGATTATTGGAGAAAGCGGAACAGGAAAAGAAATCATTGCCAAAAGCATTCACCAGCAAAGCACCAGAAAAAACAATAATTTTATTGCAGTAGATTGTGGCGCAATTCCAAAAGAATTAGCTGCAAGTGAATTTTTCGGACATTTAAAAGGATCTTTCACAGGAGCAATCAGCGACAAGATGGGGTATTTTGAAGCAGCAAATGGCGGAACTTTGTTTTTAGATGAAATAGGAAATCTTTCTTATGAAAATCAAATACAGTTATTGAGAGCACTTCAGGAAAGAAAAATTAAGCCTGTTGGAAGCAATAAAGAAATTAACGTCGATATCCGCATCATAACTGCTACAAATGAAGATTTACGTGAGGCAGTAAAAAATGGCGATTTTAGAGAAGATTTATACCATAGAATCAATGAATTCTCGATTCTTTCGCCTTCATTAAAAGACAGGGAAGAAGATTTAATGGTTTTTGCCGAATATTTTCTGGAAAAAGCCAATAATCAGCTGAATAAAGAAATAATTGGATTTTCGCCTGAAGTTGTTGCTATTTTTCAAAAATACAATTGGCCTGGGAATTTACGTGAGCTGCAAAACTGCGTAAAACGTGCCACACTTCTTACCAGAGGAAATTTTATTGAAAGCGATGTTTTGCCAGCCGAGTTTTTTCAGGTTCAAAAAAACAATCAGCAAAATACTAATGAAACTTTTTCATTGTCTGAAAATGAAAAGGAAACTATTATTCATGCACTTTCAAGAACTCAAAATAACAAATCGGAAGCAGCAAAACTGCTTAAAATTACCAGAAAGACACTTTATAATAAATTAAAGCAATACAACATCGATTAAACAATTTCTTTTTGTAGCGCTTTAAAAAGTGATTCAGTTTTAGCTTTTAAGGCCTTAAAAATGTCTTTTAAATCAGAAATTTCAAAATCATTTTTATCTAATACTTTTAGTATCCCGCCAATTTCATACGCTTCAATTTGATTAAACATTGGCGCAATTCGATGTGCAATCGCATTTATTTCCGGGACATTTTCTTCTTCAATTGCAGTTTCTAAAAACACCAGATTTTCATTGGTGCTTTCTATAAATGATTTTAAAACTTCATTTAAGGCATTTTTATCATTTCCCAGAAAGTCTTTTAGGGTTTCTAAGGAATATGATTTTGCAGCTATTTTTTCTTCGTTGTCATTAATGTCAACCACAGGTAAAGTATCATTTTCTAAAATAAGATGAATGGTTTCCAATAATATTTTTGGTGAATACGGTTTTTTAACCACAGTTGTAAAACCGGCTTCTGCATATACAGACGGAGCTAAATCAGTTCTTCCGGTTAAAGCTATTACCGGTTGATTTTTGTAAATAGAAGTATTCTTAAGTTTTTGAAGAAACATGAAACCATCCATTTCCGGCATTTGAATATCAGTTATGATAAAATCAAAATTCGTTTTCTGAATTGCTTCCAAAGCTTTAATTGCACTGTTGAAAGACAATACCTGATGGTTTTCCTGTCTTAAAACACCGCTTGTTAAATTGAGCAGATTGATATCGTCATCAATCACAATGAAAGTCTGTTTTTTAGTATTGCGAACGATTGGTTTCTTTGTTTCGGAAATAGTAGTATTACTGGTGTCAAATAACAATGGAAGTTGTATTTCAAAGGTACTTCCTTTACCGAAAGTACTTTCAAGCTGTAAAGTTCCTCCTAAAATAGAAATTATTTTTTGGCAGATTGACAATCCTAAACCTGTTCCGCCGTATTTTTTTTCGATACCTTCATTGGCCTGAGCAAATTCTTCAAAAACTAATTTCTGATTTTCTTTTTCAATTCCAATTCCGCTATCTTCAATTATAATCGTAAAAAACTGATCATTTTCGGCAATAAAAGCACCGATTCTGATAAAACCTTCTTCCGTAAATTTATAAGCATTTCCAATAATATTGCTTAAGATTTGTTTCAATCGAAACGGGTCTCCTACAATTTTAGTATTCAGTTTGTCATCAACATTAATAACAAGCTCGATATTTTTTTGTTTGTAAACGGTCTGAATGCTTTTGGCTACTTCATCAATAATTTCAGGTAATGAAAAAGGTACTTTTTCAATCGTAATTTTCCCTGCTTCAATTTGAGAAAAATCCAACAAATCCTGAACCAGCTGCGTAATATATTCAGAAGAATTTTTGATATTTTTAATAAAATAAGACTGCTTCGTATTCACATCAGAATTCCCTAAAAGCTCCGAATAACCTACAATGGTACTTAAAGGTGTTTTTAAATCATGACTTACGGTCGAAATCAGTTGCTCGCGGCTTTTCAGTAAATTCTTGGTTTTGAAATTCGCAATTTCGAGCTGTCTTTTATAGACTTGCGATTTCGAATAATCGCTTACAATTAAAATCGAGAAAAATAAAGTCAATATCAAACCAATAATAGCCGAAGCCGTTACTATTTCGTTGACTTTTTTAAGTGATTTTTCTTTTAAGGAATTGTTTTTAATTGAATTGATAATAATCTCGCGTTCAATAATTCTAAGTACTTTTCGAAGTTGCTCAGAGATGGCGATTTCATTTTTAAGCAATTTATTTTCCTCAAAATTCAGTGATTCTTTTTTCTTTTCTGCCTTAAGTTTTACATTGCTCAAAAGCTTTTTCGAATTGGCCAGGATAGAATCAGAAGCCTGTTTGCTTAACGTATTGGTGCTGTCATCCGGAATATTCTGATTGAGATAATCAACATATTTCTGAAGTACATTTCGCTGGTAACTTCCAAGCTGATTTGGGCTTTTAGTAAAATCCTGAAGCTCTAATTTTCGGAGTTTAAACTCCATTTTGGTAATTTCATCAATAGCAGTATTTACCGAAACTTCATCGTCAGCTTTGTTTTTTATCGCTTTTAACTGCTGAATGTTTTTAGTTTTTTCAGATAAATAATAATTAACGCTGTCCAGCAACGTTTTTTGATATTGTGTAGTTACGATCTGTTTTAAAGTGTCAATTCGGGAGCGTAAAGAATCGGTTTCAGTAAGATAACTTTTAAAGTCACTTTCAGAGTTCGTCTGAATTGTTTTTCGGGCTAAACTTTCAGTTTTATATACGTTCGAAAATAATTTGCTGACTCTTAGAATCTTGGTTTTTTCGAAGGCAATTTTATCTTCCAGTTTGTTATAAACCACATTTTCAGAATATAAAAACCATCCAACTGTAACAACCAAAGCCAGTAATGCAACATAGCTGAAAAGCACTTTAATGGCTGTGTAACTTTTTTTGCTCTCCATGTTATTATTCTAGGGATTTGGAAGTTTTTTAAAATCGAATTCCCTGCAATTTATTCAAAAAATTCTGTTTTAAAAAGAGAAATGAAATCAAAAGTGTTACATAAATTCAAAGTTCTGAAAATAAAATAGCCACAGATTATATAAATCTGCGGCTATTAAATATTTCTTATTCTTAAATTATAGCGTTTCGTTCAGCCATTTAAAAAATTCACCTTGCCAAACCTGAGCATTTTGAGGATGCAATACCCAGTGGTTTTCATCCGGGAAATAAACAAATCGGCTTTTGATTCCTCTTAATTGTGCAGCCTGAAAAGCTTCTTGTCCTTGTCCAATTGGCACACGGAAATCTTTTCCTCCCTGGAAGATTAAGATAGGTTTGTTCCACTTCTCAACCATAGTTGCAGGATTAAAAGTCGTGTATGATTTTTGAGCTACAGCATTGTCTTTTTCCCAATAAGCACCACCAAAATCCCAGTTGTTAAAGAAAACTTCTTCGGTCGTTCCTAACATACTTACGGTATTGAAAACGCCATCGTGCGCAATAAAAGTTTTGAAACGATTATTGTGAATTCCGGCTAAATAAAACACGGAATATCCACCGTAACTTGCACCAACGCAACCTAAACGGCTTTTGTCAACATAGCTTTCTTTGGCAACATCATCAATCGCAGAAAGGTAATCGTCCATAACTTGTCCGCCCCAATCTTTACTGATTTTCTCATTCCATTCAACTCCGTGCCCAGGCATACCGCGACGGTTTGGTGCAACAACTACATAACCTTTAGCAGCCATTAAGGAGAAATTCCAACGGAAAGAATAGGATTGTGTTAATGCACTTTGTGGTCCGCCCTGGCAGAATAACAAAGTTGGATATTTTTTTGTTGCATCAAAATTTGGAGGTAAAATTACCCAAACCAACATTTTTTTACCGTCAGTTGTTGTAACATAACGTTTTTCTGTTTTGCTTAAAGCTAAAGTTTTGTATGTATCTGTATTTACATTTGAAAGTTGTTTCCAGCTGTTTTTCTTCAAATTGTAAGAATAAATTTCCGGTGCATGATTCATGTCATTTCTGGTTACGATGATATCATCTCCAGCGAAACCTACTAAATCATTTACGTCAAAATCACCATTTGTAATCTGGCGAACCTGAATGGCAATTCTTGTCAATCCCGGAAAGTTTACCACAAAAAGTTGTTTTGTACCGTCAACTGGTGCTACAAAATAAACGTTTTTACCATCTTTACTCCAGATAAAATTATCTACAGTTCCGTCCCAATTAGCAGTTAAGTTCGTTTTGATTCCTTTAAATTCAACAATAATGTCGTTTTTATCAGCTTCGTAACCATCACGCTTCATTTGCAGCCAGGTTAAATTTCCTGTTGGAGAAAATTGTGGAGCGGTATCGTATCCTAAATTATCTTCAGTTCTGTTGGTTGTTTTTTGAGTCTCTAAATTATACTCATAAATATTGGTGTTTGTAGAAATTGCATAATCAGTTCCTGCTTTTTTCTTGCAAACGTATAAAATACTTTTTCCGTCTGGAGACCAGATGTAATCTTCGTCACCACCAAAAGGTTTTTGAGGAGAATCGAAGTTTTCACCTTTTAAGATGTCAATTCCGGTTGTACCTTCTTTGTTTTCTTTATAAAAAACGTGGTTGAATTTCCCTTCGTTCCAGGTATCCCAATGACGATAATCTAAACCATCATAAATTTGAACATCTGATTTGGTAAGGCTTGGATAAAAATCTTTTCCTAAAACCTTTTCCAGTTTAACTTCTTCATTGTACACTAAAAATTTTCCGTCAGGCGAAATATTTTTGTCGGCTAAAACAGCTTTAGTGTCTTTAATTTCTGTTGCAATTCCACCATTTACTGGCAATGTGTAAAATTTTGAAGACGATTTGTTTTCTTCTACTGAGGGAGTAGAAACTTTAAAAACAACATTTTTTTCATCTTTCGAAAGTCCAAGTGCGATCACTCTTCCTAATTTCCATAACAATTCTGGTGACATTACATTCTGTCCGATAGCGTTTAAACTCATCATTATTAAGGTTGTAAATAATACTTTTTTCATAATAAAATTCTAATATTCGTGGGGCTAAAAGTACAAATATATTTTAGCAAGTAAATGTTAAAATAATTTGAACCATATAAGTAATATAAGCTCATTTAATTAAGAAAACCAACAGATTAGAATTTCTTTCGAAACTTCTATGTCCTTAGCCTGACAAAGAATTAGGCAATAAAATTAAATGAACTTATATTACTTATATGGTGAAAAAAAAATCATTATTTTTATAAAAATTTGGAAAATGGAATTAAGTTACTGGGAACTTAAAAACTGGTTTACGAATGTGGACTATACGATTGTGGGCAGTGGAATCGTAGGTTTGCATGCCGCATTACGCTTACGCGAAAGATTCCCAACGGCGAAAATTCTGGTTTTAGAAAGAGGAATGTTGCCACAAGGCGCCAGTACTAAAAATGCCGGTTTTGCCTGTTTCGGAAGCCTTTCTGAAATTATGGAAGATCTCAAAACACATTCAGAAGAAGATGTTATTAATTTGATTGAAAAAAGATGGAAAGGTCTGCAGTTGCTCCGAAAAAGATTGGGAGATGCTGCAATAGATTTTAAACCTCACGGCGGATATGAATTGTTTTTGAAAGAAGATGATCTTGGTTTTGGAGAATGTATTTCGAGATTGCCTTTTATCAATGAAATTTTAAAACCACTTTTTAAGGCTGATGTTTTTAGCAAAGAGATAGACCGATTTGGTTTTGAAAACATTCAGGAATATTTAATTTTTAATCCGTTTGAAGCGCAGATCGATACGGGAAATATGATGCAGGAATTGCTGAAACAAGCCGTTGCTGCTGATATTTTAATTTTGAATCAGCAAACGGTAACAGGATATTCAGATTTAGGAAATCAGGTTCAAATCGCATTGAACGATTTTAGTTTTACTTCCAAAAAAATATTGTTCGCAACAAATGGCTTTGCTAATACGTTAACAAAGGGAGCAGTCCAGCCGGCAAGAGCGCAGGTTTTAATTACGGAACCAATTCAAAATTTAGATATTCGGGGCACTTTTCATCTGGATCGCGGATATTATTATTTCAGAAATATTGGTGACAGAATCTTACTTGGGGGAGGCCGAAACTTAGATTTTGAAGCAGAAAACACAACCGAATTCGGTCAAACGAAAATTGTACAAAATAAATTGGAAGAGTTGCTGAAAAATGTAATTTTACCAAATCAGGATTTCCAGATCGCGCATCGTTGGAGCGGGATTATGGGAGTAGGGAACAGTAAAAATCCTGTTGTTTCGCAATTGTCTGAAAACGTGTTTTGTGGAGTGCGTTTAGGCGGAATGGGCGTAGCAATAGGCAGTTTAATAGGAACAGAATTAGCAGATTTAATATAATGGCAGCAACCAAAAAACCAGCACCAAAAAAAACAACCGCAAGCAAACCAAAGCCAGCAGCGAAAAAGAAAACCAATCGCACGTTTGGCGAGAAAGTAAAATGGTTTTTTATAAAACTGTTTTTATGGTTTTTCGGACTTTCGATCGGATCAGTCATCATTTTTAAATATGTGCCGGTACCTTTTACGCCGTTAATGGTGATTCGTGCTATCGAAAATAAATTAGGAGGAAAAGAAGTTTATTTTGATCACGATTGGGAACCGATTGAGAAAATTTCGATGAATTTGCAGAAAGCAGTTATCGCCAGTGAAGACGGAACTTTTTTATATCACAACGGTTTCGATTTCAAGGCACTTCAAAAAGCCTATAAAAGCAACGAACGCGGACGCCGAATTCGTGGTGGAAGTACGATTTCGCAACAAACGGCCAAAAACGTTTTTTTATGGCAGGGGAAAAGTTATTTCCGAAAAGGTTTAGAAGCTTATTTTACCGTTTTAATCGAAATTATCTGGGGGAAACAACGCATCATGGAAGTTTACCTGAATAGTATTGAAATGGGCGATGGCGTTTACGGTGCTTATGCCGCAACAGAACATTGGTACCGTCGCGACGCTTCGAGCTTAACACAAATGCAGGCCGCCGGAATTGCAGCAATATTACCAAATCCAAGAAAATTTAAAGCAACAGGTTCTTCAAGTTATATCAATCGACGCAAAGAACGAATTGTTCGTGAAATGCGTGCTGTTGGAAAAATAAATTATAATGGGAAATAGAAACGCCTTTCTTGCGCTTTTCCTATTGACAACAGTTTTAGGTTTTGGACAGGCAAAAACAAAAGAATTTGGTTTTATTACGGATAATGATTTATACACTTCGTCTAAAAACGATATGTATTATACGAACGGTTTAGAGCTTTTCTTCAGATATCTTTCCAAAAACGAAAACGAAAAAATCAATAAAAAGATTACCGAATTTCGTGTTGGACAATACATTTACAATCCGAGATTTATTAATGAAACGGCTGTTGATATTAACGATCGTCCCTTCACTGGTTATCTTTTTGCCGAAGCCGGACGCAGTTTTTTCTACCAAAGCGAATCGGTTTTAAAGACTGATTTTCAATTGGGTTATATGGGGCCGAATGCTTTTGGCCGTGAAACTCAGGAAAGTTTTCATCATGTTATTGGTTATAAAAAAGTGTATGGCTGGGAAAATCAACTTCATAATGCACTTGCTGTACAGGCACACGCATTGTATTCGAAGAAATTATTTCCGAATAAACATAACGATTTTGTAGATCTTCATTTTCAGTCAGAAGCGAATTTGGGGACAATTTTTGATGGGGTTTCTACAGGGTTTTTAGCCCGAATTGGTTTTAAGAAATTACTTCCTGTTTATGATTCTAATTTGCACGACGCTTCTGTAAGTGCTCAACCGCAAATTGATGTGAGGGAATTTTACTTTTATGCGATGCCAAGCGTCAATTACCAATTTTACGATGCTACCATTGAAGGCAGCATGTTCAGCGACACCAGTCCGGTGACTTTTGAGTTGGAACCGCTTCGTTTCAACGCCGAATTTGGTTTGAAATACCGCCACAACAATTTCAATATTTCGTATTCTTTTCTGTACCGCGGCCGTGAATTGAAAGATCCTGAAACGAATACGAATTCAGGTTATTTTTATGGATCAATTCGATTAGGGTTTTTGATTAAGTAAGGGGTTTTTGCCACGAAGGCGCTAAGGCACTAAGTTTTTTTTTAACCGCAATGTGCGCTATCCCGATAGCTATCGGGATACGCGAAGAGCGCAAAGCCATCAAGCTTTACCGCAATCTTGTCATTTCGACGAAGGAGAAATCCCCGCAAGTAGCTCGACAAAGTTGCCACAATCTTGTCATCCTGACGAAGGAAGGATCACATTAGAAGCTCGACAAAGTTTTGTTTATTTATAAGTTCATAAACCTGATAAAAAATAAAAACATGCTAACATATTTTTTTGAGTTTGCTTTTTTAATTGGTTTTATTTATGTGTCCGCTAGATGGGGAACGTTTTTGATTTCAGATTTAATTACCGGTTTTATTTTATTAGTATTCTTTACCAATTTTCATTTTCAGGGAGATCCTGTGAGAAACCAAGGAGAAATTATTGTGTTTATGGTTAATCTGTTTTTTTACGCAATTGTTTTTGTTTCGTCTTTGTTTATTTATTTCGATAAAGAGAACGAAAAAAGAATGTATTATATATTTCCAATTTTCGTCTACTTTATTTTTATAATTATTGATCCATTAGACTTTGATGAATCTTTTGGCGCGATGTATGTCCCTGTTTTTTTGGCATTTTTTCCTGTGTACTTTTTTAAGTATTATAGAAAATATATAAAAGAAGAAGTGTGATGTTAAGTGGAATTCTTTGCGAAAGAAATAAAATTACTATTGAAAAAGTAATGGCAGGAACAGTCATGTTATTTGTTTATTTTATACCAACGATTATGTCCTGGAATAAAAAAACAGCAAATACTTATTTGTTTTTAACCTCCTCACCGCATGGACAGTGCTTTTCTGGTTTATTTCTTTTGTTTGGGCGTTACAAATAAATAGGCAACATGCAAGAATTTTGGCTGAAGAGAAGAAAGCTAAAAGTATGGTTAAAAAATCTCGTAAAGTCATGAAGACGCAAAGTTGGATTTGTAAAAAGTTATTACTTCGTATCGATAATTTTTAATTTAGAATAATTACTTTGAGATTACAGATTGAAAATCTATGTTTGTCGGGGGTGAATCTATTATAAAAGAAATGTATATTATCAATAAACAGGTATTAATACGTAATTTTTAAAAATAAATAAATAGTATTTTTGAATAATATGGTTTTCCGTAATTAAGCTATAAATCAAAGCTCTACATTTGAGTTCACTATTTTTAATAATATCATTTTTCACAACATTAAATAATAATTTATGAATAAGGAAAGAAATATAACTTTAACCATCGAGAATTTAACTGACGAACAAGTTTTAAAAGAATTTGTAAAAAGATTTGATTGTGATGGAGCAGTTCTTATTTATATGGAAAAAAATGTAGAAGTTGGATTCGGTAGATGGAAAAATACAGATGGTCGTATTTGGGTCAATGAGCTACTTAAAATCATTAAAACATCGCCTATTTCAATTTTGGATATTAAAAGAAAATCAAGAAAAAAAGTGATTAAAAATCAATTATAAACTAAAAAAATATAATTATGGGAGGAAGTGGTGGTGGATCAAGTTATTCTAGAGGATTATCTAGTGGAGGAAAGAGAACTGATGGTGATGAATGTGGTAAAGTTAATTTTTTAACTAAGTTGCAAATGATTCAGCCAGCTGTAATTAATTATGCAATAGATGATGCTTTGATAGTAACGGAGTCTTTTGGAACAGTTGTAGTAACTGGGCAGCATGGTGTTTGTGGTTCGATAACTTCATTAGATGTTGTAAAGCTTATAGAATGCATGAAAAAAGGTTTTTCTTTTAAAGCAACGGTTGTAAGTATTACTCCTTCTAGTTGTGAAGTGCGTGTAAGATCATTAATTAAGTAAATATGCTAAATATAATTGGAGGCACATATGTTGAAAGTTGTATTGAACCACAATACAAAGAATTATATGGTTCCGGTTTACGTGCTGCAATTGCATTATCGGGCAAAGATTTTTCTATATTATTTAATAGTTGTGTTGGTTGCGATGATGAAAAAATTGCTCAATATAAAGCGAAATTATTTAATTTTAATTGTGATTTTTTTATATTAAATCGAACAGTTGAATTTGATTATTATCATCCTTTATCACCGCCAGTTCCACTTAATCTTAATAATAATATTGTTCAGCTTCAGGATATTACTGCAGAGAATGTTTTGTATTATGGAATGATCGAAGCTAAAGTCAAAGTTTCAGCAGATTATTTAGTTTATGATCCCCAAAACCATAAGAGTTTTAAAGAAACTGAATCGACTGCAAAACATTTAGCATTAATACTTAATAAAAAAGAAGCTCTTGCACTAAGTGAAAGTGATAGTTCTGATCTTATAGAAATTGGTCATAGCTTGTTGAAAACTGAAAAAGCTGAAGTTGTTGTTATTAAAAATGGACCACAAGGCGCTTTGGTGTTTGAGGATGGTCTTGTTAAAGAAATCCCTGTTTTTGAGACAAAAAGTGTTTGGCCAATTGGTACCGGAGATATATTTTCAGCTGTTTTTGCTTGGAAATGGATAATTGAAAAAAATAGTTCATTCGATTCCGCATATCAAGCCTCAAAATATGTATCTCAATTTTGTGAATCACCACAATTTCCTTTAGTACTAGAAAAAGAATCTTATATAGAATTAGAAAAACCAAAACCTAATAAATTAATATATTTAGCAGGCCCTTTTTTTTCGTTTGGACAGCGTTTTTTAATAAATGAATTTAGAATCGCTTTAATTGAATTTGGAAATGAAGTGTTTTCTCCTTATCATGATGCTGGAGTTTTGGATGATAATTGCAGCATCTCAGAAATTAAGGATGTAGCAAAATTAGATCTTCAGAATATTTCAAATTGTGATACATTATTGGCTGTGCTTACTGGTAACGATGCTGGAACGTTATTTGAAATTGGTTATGCAAGAGCTCTTAATAAGAAAATTATTTTATTTTCAGAAAACATGAATAGAGTTGATTTAACAATGTTTGTTGGAAGTGATTGCGAAATTATAGAAGATTTTTCAACCGCAGTTTACAAAGCCTCATGGTAAAAAATAAAGCAATAATAGTAATTGGCTTAGGTTTTGGTGACGAAGGAAAAGGTATAACAACAGATTATTTGTGTTTGAAGAATAATAATCCTATAGTTATTAGATTTAATGGAGGGCATCAAGCAGGTCATTGTGTAGTAACTAAAACTGGAGAAAAACATATATTTTCGAACTTTGGTTCTGGAACTCTTAGAGGTATACCTACCTATTGGTCTAGTTATTGTACATTTTCTCCCGTATTATTTCTGGAAGAATTATTGACCTTAGAATATAATGCTAAAATTTATGTTGATTATAACTGTCCTATAACAACTCATTACGATGTTTTGTATAATAGAACATTAGAAACTACACTTGATGAGAATCGAGCGGGTAGTTGTGGTCTTGGATTTGGAGCAACGATAAACAGGGAAAAGTCTTCGAATTCTCTTTTATTTAAGGATTTATTTGATGCTCATGTTTTGTTTGAAAAGCTGCAACTTATTAGAAAATATTATAGGAAGAAAGTTAATTTAGATACTTCCTATGATTTCGATTCATTTGATCATGAAGTTGAGGAGGAAAATTTTATAAAAGCGATACAAAAACTAAAAGTATTGATAGATAATAGAATAGTAGTTCCTGTTTATGAGAGTGATATTTTTCAAAATGATTGGTCAACCTACATATTTGAAGGCGCACAGGGCATTTTACTTGATCAAACTTACGGACAAAAACCTCACATTACAAAAAGTAACACAACATCAAGAAATGCAATTGAAATGATTAATAGACAAAAATTAAATTGTTCTATTGAAATATGGTATGTTACACGATCTTATCAAACTCGTCATGGAGCTGGTCCATTTAAAGTGACACATGCTAATTTTGAATTGATTAATACGGAAGATGAAACAAATTTATTGAATGAATATCAGGGTGAATTTAAAAAAAACTTTCTTGATATTGATGATCTGAATTATGCTATAAGTTGTGATAATCTTTATTCTAAATCTTATTCTAAAAATTTAATGGTAACATGCTTAGATCACTTCGAGGGAGAAAATATTTTCTTTTTTAAAAATAATAATTTAGAATCAAAACATTTTAAACTGTTATCAAAGGAACTACAATGTGATTTTCAGACTGTGTGTTATAGTTTTAGTAAATATGCTGAGAACATTTTATAAAAGATTGTATTACAAACTAACTAGGCTGAATTTATAATCGCTGCAGAGTAATTAAATACACAATCTAAAGAAATCCCGAAACTAAAATTTCGGGATTTCTTATTTAAGTACTTAAGTCAACCCGTTTAGGTTCTATCATAAAGTGTTGGGTTTCTGTCATGAAATCTTTACGTCAGGAACCTAAAATTTTAGATACGACAGAGTAAAACTTTAGGTTCTAAACCTAAACGTATACGTTGATGACGTCAAATTTGTCGTGGCGAACGTATAAAATGTAGCCATATAGGGTAAAAATATCATGATAGAGCCTAAACGATGGGTTGAGAGCCTAAAAGTAAATCTACAACCCAACTCAAATATCTAATAAAAATAAAAACTTTCTAATCTAACCCCGATAGAACTGGAAATCCTTATTGTGCCGGTTCGGCAGAAAAGATTGAGAAGCAGGGAATTTGCAATTTGTAATCGAAAAATTTTTAAAATCATTTGTTTTTAACTTTTTAAAAATCAGGTACATATACTTGTTTTTAATTTTTAATAAATAGATACCTTTGAATAGAGTTTTTGTTATCAGCTATCAATCATTTTTCATGATAACAACTTCTGTAATGTTAATTATTAAGATGATTTAAACTTTATAAGAATTATAGAAAATATTAAAATAATTCATTTCTTCGAAGAATAGAGATTAAAATAAATCACATCATTATTGCCTATAAATTAACTTATAAAATTTTAGATATGAAAAACTTTACAATAATTATTCTAATTGTTTTTAGCTTAATTTCTTGCGCACCAAAAGGGCCACTTGTTAGTGTTGGAAAAAAAACGGATAATACAATTGAAAATGCCGTAATGGATACAATAAAAAATTTCGGTTATGTACCTATTGATCCAATGCCTGTCAAAGTAAATAATTTTGACGGATATTTTAATATTACAAATAGCGATTATTTAAACGCTTTATCTGATGAAACCATTCTGGTAGCTACAGGTATTTATAATAAAAATGGAACTGTAACTTTCGGTCCTATTGGTGGCACAATAGAAGGGAAAAAGTATGTAGTAATTTTAGATTGGATTAAATACACAACGCTTCCTCAATTAATTTCTGAAAACGATTCTGGAGAGATTGAATTATATGATAAATATGTTAATAATAGATCAAGAGTAAAAATAAATTCTATTCCAATTTATGAAGGTATTGGATTAAGAATTCAAGCAACTTTTATTGCTACAACCTCAAATTTAGATGTTAATGGTATTTTTGGTCTGTCAGGTAATTATAACTCTTCAAGCTTTAAAGGAAGTTTAGTTATACAATCTATGGGTATAAGTGGTAAATCTGTGAATCTCCCTCTTCCAAGTGATATAAATCCAACATCAATTCAAAATGCTTTAATGGCGATTTCTTCGATAAGGGCTTTAGTTTATACATCTGAGAATAAAGATTTAAAAATTACACCGAGAATTATAGGTTTTTACAATACAATTGGTGATAAAACAAATAGAGACCAGATGGTGTCTTTTTTATCATCTTTAGAAATCCCTTTTAATGTAAGTACTACGGCTGATCAGCAAATTGAATTTTATGAAAAAAACTTGAAATCTAAAAAAAAGTTGCGTGAATTAGAAAAATTATACAAAGAAGAAAATGGAGAAAATATTTCATCTAAAAAAATCACTAATAATTAAAGTAAAATTAAAACTTGGTATTTAGATAGAGAAAATCTTGTCTATTAAATTCGTCAAAAAATATTGTTATAAAGTCCAACCCGCCCGATAGCGCCGATTTGCAATCCGTGCCCACAAACTAAATCCACAACCCAACTCAAACATCTTATAAAAACAAAACTTCTAATCTAGCCCCGCTATCCCTTCCAATCTTTTGTGTCCGCCGTGGCGGACGCAAAAGATTGGAAGGGATAGCGGACAGGTGGTCTTTTGAAAACTAAACTTCTGCTCCTGAATATTTAAAGAAAATTAGATATTAAAGTTCTAAATCTTCTGAAGAATCTAATTCTTTGCTGAAATACCAATTTTTTAGAATCACTATGAAATTTGAAAGTATAGCAATAAAAATAATTTTGATTAGAAAAATGGTAATAGATTCGGAGACACCATCCATGATATCAGGAATTTTGTTGTCGTATTTTCTTCCACCGTAATTTTGCAAGATGAAAATTAACGCCCAAAAGCTGAAGAAGAATAGAACTAGATAAAGCAGCATCGATGCATTCTTGTATAGATAATAAAAAATCGCTGAGAATATAAAACTTGCAATTGAAGTGTAAAATAGACTCATAATTACAAAACCATCGAAGAAAAAACCAATCGTTATAGTGTAATTTTTTAAAGTTACAAGTATAAAATAGACTGTAGTAATTAGGACAGTGAGAATAGTTGCCTGAATTATAGTAAGAAAGCTTTTGATGTCTTCTTTGTCTTCTTCCATTTGATAATGAGTTTCTTGTGAAAACTATTTTTTTGAGTCTGAAATAAAAAAACCGTATCACAATAAAGTAATACGGTTTTTTGTGGAGAATACCGGATTCGAACCGGTCACCTCTTGCCTGCCAGGCAAGCACTCTAGCCAAATGAGCTAATCCCCCAAAGCGTTAGCAAATAAAGTCAATTAATTGGCAAAAAACAAATTTCAAAAGGCTTCGGGTGAAATTATTTTTCAAAACCGTAACTTTACGTTCAAATCTATTTTTATGAGTGCAGAAATTCAAAACGGTTCTTTATATACAAGTTTTCATAATGCTGTGGCAACGGTGCAATTTGGTCATCCGGCTAGTAATTCTTTTCCACGTGAATTGTTGAATCGGTTGACATTGGAAATTAATGAGTTAAGCCGAAATGAAGCAGTTTCGGTAATTGTTTTGCAAAGCGAAGGTTCAAAAGCTTTTTGTTCCGGCGCTTCGTTTGATGAACTTTTGCAAGTGGAAAATGAAGAACAGGGAACAGAATTTTTCTCTGGTTTTGCGCATTTGTTAAACGCCATGCGAAACTGTTCTAAATTGATCGTGGGCCGCGTTCAGGGAAAAGCTGTCGGTGGCGGCGTTGGCATTATTGCAACCTGCGATTATGTTTTGGCTACAACTGAAAGCGCCATAAAATTATCGGAACTGGCGATCGGAATTGGTCCGTTTGTGATCGAGCCGGCTGTTTCGCGTAAAATTGGTAAAACAGCGATGACCGAAATGACGTTGGCTGCAACCGATTGGAAATCGGCAACATGGGCTTTGGAAAAAGGACTTTATGCATCGCTTCATAATGCAGATGAACTGGATGCTGCGGTGGAGAATTTTGCTCAAAAACTGAGTTCGTACAATCCGGAAGCTTTATTCGAAATGAAGAAAATCATTTGGGAAGGAACTGAGCAATGGGAATCGATATTGATAGAACGTGCTGCCATTACCGGGAAATTGGTGTTGTCTGATTTTGCCAGAGAGGCTTTGACGCAGTTTAAAAAGTAATACAATGCGAATAGTTTTAAACACATAGAGACATAGGTTGGATTGTGTTGAAAAGAGGCGTTTCACTTGTATTAAGACACATAGCTATGTGTGAAAGCTAGCTTTTTCAATTTTCTTTTTTCAAAGCATAGAATCTATGTTTCTATGTGCTTAAATTTTTTGCCACAGATTGCACAGATTAAAGTGATTAATCTTTTAAGATATTTTATGCTATGTGTAAAAAGCGAGCTTTTTTTAGTTTCCTCTTTACAAAGTATAAAACCTATGTTTCTATGTGTTTAAACAAATTTTACTTCAAAATAAATTACTTATTAGAATGATCTCATTGTGGTTCAGGTTGGAATTTGGGATTTTTCTTTATTTGGAATTTATTATTTAAACGGTTATTAATTCGTAAATTTGCAACCTAAAATTCAAATCGATGAGTAATATCAGAATTACAAAACAATTTAACTTCGAAACCGGACACGCTTTGTACGGGTACGACGGAAAATGCAAAAACGTTCACGGGCACAGTTATAAATTATCGGTAACGGTTATTGGTTCGCCAATTACAGACCGGTCGAATGTGAAATTCGGAATGGTAATTGATTTTTCGGATCTAAAGAAAATTGTTAAAGAAGAAATCGTCGATCAGTTTGATCATGCAACCGTTTTTAATGAAACGACGCCGCATATCGAATTGGCAAATGAATTGAAAAACCGTGGGCATCATGTAATTTTAGTAGATTACCAACCAACTAGTGAAAACATGGTGGTTGATTTTTCTAAAAGAATCATCGCAAGACTTCCTGCCGGAATTACATTATTCTCCCTTAAACTTCAGGAAACAGAATCGTCGTTTGCAGAATGGTACGCTTCCGACAACTAGTCGAAAGTCCAAAGTCCAAAGTCAAAAGTTTCCCAACCAGAAATCTAAGAAGTCTTAAAATCTAAGAAGTCTAACAATCTAAAAATCTAAATGAAAAAAATATATTTCGCTTCTGATCAGCATTTTGGTGCTCCAACTCCGGAGTCTAGTTTACCGCGTGAAAAGAAATTCGTGGCCTGGCTGGATGAGGTAAAAGAAGATGCAGAAGCTATTTTTTTATTGGGTGATTTATTTGATTTTTGGTTCGAATATAAAACTGTTGTTCCGAAGGGTTTTGTGCGTATTTTAGGCAAACTGGCTGAGATTCGCGACAGCGGAATTCCGATTTATTTTTTCGTGGGAAATCATGATTTATGGATGAATGATTATTTTGAAACCGAATTGAATATTCCGGTTTATCATGATAACAAAGAATTTACTTTTAACGGAAAAACGTTTTTAATTGGTCATGGCGACGGAAAAGGACCTGGTGATAAAGGCTATAAACGAATGAAAAAGGTATTTACAAATCCGTTTTCAAAATGGCTTTTTCGTTGGTTGCATCCGGATGTTGGTGTTAGTTTAGCGCAATATTTATCGGTTAAAAATAAACTGATTTCGGGTGATGAAGATGTAAAATTTTTAGGGGAAGAAAACGAATGGCTGGTTTTATACGCCAAACGTAAACTCGAAACCAAACATTATAATTACTTTATTTTCGGACATCGTCATTTACCGATGATTATTCCGGTTGGAGAAGAATCCAAATATGTAAATCTGGGCGACTGGATTGGTTATTTTACTTATGGTGTTTTTGACGGCGAAACTTTCGAATTGAAGAAATTCGAAAAGTAAACTTTATTTGGCCGGATAGATTCCGATTTTGTGTGTTCTCAAAATATAATTCGATAATTGTTTACTATCAGAAAGCTGAAATTTAATCGCACCCGATGATTTTTTCGGCATATGACATTCTACACAATTACTCGCCAATAAACTTCCCGACATTGTTTTAAGCGTTTTATCGGAATGTTTTATACCGTTTTGGTGACAACTCATGCAAATTTTAGAGTAAGAAGCTAAGTTTTTAGAAGCATTCTCATGTGGATTATGACAGGTAATGCAATCCATTTTTTCGCTGTTGATGAAACATTTACTTTGCGTCATCAAACGAAATTGATTTCCGTGAACGTCAAACGTGGCTGTATCTGTAATGCTTCTTGTGCTTCTGTAAAAGTCTGAAAGATTATTTCCGGGTTTAAAATCAAAACGGGATTTCATTTTCATTCCGTCATTTCCGCCATGGCAAAGGGCACAGGCGTCTAATTTTTGTTGTCTGTTTAAGTTTTTAAAACTGGTGATGCTATTGGCAACTTTTACGTTTGGATTTTTTAGGTGAAATTCGGCGTGTTGCTTGGCCGGCCCGTGACAACGCTCGCAATCAATCCCATAAATTATAGTTTTGGGATCAATTATATCTTCAACATCCATCGACATTACATTTTTCTCGGCAGAATTTTGCTGAACGGTCCGGCTGCTCGCATTTGAAGCATGACATGAATAACAATCTTTAACTACCATTCGGTCAAAATAGGGTTTGTCAGCGGGAAATCCCGGACTTGTGGCCCAACCTTTTATGGAGTGATAATAAGAAATGGGTAATTCGTAAGTGTTGCCGTCTCGCCAATAAACAGATGTTTGGGCATGTTTCGTTCCAAAAACAATATCAAAACGATGTGCTTCAACTTCTTTTCCATTTTTGTATAAAACCTGATACAGGCTGTCGTTGCGTTTTTCTATGACTAATTTGGTGTTTTTGTCGTAAATGAAAGTATGATTTCCTTTATCGAAATCACCCAAAACATTTCCTAAGAGAGCGGGAGCAGTTGCTTTGAAGTGCGAACTTTTTAAAGCCATGTCGTATTGAGTCTGATGACATTGAATACAACTTTCGGATCCCGCATAATCGGTTCCGCGTGGGTCAATATATTCATCAGATTTGTTCGTGCAGTTGGATAAGAAAACCGCTAAAACCGCAATGGCAAAAAGAATCCTTGATTTTTTCATTAACGTAAATATACTTTTTTTTGAAGAAAATCAAAATATATTTAAAATATGAAAAAAATGTAGTTAAAATATTTAGAATGTTTCTTAATTCATTCCAACTCCGTAGACATATTCATCCAGTTCAATTCGGAATAAAGAACCTTCAACCAAATCTTTAATCGATTTTAATTCTTTAATGGAAACGGCTAAATCAATTTGAGCACAAGGTGTTTTGAGTAGAAATTTATGACAGGAGTTTTTTAGTTCGCAAGCTTCACAACAGGCATTTTCGATCATGCTGTCTTCGATCAAATCACAAAAATAATTGAGTTCCTGAACCGTAAAATAGAAACCGGTTTCTTTAAAAACCAATTGTACTTTGTCTGTAATGGTTTCGTTTTCCTTTTTCCAGTAAAAGGCAATTCCAAAATTGTTGTGGTATAATTGTTCTATTTCTCTCATTGCGATCCATTATTTCAACAAATATAAATATTATTTATATTAATTCTAAATAGAAATTCATAAAATTTGGAGAAAATTATTTCACCATATAAGTGATATAAGATCATTTAATATAGATTGTGAAAGGTGATATAACCTTAGATGGTGGAAAAAATGCTTAAAATTTATTGGCTATGTATCATGTTAGAAATTGCTGGCTGAAAACTACTTTATTCATAAGTTTAACATTTTCAGTGATTTGAATTTAAACAGTATAAATAAATTGATTTCATTTAATAATTTGTTATAAATTTTATTATAGATATTGTTTTAAATGGGAATTTATTCAAGCCACTTTTTAATACTTTGAAGAAATTGATCTTGTTGATCGACAAACAGGTAGTGTGAGCAATTTTGAAGTAAAACAAAATGATTTTGTCCCGCTATACCTTTTATAGAATTGATTTGTGCCGATGAAAAAACACCATCTTCTTTTCCGTAAACAGCATAAATAGGAATTCCGTTTTTCTTTATTTTATTTAAAGCTGGTCTGCTGTCAATATTGTTTTGCTTTTCATTTTTGTAGAAAAGCAACGGAGCGTTTTTGTTTCGAATATTCGTTTTGAAGAAATCACTCGCTTCATAATCACTGTACAGTTTTTTTGAAGCTTCCGTTGGATTGGGCATTTTGAAATAATTATTTTCACTTGCCAGATCAAAACAAGCTTTTCGATATTCAGCAGAATTTTTACTTAGCTTTTCGATTGCCTTTATTTTCGATAACTGAGTTGTGTCTTTTTTGGTTGTTGCAATTTTTGTAACCGAATTTAAAATATGATCGTACGTTTCCTGTTGCGAGAATAAGGCTCCAACCATGATGAGGTTACTTACGTTTTGCGGATATTTCTCGGTATAAAGTGTCGCAACCAGACCGCCAAAACTGTGCGCCATAAGGGTGGCTTTTTTGAGGCTGTATTTTTTGTAAATCGCATTTAAATCTTCAAAAGCTTCTGCATAGGTGATTTTAGCTTCAGGATCCGCAGATCTTCCTTCGCCTCTTCGGTCGTAAACAATTACGTAAAATCCCAAATTAACTAATTTTTGTGCCGTTGTACTTTCAAATAAAGTGGAGTTTCCGCTTGGACCTCCATGAATAAAAATTAGGGCTTTCTCTTTTTTGTTTCCGTATGTTTTGATGTAGAGATTCTGTCCGCTTGCAAAAAGAGATATTGTAAAAATGAAAGCCAATAATAATTTTTTCATTATTCCATATTTTGATGCTCTTCCATATCTTTTTGAAGATCTAAATTTCTAAAAGTAGGAGATGCAACTCCGAAGCCTAAAACAGTTAATAAGGTCATACTTCCTCCAAAAACTACAGAAGTCACCGTTCCCATTAATTTTGCTGTTAAACCGCTTTCAAAAGCGCCTAATTCGTTTGATGAGCCCACGAACATAGAGTTTACTGCAGCAACACGTCCGCGCATATGATCCGGAGTTTTGAGTTGTAAAATCGTTTGGCGAATCACTACTGAAATTCCATCAGCAACTCCGCTTAAAAACAGCGCCACAACAGATAGCCAGAAAATGGTTGAAACTCCAAAAACAATAATACAAAGTCCGAAGATGAAAATAGCAATTAAAAGTTTCATTCCGGCTTTTTTGTATAACGGAACGTAAGCTGAAATCAGCATCGTAATAAAAGCGCCAATTGCCGGAGCTGCCCTTAAAACTCCAAAACCTTCAGGGCCGACTTTTAAAATATCCTGTGCAAAAACTGGTAATAAAGCCACGGCTCCTCCAAAAAGAACAGCCACCATATCTAGAGAAAGAACTCCCAAAATAGTTTTATTATTGAAAACAAATTTGATTCCTTCTTTTAAACTTTCCATAACCGGTTCACCAATCTTAGGATTTAAAATTGGTTTTTTACTAATTTGAGTTAAAGCAAGTAAGGCCGAAACAGAAAAACCAACAACAAGACACATCGACCAGTGAACTCCTATCCAATTGATTGAAAATCCTGCAACCGCTGGTCCTAAAACAGCGCCAATTTGCCAAACCGAACTACTCCAGGTGGCAGCATTTGGATAAGCTTTTTTAGGTACAATTAAAGATAAAAGGGAGAAAATAGTTGGTCCTAAAAACGCACGAACCAATCCGCCCAGAAATACTAAAAAGTAAATCGAATATAAAATGAGATCAGACGATGCATCGCCTACAACTGCAGGCCAGGTCAATAAAAATAATCCGAAACTGATGATTGAAAATCCTAAAATACACCATACCAACATTCCTTTTTTCTCCCTTTGGTCGACAATATGTCCGGCAAATAAGGCCATTGAAACAGCTGGAATTACTTCCATCAAACCAATGATTCCAAGTGAAAGCGGGTTCTTAGTTATGCTGTAAACTTCCCATTCAATCACAATAAACTGCATTGACCAGGCAAAAACCATTGCAAAACGCAATAATAAAAACATATTAAATTCTCTAAAACGCAGTGCCTGATACGGGTCGTTTTTCTTTTCTTTATTTTTCATTTGTTCTGATATCTTTTAACATAAGTTGAGTTGAAACATTTCCGTTCCACTCGTTTTCAGCAATAGTATAAGCCAGCTGAAAAGTATTTTGATTTTTTGTAAGGCCTAATTTTTTTCCTAGTCCAAAGCCAATTGCGGCAATTCCTTCTGAGTTATACTGCTTCGCGAAAAGCCTTAAATGCTCATCTTCTGAACCCAGGGTTTTAGCATAACCAGTATCTTTTACCTCCGTAGTCATAAAAACCGGCGTCATATTCAATGGGCCAAAAGGTTCGAATTGCTTTAAAATTCGAATTAATTTGGGCGTGATGTCTGAAAAATTAATTTCGGCGTCGATTTCGATTTCCGGAGTTCGCATTTCGGGTAAAATAGTTTCTTGAACACATTTCTCAAAAGCTTCTTTAAAAATCGGGTAATTTTCAGCTTTCAAAGTCATTCCGGCAGCATACATATGGCCTCCAAATTGTTCCAAATGGTGAGCGCAGGCATCCAAAGCATTGTAAACATCAAATCCTTTTACAGATCTTGCCGAAGCTGCATATTTATCACCGCTTTTAGTGAAAACCAAAGTGGGACGGTAATAGGTTTCGATTAATCTTGAAGCCACAATTCCGATAACGCCTTTGTGCCAGTCTTCCTGAAAAACAACGGTTGAAAAACGCTCTTCTTCCTGATTTTCTATAATTTGCTGAAAAGCTTCTTTGGTGATTTTTTTATCTAAATCTTTTCGGTCGGCATTATATTGTTCGATTTCTGAAGCAAATTGCTGTGCCTGTTCAAAATCAAATTCGGTTAATAATTCAACTGCATGATTGCCATGTTTGATTCTTCCTGCCGCGTTTATTCTTGGAGAAATGATGAAAACAACATCTGTAATATCTAAAACTTTCTTTTTTACCTGATGCACCAAAGCTTTAATTCCCGGTCTCGGATCGCTGTTGATTACCTGTAACCCGAAGTAAGCCAAAACCCGGTTTTCGCCCGTTATCGGAACAATATCTGCCGCAATCGCAGTAGCCACTAAATCAAGATACGGAACCAGATCTTCGATGGTTTCATTTCGATTTTGACCTAAAGCCTGAATCAATTTAAAACCAACGCCGCAACCGCACAATTCATCGTAGGGGTAGGAGCAGTCTTCTCTTTTTGGATCTAAAATCGCGACCGCATCTGGGAGAATATTTCCGGGTCTGTGGTGATCGCAAATGATAAAGTCGATGTTTTTTGCTTTCGCGTAGGCGATATGATCAATGGATTTAATTCCACAGTCAAGTGCAATAATTAAAGAGAATCCGTTATCATCGGCAAAGTCAATTCCTTTAAATGAAATTCCGTAACCTTCGTCATAACGATCCGGAATATAAGTGGCAATGTTAGGATAATGGGATTTTAGATAAGATGAAACTAAAGAAACCGCTGTCGTTCCATCAACATCGTAATCGCCAAAAACCAGAATGTTTTCCTGATTTTCAATAGCCGCTTCGATTCGGGCAACCGCTTTGTCCATATCTTTCATCAGATAAGGATCATGAAGATGTTCTAAGGATGGGCGAAAGAAATTTTTGGCATCTTCAAAAGTTTCAATACCACGCTGAATCAAAAGTGTTGCTACAAAATCTTCTACATTTAAGGCCTGCGCCAAATGTTTGACTTTATCTTCAGAAGGTTTTGGTTTTAATGTCCAACGCATGGTTGATTTTAGATTTTAGAGTGTTGATTTTAGATTTCTGAATCAACAATATTGTTTGTCAAATCGAGCGGAGTCGAGATTCTTATTAGTATAAAAGGGCTTCGACTCCGCTCAGCCTGACAGACGTAATGATATTTTATTTTAACTCAAGTGCATTTCCTTCAAACTTAATTCCGTCCCAACCTAAATTGATGAAGTTTCTAATATTTTGGTGGTTAGTTCCATTTGGATCTTTTAAAACTTCTTCGAAATAAAAGGCACCAAAACAGGCTAAAGTTTCTTCTTTGTTTAAGTTCTGCAATTTGGCGAAAGAAAATAATTTGCAAGAACCTGAATTTTCTCCGGCAGCGTTCTCTTGTGTTCCGTTTTGGAAAGCAGTTGGTGTAAAATTGTAATTTTCCTCAATTACTGCAATAGTTTCAGGGAATGTTATTTCGTTTGGTGTTTGTTTTAGTTTTTCTAAAAAGGCTTGGATGATCATGATATTAATGCTTTTTTGGTAATTTTTTATAATGAAATATGATATTTGTCCAAAGTATTCAAAAACCAACTTGAATGGTTTTTCCAATTTTTGTCTTTGTTCAATTTGTTAATTACTATTTGATTGTATTTTTTGTTTCTCTGTTCTAAAAGTAATTCAATAAAAGAATGAAAATAGAAAATTTCGTTTTCTGTTTTGAATATAGTTTTTGGAAACTGATTTTCTAAATAATAGTTTAATTTGTCACTGTAAATCGCAGAATGATTTTTTTTAAGGTATTCAAAAGCATAAAAATTGTTTTTTTGCAATGCTAACGTTTCAATTCTGTTTAAATAACTTTCTTCAAATTCTCTGTTTTGAAAACATCTACTATATAAAAACCAATAAATATCTTTATCACTATAGATAACCAAACTATCTATTTTTTTCATAATCACGTCAGTTTTAACCGCTTTTGTCATAGCAATTTCTCGTTCATTTTCAGTAGTAATTCCATCTAAAGCATTGATCCTTATTTTATTCCAATATTCATGATAGATTATTGAAGAAATTGGTTCATTGTCTATTTGACAACCTTCAAATGTTTCAACATATTGATTACGATTTAGTTCATTTCGAAATAGTTTTCGAACATCTACTTTATTAGTATTAATGGCTTCTATACTTACATAGGTTCTAATAACAGGATTTTCGCTTTCGGTCAATTCTATAAGTTCCGATTCAGATAATATATTTTTTAATTTTTGAAAATTCAGATATTGTATTGATTTCTCGCAAGCAATACCAACACAATCTGAATGTACTGAATTAACTTTTATAATGGAATTAATCAGTTGTTGCTTTGTTTGACTAAAGCAAAAATTAATTAAAAAAAGTAATCCAATTAGATATAATTGTTTCATGATATTTTGACTAAAGAATAGTAACAGTTACTCTTCTTCATCCTTAGAAAACTTACTTTTCTTAGGTTCTTTTATTATTGTTTTTCCTGCAACCACAACTACGATTTCGCCACGTGGCGCTGTTTTTTCAAAATGGGTTAAAACTTCTCTTGCGGTTCCTCTCACATTTTCTTCATGCATTTTTGATAATTCCCTTGAAACGCAAACTTGTCTGTCTTCTCCAAAATATTGAATAAACTCCGCTAAAGTCTTAACGAGTTTGTGTGGAGAAACGTATAAAATCATGGTCCTTGTTTCTTCGGCTAAAGCCAAAAATCGAGTCTGGCGTCCTTTTTTATCAGGCAGAAAACCTTCAAAAACAAATTTATCATTTGGTAGTCCGCTGTTTACTAAAGCCGGAACAAAAGCCGTTGCGCCAGGTAAACATTCTACTTCAATTTTATTTTCAACACAAGCACGTGTCAATAAAAAACCTGGATCAGAAATCGCCGGAGTCCCCGCGTCCGAAATCAGAGCGATAGTTTCGCCGGCTTTCAAACGTGCAATTAAATTTTCGGTTGTTTTGTGCTCGTTGTGCATGTGATGGCTGTGCATATGCGTACCAATTTCAAAATGCTTCAACAGTTTTCCACTCGTTCTGGTATCTTCGGCCAAAATCAAATCGACTTCTTTAAGAATGCGAATGGCACGAAAAGTCATGTCTTCAAGATTGCCAATTGGCGTTGGAACGATATATAATTTAGACATAATTTTTTATTAGTGAAAGGTAAAAAAGTGAAAGGATTATGAGAATTTCTTCTCTACAATTCCCAAGAAACGCTCAGCATAATCGTCTTTTCCTTCCCAATTGTTATAATCTGGTTTTACCATATTTTCGATAAAATCCTGCGCTTCTCCATAAGTGTCAAAAGTCAATAATTGATTTAAAACACGGCTGTAATCTTCAGAGCTGTTTCCGAACAGGTTTTTAGTGAAAGCAATTCGGTCATTTAAATCGATATGAAAACCTTTTGCCAGTTTTTCATTTAATGTTACCGCTTTTGGTTCAGCCGGAGTTTCCAGAACCTCTGTTTCAATTTTTGTCTCCTGAATTTCATTAAGTGATGGAAAAGGAGTTGAAGGAACAGATTCAAAACTGTCTACTTTTACAAACTGCGCATCGGCATAATTAATTCCGAAATCTTCAAAAGCAAAAGGAAGCGGATTTGTTTTTGATGTAGTTTCAATTTTTGGTTCCTCTTTTTCTTCAATTTTTTCTTCTGATTTATCTAATTCAAAAGCAGGCTTAAAATCCGGAATTGGGTTTATATCGCTGCTTGTTTTAAACGAAAGATCTCTATTTGCTTCTATTGTTTTTTTTGCCTCGAGAACAGCTTCGTTGATTTTTTCAATAATTGGATCTTTAACACTTTCGACAGTTTTGGTTTCTTCAACTGTTTCCACTTCTTCTGTTTCAGTAACAGCTTCCGGTTCTTCAATTTTTTCGATAACCGGTTCTTCGATAATTTCTTCAGCAGGTTCCAGAGTTATTTCTTCCGGAATTTCAGCAACTATTTCTTCTGCAATTGCTGGCTGTGGAGTTTCTTCAACTACAGTTTCTTCCGCAACAATTGGAGATTCTACCTTAGGTTCTGCTGGACTTACTTCTTCTTTTTCAAAAATAGTTTCAATTTCCGCAGTGATTTCACCGTGGCTTATTGTTGGTTTTGCACCGTCGAAATTTTCATCTACAAATTTTAAAACCGCCAGTTTCTCATATAATTTCTGCGTTTCAAGATACAATTGATTGATATCGGATTTGTTTTTAAGTTTTAAAATTCGATGTGCAATGCTGATTAAATCGGCTTCCAATTTTTTTTTCATAGCTGTAGAAATTATAGTGAATAGGGGTAATTTATATGTTTTGTAATTGAATGTCTTTATTACGGAAAGAAATCAACAAGATTTTTTTTTATTTCTGTTAATAAGCGATTGCGAATCTCCGATTTGATAAAAATTTTCTACTTTTGAAAAAGTGTAAAAACAGCAATTTTTCACGTCGATTTATTACCAGTACAAAGTAATAAAAACTATTCATTTTTAAAGGTAGAAAAATACAAAATGTTTCTCGAAAATACAGTAAATCACAAAGAACAATTTGGTTGGATTGAAGTTATTTGTGGATCAATGTTTTCGGGTAAAACCGAGGAGTTAATCCGCAGATTAAAACGCGCCCAATTTGCCAAACAAAAAGTCGAAATCTTTAAACCTGCTATTGATACCCGCTATCATGACGAAATGGTGGTATCTCACGATGCCAACGAAATTCGTTCAACTCCGGTCCCAGCCGCTGCCAATATAGCTATTTTAGCACAAGGATGCGACGTTATCGGAATCGATGAAGCGCAGTTTTTTGATGATGAAATCGTTACCGTTTGTAATGATCTTGCCAATCAGGGAATTCGTGTGATAGTAGCAGGGCTAGATATGGATTTTAAAGGAAATCCTTTTGGACCCATGCCGGCACTTATGGCTACAGCCGAATATGTAACTAAAGTGCATGCCGTTTGCACGAGAACTGGAAATCTTGCCAATTACAGTTTCCGTAAAACGGATAATGACAAATTGGTGATGCTGGGCGAAACGGAAGAATACGAACCGTTGAGTCGTGCTGCCTATTATAATGCAATGAAAAAAAGTCAGGAGAAATAGATTTAACTCATTAAGCCACAGTTAACAATGCAAGACAAGAAAAATAGAAGAAAACAAAATATCTTAGTAGTAGGTGTAATTGGAATTGCAGTGGCTTTAGCGGTTTATTTTCAGTTTTTTCTTTCTGAAAGTAGAGGGGAAGTAAAGGCCGAAATAACAGAATTGGTTGCAAAATACAATAAAAATTGCCCGCTGAAAATTCAGGAAGGAATCCGATTAGATAGTGTAAGCTTACCTAATTTACCTGAGGAAAAAGCTGTTCAATACAATTTGACATTGCTGAATGTAGAAAAAGAAACAGCAGAGATTGATGTAATAAAAAACGAAATCGAAAAAAGTTTGATAAGCACTGCTAAAGCAAATCCGGGGCTTCAGGTTTTTAGAGACAATGATTATGCTTTGATTTATAGTTATAAAGACAAAAAGAATGTTTTCTTGTTTGATGTGAAAATATTACCGGATCAATACAAATAATTTAGAATTTAGATATAAAATAAAACCCGACAGATTTTGAATTTGTCGGGTTTTGTTTTGTACGGACAAAATTATTATATTTGTACGTATTAAAATGTAAAGTCATGGATGCGAAATTAACATTGAAATTAGATAAAAGTGTAATCGAAAAGGCAAAGGTTTATGCAGCAGAGCACAAGCATAGTTTATCGCTTTTGGTTGAAAATTATTTGAAAGTTATTACTTCCATAGATAAAAAAGAGGAAAAAGATGAGATCAAAATCTCCAATCTCGCCAAATCTTTTACTATTAAAGAGGCCGATGCAAAAATTGGAACTGATTATAAAAAAGAATTACAAGATATTCTTATTGAAAAGTATGGCTTATGAGATTGTATTTAGATACAAATGTGATTCTGGATTTAATTTTGAATAGAGCACCTTTTTTCGATGATATTGCAAGAATTATAACACTTTATGAAATGGGAGAATGTGAGTTATTTACTTCCTCAGTTTCAATAGTAAATTGCAATTATATTTTAGGAAAAAATATCGACAGAAAACAAGTAATTGAAAATCTGAAAATCTTGAGATCTTTTTGCTCAATCTTGACAGTTTCTGAATTAGAAATTGATAAAAGTCTGAATTCAAATTTTAAGGATTTTGAAGATGCGGTGCAATATTTTACTTGTATAAAGAATGATTGCAATTTTATTATTACCAGAGATTTAAAAGATTTTAAAAACTCTGAAATACCTGCAATAAGCCCTAAGGAATTCCTAGCGTCAATTAAAAAATAAAACCTGACAAATTTTTTAAATCTGTCAGGTTTATTGTTTTTTGTATATATTGTAGGGCCGGATTTTAATCCGGTTTATTATGGAATATGATTGATTATATTAAATCTTCTTCCTCATTCTCGCAACCGGAATATCAAGTTGTTCGCGATATTTTGCAATCGTTCTTCTCGCAATCGGATACCCTTTTTCTTTTAAGATCTCTGCTAATTGATCATCTGGCAAAGGTTTCTTTTTGTCTTCTTCTTCAATTGTATTTTTTAAGATCTTTTTGATTTCTAAAGTCGAAACATCTTCTCCCTGATCATTTTTCATGGCTTCAGAGAAAAACTCTTTGATTAGTTTTGTTCCGTATGGTGTTTCTACATATTTGCTATTAGCTACGCGCGAAATCGTCGAAATGTCTAAACCAACCATATCGGCAATGTCTTTTAAGATCATTGGTTTTAGTTTGGTTTCATCGCCATCTAAAAAGAATTCTTCCTGATAATGCATAATGGCATTCATCGTTACAAAAAGCGTTTCCTGACGCTGTCTGATCGCATCGATAAACCATTTAGCTGAATCCAGTTTTTGTTTGATAAACTGAACTGCATCTTTTTGTGCCGACGATTTATCACGGGAATCTTTATACGTCTGCATCATTTCCTGATAATCTTTAGAAACGTGCAGCGACGGGGCATTTCTTCCGTTTAAAGTCAATTCAAGTTCACCATCCACAATTCTGATCGCGAAATCAGGAACTACATTCTCTGTTACTTTATTATTTCCAGTGTATGATCCGCCCGGTTTTGGGTTTAATCTTTCGATTTCATGAATTGCTTTTTTAAGCTGTTCGTTTGAAACAGCATATTTCTGCAATAATTTATCGTAATGTTTTTTGGTAAAAGCATCAAACTGATTTTCTATAATATCGATTGCCAAATCAACATATTCCGTTGGTGTTTTGTGTTTTAACTGCAACAATAAACATTCCTGCAAATCACGTGCGCCAACGCCTGAAGGTTCCAGTTCGTGAATCACATGCAGCATTCTTTCGACCATTGCTTCATCAGTATAAATTCCCTGAGTAAAGGCCATGTCATCCACCATATCGGCAACGCTTCTGCGGATGTAACCCATATCATCAATACTTCCAACAAGGAATTCAGCGATTTCGCGCTCTTCATCATTCAAAATAAAAGTATTCAGCTGATTGATTAAATCCTGATGAAAACTAATGGGCGATGCAAAAGGCGTTTCGCGCTCTTCGTCTTCACTGTAATTGTTCACCTGAGTTTTGTAATCCGGAGTATCGTCGTCGCTTAAGTATTCGTCGATGTTAATGTCGTCTGCTTCGATTCTGTCAGATTCTGCATCATCATAATCGTCGTATTCTTCATTAGCGAATTCATCGGCTTCGTATTCGTCTTCTTTACCAGCTTCCAAAGCCGGGTTTTCGTTCATTTCTTCTAATAAACGTTGCTCAAAAGCTTGCGTAGGCAATTGAATTAACTTCATCAGCTGAATTTGCTGTGGAGATAATTTTTGTGATAATTTTAAATTTAAAAATTGCTTTAGCATAAAAAAAGTTGCTAAGATACTAAGGCTCTAAGGCACTAAGCATCTTTTTATTGACGAATTAAATTCGGATTAAAATTATTTTTTCATTTCTATTCTAAAAACTCAGAACCTCAGTATCTCAGTACCTTAGATTAAAATTCTGCGTTTCCTGGAGTTCTCGGGAAAGGAATTACATCTCTAATGTTTGTCATACCTGTTACAAACAATACCAAACGCTCAAATCCTAAACCGAAACCTGCGTGTGTTGCAGAACCAAATCTTCTGGTGTCTAAATACCAGTATAATTCTTCTTCATCGATATCTAGGGCTTTCATTTTCTCCACCAAAACATCGTAACGCTCTTCTCTTTCAGAACCACCAACAATTTCTCCAATTCCAGGGAAAAGGATGTCCATGGCACGAACTGTTTCTCTTCCAGGTTCTGTGTTGTCGTTCAAACGCATGTAAAACGCTTTAATATTTGCCGGGTAATCGTATAAAATTACCGGACATTTAAAGTGTTTCTCCACTAAATAACGTTCGTGTTCTGATTGTAAATCAGCTCCCCATTCTTCAATGATGTAGCTGAATTTTTTCTTTTTATTTGGAGTTGAATCTCTCAAAATATCAATTGCTTCTGTATAAGAAACACGTTTGAAGTTGTTCTCCAAAACGAAATTCAATTTCTCTAACAAAGCCATTTCGCTTCTTTCTGCCTGAGGTTTTGATTTTTCTTCTTCTAAAAGTCTTCCTTCTAAGAATTTCAAATCATCTTTACAGTTGTCTAAAGCATATTTAATTACGTACTGAATAAAATCTTCAGCCAAATCCATGTTGTCATCAAGATCGTTGAAAGCAACTTCCGGCTCAATCATCCAAAATTCCGCAAGGTGACGGGAAGTGTTTGAATTCTCCGCTCTAAAAGTTGGTCCAAAAGTATAAATCTGACCCAAAGCCATTGCAAAAGTTTCTCCTTCTAATTGTCCGGAAACCGTTAAGTTTGTTTCTTTTCCGAAGAAATCTTCTTTATAATTTACTTTTCCGTCTTCCGTTCTTGGTGTGTTGTCGAAAGGCAAAGCGGTAACTTTAAACATTTCTCCTGCACCTTCAGCATCAGAACCTGTAATGATTGGCGTATTCACATACACAAAACCTTTATCCTGAAAGTATTTATGAACCGCAAATGACAATACCGAACGCACACGCATAATTGCACCAAAAGCATTCGTACGAACACGTAAATGTGCATTTTCTCTTAAGAATTCCAAAGAATGTTTTTTAGGCTGCATTGGGAATTTCTCTGCATCAGAATCTCCAAGAATCTCAAGTTGTTTAACCTGAATTTCATATTTCTGACCAGCACCTTTGCTTTCAACCAAAGTTCCCGTTACAGAAACCGCAGCTCCGGTTGTGATTCTTTTTAAAGTTTCTTCCGGTGTATTTTCAAAATCAACAACACATTGTATATTATTAATGGTAGAACCGTCATTAAGCGCGATGAACTGATTATTTCTAAAAGTTCTCACCCATCCTTTTGCATTTACTTCCTGTAGCGTCGTCGTACTGTTTAATAAGTCTTTAACTTTTGTGTGTTTCATTTTATATATAATGTTGAAATTAAATTATTTGTTGTGCAATAACTGCAAATATAAACGATAATTATTAAAATTAGAAGCTGTTTCCCGCTATCCGCTATATCTTTTTAGGCAGAACGTTTACGGTAAACGAGAAATTTCCGATTGCCTAAAAAGGATACCGCTCCTATCGGGGCTAGTGGCCTCGTTTTCAAGAGTCCTGTCTTGTCATTTTTGTCATTGCGAGGAACGAAGCAACCGCACGAGAAAAAGCAGTAACTGATTTAGCAAGTGAGATGCTTCGTTCCTTGCAAAGACTAAGCTTGTGTCTAAATCTTTGTCAAAGTTCAAAACTTTGACAAAGATTTGTAATATTTAATTCGCGAAAATTCGTGAAATTCGTGGCAAAAAAAATTACCCCTCCAAGTTCTCCAAATCCTCTTTCTTAGCCTTCTTCTTCTCAAAAGTCAAAACCAAAGCCGGTAAAACCAATAAATTCGCAAACATAGCAAACGCCAATGTGCAGGAAATTAGTCCTCCAAGTGCAATCGTTCCGCTAAAACTAGAAAGTGTGAAAGTAGCAAATCCCAAAATTAAAACTACTGATGTATAAAAAGTACTGATTCCCGTTTCTCTTAAAGCACTGAAAACAGATTTTTTTACTTTTCCGTTACTTTGGATTAAATCATGTTTGTATTTTGCCATAAACTGAATCGCATTATCAACCGAAATTCCAAACGCAATACTGAATACTAAAATCGTGGATGGTTTTAATGGAATTCCAAAATAACCCATTAATCCAGACGTAATGCAAAGCGGTAAAACATTCGTAATCACCGATGCAAAAACCATTTTGAATGATCGGAACAAATACAGCATCAAAATTGCAATTACTAAAATCGCGAAAATCAAGGATTCAATTAAATTGTCAACCAAATACGATGTCCCTTTCTGGAAAACCAGTGCTTTTCCGGTAACGGTAACTTCGTAACGATCTTTCGGGAAAATTTCATCAATTTTTGAATGTAATTTTTTCTCGACTTTCGCCATTTCGTCGGTACCAATATCTTTCATGAAAGTGGTGATTCGGGCATATTGTCCAGTTGAATCAACATAAGCTTTCATTAAATTTTCTTTGCTGTTTTTCGTTACATTTTTGGCATAACCTAAAATAAAAGTCTGCTCCTGCGAAGTCGGCAATTGGTAATATTCCGGGTTTCCATTGTAGAAAGCTTGTTTCGAATATTTAACCAAATTCACAATAGAAACTGGTTTTGCCAATTCAGGCATTTCAGTAATTGTATTTTGAAGTTCGTCCATTTTACGAATAGTTGACGCTTTCATAACACCTTTTTTGTGTTTGGTGTCAATCATGATTTCCAGTGGCATTACACCGTTGAACTCTTTTTCGTAGAACAATATATCTTTAAAGAAAGAAGCGCTTTTTGGCATTTCACCAATCAAACTTCCGGAAACTTTCATTTGAGCAACTCCAATAACACTGAAAACCAAAAGCAAACCGTAAATCGTATAAATTACTTTTCGTTTATTTCTTACCACATTTTCTACAAAATCCAACAAGGTCGAAATGTAGGTTTTCGTTAAATGGTATAAATGTTTTTCTCCCGGAACAGGCATGAAACTGTATACAATAGGCACAATTAAAAGCGTCAATAAATACACTGAAATCACGTTTATGGAAGTCACCAGACCAAATTCAAAAAGCAAATCATTTCCGGTAATCATAAACGTTGCAAAACCAATCGCCGTAGTTAAATTCGTCATTAAAGTCGAAACTCCAATTTTAGAAATAATTCGTTGTAAAGCCTTTGCCTGATTGTTGTGCAATTTAATTTCCTGCTGGTATTTGTTGATTAGGAAAATACAATTCGTAATTCCGATTACGATAATTAAAGGTGGAATAATAGCGGTTAAAATTGTGATTTTATAATGAAATAATCCAAGCGTTCCAAACGACCAGATTACACCAACAATTAAAATGCAAATTGAAATAAACGTTGCTCTGAACGAACGGAAAAAGAAAAAGAAAATCAGAGAAACTGTAAATAAAGCCGCGCCGATAAACAATCCGATTTCGCCTTTCATGTCTGCAGCGTTGATCGTTCTGATGTATGGCATTCCCGAAACTTTCAAATCGATTCCGGTTGTTTTTTCGAATTTATCGATTTTCGGAACCAGATTTTCGAGTATAAAAGTCTTTCTTTCAGCTGTGTTTACAAGTGCTTTGTTAATATAAATTGCTGAACGAATACTGCCGCTTTCTTTATTAAAAAGCAATCCTTCATAAAAAGGCAAGTTGTGAAATAAATCGTATTGAATCTTTTTTAAATATTCCGGATCGTTCGCTTTCTTTTGATCGATAAATGGCGAAAGAACAAACTTTTCGTTTACGGTGTCTTTCTCTAATTTTTTCAAATCATTTAAAGAAACTACTAAATCAACTTCTTTAGAATTTTTCAAACCGGTCATCAATTCATTCCAGGCAGCGTAATTTTTTGGTGTGAAGAATTTTTTGTCCTGAAAACCAATTACGACAAGGTTTCCTTCTTCGCCAAATTTGTCTAAGAATTTTTGATAATCTTTGTTTGCGATATGATTTTTAGGAAGTAAATTGGCTTCAGTATACGTCATAGCAAGATTTTTCCATTGAAAACCAAGGAAAATTGTCAGTGCCGCAACCAAAATTAATATTGTTATTCTGTTTTTAAGAATGATTCGGGCTACTTTTTCCCAAAAACCAACGTGAATAGCGTTTTTCATAAAATCTTTAAAATGGATGCAAATGTAATGAAAAGTGCTCGAAATCATAACTAATTGCTTGTATTTTACTTAATGTTAACACAAATTTGCAAGTGCTGAATTTGTGATAAATTCCTGCTTTTTGCTATTTAGTCATTAGCTTTTTCTCATATTTGTACTTAATTTAAAAATGAAACGAAAATGAATTGGATTTTATTAATCATTGCTGGCCTTTTTGAAGTAGGTTTTGCATCATGTTTAGGCAAAGCCAAAGAAACCTCAGGAATTATTTCAACTTATTGGATGGCAGGTTTTTTTGTCTGTCTTTCGATCAGTATGATTTTATTATATAAAGCCACACAAGAATTACCAATAGGAACTGCTTATGCCGTTTGGACTGGAATTGGCGCTGTTGGAACCGTTTTAGTTGGGATTTTTATTTTTAAAGAACCGGCAACTTTTTGGAGAATATTTTTCCTTTCAACATTAATTGCTTCTATTATTGGGTTGAAGTTTGTTTCTAGTCATTAAGATATGGCACACAGATAACGCGGATGAAAAGGATTTACACAGATTAGTTTTTTATTAAATTATTTAAAAAATATGCCACAGATTTCACAGATTCGCACAGATTAAAAAATCTTTAAAATCATTTTAATCTGTGGCAAAAAAAAGAAGGCTGATTTCGCAGACTTTTTAATTCGTGAAAATTTGTGAAATTCGTGGCAAAAAAACTTTTAAAACATGCAAGAAAACAACACCATCACTTTTATTTTTTTAGCCATAATTTTATTACTGGTTATCATCATTTGTTTTATGGTGTATCAATTAATGCAGGCAAAAAAATCAAAAGAAGATGCTGAGCAAAGTTTTTATACGCTGGAAAGAAAAGTGAATGACTTGCAGTTAGAGACTTTAGAATCGAAACTGAATCCGCATTTGTTTAAGAATATTTTAAATTCGATTCAGTCGCACGCATATCAAACGTATTTTGCTTTGGATAAATTGGCCAATGTCCTGGATTATATTTTATACGAAAGCAAAAAGAAATTCGTCACAGCTAAAGAAGAAATTGATTTCGCCTTGAATTTAATCGAAATCAACAAAATTAAAATCAGTCCCCTTTTTGAGTTAAAAATCAAAACCAATATCAATAAAGAAGACAAATTATATGAACAACCTTTATTGGCGCCGTTAATTTCGATAGATTTAATTGAAAATGCTTTTAAACATGCCGACTTACAAAGTGCTGATGCTTTTATTTCAGTTGTTTTTGAGTTCAAAGACAATGCTTTTTTTATGACGGTTTCGAATAAAATCTCTGATAAAAAAGTATTGAAAAAGGAACGAAGCGGTTTTGGCCACGCCACTTTAGAACATCGTTTACGAATTATTTATAAGAATAATTTCAAACTCGATCGATTCGTAGAAAACGACATTTATATAGCTCATCTTAAAATAGATTTACTTGAATACAAAACTGAAATGCTTGCTTCTGGACGATGAGTTACCTGGATTAACGTACCTGAAAATGCTTTGCGAACAAATTCCCGAAGTAGAAATTGTAAAAACATTTAATAATCCGGATAAACTTCTTGTAGAAATCCCGAATCTCGATTTTGATTTATTAATATCAGATATCGAAATGCCGGGAATTGATGGCTTGCATTTAGCTGAAATGCTGGACAATAAATTAGTCATTTTCTGCACGGCTTATAAAGAATACGCTGCCGACGCTTTTAATATTGATGCGGTTGATTATATTACAAAACCTGTAAAACTGGAGCGTTTGCAAAAAGCGATCTTAAAAGCTTATGAACGATTCAATAAACCAGATACGGCAAAACAATTTATTCAGTTAAATACTGACAAAGGGAAAACCTTGTTGTATTTCAATCAAATTCAATACATCAAAACTGCTATCAGTGACAGTCGTGACAAAACTGTTTTACTTGTTGATGGAAGTTTTCTGAATCTAAAAAACGTTAAATTTGATACGCTTTTAAAAGAGTTACCAGAAGCTGATTTCTGCCGAATAAACAAAAAAGAAATTGTGGCGGTAAAAGCAATAAAATTCTTTAATCACAATGAAATTGTATTGCATCATTTAGAGGAAAATCATAAAAATACAACCTTAATTCTGAGTGAAACCTATCGTTCTGATTTTTTGAAAAAGGTAAAAATCTAACTTATTACAAAGTTTTTCGGACTTGTTACATAGATTGAAAATTAGGTGTAAAATTGCTTTTTCACGTAGTTCCGAGTTATGATATTTGCAGCAATAAATCAAAAAAATGAGTTATGAATAACATTAAAAACTCTTTATTTTATGTTACTGTAATTGGTGGTTTCACTGCATTAATATATTGGGTAATCTCAAAAGGAGCTTCGCTTGAAGTGGGGCGCGGAATTGTTGAGAAAAAAATAGAAAGCAATCATTGGAATGATTTTCTGCATTCTATGGTTGAAAATTTACAACATCCATTAGCTATTTTATTGGCACAGATTGTGACTATTATTTTAGTAGCACGTTTGTTTGGCTGGATTTTTAGAAAAATTGGACAGCCATCCGTAATTGGAGAAATGATCGCCGGAATTGTTTTAGGACCCTCTTTGGTCGGAATGTATTTCCCGGAATTTTCATCCGCTTTATTCCCAAAAGAATCTTTAGGAAACTTACAATTCTTAAGTCAGATTGGTTTGATTCTTTTCATGTTCGTTATCGGAATGGAATTGGATTTAAAAGTTCTTAAAAATAAAGCGCACGAATCAGTGGTAATTAGCCACGCTAGTATTGTAATTCCATTCGCATTAGGTTTGACACTTGCTTATTTTATATACGCAACTTTTGCACCGGTTGGAGTAGCTTTTTCTTCTTTCGGATTATTTATGGGAATTGCCATGAGTATTACTGCTTTTCCGGTTTTAGCCAGAATTGTTCAGGAAAGAGGCATGCAAAAAACCAAACTCGGAACTATCGCGATAACATGTGCCGCAGCAGATGATATAACAGCCTGGTGTATTTTAGCGGTTGTAATTGCGATTGTAAAAGCAGGTTCATTTACAAGTGCTTTATATGTAATTGGTTTAGCAATTTTGTATGTAATTGTCATGCTGAAAATAGTTCGTCCGTTCTTAAAACGTGTTGGCGATTTGAATTCAACTCGCGAAAGTTTGAATAAACCCGTTGTTGCCATTTTCTTTTTAACGCTTTTGTTTTCGGCTTATGCTTCTGAATTAATTGGAATTCACGCTCTGTTTGGTGCTTTCTTAGCCGGAGCAATTATGCCGGAAAATAATAAATTCAGGAATATTTTTATCGAAAAAGTAGAAGATGTTTCCATCATTGTTTTATTGCCATTGTTCTTTGTGTTTACAGGTTTACGTACACAAATTGGGTTACTAAATGATCCTTATTTATGGAAAGTGACAGCTGTAATTATTGCAGTTGCCGTAACCGGAAAGTTCTTTGGAAGTGCATTGGCAGCAAAATTTGTTGGGCAAAACTGGAAAGACAGTTTAGCTATTGGAGCCTTGATGAATACACGTGGTTTAATGGAATTGGTAGTATTAAATATAGGTTACGATTTGGGTGTACTTTCAACTGAAATCTTTACTATGATGGTAATCATGGCTTTGGTAACTACTTTTATGACGGGACCAGCTTTAGATTTTATTGGCTTTATTTTTAAAGATAAAATTACGGCTATTCCTCAGGAAATTGGAAATAAAAGCAAGTACAAGATTTTACTTTCGTTTGCAACTCCAGAGAAAGGAAAAAAACTTTTGCAGATTGCCAACAGTTTAGTTAAAAAACAAGGTGACAACTCGATTGTAACGGCAATGCATTTGTCGTTAAGTACAGAGATACATTCGTTTGATGTTAAAGATCATGAACGAAAAATGTTAGTTCCGGTGATTGAAGAATCACAGCGACTGAATCAAAATATGGTAAGCGTTTTTAAGGTGACAAATGATATTGATACTGATATTATTGACACAGCAAATCAAGGTGAATATGATTTATTGTTAGTTGGTTTAGGACAATCTATTTTTGATGGAACTTTACTCGGGAAGATTCTTGGTTTTACAACGCGAATCGTAAATCCGGATCGTTTGATCGATAAATTTACAGGGAAAGAAGGCTTGTTTGAAAATTCTCCTTTTGATGAAAGAACACGTCATATTATTGCCAAAAGTAAAATGCCGGTTGGAATTTTTATTGATAAAGATTTAGAAGAAGTTAATCAGATTTTCATGCCAATTTTTAGTCAGGAAGATGCTTTCTTGATTGAATATGCTAAGAAATTAATCAATAATAACGGCTCTCAAATTACAGTTTTAGATGCTAGCGGAGAAGTAAAAAGTACTCGTGATATTCAGGAAAGTATTCGTTCGATCGAACAAATTGCTCCAAATCATATTATGATTATGCACGACAGAACGATCAAAAAAGAATTTTTAGAAAGCCAGAACTTAATGATTATAAGCTTAGACAGCTGGAAAAAACTGATCGAATCTCAAAGTACATGGTTGAATAACACGCCTTCGGTTTTGATTTTGAAACCATAGGGTTTTAAAAATTCCAATAAAAAAATTCCAAATTCCAATTTATGACAATTGGAATTTGGAATTTTTTTATTGGAATTTGGAATTTATCCCGAGGCTTCGGGCTTGGAATTTAATTTACAATCCCAAATCAAGTACATAAGAAATCTTAACCGCAATATTATCTTCAAATTTCAATAATTGATTTGGTCCATAACGATAGAAGCCGCCTAAACCAAAACCTTTGAAAATTCGGTTTAATTCGATTCCTGATTCAAAAAAACCTTTGTCTAAAGTTTTATAAGCCGGTCCAACATGTTGTTCCGGTTTTTCCATATTTCCCCAAGCCATTCTTGTTACTAATACCAAGGAAGGGCGAACTTTTTTCATGATTTTAATTCGGTCAAAACCGTGTTTAATTTGAAAAAATACGTATTGACTTGAGAAGAACTCATTAAAATACATGGTTTCAAAACTATTTCTTCCGGCAAAAGTAATACGTTGCAGTACGGTTTCTTTAGTTAGGTTATTTGGCATTGTGTTGTACAAATGCGTAATAGGAACGTCTCCCATCGCAACACCTCCTTGTAAAAGTAAACTTGTTTTTTGCCCGTTTAAGTACTTTTTTTCATACTCGGTTTTGAAATCTATTTTGCTGAAAGTAAAATCGTTTTCTAAAACATTTGGAAGCGATTGTGTATACTGAAAAGTAAATCTCGGAAACCTTTTGTCTGATTCTGTTCTTCCGGTTGGTGTTTGCATGAAATCGCTAAACGGCGCCCAAACTATTGAGGCCATTGCCGTTGTCATGATATAACTTGAGTATAATTGTCCGTTTAAATTAAAAAGATAATCAAATTTTGGCTCGACATAGGTTCGTGATAATTCAAAAACAGCTTCCGTTTTCGGGATAATTTTTGTTTGCACATTAGCCTTCCAGCTAATGTATTTGTAAAAAGTACTAATATTGATGGGACGCGGATCGTAAATTTTGAAAACGCGTTTGTCAACGGCGAAAACCGTACTTGCAATTTCCCGAACATCATCCGTATAAGAACCATTTAACCAGGTGTTGGTAGATTTGTCCAATAAAACTCCGGAACCTAAGCTGTATTTGAAATTACCATCTTTTGTTCCGTAAGCTGTATATCCTTCAATTCTAAAATTTTTAGAAAAACGATCATTTGTAATTCCGCCAAGGCCTAAACGAAATCCTTCGTAATTATTATAACTGATGATTTTTTTTAAGTCAAGATCTATAGGGCCAAGTGGTAAATAACCATTTATGATTTTTCGTCCAAAGCCTAATCGTTTTTCGATTCTTTTACTTATCGAAATACTGTCTAATAATTGATATGTTTTCTGGCTTTTTAAGTCTAAACTTTCTTTTCTGTAGGTGTTCCAGAAATCTTCAGGTTTTTTGCTGGCATCGTCCTTAATTTCAATGTAAAGCGATGCATTTTTTATTATTGGATTTGTGTTGTAGTGAATATCGAAATTATTACTTTCAGAAAGTAAGTACGTAAAATCTGAAGCTGATTTTTTTCTAGGCTCAAAATTATCTTCGACATCTCCGTCAAACTGAATTGTCCCGCCTAAAATTTTGATATCATCGTCATTTTTTCCTTTTACAATTTTGAAAGTAGTATTGCTTTGAAACCAGATTTTTTCATTCGGGACATATTCAAATTCGTGAATTCCGCTGATATCCAAAACACCTTTTATTCGCATTACCGCTTTCGCGACAGCAAAATTTTCCTGATCGATATACAAAACGCCTTCAAGGCCATTTGATTTTCTTTTTTTCTTGTTTTTAAAGTAAATCATGTAGGTATTTCTACCTTTTATCGGAACTGTATCAAGTAGTTTATAATTGTAATCGGTAAATGCATTATCTGCAATCGGACTCTGGTGTTTGGTTTCGAACAATTCATATTTCGAATCGTAAATCGAAATGGACTGTAAGTTAAATGCAATGATTTCGTAAACAGGCTGTTTGAAACCTGCCATTTTGGTACCGAGAATCGTTTCTTTGAGCTTGTTATTTCCAAACTGATATTGTGAAACTTTTTCAGTCTGAAATAAATGTTGTTTGCTGATGATTTCTTTAAACTTATAATCAGAGGAATCAATATTGATTTGTTTTTTATTGAAATCTTTATAAGCAGCAGAAGAATCAATTCTGCCGTCGATAGAATCAGGATTCGCTGTAACGATAAGTTTATTATAGGTTTTGTATTCAAAACTGCTGAGTTTCTTCTGCGGATTGTTCCGGTTTTTATTCGCAATAACTTTCTTTATAATAGTCAAAGCCGGATTTTCATTAGAAACAACAACTTCCTTTAAATCATCTGTTTTTTGAGAAAGTGAAATCGAGTAAAACTTTTTATTATCTGTTAAAGCAATAATTTTCGTTTGGAATCCTATATAAGAAACTGAAATACTGTTGATTTTTGAACTAATTTTAAGATCAAATTTTCCATCAACATCCGTAATAGTATTGTTGCTATCTGAAGTTGTTATTGTGGCAAACGGAAGGGGTTTTCTGTTTGAATCGGTAACAATTCCGTTTATTTGAAATTGCGCCTGAATAGTAAGCGTAAAAAACAAAGTCAATAAACAAAATAGCTTCATACAGAGGATTATAGTTTCAAAAACGAAAACATTCTAATTTTGGTATGCAAAAATAAGAATAAAAAAATCCGTCTGGTATAATTTAACCAAACGGATTTTTAATTTATATCGAATAAAATTACACCTTCATGATTTCAGCTTCTTTCGCAGCCAATAATTCATCGATTTTTTTGATGTAAGTATTAGTCAGGTTTTGAACTTCTTCTTCAGCAGATTTACAAACATCTTCAGAAGTTCCTTCTTTTTCTAATTTTTTAATATCGGTGTTGGCGTCTTTACGAACGTTACGAACTCCAATTTTTGCATCTTCCGCTTCAGATTTTGCCTGTTTCGCTAAATCTCTACGACGATCTTCTGTTAATGGTGGAACACTGATAATAATCATGTCTCCGTTATTCATCGGATTAAAACCGATGTTAGCGATCATAATCGCTTTTTCAATAACATGAAGCATGTTTTTTTCAAAAGGCTGCAAAGTTATTGTTCTTGCATCCGGAACACTAATTTTTGACACTTGCGAAAGAGGTGTTGCAGATCCGTAATAATCTACAAAAACACTTCCTAACATGGCCGGAGAGGCTTTTCCTGCGCGAATATTTAGAAATTCTTTCTCTAAATGCGCAATTGAGCCATTCATTGATTCTTCAGTACTCTCTAATATAAAATCTATTTCTTCACTCATTTTTTTAGATTTTTAGATTTTTAATTGAATGAGATTTTTAAAATCATCCAATTTACTAACTAATATAATTTTATTTTTTTAATTGCTTTAAAGATTATCAGGATTTTCTAAAAATCTAATGATCTAACGTCTAATAATCTCAGTAGCCTAAATGTTAACTACGGTTCCGATGTTTTCACCTTCACAGATTTTCAATAAATTTCCAATTTTGTTCATATCAAAAACAACGATTGGTAATTTATTTTCCTGGCTTAATGTGAAAGCTGTAGTATCCATTACGTTTAATCCTTTTTTAAGGACATCATCAAACGAAATGAAATCAAATTTTACTGCTGAAGCGTTTTTCTCAGGATCGCAATCGTAAACACCATCAACACGAGTTCCCTTCAGGATAACATCAGCATTGATTTCGATTCCTCTTAAAACAGCAGCAGTATCAGTTGTGAAATATGGATTTCCGGTTCCGGCTCCAAAAATTACGATTCTTCCTTTTTCAAGGTGACGGTCAGCTCTTCTTTTGATGTATGGCTCTGCAATAGATTCCATTTTCAATGCAGTTTGCAAACGCGTTTTCATTCCTTTATCTTCAAGTGCGCCTTGTAAAGCCATTCCGTTAATTACGGTTGCAAGCATTCCCATGTAATCGCCTTGTACTCTGTCCATACCGGCACTGGCACCAGCAACGCCTCTAAAAATATTTCCTCCTCCAATAACAATAGCAATTTCTACTCCTTTACTGTGAATCTGCTTAATTTCTTCAGCATATTCGGCTAATCTTTTAGGGTCAATTCCGTATTGTAAATCACCCATTAAGGCTTCGCCGCTAAGTTTTAGAAGAATTCTTTTATATTTCATGTTTGTGTTGCGTTAATTTGTGCAAATATAGACATATTCTGATTTTTAAAAATAATGTTTACAAAAAATTAATTGCTCTTTTATATTTAAATTTAGAAAGACTTTTACGCTTATTTCTGTCGAATCTGATAAAAGTCATTTGGGCGTCTTTTTAAATTGCTTAAATTTATAAAACCAAAACGAAACAAATATGAAAAGTATTGTAGCTAAAGCATTATTCAACAGTTATTCGTACGCAGAATATCGAAAATTAGTAACCGATTTATTATCCGAAGGAAAATCAACAGGAGACGACCAATCAGAAAGTTTGACACATTATACGAGTTTAAACGAAGCCCGTATGAATCGATTGGAAAAAACAATTAAAATTTCGGAAGAAACAATTGAGAAACTACAAAATTTAGATAATCATTTTATCTGGTTGGTAATTTCTGAAGGATGGTGTGGTGACGCAGCTCAAATACTTCCTATATTGAATAAAATGGCTTTGGCATCTGATAAAAAAATTGATCTTAAAATTGTACTACGAGATCAAAATGATGAATTAATGAGTCAGTATCTGACCAATGGAGGAAGAGCAATTCCAAAAGTTATTGTAATTTGTAAAGAAGCCGGAATTGTTCGTGCAGATTGGGGACCAAGGCCAAAGGGCGCAACCGAATTAATGACAAATTATAAAAGAGACTTTGGTGTAATTGATGAAAAAATAAAAACCGATTTACAATTATGGTATCTGGCAGATAAAGGAATTTCGGTTCAGGAAGAATTGATTGAGATAATGGATAATATAAAATATAACCGATTGTAATTTTTGTAATAATTGTCTGTAACTAAATGTTATTAAAGTGTTGAAAACAAATGTTATAGTGTTTTGATGTGTATTGATTTTTTTATATCTTAGTGGCATAATCCCACTTCTATTATTTACTTTTTGATTTACTCTTTTTATTGGTGTCTCTTTAATGTTTAACAATTAAAAATGCACTATCATGAGAAAGTTATTCGACAGGTTTTACGATTTTATTTCAGGTTTATTGTTTGGAGGGAAAAATATGACACATTATTGACCTCGAAAAAACAAGTACGGAAAGCAAAATTATTTTAGAAGTTGGCACATTACTATTGCCTCATTTTGTAATGTGCTATTTTATTTTTACTCCAATTTAAGGCTTTCCTCAAACAAAGTAATATCAGTTGCATCTTTTACATCGTAATCGCCAATTTTAGTTCGGCGCAAAACGGTCAAATGCGAACCTGAATGCATTGCTTTTCCAAAATCAAAAGCTAAGGAACGAATATAGGTTCCTTTACTGCAAACGACTCTGAAATCAATTTCAGGTAATGCAATTCTGGTAATTTCAAATTCGTGAATAGTTGTTTTTCTACTGGCAATTTCTACCGTTTCTCCAGCGCGTGCGTGCTCGTATAAGCGGATGCCATCTTTTTTAATGGCTGAAAAAATAGGTGGTTTTTGATCTATTTCACCTAAAAACTGTTTTACGGTTTCATGAATTAAAGCTTCATCAATATGAGAAGTTGGGAAAGTTTGGTCGATCTCCGTTTCTAAATCGTACGATGGAGTAGTGGCTCCAATGTAAAAAGTACCCGTATATTCTTTGGCCTGACCCTGAAGTTCAGAAATTCTTTTGGTAAATTTTCCGGTACAAATCAATAATAATCCAGTCGCCAAAGGATCTAAAGTCCCCGCGTGTCCAATTTTGAACTTTTTTGGAAGTCCAACTTTATTGATTAATAGGTATTTTAATTTATTGACAGCTTGAAACGAACTCCATTTTAAAGGTTTGTCTATCAGTAAAACTTGTCCGTCTAAATATTCTTCAGTTGTCATTATATAATGGTAAGCGGGTGAATGAAAAAGTGGATAATCAATAAAATGATTCCGGCAATGATTCGGTAATAACCAAAAACTTTAAAACCGTTTTTAGTCAAAAATCCAATGAAGGTTTTGATTGCTAAAAGTGCTACAATAAAAGCTACAACGTTTCCAATAACTAGAATGTTAATCTGGTCATGAGATAATTCAAATCCGTCTTTATAATAGTCGTAACATTTTTTTACGGTTGCACCTAACATCGTTGGAACAGCCAAAAAGAATGAAAATTCAGCCGCAGTAGTTCTTGATAATTTTTGCGACATTCCGCCCACTATACTTGCACCACTTCTGGAAACTCCCGGTATCATAGCAATACACTGAAATAATCCAATTTTAAAAGCCTGTAAATAAGTGATTTCCTGAGAAGTTTCTGCTGTATTTGGATTGTTGAACCATTGGTCGACTTTCAATAAAATCAAACCTCCTATTAAAAGTGAAATAGCAACTGTAACCGGATTTTCTAATAATCCATCGATAAAATCACTCAATAATAATCCTAAAACTACGGCCGGAATAAAAGCGACCAAAAGTTTAAAGTAAAAATCAAGGGTCTGAAAGAAACGTTTGAAATATAAAACAACAACTGAAAGTATAGCACCAAGCTGAATAACAATCGTAAAAAGTTTAGTAAAGTCTTCGTGTGCAATTCCGAAAAAAGAAGAGGCAATAATCATGTGTCCAGTTGAAGAAACAGGTAAAAATTCTGTGATTCCTTCAATAATGGCAAGAACGATAGCTTGTAATGTATTCATTTAATTAGATTTTTAGATTTTTAGACATCTTAGATTTTAGACTTTTTTAAAAGATTAATCTAATAATCTAAGATGTCTGAGAATTCTAAGGAGTCTAAAAAAGTCTATTTTGATTTTTTGAAGATAGAATAAATCGTGATTCCAAAACCGATTAAAACAGTTGTCGGAGCTAAACGAATACGTCTAAAACTAAAAACATCTTCATTAAAAACATTCGGATTATCACTTCCTCCACCGGACATTAAGATAAATCCCAAAGCGATTACACCAATCCCGATCAATAAGATTTTGTAATTGATACCGTCAAAAAGGAATTCTTGTTTTTGAGGTTGTTGTTCTTCTTTAATATTGTTTTTCATTTTGTCATTGCGAGGAACGAAGCAATCCCATCCTCTGTTTTATGAGTTTGTTTTTAATCTAATATCTTAAATCTACAATCTAAAATTAATAAAGATCGTCTGTTCTTAAATTCAGGAAACGTTGTGTTGCAAAATGCGTGCTTACCCAGGTAATTAAAACACCTAATCCGAAAACGGCTAATAATACCAATCCAATTAAAATCTTATCTTCTAAAATTCCTAATCCCGGGAAATTAGTTTCTACATAAAGTAAAAGTGCAATCAAAGCTATAATAGCCAATCCGGCACCCAACATTCCTAATTTTACACTACGCATTACAAATGGTTTACGTATAAACGATTTTGTTGCGCCCACCATTTGCATGGTTTTAATGATAAAACGGTTCGAGTGAATGGATAAACGTAGCGAACTGTTGATTAATAAAACAGCAATTATCGCAAGGAAAGCACTGATAATTAAAATCCACATACTTACTTTTTTGATGTTGTCGTTTACCAGATTTACCAATTGTTTGTCGTAAACAATATCTTCGATCATTGTATTTTGACGTAAACTGCTTTCAATTTTAGAAATGCTGTCTCTCTCAACGTAATCTGCTTTTAAGTGAATGTCGTAAGAATTCAATAATGGGTTTTCACCCAAAAAGGTTAAGAAATCTTCTCCGATAATCTCTGTATGCTCTTTTGCTGCTTTTTCTTTAGAAACATAAGCATAAGATTTTGCGAAAGGCGCTCTTTTTAATTCAGCGTTGAATGCTTTGATAACACTATCATTGGCTTCGTTTTTAAAGAAAACCGTCATTGCGATTTTTTCTTTAAAATCATTAGCCAGTTTTTTAGAATTGATAATGAATAATCCGAGTACTCCTAAAAGGAATAGTACCAGAAAAACACTTAATACAACCGAAAAATAAGAGGAAATTAACCTGCGCTTTTGAAATTTATCAAAGTTGGAACTCATAGTATGCTTAAATTATGTGGTAAAAATAATAAAGAATTTCTTTATTTAAAGTTAATAACGATCAAAGTTTTAACTTTTGTTCCATAAATATACGATTAGATATTGAATAAAAAGTTGATTTAACCGCAAAGTACGCTAAGTTTTGCGCCAAGTTTGCAAAGTTGTTTCTATTTAATCTCGCAAAGTCGGGAAGTCGCAAAGAATATAAAAACTTTGCGACTTCCCGACTTTGCGTGAGATAAGTAAGCTTCTTTAGTGCACTTTGCGGTTAGATTTATTTCGTTTCCCAAACTAAAGATAAATAATATAACCCGCCAATTGACGGTCCGCCAAGAATAGAAGTATAGGTTTTATTTAAGACATTCGTTGCTCCTAATTTAGCTGAAATTCCTTTTTTGAAACCATAATTTACCTGTGCATCCATGGTCCAATAGGCCGGAACAGTCCCGCTTACTAAAAAAGAAACGTAATCAAAATTGTTTTGATAACGGACCGTTACGCTCGCGCCAAGATTTCTCCAGATATTATTGGCTAATAACGTTCCGTTCACATTAAATTCAGGTGTATTAAAACCGTCTTCTAAGCCATCTTTATCGTCTGTTCTGTCAAGTTTAGTGTAAGTAATATTTGTCAAAGCGGTAAAAGTCTGATCGAGACGATATCTTAAACCTAAACTTCCTCCGTAATTATAAATTTTACTTTTAGAATTCGTCCATAAACGATAACGATTTTGCGTGTTTTTCGAATATAAAGCGGTCGGAATTAAATTTGGATCGTTAGTATTTGGAATACTGGCTTCAACCTGAGCAATGAAATTTTTATAGGAGTTGTAATAAAAATCGACATCAATAAAAAGATTTCGGTTTAAGGCCATTGCTCTGAATCCAAATTCAAAAGATTTTACAAATTCAGGTTCTAAATAAGTATATGGATTTTTCTGAATCGTATTTTTATTCTTTTCAATGGCCTGCGCCTGAGTTAAACCATTTGTGTTTACATCACTGTTGACCTGCGCCTGAAATTTATCAATTGAAGCTTTAGTGTACGAATTTTCGAAAATTCCGTCAGACATAATTCTCAAACCACCAACACGTTTTACACCACCTGAATTTACATTCGAAAATCCTTCAAAAATACTAGGGAAACGATATCCGGTTTGATAAGATGTTCTAAAACTAATGGTTTCTTTCGGAGAATAAACTGCGGTAAATTGAGGCGTGAATTTAGCATCAAAATAATCAGCTTTGTCAACTCTTAAAGTCGCGCCCAAAATTAATTTCTCCTGGAATAAATTTTTTGTCAATTGTGTAAATCCGCCTGTTTTTTGATAAGTCAGATTTTCAGAACTGCTTACAGGATTAATGAAATAATTTCCATCGGGAACAATTATATAATTTCTATAATCGAATCCGCTTAATAATTTGGTGTCTATTTTTTCGAAGAAAGAAGCAAAAGCCTTATCCCAATTAATTAAACCCTCGCCATGAACCAAAGTTGATTTTACACGTAGTGCCGCGCCAATATCCCAATTGTTGATGTCGATTAATTCATTTTTCTTGTTTTCGTAAGCTTCTGTTCCAGGGACAAATCGTCCCTGATCAGATGAAGTTCTTGCCATTCTGTGTGCATCGGCAACTGTTGCACCACCCGTAATGGCATTTTTATAGGCAGTTGAATAATCGGTAAACCATTTATCGTCTGATTTATAAGCGCGATCCATATTTTCGGCTAAGGAACGCATATTATAAGAGTCTCCTGTATTTTCGGTTGTTGCGTATGCCTTTACCTGAAAAATTGGTGTGTGGTAATCAACAGCAAATTGATTTAAGGTATAATTGTCTAATCTAAACCGATTCGAACGTTGATAAATTGTATTTATTAAAGCCGTTTTATATGTTGCTGATAATTCATGTCCCTGTTTCGGACGGAAATAAAAACCAATATCCGCCTTATAATTTTTGATTTCATAATCTGAAATATCAGTTTCGCGATAACCCGTTCTGGCAACAACGTAGTTTTTACCGTTTAAATTCAGTGTTTTTCGGTTCGCCGATTCATTTCCGTATCCGTTGACTTCGTCATAAGCCGGATTGTCAGCACCAAATAAATTGGTTGATGCATTGGCAAGTGGAGCCAAATCGTTTCGGTCATCGGCAACCCAATCTGTTCCGCCCGTTGATGAAGCATTTATTTTGAAAGCGAATTTTTCAGTAAATGCTCTGGCAAATCTTAAATTAAATTGCGAATATACTTTTGGTGAAAACCGGTCAATATTGCCGACATGATTTACGCCGGTTAATTGCTGAATGCTGATGCCTTGATATTCGAATGGATTTTTAGTCTGAATATTTGCAAGACCATTTATGGCGTTCATTCCGTACAAAGCCGCAGCCGTTCCTGGAATTATTTCGATTTTGTCAATATCAAGATCATTTGCTCCGAGTGCATTCGCAATTGGCGCACCTAAATGTGGTGCCTGATTGTCGATTCCGTCAACCAATTGCGCAAATCTAACGTTGGTCGAATTGGCAAAACCTCTCGTATTTATCACTTTAAATCCCAAACTCGGCGTAATAATCTGAACGCCTTTTACATTTTCAAGTGCTTCATAAATACTTGGGGATGCCATTTTCTTGGCTTCCGCCGATTTCAATTGTTCGATACTTATAGGAGAATGCATGATATTTTCAGAACGACGGGAAGCGGTAATTATAACTTCGTTTAAATCTTCTTTTTTGATGCTGTCTTGAACTGTTTTTGATTTTTCAGTTTGAGAAAAGCTTTTCAAACTTATAAAAAGAAAAATCAGATATAATTTTTGGTTCATAATCTAGGGTTTAGCTTTCAGTATGTTTTAAAATGAATACTGATGATTAAAAAAAATGGTTTTGGTTATTTTGTTTTTTTAAATAAAATAATGAGTTTAAAATTTCAGATTTTGAGTTTCTTTTAAAGCAAAATCCTTAATACGTTTTTCAATTTCATAAAAAACAGAAATTGCTTTTTCTCCGGCTTCAGTCAGTTTTGCACCGCCGCCGCCTTTTCCACCAAGCAGTTTTTCTACTAAAGGACTTTCAGCGCGCTGATTCATTTCTTCTACTAATTGCCAGGCCTGACGATACGCCATTTTCATTTCTTTGGCGGCATTGGTTATAGAACCTGTTTTGCGAATATTTTCAAGCAACCAGATTTTTCCAATTCCAAGAAAAGCTCCTTCAGTTTCTTCAATCCAAACCCGAACTTCAACTTTGTATTTTTTGCTGTCAGCCATTTTGATTTTTTTAATGCTATTCAAAAATAATTCTTTTTTGATTAATAATTCTTTCGCTGGTCTTCGTTTAAACTGGACTGAAGTCCAGCCCTACAATATGGTTCGTCCCTCCGGAACTTTATAGACTTCACAATCTTAAGCAAAAAGATTATTTCCTAAGTATTAAAATACAAACATACGTATTTTTACGTAATTAAAAATACGTATTTTGTTATTTTATTTGTTTGTCAACGAAATAGCTTTGGTACAATCTGTAATAAATGTAAATTTGCGCACTAAAAACTTAGAAACTTAGTTACTCAGTAACTTAGCAACTCAAAAAAAATGAAATACAATCCAAACGAAATCGAAGAAAAATGGCAAAAATATTGGGCTGAAAACCAAACTTTTGCTGCAAGTAACAATTCTGAAAAACCAAAGCATTATGTGTTAGACATGTTTCCTTATCCATCCGGAGCGGGATTACACGTTGGGCATCCGCTGGGTTATATTGCTTCAGATGTTTATTCTCGTTTCAAAAGACATCAGGGTTTCAATGTATTGCACCCAATGGGATATGACAGTTTTGGATTGCCTGCAGAGCAATATGCGATACAAACTGGACAGCGTCCTGAAGATACAACGCGCGTAAATATTGATGGTGGAGTTGATAAAGAAGGAAAACAAATTGCCGGATACAGAAAACAATTAGATAAAATCGGATTTTCATTTGATTGGAGCCGTGAAGTTCGTACTTCGAATCCCGATTATTACAAACATACTCAATGGATTTTTATCCAATTATTCAATTCATGGTATTGTAGAAAAGAAGGAAAAGCTTTTGATATTGCTGAACTTGTAAAAGTTTTTGAAGAAGAAGGAAATGGATTGGTAGAAGCAGTTTGCGATGACAACGTTGCAATTTTTACTGCGGCAGAATGGAAATCTTATTCTGAAGATCAAAAAGAAAAAATCCTTTTGCAATACAGAATGACGTATTTGGCAGAAACAGAAGTAAACTGGTGTCCTGGTTTAGGAACTGTTTTGGCAAATGACGAAATCGTAAACGGCGTTTCGGAACGTGGAGGATATCCTGTTATAAGAAAAAAAATGACACAATGGAGTATGCGAATTTCTGCTTATGCCGAACGCTTGCTTCAAGGTTTGAATGATATCGATTGGAGTGAATCTATAAAAGAGTCGCAAAGAAACTGGATCGGAAAATCAGTTGGTGCAATGGTTTCTTTCAACGTGAAAAATCATGATGAGGTAATCGATGTATTCACAACTCGTCCTGATACTATTTTTGGAGTGACTTTTATGACTTTGGCGCCAGAGCATGATTTGGTAGCGAAAATTACAACTCCGGAACAAAAAGCGACTGTTGAAGCGTACATCGAAAAAACGGCAAAACGCTCAGAGCGTGAGCGTATGGCTGACGTGAAAACCATTTCCGGAGTATTTACAGGAGCTTATGCTGAACATCCTTTTACGAAAGAACCAATTCCGGTTTGGATTGGAGATTACGTTTTGGCCGGTTACGGAACAGGCGCTGTAATGGCGGTTCCTTGTGGAGACGAAAGAGATTACGCTTTTGCGAATTTCTTTAAAGGTCAAAACGGAATGCCGGAAATCAAAAATATTTTTGCCAATGTTGATATTTCTGACGCCGCTTACGGTTCAAAAGATAATGTTGAAATTGCCAATTCTGATTTCTTAAACGGATTAAATTATAAAGAAGCAACTCAGGCTGTAATTACCGCTTTGGAGAAAATAGGACAAGGAAGCGGAAAAACAAATTACCGTTTGCGTGATGCTGTTTTTTCTCGTCAGCGTTATTGGGGAGAGCCTTTCCCTGTTTATTATGTAAATGGATTGCCAAAAATGATCGATGCACAGCATTTGCCAATCATTTTGCCTGAAGTAGAAAAATATTTACCAACCGAAGATGGTTTGCCTCCGTTAGGAAATGCGACAATCTGGGCTTGGGATACAAAAAACAATGAAGTTGTCAATACTGATTTAGTTGATAATTTCGAAATTTTCCCTCTTGAATTGAACACTATGCCAGGTTGGGCAGGAAGTTCATGGTATTGGATGCGTTATATGGATGCACACAATGAAGACAGATTCGCTTCCGCGGAAGCGTTAAAATATTGGGAAAGTGTAGATTTATACATTGGAGGAAGCGAGCACGCAACCGGGCACTTATTGTATTCTCGTTTCTGGAATAAATTCTTAAAAGACAAAGGTTTTGCTCCAACAGAAGAACCATTCAAAAAACTGATCAATCAGGGAATGATTTTGGGAACTAGTGCTTTTGTTTATAGAATTGAAGGAACGAATAGTTTTATTTCTAAAAATAAAATTGGAGATCATAAAGTACAACCAATTCACGCTGATGTCTCAATGGTTAATTCTTCTGATGAATTAGATGTTGAAAAATTCAAAGCGTGGAGAGAAGATTATACTGATGCAGAATTCATTACAGATGATAATGGAAAATACATTGTAGGCCGTGAGGTTGAAAAAATGTCAAAATCAAAATACAATGTCGTAACTCCGGATGATATTTGTGCTGAATATGGTGCTGATACATTGCGTTTGTACGAAATGTTTTTAGGTCCGTTAGAGCAGGCAAAACCTTGGAATACCGCTGGAATTTCAGGAGTATTTGGCTTCTTGAAAAAATTGTGGAGATTATACATCGATGAGAACAATGGTTTAATCGTTAATAATGACGAACCAACAAAAGACAATCTAAAATCATTACATAAAACTATCAAAAAAGTGGCAGAAGACATTGAGAATTTCTCTTTCAATACTTCGGTTTCTCAGTTTATGATTTGTGTGAACGAATTGTCTTCTCAAAATTGTCATTCAAGAGCAATTCTTGAACCATTGGCTATTTTGGTTTCGCCATATGCACCTCACATTGCTGAAGAATTATGGGAACAATTAGGTCACACCACTTCAATTGCAACAGTTGATTTTCCTGTTTTTGATGCGAAACACTTAGTAGAAAGCAGTAAAGAATATCCCGTTTCTTTCAACGGAAAAATGCGTTTCACTATCGAATTGCCTTTGGATTTAACCGCAGTGCAAATCGAGGAAATCATTATGAAAGATGAAAGAACATTACGTCAATTAGATGGAAGAACTCCAAATAAAGTGATTATTGTTCCCGGGAAGATCATCAACCTTGTTGGATAAATAAAAATTCCAAATATTTTAAATTCCAAATTCCAATTTTACGATTGGGGTTTGGGATTTTTTTTACATCCAGTTTGTCATCCTGACGGAGGAAGGATCACACTAGAAACTCGACAAAGATTGACGAATCACTATGCGGAGTTACATGTATGGTCCTCCGTTCCTCAGGATGACAAGATTGTAGAAATTTTAGTTTTTTTGCCACGAATTGCACAAATTTCCACAAATTCAATTCGTGCTAATTCGTGACTCGAGCGATAGCACAGACGAAGTAAATTCGTGGTTAAAAAACATCCTTAATTGGAATTTGGAATTTCCTATTTGGAATTTAATTTAAAATTAGGATGTCATTTTGGCATTTTAGAAAAATGGTTCGTAAATTGTAGAATATTTAAAAAACATATTCTAAAACAATTTAAAAAATATATAAACATGGGAAGTGGATATTTAATTATTGCCGGAGCAATTATGCTTTTCAGTTGGCTGGTAAGCTCAAGATTGAAAAGTAAATTTGAATTATATTCTAAACTGCAACTAAGAAACGGAATGAGCGGTGCCGAAATTGCCGAAAAAATGTTGGCTGATAACGGAATCAGAGATGTTCGTGTAATCTCGACTCCGGGTCAGTTAACAGATCACTACAATCCGTCAGATAAGACGGTTAATTTGAGTGAAGCGGTTTACAATCATCGCAACGCTGCTGCTGCTGCAGTTGCAGCGCACGAGTGCGGTCACGCAGTTCAACATTCAATAGGATATGAATGGCTAACAATGCGTTCTAAGTTAGTACCCATTGTTAGTGTAGCATCTAATTATGTACAATGGATTTTACTTGCAGGAATTTTGATGATCAGAACTTTTCCGCAATTATTATTAATCGGAATAATCATTTTTGCCGCAACAACCTTATTTACAATCATTACTTTGCCTGTAGAATACGATGCAAGTAACAGAGCGCTGGCCTGGTTGGAAAATAAACACATGCTGACACAAGAGGAGCAGGCCGGAGCAAAAGACGCCTTAAAATGGGCTGCAAGAACTTATGTAGTAGCGGCTATTGGTTCTATTGCAACGCTGTTGTACTATATTTCGATTTATTCAGGGAATAGGAGGAATTAATAATGTGCCAATTAGATAATGTGGCAATTAGATAATTAATAGCAAACCCGACAGGTTTTAAAAACCTGTCGGGTTTTTTGTTGTAAGTATTTTTGAAATTATCTAATTATCAAATTGCCGCATTCTCTAATTAAATTATCTAATTGCGGCATTATCTAATTAAAGTTGAATCTGCCTGTCAATCTGCTGATCTAGCGAAATAAATGTTTCTGTTCTTGAAACCCCTTCGATTGCCTGAATTTTAGTATTCAAAAGCTGCATTAAATGTTCGTTGTCGCGACAGATGATTTTAATCAAAACTGACCAGTTTCCTGTAGTATAATGACATTCTAAAACTTCAGGGATTTTTTTTAAGTCCTTTACGGCTTCAGAGTTTCGGGAAGCTTTGTCAAGATAAACACCTATAAACGCCATGGTGTTATAGCCTAAGACTTTTGGATTTACGGTAAATTTTGAGCCTGAAATTACACCCGATTGCTCCAGTTTTTTCAAACGCTGATGAATTGCCGCTCCGGAAATGCCAATTTTATTAGCAATTTGTAAAATAGGTTTTCGGGCATCGTCCATTAAGTAACGTAGAATTTCTTTGTCGATACCGTCAATTTCAATTATAAGGGAGTTAATTTTCATGAGTTGTAATTTGAAACTAATTTAGTTGTTTAGGTTTTAGTTAGAAATCAAATGTACTCAAAATGCTGTAAAAAAGAAAATTCCAATGTTTGAAACTCCAAATTCCAAATGATTAATATGAAACAAGAATTTAAAATAGTATTGAGACAAAGATTTTGATATAAGAAATTAATCGTATTTCAATTATAGCCCACGGATTTAGCCGTGGGAGACGGATTGTGATAAATTTTTTTGCTTCAACTACGGATACCGAGGACAATATCAAGGTTTGAGTGTGTTTTTTAGAGTTTCATCTAAAAAAGAAAAATTCCAAATCTCAACAGAAAGTTGGAATTTGGAATTTTCAATATTGTAATTTAAAAAGAATTTTATTTTCCTTTGTTTGCTTCACTAATGTATTTCTCTAAAGCCATTGTCATAGAAGGTGTTTCAGGAGTTGGGGCAAGAATATCAATTCTTAAACCATAGTCTAAAGCTTCTTTTTGAGTTGTACTTCCAAAAACAGCAATTCTGGTGTCGTTTTGTTTAAAGTCCGGAAAGTTTTTAAATAAAGATTTAATTCCGGTTGGACTAAAAAATGCTAAAACGTCATAATAAACATCAGCCAAATCAGATAAGTCACTCATTACAGTTTTGTAAAAAATAGCTTGAGTCCAATCTACTTTTAAGTTGTTTAATGTAACAGGTGCATCTGCATTTAATTGATCAGAAGCAGGTAACAAGAATTTTTCATCCTTGTATTTTTTAATAAGAGGGGATAAGTCTGCAAAATCTTTTGCTCCCACATAAATTTTACGCTTTCTGTACACTACATACTTTTGCAGATAAAATGCAACAGCTTCAGATTGACAAAAATACTTCAATCCTTCTGGGACTTTGTAACGCATTTCATCAGCCACTCTAAAAAAATGATCTACAGCATTTCGACTTGTTAAAATGATCGCAGTGTAATGATTAAGATCGATTTTTTGCAATCGAATCTCTTTTGCGCTAACCCCTTCCACATGAATAAATGGTCTGAAATCAATTTTTATTTTGTGTTTTTGTTGGAGCTCAAAGTAAGGAGAATTCTCCACTTTAGGTTCAGGCTGTGACACCAAAATTGTTTTCACTTTCATATTATAAACATTTTCTAAGCACTCCCTTTTGTAATCCAATAATAGAGAAAATAATAAGGGGCTATTTCAAGTGCGCAAAGATATAAAATAAAATAAAATAACTTGCCGATTATTACGTTTTGATATGTTTTTATCGAAATAAAATACGAGTAGAGGCTCAGACACAGCGAAACGCCTATGATTACTAGAGGAATGATCTGTGGAATATTGTCATAATAGAACAAAACAGCATTGATAGGCAGAATTAAAACGCCAATATAGGTTCTGTAAGTTACTTTTTGTAAGTTAAAAAGGTCCGCAAAATCGTCAATATTGAAGGAAGTAGCTACAATTTTCTCAATTAAATATTTTGCAAGGATAAAATAAAGTAAAAAGGTAGCAATCTGAATGAATAAAATCCAGTCGGTTTTTTTTATACTATCGTCAAAAATATTTAGCGTAAGCAGTATGAAAAAAGCAAACGAAATAATCTGAACGAAAAACAACCCAATAGTAAAACTGCTTTTCAAATGGTTATTATCACGATAAATTTTTGCGTATTTATCTGAAAAAATAAGCTTACTAAATTCGCTGAATCTAGTTTCATAAGCTGATTTTGTCATTGCAACAACGGCAAAGGTCACCACAAATAAAAGTGTTGCCCAATCTTTGTTTTCGAGGATTCTGGGAGTAAGTTGTTCAATCATAACGACACAAAATTAGTAATTTTTTGTTTCAATACTTTTATTATAAATTTATTATGAATCAAATGCCATAAAAAGTTTACTTTTGCGGTGAAATTACCCAGAAAAATGAATGATTGTATTGTCATAATTCCCACTTACAACGAAATCGAAAATATTGAAAGTATAGTTAGAGCTGTTCTTTCACAACATAAACCTTTTCATCTCTTAATCATTGATGATAATTCGCCAGATTTTACTGCAAATAAAGTAATTGCATTACAGGAAGAATTTCCTGATAGGTTATTTTTAGAAAAAAGAGCCAAAAAATCGGGTTTAGGAACTGCTTATGTTCACGGTTTCAGATGGGCTTTAGAACGCAATTATGATTTCATTTTTGAAATGGATGCCGATTTTTCCCATAACCCAAATGATCTTGAAAAATTATATGACGCCTGTCATTTTGGAGGCGCATCATTAGCTGTTGGATCTCGTTATGTAACGGGTGTAAATGTGGTCAACTGGCCGTTAAGTCGTGTATTAATGTCTTATTTTGCTTCGGTTTATGTGAAATTCATTACCGGAATGAAAATTCATGATGCAACTGCTGGTTTTGTTTGTTATAAAAGAGAAGTTTTGGAGAAGATAAATCTGAACAAAATTAAATTTGTTGGATATGCTTTTCAAATCGAAATGAAATATCGAACATATTGTGGTAAATTTGAAATAACAGAAGTTCCGATTATTTTTACGGATCGGACTAAAGGAGTTTCAAAAATGAGCAATGCCATTATTAAAGAAGCTATACTTGGAGTAATTTCACTTCGATTAAAAAAATTATTCAATACATTATAAAGCCAGGGTGATGAACAGGATTTTAATTAAAAATGCTAAAATTGTAAACGAAGGATCAATTTTTGAAGGTGATGTTTTGATCGAAAACGACTTAATCGTTGAAATTTCAGACAGCATCAGCCTAAAAACCTCTGATTGCAAAGTAATAGATGCCGAAGGAAGTTATTTAATTCCCGGAGCAATTGATGATCAGGTTCACTTTAGAGAACCGGGATTAACACACAAAGGAGATATAGAATCAGAATCAAGAGCGGCAGTTGCGGGTGGAATTACTTCTTTCATCGAACAACCCAATACGGTTCCGAATGCTGTTACTCAGGAAATCCTTGAAGATAAATACGAGATTGCTGCCGAAAAATCATTTGCGAATTATTCGTTTATGATGGGAGCAACCAACGATAATTTAGAAGAAGTTCTAAAAACGAATCCCAAGAATGTTGCGGGAATTAAGATCTTTTTAGGTTCTTCAACCGGAAATATGTTGGTTGATAAAGAAGAAACTTTAGAGAAAATTTTCTCAAGTACGCCCATGTTAATTGCAGTTCACTGTGAAGATGAAACTACAATTCAAAATAATCTTGCTGCATTTAAGGAACAATATGGTGATGACATTCCGGTAACGGCGCATCATTTAATTCGTAGTGCGGAAGCTTGTTATATTTCGTCTTCAAAAGCAGTTGCTTTGGCGAAAAAAACAGGAGCAAGACTTCATATTTTCCATCTTTCAACTGCGAAGGAAATGGAATTATTTACGAATAAAATTCCGTTAGAAGATAAAAAAATTACCGCTGAGGTTTGTGTGCATCATCTTTGGTTTACTGATGAGGATTACAAAACAAAAGGAAATTTTATCAAATGGAATCCTGCGGTAAAAACAGCTGATGATAGAAAAGAACTGTGGAAAGCTTTAAATGACGGACGTATTGATGTTATTGCAACAGATCATGCACCTCATACGAAAGAAGAGAAAGAACAGTCTTATTTAAAAGCGCCTTCTGGAGGTCCGTTGGTTCAGCATGCTGTGGTGGCAATGTTTGAAGCACATCACCAAGGAAAAATTACTGTTGAAAAAATCGTAGAAAAAATGTGCCACAATCCGGCTAAAATTTTCAAAATCGAAAAAAGAGGTTTTATAAAAGAAGGTTATTTTGCTGATTTGGTAATTGTGAATCCAAGTTTGCCATGGAGTGTTAAACCAGAGAATATTTTATATAAATGCGGTTGGTCGCCATTTGAAAATTTTACTTTTAAATCGAGAATCACTCATACTTTTGTAAATGGTGAAATGGTTTATAATAATTTTAAAGTAAAAGATATTCGTGCCGGAAAAAGATTATTGTTTGACAGATAAAAAAGGTAAATGAAGAATTTTGTATTTATAATATTGGTATTGTTTCTTTCTGTAAGTTGTAAAAAAGAATTGGTCAAAGAACCAAAACGACTTATTGAGAAAGAGAAAATGATTGATATTATGTATGATTTGTCTCTTTTGGAGGCGATCAAATATCAAAATCCATTGTCTTTGGATTCTGTTAATTCTGATCCAAAGAATTTTGTTTTTAAGAAATATAAAGTAGACAGCCTTCAGTTCGCTCAAAGCAATATCTATTACGCAGCCGATTACAATATGTATAAGGAAATGTATGATGAAATTGGCAAACGATTAGCTGTGAACGAACGAGCCGTTGATTCAATTGTTAAAATTGAAGAGAAAAAGGCTGCAAAAGCTGTAAAAGCCGCTGCTAAAAAGAAGAAGGTAAAAGTGAATCCAAAAGATTCTATAAAAAAGCCTTTAAAACCTATAAATATTGATTCGATCAGAAGAACAAGACAATTAAGATAGTTTTTATAACGTCGAACTGTCTTTTATATATTGATGAACATCCAGAAAAACCGTTCCCAGAGCGGTTTTTATTTTTTCATTTGAATAGAGATTTTTAGAATAAGAAGCTTTTGCGGTTGCTTTGGTCATGCGTCTTTTCTGAAAAAATAAGGTTGAAAATATTCCGTCAGCTATCCAAAGGAAATTCATGAATATTGGCGCTGCGTGAATAGTTGGTTTTTTTACGTTTAAAGTCTCAGCAATTGTATTTAGGATATCTCTGAAAACAATATTATCTGAAATTATAGTAAAACGTTCATTTTTGATAGCGCTTTTCATTAATTCAAAAGCAATTTTCACTACGTCATTTACGGTAATAAAGCCAGTGTTTCCCAGTGTGTAAAACGGAAGCCCGTTAGCCACTTTTCGATATAGCTCATTACTACCTTCGTGAAAAATCTTTGTTGTTGCAATTGGTCCTAAAATCACGCCCGGATTTATAATAATAATATCTAAACCTTCCTGAACAGCACGCCAAACTTCCATTTCAGCACCATATTTAGAAATGGCGTAGTCACTATGTGGTTTTTCTGGATTCCAGTCGGTTTCTTCGGTTATATAGGTTTCGTGAGGAGCCAAATCTCCCAAAGCCGCAATGGAACTTACATAGCAAAATTTCTTTATTCCTTTAGCTAAAGAAAAATTAACCATATTGGCAGTTCCTTCAATATTGGTCTTTCGGAGTCCGTCTTCATCTTTTGGATCAAATGAAATTAAAGCGGCACAATGATAAACGTATTCAATATGCATAAAAGCAATTTCAAGGGAAGGAACGTCTAAAATATCGGCTTCAAGCCAATTAATTTTTTCAAATAAATCAGTTTTTCCATAAAGTTCAAAAACCGATTTTGTTTTCTGAATGCTATTGTGGGTACGGTAAATTGCCCGAACGATTTCTCCATTTTCAATTAAATGAAGTATTAAATGTGCGCCAACTAAACCCGTTCCTCCAGTTACTAGTACCATTTTGTAAAGATAAGTTTTTGCTTTAAAGGTGCAAAGTTACAAAGGCTCAAAGTTGCAAAGGTTTTTGATTACATTTTACAAAATGCTGATTTTATAAAGTGTTATAAAAATAAAGCAGGTTAGTAAACTTGCTAACCTGCTTTGCTGTAGAATTTTATATAATGTTTTTATTAAAATATGCTGTACCCTAAAATAAAATCGATAGCATTATATTGTGCGGAATAATTGCTATAGTCACGCATTAGTTCTTTTTTAGTGTTTAATCTTATTTCAGCACTTAATTTATTTTTAAAATTGTATCCAAGGCCAAAAGCAAAATTAGCTCCTGATTTACTTTTGTAATCTGTTTTTGTGTTATTTGATATGATAGTGTAATTAATTTCTGTGTTACTGGCGATATCAACCGCATAAGCTGCGTTAACGAAAATTTTTGATGTTGCATTTAAGAATATATAATGTCTTACACCAATAGGTACTTGTATTGAAGTGTATTTTGCTTTTACATTGGCTTCAGTTTCAGGATTTGTTATAAAACCACTTGGAATCATATATGTTTTTTCATCTTGATATTTTTGATAAGAAGGATTGATGAAAATACTCCACTTGTTTTTATTGTATGGAAGTATATATTCTGCTTCTCCACCAAATTTGAAAGTGACTTTGTTGTCCAGTTTAACATTATTTTGTGTTGCAATTTCATTTTTAGCAGTTAGTGATACCATACTTATAGCAGGTGTGATTTTAACTAGAAAACGACCTTTGTTTATTTTTGCTTCTTTATCACCAGTGGTACTTGGTGCGATGTTATTGTACTTTATAAAATACTTTATCAAATCTGATTTTTTGTAAGAAAGCTTTAATATGTCATTTTCGGATGTATTTGCTGATGATACATTTTTGAATAATTGCTGTTTATATTCATTGTTTTCATTTAATTTAATGGCTCCTTCGTTATCGTCAGATTGAGAGTATTTTACATAAATTAGTTGTTCTGTTGGGACTACTTTGGTATCGTAAAAATATCTGTTAATATTCTCGTCGCTATAACTGTATAAAGTTGCATCGCCTTTTACAAGAGTTTTTAAGAAGATTGTTTCTTCATTCCAAACAGGATTTTTGTTGGTTGTTATTTTTTTTAAATCATTGCTTGAACGATCTATTTTTATTTTAAATCTTTTGAAGGTTACGTCGTTATCAATTCCAAATTCCTGCACATTTGCAATGTTTTCAGTTTTAAATTCGGAATCACTAAATTCTATTTTGTATTTGAATTCAGTTGGGTTATTTTTCCAGTCTAAGTTTTTTATAAAGCATTCTGTCTTAGTTCCGTTGTTTGAAATAAAATATCCTTTTTCAAAAGATATTTGGGCATTGATAAAAGAGAAATTGAGGAAAAGTAAAAGGAGTAGAATTTTTTTCATGTTGCTGTTTTTAATTTTGACGAAACTAGAGAAAAAGACAAACAAATTTTTACGGTTTCGCGTAATTTTATTTAGCATTTTCAATGTTTTTTATAATGCACTGAAAATCATCTATTTGTTTGTAAATTTTTAAATAATAGTATTAGGAATTAAAATGAGGAAATAATTTTTAGTGATACAATTTATGCCAACACTACTGATGGAATTAATTATATTTGCACCAAATTATTTTAAAAAATGAAGAATCTAGTTGAAGAATTAAAGTGGCGCGGGTTATATCATGATAGCATGCCAGGAACGGAAGAACAATTGCTAAAGGAAGTAACTACGGCGTATATTGGTTTTGATCCAACGGCAGATTCACTACATATTGGTAGTATGGTTCAGATTATTTTATTGGTTCATTTAAATAAAACTGGTCATAAAGCGATTGCTTTAGTTGGTGGTGCGACCGGAATGATTGGTGATCCATCTGGAAAATCTGATGAGAGAAATTTACTGAACGAAGAAACTTTGGCTAAAAACGTTGCGGGAATCAAAAGTGTATTGTCTCGTTTCTTAGACTTTAATTCATCTGATAAAAATGCTCCGGTTATGGTGAACAACTATGACTGGATGAAAGAATTCTCCTTTATTGATTTTGCCCGTGAAGTTGGAAAACGTATCACGGTAAATTATATGATGGCAAAGGATTCTGTTAAAAAAAGATTGAGCGGAGAAGGAGAAGGGATGTCTTTCACAGAATTCACTTACCAATTAATTCAGGGTTATGATTTTTACCATTTATATAAAAACAATGGTTGCCTTTTGCAAATGGGAGGTTCTGACCAATGGGGAAATATTACTACCGGAACAGAATTAGTACGCCGAATGGGTGGAGAAAATGCAAAAGCATTCGCCTTAACAACGCCATTAATTACAAAAGCAGACGGATCTAAATTTGGAAAATCTGAAGGAGGAAATGTTTGGCTGGATGCTGATAAAACTTCGGTATATAAATTCTACCAATTTTGGGTAAATGCAACAGATGTTGATGCAGAAAAATATATCAAAATCTTTACTTTCTTAGATAAAGAAACTATTGATGCTTTAATTGAAGAGCATAAAACGGCTCCGCATTTAAGAGTATTACAAAAGAAACTAGCTGAAGAAATTACTATTTTTGTTCATAGCAAAGAAGAATTAGAAAAAGCAATCCAATCTTCAAATATTTTATTTGGAAATTCAACTTCTGAAGATTTAAAACAATTAGACGAGGCTACTTTCTTAGAAGTTTTTGACGGAGTTCCTCAGGCAGAAATAGCAAAAGCAGATTTTGAAAACGGATTGGATATTGTTTCTGTTCTAAATGAAAAAACGGGTTTCTTTAAATCAAACGGAGAAGCGAGACGTGCTTTGACAGCAAATTCAATTTCGGTAAACAGAGAAAAAATCAAAGAAGATTTTGTTTTAACAGCAAATGATTTAATCAACAATCAGTTTGTATTATTGCAAAGTGGGAAGAAGAATTATTTTGTGATTAGAGCAAAATAATTCCTGGCTTTCCCTAAATTCTTCAAGTTTTAAAATCCGATTAAGTTTTAATCGGATTTTTTTTAGAACTTTTTTTGTTGGTGAAGAATACAAAATTTAGTACTTTAATTGAAATGTATAAATTTATGGAGGAGCTTTTCGAACAAATTAAAAACTGTCGTGTTTGTGAAGATTGCTTAAAAGACGGGGTGAATCCCGTTGTTGCGGCTAGTGAAAAGAGTAAAATTATCATCATAGGTCAGGCACCTGGGCGCATAGTGCATAACACAGGTATTCCCTGGAATGATAAAAGCGGGGATAATTTGAGAAGTTGGTTGCAAATTGATAAAACAACATTTTACGACGCTACTAAAATTGCTTTAATGCCTATGGGATTTTGTTTTCCGGGTACAGGAAAAACAGGAGATTTAGCACCACGACCAGAATGTGCTCCATTATGGCATGAAAAATTACTAAAATTAATGCCAAATGTAGAACTTGTTTTACTTATTGGGCAATATGCACAAAAATATTATTTAGGGGACAATGCTAAAAGCACTCTAACGGAAACGGTTCGTAATTTTACGACTTATTTACCACAATACTTTCCGTTGCCACATCCTTCACCAAGAAATAATATCTGGCAAGCTAAAAATGAATGGTTTCGGGAAATTGTTTTAACTGAATTAAGAGAAAAAATTAAAGGTATATTGAGCTAAAAGCGGAAATATGTGAATATTCGACTTTTACAATACCATCAAATTACAACCACGAATATCAGAATTATCAAAACGTCCCAATACCTCAAAAGAGTTGTTGGGATATTTTTTGCCTAAATCCTGTGTGGCAATAAAAGAGCATGAATTGATGTTGGCTAAATCAATAACATTAATTCCGCCGGTTTTTCCGTCTTTTACGTAAGTGAGTGCATCTTCAGGATCGCGAACTAAAATATGCATCCATGACGGACATTCGAATATCCCTTCACCTAAAGAGTAGGCTTGCGCTAAAAGTTCCGTCATTCCGTATTCAGAATGAATAGAAGAAACACTAAAACCTTTACAAAGCTGTTCGTGCAATTCTTCGCGAATCATTTCTTTGCGTTTTCCTTTCATTCCCCCAGTTTCCATAATAATGGTATTCTGAAGATTGAATTGATGCTTTTCAATCAAATCTAATAAGGCGTAAGTCACACCAATTAAAATCACATTTTGCCCAGATTCATCTAAGGCAGTCAGTTTTTTAATTAAGTCGTCGTGGTTATGTAAATAAAACCCGCTCTCAGGCTGATTGGATAGCTTTATTAGGTCTTCGACCATGTAAATTAACGAAGAGCCATCGCGCTCAAGATAAGACGGCAAAAGAGCTAAAACAACGTAATCTTCAATATTACCATAAAACTGTGAAAATCCGTTGCGGTAACTTTCTTCATAAAGAGAAACATCGGTAACTAAATGTCGGCTGGTGATCATTCCGGTTGTACCGCTGCTGGTAAAAGTAACCTGTGGTAAATTTGAATTGGAAACTACCTCATGACTTTTGAAAAACTGAATGGGTAAAAACGGAATTTGTTCCAAGGATTTTACCTGTTGTGGATTTACTTTTAAAAAATCACAGAAATCGCGATATACCTTATTATTCTCGTGCTGAAAACGAAACACTTTCAGTGCTATTTTTTCAAACTGTTTCTGACTCGAAATGGTAAAGATATCGTTGGCTGTAATCAAAACTTTTTTTTGCAAAGATATTGTTTTTTAGTTTTCAGTCTCAGTTTTCAGTCTCAGTTTTACAATGCAATATGCTTAACTGAATACTGCGACTGTAAACTAAAAAAAGCTCCTTTTGGGAGCTTTTTTTTTATGTTTTACCGAATAATGAGTTTTCGGGTTGCTGATGCATTTTCTTCGTAAATTTTGATGATATAAACACCGGGAACCAAATCAGAAACGTTTAATTCTTTTGAAGATAAATGGGTTTGAATTAATTTTTTTCCAAGAATATCAAAAACGATTACCTCTTTTTCTAAATCATTCTTAGAGGAAATATAAACCTTTCCGTTTGTAACTGGATTAGGGTACAAGCTCAGTCCCTCAATAGTTGTAGGCTCTTGAGTTTTTGGTAATTGCTTACTGTCTTGTGCCGAGACACTTACAGTAAAGAAAAAAGCCAATAAGAATGTAATATAAAAGTAGTTTTTTGCCATCGCGTTATTTTGGTTACAGTAAATATACAAAAAAAATTACAAAAACTACACCAAAAAAAAACATCCTAAATATTTAGGATGTTTTTAACATTTTACAAACGAGTGACTTACGTCTTTGTTGATTATTTGAGAAAAATAAGTTTAAAAAAAAAGCTGTCAGAAGATTTTTTCTGACAGCTTTAATTAAAAATATTTTAAACTAATTATTTAGTCCAGTTAGCCCAAGTTGGTAAGTCAGCACCAGCACCAGCACCAGTTGCACCAGTAGTAGTTCCTGATAATTTAGCACCCTCAAAAGCAGTTACAGAAGCTCCAAAAGTATAGTTTGTGATAGTAAAGTTACCAGCAGCGATATTCGCAACTGCACCTGCATCAGTAGATAATTTTGTAAGGTCTTTAGGCATTCCGTCAGCAACATATAAGTTTGTGTAAGCTTGTTTTCCACCACCTTCTTTGTAATTGATTGCTTTTTCGTCAGCTAAGAAAGCAGCACCACCTTTAACGATAGAGATGTTGATGATTTTAGCGTTAGTCATTGGAACAGCTGTACTTGGGTCTTTTGCGTTAGTAGATCCTTCAACACCCGCTTTAGAAACACCGCTAATGTATACGTTAGTAGCAGTACCTTGCCATCCGTCAGCGAAATCTAATGAATCATCATAAGAGTTTATGATTGTTAAGTTAGAAGCGTTTACAGCTCCTCCGAAGAACTCAATTCCGTCATCACCACTTTCAAAAGTATAGATGTCAGATACTACTGTTCCTGAACCTACTCCAAAGAAAGAAACTCCATTATATTCTTTTTCAGAAGTGTATTTAGAACCTGTGTAAGAAATTTTCAAGAAGTTGATATTTCCAGAAGAATCTGAATTGTCATTACCTCCATAGCTTAAACCACCTACTTCAGAAGTACCATTGTCTCCAGTGTTTACTTTAGCATTACCGGCGATAATTAATCCACCCCAGTCACTTTGAGCAGGAGTAGCTTTTCCAGATGTCATAATAACTGGTTTAGCAGCAGTACCATTGATATTGATTTTAGCATTTCTTTCTACAGCGATATATAATGATGTAGCTTGTGCAGTAGCAGAACTTTTAATTACTGTTCCAGCAGGAATAACTAAAGTAGCTCCGCCTTTAACAACTAAACCTCCAGTTAAAGTATAAGTTTGTGTTGGATCTAAAGTTACAACACCATCATTGATACTCCCTTGTAAATCGTCAACTTTTAAAACGAAAGTACTTTTGTTGTCGTTTTTGTTGTTATCATCAGAACTACAGCTTGTTAAAGCAAGTCCTAATATTGCAGCCATTGCAAATAAACTTTTTTTCATTTTGTTGTGTTTTTATTGTTTTATTTTATTGAAGCAAAGTAAAAGAATATATGTTTTTACTGGGTTAAGACCGTATTAACAATACATTAAGTATATTGAGTAAAAAACAAACCTGCTTAATGTAAAATTTACATTGTCTTTATGATTAATAAAAAAAGGTGACTAGAGAATACTAATCACCTTTGTTTTTTTTATGGTTTTACTTTTAGAATGTATAGTTTAAAGTAAATCTAAGATCTGAACCTGCTTTGTATGAAACTGCAGTAATATCTCCAACAGATTCTTTTCCTGGTACTTCACCCTGCTCCTGGACACGTTTGAAAGTTGGATTCAGAATGTTGTTGTAAATAAGACCAAGTTTAAGGTTTTTAGTCAAACTTGTATTAGCGATAAAGTCTAATTTATTTACAGCTTTATCAACCAGGTTTCCTACTCTTGAAGTTCCAATTACAGCTAATTTATCTGAGAAATAAGAGTAAGATACTGTTGCACTGAAATCCTGTCCTTCTCTGAATTCATTTAAAAAGGATAAGTTAGCATTGGCAAGGAAATTAGAAGCTCCTGTTAATTTACTTTCTGTAAAAGTAAAGTTTGCTCCAAAATCATTTTCGTCGTTTACTTTTTCGTTGCTTAGATCCTGGTTTGTGTATAAATAAGATCCGTTTGCATCAAAAGAAAGTTTTGTCTTTAGGTTGTCATTTTTTTCAATTTCAAAAATATCTTTTCTAAATTCTACTTCAACCCCTGCTACTGTTCCCTTGTCTCCTGTATTTGCGTACGAGATATCATTTGAAGAAGAATTAAGGAACATTTCGTTGATCGGGTTTTGAATAATTTTTCCAAATGCAGTTACAGAAATTAACTCCCCTGCTTTCGGGAAAAATTCCCATCCTAAATCGAAGTTGTAATTTGTTGAAGCATATAAATTAGGATTTCCTTCGTATGCTTGTGCGACATCTTCGTAAATAATTGGCACTTTTTCTTTAAACTGAGGAAGCGTATAAGTTTTACTTGCAGAGAATTTTAAATTCTGCTTCTCATTCAGGGTATACTTCGAAATTAAACTTGGTAAAATATTAAACTTTGAATCATTAGAAGTATCTCCTGCAGGAACTGTAGTTGTGATATAGGAAACATTTTGAGTCAATTGCTCCAGTCTCGCACCTAATATCACACTCAATCTATCAGTTAAAGAGTATTGAACATTAACAAATGCAGCATTAATATCTAAATTTCCATTATAAAATTGGTTAATTCTGTTTGAATATGATGAACCCCAATGTGCAGGATCTAAATAATTATCTACATGGTGTATGTCTTCTTTAGGAAAAGAAATTGTAGTTCTGTTCGGGAAGAATGAATATTGTTCCATATTGTAATCTACATCCTTGAACTTTCCTGAATAACCAACAGTTGCTTTTCCTTTGTAAGTATCATCAATTCCTTTTTTGAAGTTATATGAAAGAGCAATATTTGCAGCGATTTCATTTTCTTTTAAGTCCTGAAAAAATCTGTGATTATTGATATTTGAATTGGTAAAGAATGTGTAGTCTATAGCATTTGGAGCATATACAAAAGAGTTTTGCATACGATCCGGAATTGCACTGTTAGACATACTGTATCCTACTCCCCAGTTTAAATTCCATTGATCGTTGAATTTGTTTTTTCCTGTTAATTGGTTTACAATTAATTGAGTTCTTTCAAAAGTTCCACGTTTGATAAAACCTGATATTTGTTGAAGAGCGTCTCCACCACCGTCAAAATTCTGGTTTGTTCCTTCGTACTCACTGTAATCCTGATCACTTGAATTTAAGAATAAAGAAGTAAAGAAGATCGAATTCTTTTTGTTGATTTTATAATCAGCAGTCCCCATAACAGTTGTAGTAGTGCTATGTTTGTATGCCGTTCTGATAAAATCAGAAAATATATCTCCGTCAGAAGTAATTCCTCCTCTGCTGTATCCTTCTGTGTATTTGTTCTTTGCACTAAATGAACCAGTAACAAAAGTACCGATTGAACTTTCTTCATTTATATTAAATCTTTTACCAGCTGATACCGTATAGAAAGCATTCAATACATTTTTGTTTTCTTGTCTGTCCCAGCTTGTTGCATAGCTGTATGGCAATAAGGGAGCGTTAGGTACTCCAACTTTTTTAAAACCAGTATAATTTGGGCCATCTTGTAAGTAAAAATGATCTTGTCCTAATACATTTGTGTTAGCGCCTGTTCCGATTGAAAAACTAACGAATGGTTTTCCATTGAATTTTTTTGCGGTAATGTCAATATTTGCTCCACCAAAATCAGCGTAATTTTGAGCCTCAAATGTTTTGCTTACTCCAATATTATCTACAATATTTGTTGTGAAAATATCTAAAAGAATATTTTTATTAGCTGGATTATTTGATGGTAACGGAAGTCCGTTTAAAGTAGTAACGTTATAACGGTCACCTAATCCTCTTACAAAAACATTTCCAGAATCATCTTGCTTAGATACGCCGCTCACTTTTGCTACGGCATTAGCAACATCGTTAAGTCCTTTTCTTGAAATTTCTTCGGCACCAATTGCTGCTTTAAAAGAAACTGCATTTTTTTGGTCCAATAATAAGGCTGATTCTTTTTGTTTGTTTACTGCTGCTGATTTTACTACAACATCTTTAAGAGTATAGCCTCCCGAAGAAAGAACCTGATCTAAAGTAACAGTTTCGCCTGCTTTAACCGTTACAGGTTTTTCTACAGATTCATATCCTACGAAGCTAAAAATAATAGTATAAGTTCCAGTATTTACATTTATGGAATATTTTCCGTCAATGTCAGTGTTAGCGCTAATGTTAGTTCCTTTTATAAGGACATTTGCAAAAGGTAAAACTTCATTATTCATTTCTTTGTCAGTTAGTACACCAGAAATTGTACCTTTGTTTTGAGCGATCGAAATCGTGCAGATAAATAATGTAATAAATAGAAATTTTAAATTGAATTTCATTTCAGTTGTGTTTAATTTATTTTTGTGCAAAGAAATGACCGCTTTGTAAAGTTCATGTTAGCTACTTGTTATGTTTTTGTTCCTGCTAGATTATCAAATTGTTACCAGATTAAATTACCGTTAACACGAATTTTTAACCGTTGATTTATTGTTATATTTACCATCGCAATTACAAATCATCGGATTTAGAAGAATAGAATTTGATGAAAAAACTCAATTTTTGCTATTTTATGAAAAAAACTCAAACCAAGATCTTATTAGTTGACGATGAACCGGATATCCTGGAAATTGTAGGCTATAACCTTGCTCAGGAAGGCTACCAAATTGTAACAGCTTCAAATGGAAAAGATGCCATTGCAAAAGCTCAAAAAGAACTTCCGGACTTAATTATTATGGATGTGATGATGGCCGAAATGGATGGAATGGAAGCCTGTGAACACATCAGAAAAATTCCTGAATTAAATAATGTTATCATAACATTTTTAACGGCTAGAAGTGAAGATTATTCACAAGTTGCTGGTTTTGATGCAGGTGCAGATGACTATATTACAAAACCAATAAAACCAAAATTATTGGTCAGCAAAGTAAAGGCTTTGTTAAGAAGGTTAAAAGAACAAGAAGTGGTTAGCGATACCTTAAACGTTGGCGGCATCGAGATTAACCGTGAAGAATATAAGATCATTAAAGGCAATGTCGAAATTGCTTTGCCAAGAAAAGAATTCGAATTGTTCTACTTATTAGCTTCAAAACCCGGAAAAGTTTTTAAAAGAGACGAAATCCTTGATAAAGTTTGGGGTAACGAAGTAGTTGTGGGTGGAAGAACAATCGATGTTCACATCAGAAAACTACGTGAAAAGATTGGAGAAGATTTTTTCAAAACAATAAAAGGAGTAGGATACAAATTTGAGGTTTAATTTTTTTTAAGATACTAAGTTGCTAACGGACTAAGATTCTAAGCGATTTTTTAGATTTAAAAATAAATTCAATTTTTTTAAAGTATAATGAACCTGTAAGTGATATAAGTTCATTTTAATTAGACTCTATACTTTTATAAATTTAAAGTCAATGTTTGTCAAAGTTTTAATTTTGACAAACATTGACTTTTTCAAAATTCTTATTTGATTCACAGAAATAAGCTTTACTTTTAAATGAGCTTATATTTCTTATATGGTGGAAAGAATAATTTCTAAATGGTTATCAAATATTTCAATGAAAATTAATTTTAAAAAAACATACAAGTTTGCTGTAAAATCGGCATTATACATAAGCCTCTTTGCTACTGGATTTGTATTGATGTTAATGTCTTTGTTCTATAAAGGTCAATTGAACCATCAAATTGCTTTTGGAATAATTTTTCTGATATCCATTTATATATTCTCTTTTTTGGTTTTACAATATCGTGTAGAACGCTTCATCTATAGAAGAGTGAAAAAAATCTACGATGAGGTTTCCCTACTAGAATCAACAACATTGATCAACCAGCCGATCACTACTGATATGGAAACGCTTTCGCGCGAAGTGAAAAAGTTTGCTACCGATAAAAAACTCGAAATTGAAATGCTCGAAATTCGTGAACAATATCGAAGAGAGTTTTTAGGAAATGTTTCACACGAACTTAAAACGCCTTTGTTTACCGTTCAGGGGTATGTTTCAACTTTATTGGATGGGGCTATGGATGATAAAAACATTCGAAAAAAATATTTAAAACGTGCTGAAAAAGGAGTAGAGCGTCTTATATATATAGTCGAAGATTTAGATATGATTACCAAATTGGAATCTGGTGATCTGGATTTGAATATGACTGATTTTGATATTGTGGAGTTGATTCAGAATGTTTTCGATTTATTGGAAATGAAAGCGGACAAAAAGAAAATCAAATTGGCTTTTGAAAGCCGAAATGTAAAATCTGTTATTGTTCGTGGTGATCAGGACAGAATTCAGCAAGTTTTGGAAAATTTAATTGTGAACTCTATTAAATACGGAAAAGATGGCGGTCTGACTGAAGTTGGTGTTGTAAATCTAACCAAGAAAAAAGTCTTAATTCGTATTAGTGATAACGGTGAAGGTGTTGAAAAACAAAATATTCCAAGACTTTTTGAGCGTTTTTACAGAGTAGACAAAAGCGGAACCCGATCTGAAGGTGGTTCTGGTTTAGGTTTGGCTATCGTAAAACATATTATTGAAGCACATAAAGAGAAAGTTTATGTAGAAAGCGAGTTTGGAATTGGTTCTGAATTCTCTTTTACACTTGAAAAAGCGAATAAAACGGTAAAGACTGAGGTTAAATAATTGTAAGTTCAATTAATATAAAGTCGCGTATAACAAGGTATAGTAATCTCAATAATAGTTACCTAACTATTTGGAAACAAATATTCTTATAATGGTAACATCCTGTTAATGATTTCTTAACACAGGAAGTTACATCTTTGCACTCGAAATTGAGTGTCAAAGAAAAAAGAAATAATGAAAATAAAATTTTTAGCAATCTTGTTGCTATTTACTTGTGTTTCAAACGCACAAGAATTGAATAAAGAAGATGTAAAAAAAGAAGTAATTCGACTTCTTGATTCAATTAATAAAGCAAAATTACCGGATACTAAGTCGGGAGTTAGTAATAATGAACATTGGTACGACAGAATTTCGTTAAGAGGTTACGCGCAAATCAGATACAATGGTTTGTTATCTACAAATGATAAAGTTTCCTGTGAACAATGTGATAAATCCTGGGGAACTACTTCTACAGCTCCTGATGCAAAAGCAAACAACGGACTTTTTATTCGTCGTGCACGTTTAGTGTTTTCAGGACAGGTTCATCCAAATGTATTTTTCTATTTCCAACCTGATTTTGCCAGTTCACCAGTGACCGGAATTCAAAACTTCGTTCAGATTCGTGATTTATATTTTGATCTTTCTTTTGATAAGAAAAAGGAATATCGCGTTCGTGTAGGGCAAAGTAAGATTCCGTATGGTTTTGAAAACATGCAGTCAAGTTCACAGCGTTTAACTTTAGACCGCGCTGATGGTATAAACAGTTCAATAGCAAATGAACGTGATTTGGGTATATTCTTTTATTGGGCACCAGCCGAAATCAGAGAACGTTTTGCCATGTTGGTTAAAGACGGTTATAAAGGTTCGGGTGATTTTGGTGTATTTGCTTTTGGAGTTTATAATGGGCAGATCGCAAATAAAATAGACGGAAACAGAGATTTGAATGTGGTAACAAGAGTAACTTATCCGTTTGTCATCGGAAGCCAGATTATTGAACCTGGAATTCAGGCATACACAGGAAAGTGGGCTTTTACCGGTGAAGTTTCATCAGGGGTTATTGTTAATGATCCGCAATATGTGAAAGACCAGAGAGTTGGAGCAACTTTTGTTTTATATCCAAGACCTTTCGGAATCCAGACTGAATATAACATTGGTACCGGACCACGTTACAACACACTTACCAATACGATCGATGAAACGGATCTAAACGGTGGTTACGTTTTGTTAAATTACAAATGGGATGTGAAAAAACAGCATATTTATCCTTTCGCAAAATTTCAGTATTATGACGGAGGAAAAAAATATGAAAAAGATGCCAGAAGTTATGTAGTAAGAGATTACGAGTTCGGTGTAGAATGGCAGCCAATTAGTGCATTAGAACTTACGGCTGAATATGTAATTGCAGATCGTACTTTCGAAGACAGTGCGCTTCCAATAAACAGGCAACAAGGAAATGTTTTGCGATTACAAGCACAGTTTAATTTCTAAAATTAATCTTCAAAAACAGAAAATAACTTGTCCCAATCGATTTCATTATTAAATTGAGACAAACCTTTAAACGACTTTACTTTGGAGAGATCTTCAATGGTAAAGTCGTCTTGCATTGCATACGGTACCAAATTCTCTTCCTGAAGTTTTATCGCCAGATATTCCTGTTCATATTGTCCCGGAGTTGGAATAAAAAAGGCTTTTTTGCCCAATTTCGCCAAATCCATTACGGTAGTATATCCTGAACGGCAAAGAACAAATTCACTCTCATTAAAAGTTTGTTCGAGCTGCTTTGAGTTCATGAAATTATAATACGTTACATTTTCGGCCTGCCATTTGGTTTGTGTTTTATCAACAATACCTTGTACAAAAACAACCTTGCCTTTAAAATTTGTAACTTCTTTTTGCAATTTCTCATCGAGATAAGTACGCTGAGGTTCCGGCCCGGACAAAATGACCATTAGATCATATACTTTTGGTGTTTCCTTTTGGCGCATTCTGCTTAAAGGGCCAATATATTTTAAGTTCAGATTACTGGTTTTTAAATGTCCTAAATCGCCCGTAAGATTAGTTTCTTCATTTGTATCAGGAATCCAGCATTCAGTATATTTTTTTATAATATGCTGATGATATTTACTAGTAAACCAGGTCGTATTTCCTGTCATCACATTCAATTGATGCGTCATAAAAACGGATGGAATTTTTCTGCTGAAAACTCCCAATCTATTATCAGAAATGATACCGTCAATTCCGTGTTTTTTAATCCAGGAATTCACTATTTTTTTCTCATCCAAAATAGCGGTAATCATTTTGGGCAAGTTCTTAATCAGTTTCCATTTAAAATTTTTACCATTTTTAGCATATTCAATATGATAAGATGGTAATTCTAAAGTTTGTATGTAAGGAAATTCTTTTCGAAGTAAAGCAAGTGCAACTCCATCAGAAGCTATAATCGGAATAAAATTATTTTCCTGAAGCGCTTTAATAATTGGGATACATCTCGTGGCATGGCCTAATCCCCAGTTTAATGGAGCAACTAATATTGTTTTGTTCGCAGAATAGTCAATGCTCATAGTTTAACGCTTTTTAAAACGAAGATAAAGAAATATGTTTTTTAAGCTATTTCGCACACATTACTAAATTATTAACTCTATATTTTTTTTAAGTTGCTAAGATGCTGAGATTCTAAGGTTCTGAGTTTTTTTGCTTAACAAAGAAAAAAGGCCGAACGTAAGTTCGGCCTTTTTTAATCCTCGTATTAAGTGACTTAGAGACTTAGAGTCTTAGTAACTTAGAATCTTAATCTTGGATATAGGTTTTGTTTCCGTTTTTATTAATGTAGTATTTACCGCCTCGAGGTCCGGTATATACTTTTTTGCCATTGTATTCTCCTGTAACTTTGTCCGGAACTGACGGTGCTTTTTCGTTAGTTTCTTTTAAAGTTTTAGTGCTGCTTTTTTTAGCCGCAGTTGCATCTTTTTTAGCTTTTGCTGCTGCTGCATCAGCGCTGGCTGCAGATTTTTTAGCTTTATCAGCACTAGCTTTTGCTTTTGTTGCTTCTTTGTCTGCTGATTTTTTAGCTGCGCTTGCAGATTCTTTTTTCGCTTTTGATGCCGCTGTAGTAGCATCATCTGCTGATTTTTTAGCTTTTGCCGCTTCTTTATCTGCTGTTTTTTTAGTTGCGCTTGCAGATTCTTTTTTCGCTTTTGATGCTGCTGCAGTTGCATCATCTGCAGATTTTTTTGCTTTTGCAGATTCTTTTTTTGCATCTGCTGCTGCTTTATCTGCTGTTGCTTTTTTCTTTTTAGCCGTTGCCTCGCTTTTGGCTTTAGTTGTTGTTGCGGTTTCCTGAGCGTAAAAATTACCCGATAAAACTACTAGAAAACAAAGTAAAAATAATTTTTTCATGAGGTTAAGAGTTTAAATTCCAACTAAAATTAAACAATTTATCTATACGTTTTTGTAAAGTGTTAAAAATAAGCACGTAACTGAATATTTCCTGTGTGAACAGTTGCGCCAGCCTCACTTTTACGCCCCTGATAATTTAAATTCACATCCAGAAACTGTGTGATATTTTTCTGCAAGAGCAATTTCCATACTAAGTTTTGTCCGGCTTGAAGTCCTTCCAGCATTTGAAAACCGACGGATGAAAATTCATTTCCGTCAAATTTATTTTCATAGAAAGAAAACTCTCCGTTTAGGGTGACTTTTTTTTCACCGGCATAAGAAAATGATGTTCCAAGTCGGTTTTGACGTAAAGTCTCTAAATTTCCAATTTGATTTTCTTTGTTCTGAAATTCATAAAAGAAATCTAAACTGGTATTCTTTGAAAATAAATAACTGATTTTTGGCGCAATTTGATAACCCTTTAAATCGTAATTTTTCTCCACAAAATCTTCTGAAACTAAATCGGTTTTGATGGTTTTGGTAAAGAAGTTAAACAACCAGCTTTTTTGATATAGATGAGTATATTGTAATTGATGGGAGTTGTTTGTGACCGTTTGCGAACCAACCGAAAGCAGGTTTTTTCCTTTATTAACAAGGTAAGAATAGGTAACAGAATGTTTCTGTTTTCCACGATTATAAAATAAACTGTTCCTGAAACTCGAATTTAATCCCAAAATATTTTCTTCAGAGGAAGCAAACGGATTCAGTTCTAATCGTTCGCCTTCACTTTTTACTTTTCGATCCATTATAAAGGACGTCTGATTGTAAAAATAAGAAACAAACTTTTTAAAACCTTTTTCATTTTGCCATTGCAAAGGATTCAAGGCAACTGACTGTGAAAACTTATTTTGATTGGTTTTGATGTAAACCTGATTCGGTAAAAATATCCTGATGAATCTAGCCTGATCAGAATATTGGGCAATTTCAAATTCTTCTAATTCCTGAATACCATTGCCGTTATAATCGTTCCAGGTATAAACGCCTTGCCCCGTTGGAACTTCAATATAAGTGAATTCCTGTTGCGCAATAGTTCCTGAACTCGTTTCGTAAGCAGTTCCAAGTTGCATTAATTGATTAAAAAAACGGTCAGTGTATAAAATTCTTGAATTTAGTGATGGTTCGTTTTTTCTAGAAGTGTCTGTGAAATCTAAAGTTCTGTAACTTGCATAAACAGCTAAATCTGTTTTTTTGTTCTGAATCAATTTTGATCTAAAAAAGTAGGTTTGCGAATTGTTTACATGTTGTAATAATCCGTTTTGTAAACTGTCGTTACGACGTTGCAGAAATCCGAGTTCGATAAAGACTTTTGTACTGTCTCCGCGACCAACGAAAGCGCCATATTCTGAAAATCTTTGGCTCAGGGCCGAAAACTGATTGGTAACTTTATCTTTTTCCTGATTGTCTTCAATTTGAAAACTTGCACCAATCCAGTTTTTTCCAAAATGATATTTAGTTCGCGCCTGATTTCGAATAAATTTCGAAGTTGAGGTTGTAGCGTCACTATTTAAAAAGCTACCCTGATTTTCAATCGTCCATTTTTTTAATTTGAAAAAGGCAGTTGTAGTATGTCGCGCTCCCGAGTAACTTTCGGTATAATCTAATTTCTCAAATTGATAAGTAAATAAACCAATGTTTGCCGTTTTCTTTTTAGCAAACAAATTAAAATTTAAACCTGTTACAAAAAGACTTTGATTGCCAAAAAGTGTAGTGTTTAAATTCCAGTCGCGGTTAAATTCAATATTATACAAACGCTCCACAGATCTGAAATCTTCCTGAACAAATTGATAATTGGCAAATCCGTCTAAAGTCCAGCTTCGGGTAAAAAGTCGTTTTTTGATATTGGTTTTCAAAGCAATTCCATTATTATTGGCGTCATCAATATTCGAAAACAAATTTTTATCATTGCTGCTCATTGCAATTTCAAAATCAACAGCCGTTTTTTCGTTAGGATTGTATTTTCCTAAAAAAGTGGCAACCTGAATTTTTATGGGTGCTACCAATTGAACGATAGGTTCATAATTTCCTTGTGGAATGCCATTTATCGGAGCAATATATTCGAAAATTCGTTCTACCGTATTGCTGTTTTGAATGATGTAGTTTCCGAGATTATTCCCTACAAGGCTAAATTTTACATTGTACAAAACTTCATTGGGATCGTTTGAATATTCATAAACTTCAACCGAATTAAGAATCGTTTTTTTATACAAAATTTTGTTGTCGGCATATTTGTCGACGTAAGCAGACGGCGCAGTCATTAAAGTTGGATCATCTCCGGCCTGACTTAAAACCTGTACCTGATCTGTCGAAAGATTTTGTTGTAAAGGCTGATTTTTTAAATCGTTTTCAGAATATAAATAACCGCCAAAACTCCAGTTTTTGTTTTCGTGTGTGGCGCCAGCGTAGGTAACTAATCGATTATAATTTCGTTCGGAATATTGATATTCAACATTAATTCTCATTTCAGAAGTAATTGTAAAAAGAGAGGTAAACACAATTTCACCCGCGTTGTAATCAATCACATAATCATTATTTTCACCACGTTTCAGCAAAACACCATTAACGTACACCCTTTCTGAACCCGAAATAACCAAAACATACAATTCACCATTTTGGCCTTTTAACTTATAGGGACCCTGATTACCTTCCTGTCCGGTAAAAGTACTTTTGGCATATTGTCCCTTTACAAAGGCGACCGATGCAAAAACATTGGTTTTACTTTCGTCTGTCCCAAAATTAAAACTCGTTGAAAGACCCTGAACCTTTTTATTGAAACTTAAAAATTGCGTTTTTCTATTTTCTAAAAAAACATCTCCTGCACGAATGTTCCAGTCATCGCTAAAAAGTTCCATGAATATATTATCGAACTGATCCAGTTTTTGAGAATATCCGCCATCCTGCAACGGAATATTACTATCCTGAAGCGAGGCCCGCAAACTAACTTTATCCGATATTTTTCCGGTAATCTGAAGATCCAGATTTGAATTTAAAACGGTGTTTTGATTGTTTCCAACAGTCACGCCACGCGTAATACTTCCGGAAGTATTTAAGCCATCAAACGGTGTGACTTTTTTCGTGTTTTGATTTTCTATCTTATATAGTTTCTCCGTACCAACATCATTACTTACAACCTGACTTTCTTTGTATAGGCCATACTCTTTAGTTAGAAAATCGGGATATTTTAGATAATTGACAATTAAAGTGTCAGAGCCTAAATTGAATTTTTCGTTTAAAAGTAAAGTTCCTTTTTGGAAATCGATTTTATAAAAGGCTGAATCGACAGGTTCGTTTTTTGTATTTAAAAGCTGAAAATAACTAGAGTTGATACTGAATTTTTCCAGATGAATGGTATCGCGGGTTGCAATTACTTTTTTGGTTTTGTACGCTGATTCTGTTTCTTGGGCATGAAGTCCAGAAAACCAGAAGATAACCGTTAAAAACAGTAATTTTTTCAACATAAATACTTTAACTCTAAAAAGCCAAAAGTAGTATTTATAATTGGGAAATACGGGGTGGTAAATTTTAGTTTTATTAGCTAATAAGTACGATTACAGCCGTATTTGGCAAATTTTATAAAAATGACTATAACAGCAATTAATAATGAAATTGTAATTATGATAGTAATATTTTGAAATTTTATTCTCAGCTTACGTCAATCTTTTTTTTAGCTTTGTCCTGATAAAATAAACTTAAATCATGGATACAGGCAAAGAACTTTTATTTTTTTTTAGTGCTTTGGGAGTTTTCAACGGAATTATTTTGGGAGTTTATTTCTTCTTCTTTACCAAGAAAAAATACCTGACCAATTATTTCCTGGGAGCGCTTTTATTCGCATTAAGCATACGAATTGGGAAATCTGTATTTGTATACTTTGATTCGGCTTTGCCAAAAATGTATTTGCAATTTGGGCTTACGGCTTGTTTTTTTATTGGTCCTTGTTTGTATTATTTTCTTAAATCGGCAATTGAAGAAATCAATATAATGCCGAAATCGTGGAAATTCACACTTTTATTTTGGGCGATACTTATTATTACTACTGGCGTTATCTTTCCTTATGAATATTACCCAAAACTTTGGGGTGGTTATTTTATAAGAATTATTTATTTGCAATGGTTTGTTTACATTGTTTTTTCAGGTTTTGCAATCAAAGATATATTGGTAAAAATTATCAGCAGAAAACACAAAGCAACTCCGGCAGAAACGTGGTTTGGAATGCTTTTTCTTGGGAATTTTTTATTATTTCTTTTTTATTTTCTGTCAATAATGGGAGCGCCGGGAGCAACTTATATAAGTGGAGCAGTAGTTTTTTCTTTTATTCTGTATTTAATTATTTCGATTCTTTTGTACCGAAAAAAGACAGATGATTTGTTTCTTTTGAATAATCAGAAGTATTCAGGCAAGAAAATAGATTTGGCAGAAGCGGTAATTTTATCTCAAAAACTGGAAAATGTAATGAATGAGAAAAGTTTATATAAAAACCCAAATTTAAGCTTGCAGGACTTATCACAGGAACTCAATATTTCAAGCCACCAATTGTCACAGTTTTTAAATAATAATCTGAATAAGAATTTTACCAGTTTTGTGAATGAATTCAGGATAAATGAAGCTTGCAAAATTATTACATCAAATGATAAATTTACGTTAGAAGCTGTAGGTTATGATGTTGGTTTTAATTCTAAATCGACTTTCTTTTCAGCCTTTAAAAAACATACCGGAACAACGCCGCTAAATTACCAACTCCAGGCTTTACAAGTATAAAACGAAGTGTGAATTTATAAATTCGTACTCCTGATTTCTCTTTTGGTTACCTCATTTTGCGATTAAGAATTGACTTTTGTTTCAAGTAAAGTCAAATTTATAATCGCTAAAATTTATGAAATTCCAGGTTTCAGTTATCTTCTCTCTTTATTTGTTTTTGTATTCTACAGAAGCAAATGCACAAACAACACAAACTACTTCGGATAAGGTTGTCAATAAGAATAATGAATTAGATGAGGTTGTCATTAAAAAACAGACAGCATTAGTAAAATATTCTTCAAACGGAACAATCGAAGTAAATGTGGCCAATACATTGCTTTCGACAAGTAGTTCTGTAAATGAATTATTAGGAAGGGTACCAAATGTGATTGTTGCTGAAGGGCAAATTAGTGTACTCGGAAAAGGAGAAGCAATAATTTATCTTAACGGAATATTGATTAATTACGAAAGGTTTGCTGCAATCCCAGTTTCGCAAATCTCGAAAATTGAAGTAATTTCAAATCCGTCGTCAAAATATGATGCCGAAGGAAAAGCCGTAATCAATATTATTACGAAAAGAAATATCGAAAACGGAATTATGGGAACCGCAACGCAGCAGGCAACTGTTTCAGAATTTGCCGGAACGAGCACGAATACACTTCTCGATTTTAATTATACCAAAGGAAAGTTTTCTTTTATAACCAATTACGGTTTGCAGTTAGGGAAAGGGAGAGAGTTATTGTACACGACAAGAACACGGCCAAATCCTGACGAATTTATGAGATCAGAATTGACAACAGACTGGAAACGTCGGTTTAATAATTACTCTAATTTCGGGTTTGGATTGCAATATGCTTTTTCTGAAAAGAATTACATTTCACTTGCTTACAGCGGTAATATTGAAGATTTAGACGGAGTTGTTGAAAGTCGAAATGCAATCGAAAATAATTCAGGGAATAGCTTTTATGCCACTGATATTGATAAAAATGATGTTTTGTTAAATCAGTTTGTGAATTTAAATTACAATGCAATAACGGATAAAAGAGGGACGTCATTATTTATTGGATCGCAATATTCTAATTATAACGGAACCATCAGAGATTTTATTGATGAAAATGGTTTGGTAAATGACGTTTTTACACAAAAGTATCTTAAGAATAATGTTGGTAATACTATAAATATAATTGCCACTCAGGTTGATTATTCAAAAAAAATTAAAGTAGACACCAGACTAGAAACAGGAGCTAAGTATAGCTATGCGACCATAAAATCAACTACAGATTTTTTGATTGCAGCTGCAGCTGATATGAACTTTGAGTTTGATGATCAACTATCGAGCGATTTTAAATACGAGGAACGTATTGGTGCAGCCTATTTTAACTACGGAAGTTCAATTGGTAGTAAGTTTGATTTTTCTGTAGGTGCAAGAGGCGAATGGACAAAATATAATTTGTACACGAATGCAAACGGGATTCAAAAATTTGAGAAAAGTTACGGGAATCTTTTCCCAAACGTACTTTTAAACATGAATTTTTCTGAAGATTGGAAAGCTCATTTTTCGTATGTCTCAAGAATTACAAGACCACGATATCAGGCACTAAATCCGTATGTTATTTATCAGGATCCATTTACAACCATCGAAGGAAATCCTGATTTACTTCCGGAAAAAATTCATGCATTTGAAATTGGCACAATGTATAAAAAGTTTGATTTTAAAATAGGATATACTTATAAGATTGACCCTATTTCTGGAGCAGCTTTACGGGGAGATACTCCAAACAGTTATATTTTACGATCATTAAATCTTGATAAGGGACATGTCTTTTTTACTTCTCTTTCAAGATCTTTTAATGTAAAATGGTGGAATTCTACTAATACCGTAAGTATGAACGTGACCAAATCTGTAGACAATTTTTATTCGTTTGAAATGGGACAGGTTAGGCTCCAGATTTATTTATACTCGAATAATACATTTACGATTCCGAATCTTTTTAAGCTGCAGCTCCTTGCCTGGTATTTAGGAAACAGAAGTTATGGGTTGGGAAGTGATAACAGCCGTTCAACAGTAACATTAGGAATCGAGAGAAATTTTTTCAAGGATGCTTTAAAGCTAAATTTTACTGCAAATGATATTTTTCACGACTTTATGGTTTCGGGAGATTATAATGTTGGACAAACTCAAATATATTATCATAGAACTTATACAACTAACTATTTTAAGTTTATCGCAACTTATAGTTTTGGGAATTCAAAGAAAACAAATTACAAGAAATCAGAATTAGAACAAACTGAAAATAATAGAGCAAGATAGAAAGTAAAAAAGGCTTCACGTATTTGTGAAGCCTTCTTGAAATATGTTTGAATTTGAATAATTAACTTTTCTAAAGTATTAGTTTAGCTCTTTAGTAACAATCTGCATCGTTTCGCGGCTTACTTGTTTCAATAAAACTTCCTTGTTTTCTTCGACAGTATGTGCAGCATTTTCTGTAAAGTGACGAATTGTGTATAAAGTTACATGTTCGTTATAATCAACTTTGAATTTTTTCGAAAGTATCGCGTTCAATTCATTGAAATTCTCAAATTTATCTTCCACACAAACAGAAAAACTAATCGCCGAATTCTGAATTAAATTCACTTTTATTTTGAATTCATGAAACAAAGCAAAAATCTCACTGATATTTTCTTCCATAATGAAAGAGAAATCTATAGATGAAAGCGAAATTAAAAGCTGATTTCTTTTTACGATGAAACAAGGATATTGTGGTTCAAGATCAACACCTTTAGAAACGCAGGTTCCTTTTAATAATGGGTTGATAAATGATTTTACGTATAAAGGAATTTCTTTTTTCTGTAAAGGCTGTAATGTTTTTGGGTGAATTACCGTTGCACCGTAAAAAGCCAATTCAATAGCTTCACGATATGAGATTTGGTTTAACAAACTCGCATTTTCAAAATAGCGCGGATCAGCATTCATAACTCCCGGAACATCTTTCCAGATCGTTACACTCTCGGCATTTAAGCAATAAGCAAAAATCCCTGCAGTATAATCAGAACCCTCGCGACCTAAGGTGGTTGTGAAATTATTTTCATCGGCACCTAAAAATCCTTGCGTGATATTTAATTGTTTTCTTGGAACATTTTTACTGATAAGTTGTTGCGTAGTTTCCCAATCCACTTCTGCATCTCTGTAATTTGCATTAGTTTTGATGAAATTACGAACGTCCAGCCATTGGGTTTTAATGCCCATGAAATTCATGAAATGACTTAGGATTGTAGTCGAAATCAATTCTCCAAAACTTACAATCTGATCGTAAACAAAATTGTAATTTGGAGATTTATTATGTGCCAAAAAGTATTCTAATTCAGAGAATTGATCTTTTACAGCAGCAAAAACAGCATGTTTTTCATCCTCAAACAAATCTAATAATATTTGATTGTGATATTTCTTGATTTCCTGTACAGACGAATTCAACTCTGCCGATTTATCAAAATAATTCTTGATCACAACTTCAAGAGCATTTGTGGTTTTTCCCATTGCCGAAACCACCAAAATTACATCTTCATACCCCACTTTTTGTAAAACGTCATAAACGTTTTTAATTCCATCTGCATCTTTTACTGATGCTCCTCCAAATTTAAATACTCTCATTTTTAATTTTGTATATGCTGTTCTTTTTAATTTTTAATCTGTTTATTTATAGTTTTTCGAGAAACGAATTAATTCCGGTTTCATCCATCTGAACCACTTGCCAGTCTTCAAGAATTCTTGCGCCTGAATTCTTGTAAAAGTTAACTGCCGGTGTATTCCAGTCTAAAACGTTCCATTCAATTCTTCTCACATTATCTCTTTTTCCTTGTTGCATAATTTCAGCATAAAGTGCAGATCCTAAACCTGTACCACGCATTTTTTCTTTTACAATTAAGTCTTCAAGATGTATTGTTTTTCCTTTCCAGGTTGAGTAACGGTAATAGTATAATGCGATTCCAACAATTTCTTTCTGTTTTTCATCATTTTCAATTTCTGCTACAAACACATGAAATAATGGTTTTTCACCAAAACCATCACGCACTAAATCTTCTTCGGTTATTACAACTGCTTCTGGTTCTTTTTCGAATATTGCCAACTCCTGTATCAATCCTAAAACTGATTTCATGTCTTCATGATTCCCTTTTCTAATATTCATATTTATAAAATTTATCTTTTGTACTATAATAGAGTATTTACCATTCTCTGAACGTGTTTATTTACGTAAACCTTTTCTTAAGGGCAATTTCTATATTCTTATTATTAAGTGTTTATTAGCTAAAAAAGTGTGTTTTTACTACGTGCTTTGTGCCTTTAATTAGCAAATATACAATAGTAGCAAACTAACAAAATAATTTTTAAATCATTCTCACAAAATAAGCGATATTTGTGACTTAAAATTAAAACTATAACGATATAGCAATGGAAGAACGCAATAAAACACTGGGAGAGTTTATTATTGAGAACCAAAAAGCATTTCAGTATTCGTCGGGGGAGCTTTCCCGAATTATCAACTCTATACGTTTGGCAGCAAAGGTTGTCAACTATAAAGTAAACAAGGCTGGATTAGTCGATATTATTGGCGCCGCTGGCGAGCAAAATATTCAGGGCGAAGACCAGCAAAAATTAGATGTGTATGCCAACGAAGTATTTATTCAGACGTTAATAAACCGTGAGATTGTCTGTGGAATTGCTTCAGAAGAAAACGACGATTTTATAACTGTTCAGGGGAGCGACAACAGTCATAATAATAAGTACGTGATCTTAATGGATCCGCTTGACGGATCTTCAAACATTGATGTGAATGTTTCTTTGGGAACTATTTTTTCTGTTTTTAGAAGAATAACGCCAATTGGAACTCCGGTAACAAGCGAGGATTTTTTACAACCGGGAATCAATCAGGTAGCAGCAGGTTATGTAATTTATGGAACTTCAACAATGTTAGTTTATACAACCGGACATGGCGTAAATGGTTTTACATTGAATCCGGCAATCGGAACATTTTATCTTTCACATCCAAATATGCAATTTCCAAAAGACGGGCATATTTATTCTGTAAACGAAGGAAATTATGTTCATTTTCCGCAAGGAGTGAAAAATTACATTAAATATTGTCAGCGTGAAGAAGATGACCGACCTTATACTTCAAGATACATTGGAAGTTTGGTTTCTGATTTTCATCGAAATATGATCAAAGGCGGGATTTATATTTATCCAACAAGTTCAAAAGCACCAAAAGGAAAGTTACGTTTATTATATGAATGTAATCCGATGGCATTTATTGCTGAACAAGCTGGAGGAAAAGCAACAGATGGTTTTGGAAGAATTATGGAAATCCAGCCTACAGAATTGCATCAAAGAGTTCCGTTTTTCTGCGGAAGTTATAATATGGTTGAAAAAGCTGAGGAATTTATGGCAGAAGCTTTATAGTTTTCAGTCTCAGTCACAGTTTTCAGTTTTATATTGAAACTAAAAAATAAAACCCGACACGTTTATAAAACGGTCGGGTTTATTTTTGAAGTTCAAACAGTCACTGAAAACTGTGACTGAGACTGAAACTTTCTTATTTGTTCATGTTTTCCATTTCGAAAAGGAAAGTATCCAAATCTACTTTTTTGTCAACTAAAGACAATGCTTTTCTAATAATATGATTTACGTTTCCTGGTGTAAATCCTAAAGCTAATCCCATACGGGTTAACATCACTTCTTGTTGGTCACCCAAATGATGGTCTACGTGAACCATTCTTGCTAAATCATACAAACGCTCTAAACGCTGCGCATATAAATAAGGTGGATTTATAGAATGTTGCCACGGATCTATAAGGATTTCCTTGTATTCTTCTTCTGAAATTTCTAATCTTGAAGCTAATTTGTCCAAGAAAGCTTTTTCTTCGTCATTAATTTTTCCGTCAGCATAAGCTACACGAACAATGGCAGAGAAATGACCTCTGTTTCTTTGTTTGAATTCGTTATCAAATAATTCTGAAAATGGCATAATTAATAGGGTTTTTTATTGAACAAAGATAAATCTTATTTTAATTTAACATTTTAAATTTCTCATAAAATTTAACTTATTTTTCTGCGTTGATTTAATATCGGGGTTTCTTTCATTTTCAAAATAAATCGTAAGTTTACATCCCCTTAATCAATTAATACCATTACCCCTATGTCAGAATTTTGGATTTATTTTCAGATAGGATTAAAACACGTTTTAGATATCCACGCTTATGATCACGTTCTTTTTTTAATCGCTTTAACGATTCCGTATTTGTTTAAAGACTGGAAACGCATTTTGCTTTTGGTTTCTCTTTTTACAATCGGCCATACGTTGGCTTTGCTGCTTTCTGTCTTTGGAATTATTACTATAAAAGTAAATATAGTCGAATTTTTAATTCCGATTACCATTTTAATAACAGCAGTATATCATCTTTTTACAGCTGGAAAAGCAACTAAAAATGAAGGTGTAAATTTAATTTTTATGGTGACGCTGTTTTTCGGAATCATACACGGACTTGGTTTTTCGAACTATTTTAAAACTATTTTAGGTGGTTCGCCAAGCTCAAAATTACTACCTTTAGGCGAATTTGCATTAGGAATTGAAGTAGCGCAGTTAATTGTGGTTTTTGTGGTTTTGATATTATCCTATATTGTGCAAACCGTGTTTCGTTTTTCTAAACGCGATTGGGCACTTGTAATGTCGGCTTTTATTATCGGAGTTGTGATTCCGATGATTATTGAAAGCCCAATTTGGAACAGATAAAATAAATGGACTTAAAAAAAATAAATAAGTACGATAAAGCGTACCTTCGTATAGCAAAGGAATGGGGCGCACTCTCTTACTGCAAACGCAAACAGGTAGGTGCCATTATCGTAAAAGACCGAATGATTATTTCTGACGGTTATAACGGAACACCATCCGGATTTGAAAATTGCTGCGAAGACGAAGAAGGATTGACCCGTTGGGAAGTTTTACATGCCGAAGCAAATGCAATTCTAAAAGTGGCCAGATCAACACAATCTTGTGAAGGTGCCACTTTATATATTACACTTTCACCCTGCAAAGAATGTAGCAAATTAATACATCAATCGGGGATCAGGAGAGTGGTTTACCAAAACGGATATCGCGATGATTCCGGAATTCAATTTTTATTAAAAGCAGGTGTCGAAGTCGAACATATTCCTGTTTTAGAAGAGTAAATGAAATTTAATTCGAAATATTTGCCAATCGTGATCGGAGCGACTTTTGCTCTCGGAACTGTCCTCGGAAGCCTGATGAATGCTCCCGTTGATGACGGTCTTTTGGCTAAAAATTACTCCAAAACAAAACTCAATAAACTGATTGATTTTATCAATAATGAATATGTCGACAGTATCAATACAGATTCAATTGTAAATCTTACAGTGGATAATATTTTATCCAAATTAGATCCACATTCTGTTTACATTCCGCCAAGCGAACAGGCAGAAGTGGCTGAAAGCATGAAAGGTGATTTCGTTGGAATCGGAATCAATTTTTATATGTATAAAGATTCGGTTGCGATTATAAAACCAATTGAAAACGGACCTTCGGCGAAAGCCGGAATAAAATCCGGAGACCGAATTTTATTTGCCGGAAAGACAAAATTATTTGGCAGAAAATTACCTTCGGATAGTTTGTTCTCCAAATTAAAAGGTTTGCAGGGTTCTGAAATAGAATTGACGGTTTTTAGAAAATCGGAACAAAAGAAACTGAAATTTAAAGTAAAACGAGATGTTATTCCGATAAAAAGTGTCGATGCTTCTTTATTGCTTGGAAATAATACAGGTTACATCAAAATCAATCGTTTTGCTGAAACGACTTTTAATGAATTCAAAACCGGTTTAACAAGATTAAAACAAAGCGGAATTCAATCACTTGTAATTGATCTTCGTGACAACGGCGGTGGTTATATGGAAGAAGCGGTGGCTATTGCTGATGAATTTTTAAAGGACAAACAATTAATCGTTTTCACCAAAAATAAAAACGGAACAACAGAGAAAACATACGCAACAAAAGCCGGAAGTTTTGAAACCGGAAAAGTATATGTTTTGATTAATGAAAACAGTGCATCTGCAAGTGAAATTCTGGCAGGAGCATTACAAGATAATGATCGCGGAATTATTGTAGGGCGCCGTTCTTTCGGAAAAGGTTTAGTGCAACGCGAAATGGATTTCAACGACGGATCTGCAGTACGATTAACAGTGGCGAGATATTATACGCCAACAGGAAGATCAATTCAAAAACCTTATAAAAAAGGAAACGAAGAATATTTTAAAGAATCAGAATCTCGTATAAAATCTGGTGAGCTTTATGCTAAAGACAGTATTAAAGTAGCCGATTCGTTAAAATTTAAAACACCAAAAGGCAAAATCGTATACGGTGGCGGCGGAATTGTTCCCGATGTTTTTGTTCCGATGGAAGCAGAGCACGGAAATGAAAATGTTGGATATTTACTTCAAACCGGGGTAGTAGGACATTTTGTTTTTGAAGAATTAGATAAAAACCGAAAAGCTTTTACGGGACTTAAATTTAATGCCTTTTTGACCGAAATGAAAAACTCGGATGTCTATTTCAAGAAATTCAAAAACTATATTTTCATGACAGGCTTAGATTTGAAATTAGACAAAACCAAAGCTTTAGTGAATCGTTATATCACTGCTGAATTTGCCAGACAATTGTACGGTGAAATCTATTACTATGATGTGATTTTGAAAGAAGATGCTATGATTAAAGCAGTTCAGAATCCGAAAAAATAACGCAGAAACCTTTTAAGATGAAAACAGAAGACGTTGTAAATGCCGAGATTGAACTTTTGACAGCTATTAAAAATGCTAATGTTTCGGTTTTAGAAAAAATCCTTCATGACGATTTGCTTTTCAATTTACCCGACGGAAATACAATTACGAAAGAATTTGATTTGGCTTCCTATCGATCTGGAAAAATGAAAGTTGACACACTTGAAGCTTCAGATCAAATTATAAATCTAATTGGTGATACGGCTGTGGTTGCAGTTACAGTTTCATTAAAAGGATCATTTGATAATAATCCTATAAATGGTGCTCTTCGGTACATCAGGGTCTGGAAACAATTTGACGAAAGTTTAAAAGTGATTGCGGGAAGCTGCATTCAATTACAATAAAATAATTAATAATAATTTAAATATAACTTAGCGAACTTTGCGTAGAACCTTGCGAGCTTTGCGGTTAAATACACAATCATGAAAAATTTAAAAAAAGTAAGTATCCTTGTAGTTTTAATGACTTTTATAATTTCCTGCACCAGTATGAAAGATTCTAAAAGCAATACAGTAACAGGAAAAGTAGATTCAATAGAAGCTGGAAAAGACGGTTATACCGCTAAAATTTCTACAGCTGCGAAAGAAGTATATTTTGCAACTATCAGCATTGTAAATGTTGGCGGGCCGCAAAACTACAAACAATTAAAAATTGGAGATAATGTTTCTGTAAAAGGAGAAATCTGGAAAACAGATGATGAAAAACATATCAAAGTGACTGAGATTGTTTCAGTAAAATAGAACCAAGCATAAATTTTAAACCATATAAGTTATATAAGTTCATTTAATCTATGCGCAAAGCATTTACTTAACTTATATAACTTATATAACTTATATGGTTTAATGATTTTATAGCGTTTTATCGAATACTATCGTGAGAATGGGTCTGAACACCATTATTCCATAAAGTCAGAATATCGGTAGCCACAGCGGCGCGGCTTCCTGCAGCAATCGCTAATTGACTTCTCCAGCCTGCTAAAGTTCCAATAACATAAATGCCATCGGCTACTTTATGATCGTCGTTTTTAAGCTGAATACGTTGTTTTTCGGGAAGTGCTTTTTTGTGCGGTTCAACATAGTGCATTAAACCTTCAATGTCGAAAGTATTGGCAGAACCAATTCCGATAACAATATTTTTAGTTTTGTACGAGTTTTTGTTTGTTATAACAGTAAATTCAGGATAAGAACCTTCTACTTTAATTACTTTCTCGTTTGGGATTTGAGCAATATGCGGATAGGTCATGGCTAAATCCTGAGTACTTTCTACAAGTAGTTCAGAACCTAATTTACCTGGTGTTATTCCGTATGCATTATAGAAGATTGCTTCCTGTAAAGAAGAATTCTTTTGATGGGTAAAGATTCCGATTTTTTTATCGGTAACAAAAGCTTTGTTTTTGGCAGAACCTAAAACGAGAGCACAAGACATGCCTGATACGCCTCCGCCAATAATTAGAACGTCAAACATAAAATTATCTGTTGTCGTGCATTTTTTCTTCAATTCTTTTTGAAATTCTAAAAATCAAAAGAATCAATACTGCGCAAAATGCTGCTGCGATTCCAATAAGCGCGACACCGCTATCTCCCTGAAAAGGGTTTTTGAAGTCTAATTGCGTAATATTAAAAACAATTAAAGCTAATGCTAAAAGCACTAAGATTGAAGTAAAGATTTTCATAGGGTTGTTTGTTTGTCTAAAAATTAAACTAAAACTTTTAAGTATATATGTAATATGTTAAAAGTTCTATTTTAGAAATTTTATGGGGTAAATTTATAAAAATATCCGTTAGACGAACAAACCTTTAACATTAGCAGCGAATAATTTAACAGCAATTGCTAAAAGTATGACTCCAAATGTCTTGCGTACTACGCCAAGTCCGTTTTCTCCTAATAAATTTTCTATTTTTTTTGATGATTTCAAAACGATATATACTAAGATAATATTCAATAAAATGGCAATGATAATATTGATCGTATGAAATTGAGATCGAAGTGAAAGTAAAGTCGTCATTGTTCCCGCTCCTGCAATCAGAGGAAAAGCCAACGGAACAATAGAAGCCGATCCGGGTTCTTCGTCGCGGTAGATTCTGATTCCCAAAATCATTTCTAAAGCCAGAAAAAATAATACAAAAGAACCGGCAACGGCAAAAGAATGCACATCAATTCCGATAAGATTTAGTAAACCTTCTCCAACGAAAAGAAAAACAATCATAATTAGTCCCGCTACAATCGAAGCTTTTTCAGATTCAATATGTCCAACTTTTGCTCTTAAATTGACAATAATCGGAATAGATCCTACAATATCAATTACAGCAAAAAGTACCATTCCAACAGTAATAATTTCTTTAAAGTCGATTTCTAACATATTACTTTGATTTTAAGGGTTTGAAATTTTTTGCAAAGGTAGATAATAAAGATAGGTGTTTTTTGAATACGGCGCATTATTGTTATAAAAACACGTTTTATGTTCGTAAAAAGTGATATTTGTAACAAATGATAATTTAACCGCAAAGATCCGCAAAGATTTACGCAAAGTTCGCAAGGATAAAAACTGACAAAGCTTTGCGAACTTGGCATATCCCGATAGCTATCGGGACTGCGTCCTTTGCGGTTAAATATTTAGAGTGTTTTATCTGCTTTCTTTGACTATCTTTGCACTTTATAAATTACAGTACTTTATTATCATGTTTCAATTAGGGAAAACCATTATTTCAGAAGATATTCTTGAAAAAGAATTTGTGTGCAACTTGTCAGCTTGTAAAGGAGCCTGCTGTGTTGACGGAGATGCCGGTGCGCCTTTAAGCGAAGCTGAGACTAAAATTCTGGAAGAAATTTACCCAAAAGTAAAACCATTTTTACGAAAAGAAGGAATTGCAGCGATTGAAGCACATGGAGCCTGGGTAAAAGGAACTGATGGTGATCTTGAAACACCATTAATTGATGAGAAAGATTGCGCTTACGTTATTTTTGACGGAAAAACCGCCCTTTGTGGAATTGAGCAAGCTTACAATCAGGGAATCGTAGATTGGAAAAAACCAGTTTCTTGTCATTTATATCCAATCCGTGTGAAAGACTTTACGGAGTTTGCCGCGGTGAATTATGATAAATGGGATATTTGCGATGATGCCTGTTCTTTAGGAAAAGAATTGGAAGTTCCTGTGTATAAATTTGTGAAAGAAGCTTTGATTCGCCGCTTTGGTGAAGACTGGTATATGGAGCTCGAAAAAGTAGCGGAAGAGCTTAAAAATTCTTAATAAAATAAGTGTTCTAATTACATCTTTTCGAGGATATATTTTAACTCAAAAAATAAAGTTTTAACTCAAAAAAAACTTTTTAAAAACAATTAGAATTTCTTGCTTTTTATTCTAAAAAGTCTATATTTTACAGGGACTTTAGGTATAGGTGACTATATTAAATGTCTCATTTACAAATATTTAATTATTGTCTGAAAAATATCTCATTTTTCCTGCGTTGTTAAAAACTACATCGAATTGTGAATAAGTTTGGCTTTCATTTTTGGCTACAAATGACAATCTTTGTAATCGTTCTGAATAAGTAAAAATTCAGCATAAAAATTAAATAAAACTGTCATGTCACAAGTCGAACCAATATTACAAGAAAATAAAAATCGTTTCGTTATTTTTCCTATCAAACATCATGATATTTGGGAATGGTACAAAAAGATGGAAGCTAGTTTTTGGACTGCGGAAGAAATCGACTTACACCAGGATTTGACAGACTGGAATAATAAATTAAGTGACGACGAAAGATATTTCATCAAACATATTTTAGCATTCTTTGCTGCATCTGATGGAATCGTAAACGAAAATCTTGCTGAGAACTTTGTAAATGAGGTACAATATGCTGAAGCGAAGTTTTTCTACGGATTTCAAATCATGATGGAGAACATTCATAGTGAAACGTATTCCTTATTAATTGATACTTACGTGAAAGATGAAGCCGAAAAAGCAGAATTGTTTAATGCTTTGGAAGTTTTTCCTGCTATTAGAAAAAAAGCAGACTGGGCTTTAAAATGGATCGAATCTGATTCATTTGCTGAAAGACTAATTGCTTTTGCTGCTGTTGAAGGTATTTTCTTCTCTGGTGCTTTCTGTTCTATTTATTGGTTGAAAAAACGTGGTTTAATGCCAGGTTTAACTTTCTCTAACGAGTTGATTTCTCGTGACGAAGGCGTACATTGTGATTTTGCAGTTCACCTGCATAATCATCACTTGATTAACAAAGTTCCAAAAGAAAGAATCAAAGAAATCATCGTTGATGCTTTGGATATTGAGAGAGAATTCGTAACAGAATCTCTTCCGGTAAGTTTAATTGGAATGAATGCTGTTCTAATGACGCAATATCTGGAATTTGTTGCCGATAGATTATTGGTAGAATTAGGTTGTGAGCGTGTGTATGGATCAGCCAATCCGTTTGATTTCATGGACATGATCTCTCTTCAGGGAAAAACTAACTTCTTTGAAAAACGTGTTGCCGAGTATCAAAAATCTGGTGTGATGAACACCGACAGTGATGCTCAGAAAATTTCATTTGACGCAGATTTTTAGACAACAAAATATTTTAGCGATCCCAAAAACGCTAAAAGAATAAAATCATTTTTTTAAGATTGAATCTCTTTCCCAAATCGTGGATTCAATGACAATTTTTAATGGGTTTAAATTCATATTTCGAATTTGAAGCGGATAACTATTGAGAATCCTGCAATTCTCAAAAAATAATTTAAAAACACGCAATGTTTAAGTGCTGGAATTCGTTTTCTAGTGTCTTTCATTATTTCAATAACAATAAAATAGTAAGCTTATGTATGTAGTAAAAAGAGATGGCCACAAAGAGCCCGTAATGTTTGATAAGATTACAGAAAGAATCAAAAAGTTGTGTTACGGCTTGAATGAACTTGTAGATCCTGTTAAGGTAGCCATGAGAGTTATCGAGGGATTGTATGATGGGGTTTCTACTTCTGAACTGGATAATCTTGCGGCAGAAACGGCGGCTTCTATGACTATTGCGCATCCTGATTATGCTCAATTAGCAGCGCGTGTGGCAATTTCAAACCTACATTCAAATACAAAAAAATCTTTCTCAGAAACGATGAAAGATATGTATCACTACGTAAATCCAAGAAATGGACAGGAAGCGCCATTACTTTCGGATGAAGTATTTAACGTGATCCAGGAAAACTCCGCATTCTTAGATTCTCATATCATTTATACAAGAGATTTCAATTACGATTACTTTGGTTTCAAAACTTTAGAGCGTTCGTATTTGCTTAAAATAAACGGGAAAATCGTAGAAAGACCACAACATATGTTGATGCGTGTTTCGGTTGGTATTCACTTAGACGATTTAAAATCGGTAATTGAAACTTACGATTTAATGTCTAAAAAGTTCTTTACGCACGCAACGCCAACGTTGTTTAATGCCGGAACTCCAAAACCTCAAATGTCTTCTTGTTTCCTTTTGGCAATGCAGGATGATAGTATTGACGGTATTTACGATACTTTAAAACAAACGGCTAAAATCTCGCAATCAGCGGGAGGAATTGGTCTTTCTATTCATAATGTTCGTGCAACCGGATCTTACATTCGCGGTACAAACGGAACTTCAAACGGAATTGTTCCGATGTTGAGAGTTTTTAATGATACGGCTCGTTACGTAGATCAGGGTGGTGGAAAACGTAAAGGTAGCTTTGCGATTTACATCGAAACCTGGCATGCTGATATCTTTGAATTTTTGGATTTAAAGAAAAATACAGGAAAAGAAGAAATGCGTGCGAGAGATTTATTCTTCGCAATGTGGACTTCAGATTTATTCATGAAACGTGTTCAGGAAGACGCTAGTTGGACATTAATGTGTCCGAATGAATGTCCTGGATTATACGATGTGTACGGAGAAGAATTCGAAACCATGTATTTGGATTACGAATTTAGAGGGAAAGGTAGAAAAACCATTCGTGCACGTGAATTATGGGAAAAAATCCTTGAATCACAAATCGAAACAGGAACGCCTTATATGTTGTACAAAGATGCAGCAAACCGTAAATCGAACCACAAGAATTTAGGAACAATTCGTTCTTCTAACTTGTGTACTGAGATTATGGAGTACACTTCTAAAGATGAAATCGCGGTTTGTAACCTGGCTTCTATTTCGTTGCCGATGTTCATTGAAAACGGAAAATTTGATCACCAGGCACTTTACAATGTTACAAAACGTGTAACGCGTAATTTGAACAAAGTAATCGATAGAAACTATTATCCGGTAAAAGAAGCTGAAAACTCTAACATGCGTCACCGTCCGGTTGGATTAGGAGTGCAAGGTTTGGCTGATGCTTTCATTATGTTGCGTTTACCGTTTACAAGCGATGAAGCTAAAGTATTAAACCAGGAGATTTTCGAAACTTTATACTTCGCAGCTGTAACCGCATCTATGGAAATGGCGAAAGAAGAAGGACCATATTCTACATTTGAAGGTTCTCCAATGTCTAAAGGAGAATTCCAATACAACATGTGGGGAATGAAAGATGAAGAATTATCAGGCCGTTGGGACTGGGCTTCATTAAGAAAAGAAGTAATGGAACACGGAGTTCGTAACTCATTATTAGTTGCTCCAATGCCAACTGCTTCGACTTCTCAAATTCTTGGAAACAACGAAGCTTTCGAACCTTATACATCAAACATTTACACACGTCGTGTATTGTCTGGAGAGTTCATCGTAGTAAACAAACATTTGCTTCATGATTTAGTAGAAAGAGGTTTGTGGAATGAGACTTTGAAACAAGAAATCATGCGTCACAACGGATCTGTTCAAAATATTGATGTGATTCCGCAAGACTTAAAAGAATTATACAAAACGGTTTGGGAAATGTCGATGAAAGATATTATTGATATGTCTCGTCAGAGAGGTTATTTCATTGACCAATCACAATCACTGAACTTGTTCATGCAAGATGCTAACTATTCTAAACTTACGTCAATGCACTTTTACGCTTGGCAATCAGGTTTAAAAACTGGAATGTATTATTTGAGAACGAAATCAGCAGTTGATGCGATTAAATTCACATTAAACAACGATAAAAAAGAAGAAACAGCACCAGCTTTAGTTGCAGAAACTGAAGAGATCAATATTGAGGAATATAAAGCGATGTTGCTAAAAGCACAAGCTGCAGGTCCTGAAGATTGTGAGATGTGTGGGTCTTAATTTCTTTTTTAGAAGAAAGATAATAGAGTAAAGAGAAAAGATTTATTCTTTTTAATAAGAAAGCAGTTATTGTAATGATAGCTGTTTTTTTATACACATTTCAATAAATATAAGAAAATACTTATATTTATAAAAAAATATTTATATGAAAATTACAATTGAAAGTTACAGTAAAATTGCAAAACAGCTAAAGGAAGAATATCCAAAATTTTCGGATTTTGAAATTTTATCTCTAGCAATTCAATTAGAGAGAAATCAAATTTTAGAAAATGGTTTGGTGGTTAGTTCATCTGATAAATATCCAGTTGGCTTAGAAGCAATAGCTATTGCTTTAGGTTTTGAAGGAAATAAATCAGATATTACTATTACTGATGCTTTGCGAGATATAGCAAACAAATAATTTTTGTATATCATTCTAATGAGAAATTGTCATAAAGTAGTTTAACATAGCCCGTGGTTTCAACCATGGGAACACAATGCATTTCCCCTATATGTCTCCCGTGATTGAAACCACGGGCTATGTTTGATTATGATTGTTGAATATAAAATAAAACAATATCCTCAAAAATTCCCCGTTCTAAATTACTACCAAAGACTTTTTAAAATCTTAGCACCTTAGCATCTAAGAACCTCAGAACCTTTCTCAAATTAAACCTTTAAGTGAAAGTCAAGTCTTATTTCTAAACAATTCCTGCGTTATGAAAAAAAGCAATCTTTGGTCGTTACGATTGGGTTTTTCCGGTAAAGAAGCCGATAAAATTGAAAAACTAGGGTTAGAAAAATTTCTAAAACATTCCTATGATTCAAAATTTGACATGCAGCTTCCTGCTTTTTTAGATGACGATCCCAAAACACTTCTCGAACTTAAAGCATTGCGAGAATCCATAAAAACTGCCGATACTGAATTCAAAAAGAAGATTCTGAAAAAGGAAATCTATTCGAATGTAGAATTAAAGAAATGGTGGATTTCTAAAATGCGGAATGATGAATTTCCGTTACGCGAGAATATGGTTTGTTTTTGGCACAATCATTTCGTTTCTACTTCCCAAAAAGTAAAAGTCAATTATTGGATTTATCAGCATAACATGATTTTACGCGAACATGCTTTTGGTAATTTCAAGGAATTAACGAAGCAAATTGTAAAGTCTAATGCAATGGTGAAATACTTAGATAATGTCGATAATAAAAAAGGCAAATACAACGAAAACCTAAGCCGTGAATTATTGGAACTATTTACAATCGGAATTGGGAATTATTCTGAAAGTGATATCAAAGAAGGAGCAAGAGCTTTAGCCGGATTAAATTATGGAGATGATGGTGCCGTTTACAGAAAAAACATAGAAGATAATAGTGATAAAACGTATTTTGGGAAAACCGGAAACTGGAAAGCCGACGATTTGGTGGATATTATTTTTGAGCAGAAACAGATCCCGTATTTAATTACCCGAAAAATTCTAAAATGGTTTGTTTACGATAATCCGCCAGAAGATTTAATTACCTATTATGGAGATTATTTCAGAAAAGTAAAATTTGAAATTCAACCGTTGCTGACAAAAATTTTTACAGAAGAATATAAAAAAGAGAATTCAGGATCTAAGATCAAAAATCCATTAGTCTATATTTTACAACTTTTAGAAGAATTGCATATTGATGATTTGGATGACGCCATGATAATGTTTTTCCTAAAACAACAAGGAATGGATTTCTACAATCAAATCAATGTGAAAGGTTGGGACGGAGGAAATTCCTGGCTGACTTCGCAAATTTACCTGCAACGCAATAATACTTCAGATTTGCTTTGCAGCGGAAGAAGCATCACCAGAAGAGTTTTGAATACAATGAATTCTGAGGATGAAAAACCAAAAACAGAATTCGAAAAAATTGATGTGAAAATTGATTTTGATTCCGATGGAAATAACAAAACCATTATCACTGAATTGTCAAACAGATTGTTATTTAAAGTAAACGATTCCATGCAAAAAGATATGGAAAATTTACTGAAATACGATTTTGATCCAAAAGACCCACATGCCAATTTTGCGGTTGCCAGACTCTTTAATTACATCACGAAATTGCCGGAATATCAGTTGATTTAAAAACTTGACATTATGAACAGAAGAAATTTTCTAACATTAACGGGAACATTCACAGGCGGATTGCTTGTGCTTCCTGATTTATTGCATGCTTTTGGTTCACAAAATAATCTGATAACCGGCGAGCAATGTATTGTTTTTGTACAATTGAACGGAGGAAATGACGGACTGAATACTTTTATTCCGTACGACAATCCGTTGTATTATGATTTGAGAACCAAAATCGCTCTGAATAAAGATGTTGTTATTGGTAAAAATAAAGGAATGGCATTTCATCCTTCGCTCAAAGATTTTGCTCAAATGCAGCAGAATGGAGATTTAACCGTAATTCAGAATGTGGGATATCCGGAACCCATTCGCTCGCATTTTCGTAGTCAGGAAATTTGGCAAACCGCAGCCGATTCTAATAAATATATAAACGAAGGCTGGCTGGGAAGATATTTAGATTTGCAATGTAATGGCCACCAGGCCACGGCGGGAATTAATTTGGATTCGATAGATAATTTGGCTTTAAAAGGAGTTGAACCCAATTCGATCACTGTTAAAGATCCAAACCGATTTAAAGTGAAATCAGATAAGGACGAAAATGTAACATTGTCTGATAATCCACAATTGGATTTTGTTCGAAAAATCGCAAATTCAGTAACAGAAGGTTCTGATGAAATCCAGAAAGCATTGGCAAAATCAAAAACAGAAATCAGTTATCCAAAAACTGGATTATCTAAAAACCTCGAATGGATTGCCCGATTGATAAAAGGAAATCTGAATTCAAAAGTATATTATACTTCACTTGGAGGTTTTGACACGCATGATAATCAGCTTGCCATTCACGAAAGAAAACTAACGGATTTGAATGATGCGTTGTACAGCTTTTATCAGGATTTAAAACAAGCGCAATTGATGCAAAATGTTACTGTTGTTGTATTCTCTGAATTTGGAAGAAGAGTAAAAGACAACGGAAATGGTACCGACCACGGAACTGCAGCGCCAATGTTTATTATAGGTGGAAATAATAAAGGAACGATTTTAGGTAATAATCCAAATTTAGCCGACTTAGATAATGGTGATTTAAAACATGAAATTGATTTCAGAAGCGTTTATGCCTCTTTATTAAAAGAAAAAATGAATTTTGATTATTCTAAAATTGGGATTAGGAATAAACCGGTTTCTGGGTTATTTTAAAAATGAAGAAATTAAATCTCTTAGTATTTTTTTTGTTGATCCAATTTCGTGGTAATTTGATTAAATTTGTAACATTGATAATATTAGTAATACTGAAAATATGGAAATCAAAAATTTATCTAAATATAGTAATGCTGAAAAAATTATTTTGGCTGAACAACTGTGGGATAGTGTTTCTAAAGAGAATTTAGAAGTTTCTGATGATGTTAAGAGAGAATTAGATATTCGTATTCAAAATTTAGAAGAGGGAAAAACTGAATTATATACTTGGGATGAGGTGAAGGCCCATTTAAGATCGATTAGATAATGCATAGAATTAGGTTTGTTAAAGAAGCATTATTTGATGTTGAAGATATTGTAATTTGGTACGAAGAACAAAGAATAGGACTTTCTTATGATTTCGAACTTTGTCTAGAAGCGGGACTTGATGAAATCTCACGAAATCCGGATGCTTTCCAAAAGAAATATAAAAATATTAAAATTAGATTTATTTCCAGATTCCCTTATGGAATTCACTATCGATTTGAGAAAGACGAAATTGTTATTATAGGCGTATTCCATACTTCCCGTTCTCCTAAAAATTGGAGTAAAAGATTAAACTTATAATTAGAATCTTAGATCCTTAGCAACTCAGTCCCGAGACTTCGGGATAGAATCTTCCTTAACCTCAATTACCTAAATCGCATTTTAAGACCGATTTATTAAATTATCCTACAAAACTAATAGATTTTGTTAAGAAATCCTTTTTTGTTTCATAAAATGCATTATTTTTTTTGGTGCGCTAAAAATAATTTATACATTCGCAGAGAATTTAAATAATAACACAAACAAAATGGCATCTAACCGTTTTTATTTTAGCAACTCTTTTTATTTCTTCTTTAGTAGAAGTAAGGATTGTGCTATGGTTATTTGAGAAATATAAAAGACAAATAAAACTAATATACAATCCTGATGAAAATCAGGATTTTTTTTTGAATATATGACAACTAAAATTGCAATACAAGGTATAAAAGGTTCTTTTCATCATCAGGTAGTGAATGAATATTTCTCTGAAAATGTGGCTATTGATGAATGTTTGTCTTTTGAAGAATTAATCGACAGCCTTCTTTCAGGAAAATCGGATCAGGCAGTTATGGCGATTGAAAATTCGATTGCAGGTCCAATTATTCCGAATTATGCTTTGATTGACAAGAACAATTTGCACATTATTGGAGAGCATTATTTAAGCATTCACCAAAATTTAATGGCTTTGAAAGGTCAGAAAATTGAAGATATAAAAGAAGTTCATTCGCACCCAATGGCAATATTACAATGTATGGATTTCTTAAAACAGTATCCAAACATCAAATTGGTTGAAGATAAAGATACAGCTGAAACTGCTAGAAGAATTCAGGAAAAACAATTAACCGGAATCGCTGCAATTGCAAGTAAAACGGCTTCTGAAATGTATGATTTAGAAATCATCGCTCCAGAAATTCAAACGATCAAAAATAACATGACTCGTTTTGTGATCATTAAAAAACAAAATTCATTTTTACCGGAAAGCGAAATCAACAGAGCTTCTATCAAATTTGAATTAGATCATAAAAGAGGAAGTCTGGCAGCAGTTTTAAATGTAATGAGCGACTGCAAATTGAATTTGACAAAGATTCAGTCGCTTCCAAAAATTGAAACACCCTGGAAATATTCCTTTTTCGTAGATGTGACATTTGAGAAATACGAAGATTTTGCAAAAGCCAAAACGTTATTAAATATAATGGCAGAATATTTTAAAGTTCTGGGAGAATATAAAAATACTAAACCTTTTATCGGTTAGAAGTTATTTGTAAAAAGTTAGAAGTTAAAACAAAGCATAAAGCTTACGGCCTAAAGCTTAAAGCAAAAAATAAAAAAATGATTACAACAGCAAAAAGATTAGATACAGTTGAAGAATATTACTTCTCCTCAAAATTGCGAGAAGTTCGTCAATTGCAGTCTGAAGGAAAATCTATCATCAATATGGGAATCGGAAGCCCTGATTTGAGTCCGTCTAAAGCAGTAATTGAAGCGGTTGCCGCGGCAATTCAGGATGAAAACGGGCACGGTTATCAGAGTTATCAGGGATTGCCGGAATTGAGAAAAGGAATGGCAGATTTTTATCAGAATCAATTTGGTGTTGAGTTAAATCCGAATAATGAGATTTTGCCTTTGATGGGTTCGAAAGAAGGAATTATGCACATTTCGTTAGCGTTTTTAAATGAAGGCGATCACGTTTTAATTCCGAATCCAGGTTATCCAACTTATACTTCGGTAACCAATTTGGTAGGAGCAGTTCCGGTTTATTATGATTTGAAAGAAGCAAATGCATGGGAACCAGATTTTGAAGCTTTAGAAAAACTGGATCTTTCGAAAGTAAAAATTATGTGGCTGGGTTATCCGCACATGCCAACAGGAGCGAGAGGAAGTTTGGCGTTATTTGAAAAATTAGTTGCTTTTGCTAAAAAACACAACATATTATTGGTCAACGATAATCCGTATAGTTTTGTTTTGAATGATAACCCGATGAGTTTGTTGCAGGTTGCGGGTGCAAAAGAAGTGGCTCTGGAATTAAATTCATTAAGCAAAACATTCAACATGGCAGGCTGGAGAGTCGGAATGGTTTTAGGAAATCCTGAAATTATCGATGCAGTTCTGAAAGTAAAAAGCAACATGGACAGCGGTATGTTCTACGGAATTCAGAAAGGTGCAATTGCAGCGTTGAATTGTGATAAATTATGGTTTGAAGATCAAAACAAAATTTACAGACGCCGAAGAGAATTAACAGAAAAACTAGCAGAAAAATTAGGCTGTGAAGTTTATAAAGAAGGAGTTGGCCTTTTTGTTTGGGCAAAACTACCAGAAGGAATACAATCAGCAGAAAAGTTCATTGACGAAATATTATACGAGAAACACATTTTCATCACACCGGGAACAATTTTCGGAAGTAATGGTGAAGGTTATATCAGATTCTCGTTGTGTGTGAAAGAAGAAAAAGTACAAGAGGCGATTGATAGATTTTAGACTTTAGAGTGTAGATTTTAGATTTCAAACTTTGCGAACCTTGCGTAAATCCTTTGCGAACTTTGCGGTTAAATAGGTTGGAATTTGGAATTTTAAAACTTGGAAATTAAAAAAATAGTATGAAAGTATACGTAATAGGAATAGGGTTAATAGGCGGTTCGATGGTGCTCGACATCAAAGATCAACATCCTGAAGCTACTATTTTTGGAATAGATAATAACGAGAAACATTTGCAGGAAGCAATTGATTTAGGTGTTATCGACCAGGCAGGAAACTTTGAAGATTTGGCTGAAGCCGATTTTGTAATTGTTTCAGTTCCGGTTGATGTAGCGCTGACGGTTTTGCCAAAAGTACTGGATTTGGTTGGCGATAAAACAATTGTTTTTGAAGTAGGATCCACTAAAAAACCAATTTGTGATGCAGTTACCAGTCATCCTAAAAGAAGAAATTTTATCGCAACGCATCCAATTGCAGGAACAGAGTTTTCTGGACCATCGGCGGCGATAAGAGGTTTGTTTAAAGGAAAGACAAACATTATCTGCGAAGTGGAAAAGACCACTTTTAAATTGCAGGAAAAGGCGTTACAGCTTTTCAGCGAAATTGGAATGAGGATTCGATATATGGATCCGACGTCGCACGATAAACACATTGCTTACGTTTCGCATTTGTCGCACATTAGTTCGTTCATGCTCGGAAAAACGGTAATGAATAAAGAAAAAGACGAACAGGATATTTTTGATATGGCGGGAAGTGGATTTGAAAGTACCGTTCGTTTAGCAAAAAGTTCTCCGGCAATGTGGACACCGATTTTTAAGCAAAACAAAGAACACGTCATTGAAACATTAGAAGAATATATTTCAAATCTCAGTCGGTTTAGGGATTTGCTAAAAGAAGATAATTACAATGCCATTTTTGAAGAAATGGAAAGCACAAATAAAATAAAAGAAATACTAAACGGATTAACAACAACTAAAAAGTAAATTAGAATTAAGATGGAAAATAAGAAAGAAATGAGAAAGTGGTTAGAAGATTTCAATTTAAATCACCCACTTGTGATAGCTGGACCTTGTAGTGCAGAAACGGAAGATCAAGTATTAAAGATTGCTCATGAATTGAAAGATTCAAAAGTTAGTGTATTCAGAGCTGGAATCTGGAAACCAAGAACGCGTCCGGGAGGATTTGAAGGTGTTGGAGAAATTGGTTTAAAATGGTTGCAAAAAGCTAAAAAAGAAACTGGTTTATTGATGGGAACTGAAGTTGCGACTGCAGCTCACTGTAAATTGGCTTTAGAACATGATATTGACGTTTTATGGGTTGGTGCACGTACAACTGCAAACCCTTTCGCAGTTCAGGAAATTGCTGATACATTAAAAGGAACTGATAAAATCGTTTTGGTTAAAAACCCTGTAAACCCAGATTTAGCTTTATGGTTAGGTGGTGTTGAGCGTTTACACATGGCTGGAATCGAGAAATTAGGAGTTATCCACAGAGGATTCTCTACTTACGAAAAAACAAAATACAGAAACATTCCGGAATGGCAGATTGCTATCGAATTGCAAAATAAATTTCCTGATTTACCTTTAATCATCGATCCGTCTCACATTACCGGAGATCGTAAAATGATTTTCGAAGTAACGCAAGAGGCTTTAGATTTGAATTACGATGGTATGATTATCGAAACGCACTACGATCCGGACAATGCCTGGTCTGATGCTGCTCAACAAGTGACTCCTGATGCTTTGAAACAAATCATTAAAGATTTGACTATCAGAAAAACAGATGATACTACAGATGAGTACAGTTCAAAAATGACTAAACTAAGAGCTAACATCGACGTACTTGATGCTAACTTATTAGAGTTATTAGGAAAACGTATGAAAGTAGCTGACGAAATTGGTCAGGTGAAAAAAGATGCAAACGTAGCGATTCTTCAAAACAATCGTTGGAATGAAATCTTAGGAAAAATGATTTTAGAAGGTGAGAAAAAAGGTCTTACTGAAGAATTCGTTTTGCGAATGTTCAAAGCTATCCATCAGGAAAGTATTGGTCACCAAGAGAAAATTTTCAACGCATAATTTTTTTAAACCATATAAGTGATATAAGATAATTTTAGGTTTTTCTAAAATTTGTTATTTGGTTTTCTTATATCATAATTTTAAAAATAGATTGTTTTTTTAAAATCTCCATCGCTTTGAAAGAAGTGTTGGAGATTTTTTTATGATTTTAAATACCGAAATCAATGGGTTTCAATTGTAAAACAGTAATTTTGTGCTTTAATATTTTTTAGTTTTCAGAGTAATCTAAAAATCTAAAGTCTAAAATCTAAAATTTGAATGACAGGACTCGTATATAAATCTACAGGAAGTTGGTACACCGTAAAATCGGAACAAGGCGATTTTATAGAATGCCGTATGAAAGGGAAGTTTAGGATGAAAGGTATTAAAAGTACCAATCCTATTGCTGTAGGCGATATTGTCGATTATGAATTGGAAGAAACTTCAGATGCCGTAACCGGAACGATTTTTAATATTCACGAAAGAAAGAATTACATCGTTCGTAAATCGGTTAATCTTTCGCATCAAATGCATATTATTGCTTCGAATATTGATCGTGTTTTTTTATTGATCACGATTAATAATCCGCCAACAACCTTCAATTTTATAGACCGTTTTTTGGTCACTGCCGAAGCTTACAATATCGAAACTATTTTGGTTTTTAATAAAATAGATACTTTTGATGAACCAACTTTGGAAGATCAATTGTATATGCAATATGTTTATCAGCAAATTGGTTATAAATGTCTTCGTGTTTCGTCAACTGAAATGAAAGGGGTTGATGAATTAAAAGAAATGATGATTGGTAAAGTAAGTATGTTCTCCGGACATTCAGGTGTTGGAAAATCGACTTTGGTAAATGCTATGGAACCTTCTCTACATCTTAAAACTAAAACCATTTCAGAAGCTAGTAAACAAGGGCAACACACCACGACTTTTGCTGAAATGTATGATTTGTCCTTTGATGCCAAGATTATCGACACGCCGGGAATTAAAGGTTTCGGAATTGTGGACATGGAGAAAGAAGAGATCAGTGGATATTTTCCTGAATTTTTCAGATTGAAAGATCAATGCAAGTTTAACAACTGTTTACATAAAGAAGAACCACATTGCGCTATAAAAGCTGCACTAGAAAGAGACGAGATCGCCTGGTCCCGCTATAATAGTTATTTGAAGATTCTGGAAGGCGATGAAGAAAATTATCGCACGGATACTTATGATGAAGATCGTAAAATTAGTGATGAAACAAGAAACCAAAAGTAAAACAGTCGAAAGTCAAAAGTCTAAAAGTCAAAAGGTACATTCCGGACTTTCAACTTTATGACTTTCCAACTTTAAGACTAAATATATGAGAGTTGTCCTTCAAAGAGTTTCCCAAGCGTCAGTAACTGTGGAAGGAAATAAAACTGCCGATATTCAAAAAGGACTATTAGTTTTAGTTGGAATTGAAGATACTGATACTCAGGAAGACATTGATTGGCTTGTTGGAAAAATCATAAAAATGAGAATTTTTGGTGATGAAAATAACGTCATGAACTGCTCGGTTCAGGATATGGACGGAGATATCATTGTAGTAAGTCAATTTACACTTCACGCTTCTACTAAAAAAGGAAATCGTCCCTCTTATATAAAAGCTTCTAAACCAGAGTTTGCTATTCCGATGTATGAAAATTTTGTACAATCTTTAGAAAAAGACTTTAATAAAAAAGTGCAAACCGGAATTTTTGGTGCCGATATGAAAGTCAGTCTGTTAAATGACGGACCTGTTACAATCTTAATAGACAGCAAAAACAGGGAGTAAAAAATAATAAACAAATGTTAAGAATTTCTAAAAATAATATATATTTGAAGAAATTCCCTAGTAATGAAAAAACCTTTTTTTGCGTTATTTTTTTTATTGTTTTCTCTTATTTCTTCTGCTCAAAAGAGCAATTATTCTGTTGTAACTCTTACTGATAGTCTTAAGGCTAATGCCGATGCTGTAGTACGTTTGGACCAAATGGATATAATCATTGCTTCGCAAAGAGCTATGACCGTAAAAACACAAAGAATTGTAACAGTTTTTAATGAGGAAGGATTGAGCGACATTGATGCCTATCAGAGTTATGATAAATCAACTTCGGTAAAAAATATTGAAGCGATTGTTTATGATGCTTTTGGGAATGAAATCAAGAAAATCAAACGTAAAGATTTTAAAGACCAAAGCGCCGTTAGCGGGAGCACCCTCTTCTCAGATAATCGTGTAATTTTTTTAGAATATACTCCGGTTTCTTATCCGTTTACCATTGTCTACAATAGTGAAATTGAAAGCTCAAATACAGCCTTTTTGCCACAATGGTATTTTTTAGGAGGCTATTCTGTAAGTATTGAGAAATGTGTCTTAAATGTTACTTATCCAAATAACCTCGGATTTAAAAAGAAAGAATTTCAGTTTGCCGGTTATAATATCAAAAAAACTGTAGATAGTGACATGCAATTAAGTTATGTTGCGACCAATATTTTCGCTCAGAAACCGGAAAGTTTTAGCCCATCCGGAAGAGATCTTTTTCCCAGAATTATGATGGGTTTAGAGAGTTTTCATTTAGAAGGTGTTGATGGAACAGCTAAAACCTGGGAAGCATTTGGTAAATGGTATAGTGACAAAATTCTAACCGGAACTACCGATTTATCTGAAGAAACTAAAACAAAAATAAAAGCATTAGTTGGTGATGAAAAAGACCCAATAAAGAAAGCAAAAATCATATATGACTATGTTCAGAAAAAATCACGATATGTAAATATTGCTGTTGGTATTGGAGGATGGAAACCAATGCTTGCAACCGATGTGGATCGTTTAGGTTATGGAGATTGTAAGGCGTTGTCAAATTACACTAAAGCACTTTTACAGACTGTTGATGTTCCCTCCTATAATACTATTTTATATGGCGATACCTATAAATCTAACATACAGTCTGATTTTGTTTCTATGCAGGGAAACCATATGATATTGGCAATTCCAAACGGGGATAATTATACTTTCCTGGAATGTACGAGTCAGGATGATCCTTTTGGATATCAGGGAACCTTTACAGATGACAGAGATGTTCTGGTTGTTAAACCGGAAGGTGGCGTAATTGTCAGAACTAAAATTTATGAAGACAAAGGCAATAAGCAAATTGACAAAGGAATTTATACCATTGATGAAAATGGTAATTTTTCGGGTTCAATTTCGATAATTTCAGAAGGTAGTCAATACAATTCTAAACAAAGATTGGAAAGCAGCCAGCCTACGGAAAAAGAAAAATATTATAAGAAGTATTGGGATCACATCAATAATTTGAAATTGGGTAAAATAAACTTTACTAATGATAAGGAAAGCATTCGTTTTACTGAAGATATTCAAATTAGCGCTATAAACTACGCTCCAATTTCATCCAATAAAATGATTTTTGCTGTCGATGCATTTAATCAAAATACAGAAAATATCAGACGCATCAGAAATAGAAAAAATCCTTTTGAAATTCAGCGTGGCTATTTGGATACAGATGAAATTGAAATCAATTTACCAGCCGGTTTTACTATCGAATTTCTTCCTTCAAACTATGAATTGAAAGGAAAATTCGGAGAATACAAAACTGAAATCATTAAAAAGGAAAATAACAAACTGCTTTACAAACGTTCCATATTTGTAAATAAAGGCAAATATTCAAACAAGGAATATGATGAATATCGTCTTTTTATGGAACAAGTGTCAAGAAACGATAATGCCAAAATTGTACTTACCAAAAACTAACCAAAACCAACCAATGAAATCTATCAAACTTTTTAGTCTATCTGTTCTCTTGTTGTTTTTTTCGAAAGTAGCAGCACAGGAATTTAAATTAGGAAAGGTATCAATCGCTGAATTAGAGCAAAAAGTGCATCCAAAAGATTCGTCTGCGGTTGCAGCTATTTTGTACAAAAGAGGGAAAACAAGAATTGAATACGATCAAACTGACGGTTTTGTTACGTTGACGGATGTAGAGGCCAGAATAAAAATTTACAAAAAAGAAGGTTATAACTGGGCTAATCAGGCAATTTGGTATTATGATATGCCAGGTCTAACTGAAAAAGTTATTATTAGCGATGTCTGTACTTATAATTTGGTCGATGGTAAAATTGAAAAAACAAAACTCAAAAGCGAGGGGCTTTTTGATGAAAGAATAAATAAATTTAGAGGTCAAAAAAAAATAACGTTGCCTAACGTTAAGGAGGGGTCTGTAATTGAGTATCATTATAGCATTAAAAACCCAAGGGATGGAATGATTCGTGAATGGGATTTTCAATCTAAGATTCCTGTAAATTATTCAGAGTTTAGTACTTATATTCCTGAATATTATGTTTTTAATCCGAGACAAAAAGGGTATGTTTTTCCTAAATCTATAATTACTAAAAATAATAAATCAATCACTTTTACAAATAAAGAACGAGTTTCTACCGGAGGAGTAGGTGGAGGTGGAGTAAGAACCGAATATTCTGTTGATAAAGTAGATTATATTGAAACTCAGACTACTTATATAGCACAAGATTTTCCAGCGATGAAACAGGAAGCCTTTGTTAATAATATGGATAATTATCTTTCTAGTGTTCAACATGAGTTAGCGATGGTTAAATTCCCTAATCAGCCTTTAAAGCCACTGTCGACAGATTGGAATTCGGTTGCAAAAACAATTTATGATTATGATTCTTTTGGACCTGAGTTGAATAAAACTGGTTATTTTGAAGATGATATAAAAGTGGTATTAGTTGGAAAAAATACACCAGACGAGAAAATATTGGCGATTTTAAATCATGTGAAGTCAAATGTAAAGTGGAATCACTACACAGGCTACGATACCGATTTAGGAGTTAGAAAGGCTTACAAAGAGAAAACAGGAAACATTGGTGATATTAATTTAATGTTAACCGCAATGTTGCGTTTTGCAGGTTTAAATGCCGATCCTGTTTTGGTTAGCACGCGTTCTAACGGAATTTCATTGTTTCCCAACAGAAATGCTTTCAATTATGTAATTGCAGCTGTTCAAACGCCAACCGGATATGTTTTGTTAGATGGGTCTGATAAATTTTCAGTTCCAAATGTTTTACCACTTCAAACTTTAAATTGGTATGGAAGATTGATTCGTAAAGATGGAAGTTCTGAAGAAATTGATTTGATGCCTAAAAAATCATCAAATGATGTCGTTTTTATGAATTACAGTATTGATGCCGAAGGTAAAGTTACCGGTAAAGCAAGAAGACAATGTACAGATTATAATGCTTTAGTTACGAGAGATAATATTGATGGCGTTAAAGAGGAAGCCTACCTGGAAAAATTAGAAAATGAAAATAATAAAATTGAAATTAGTGAATATTCAAGAACTAATGAAAAGGAAATTTTATTACCACTGATAGAATCTTATTCTTTTACCGGAAATAATTTTTGTGAAGTTATTGGAGGGAAAATTTACGTGAGTCCAATGTTGTTTTTCACAGAAGATAAAAATCCGTTTAAGCAGGAAATCAGAGAATATCCTGTAGATTTTAGCTACCCATTTACAGATAAGTATAACATCATTATTAAAATACCTGAAGGATTTGTGGTTGAAACATTACCAGCTCCTGCTGTAATCGCAATGGAAGACAATTTAGGTACTTTTAAATTTAATATTGCGGCAAACGATGGAACGTTGCAATTGGTGGTTTCACATCAAATCAATGAGGCGATAGTGTCAACTGAAAAATACGAAATGCTGAAAGAATATTACAAAGGAATGGTTGCAAAAGAAACAGAGAAAATAGTTTTAAAAAGAATCTAATGAGATTACGTTTAATGGTTGTTTCAACTTTAATGATTTTTTGGGCTTCAAAAGTCAGTGCTCAAAAGTATGAGTTGGGAAAAGTAACTGTTGCACAATTACAGGAAAAAGTGCACCCGAAAGATACTAGCGCTCCGGCGGCGATTATCTTTAAGAAAGGAAGAACTTTTTTTACTTATAATAACACTAATGGTTTTTCGGCGAATCATGTTTATGAATTTAAAATTAAAATTTATAAAAAGGAAGGACTTGTCTGGGCAGATCAAAAAGTGCGATTTTATATTGGTTATGAAAAGCTAAACGAAGACCGATTGGAGTTTTCACAAGCAGTTACATATAATTTAGAAAATGGTTCAATTGTCAAAACAAAATTGGACAATCAGGGAACCTTTAAGAAAAAAATAAATAAATATTGGAACGAGAAAACCATAACATTGCCAAATGTAAAGGTGGGTTCGATTATTGAATATAAATATATCTTAAAGACAGAGAACATTGTGAAGCTTCCGGACTTTGAGTTTCAATATGAAATTCCTGTTGATTATTTTGAATACAAAACAGAGATTCCTGAATTTTATGTCTATAAGACAATTTTAATTGGAAAGACACCCATAACATCCGATGCTAAAATTGCTGCCGGAAGTCAGAGTTTTGAGAATGAACACAACCAAACGAGCACACTTTACTTCAAACAAGTTAATTCTCTATTTAGCGGAAAAGATATTTCTCCATTAATATTAGAGCCTTATGTAAATAATATTGAAAATTATAAAGGAAGTATTCAATACGAACTAGAACGTATACGATATCCTGATCAGCCGGTAAAAGATTATTCTCTAACATGGGAAGGAGTCGCATCGACTATTTTTAAAGATGAAAATTTTGGAAAAGAACTGAATCAAAGCGATTTTTTGCTGGAAGATGTCAGGAAATTATTAGCGAATATAGAATCGCTAAATGAGAGATTAGATATCATTTTTAAATTCGTTCAGAATAAAATGAACTGGAATGAGGAGAATGGTTATTATACAGATAAAGGAGTTGTAAAAGCATACAAAGAACAAACAGGAAATGCAGCCGAAATCAATTTTATATTGATCAATATGTTAAAAGTAGCGGGTGTAGAAGTGAATCCGGTTTTGGTTAGTACTGTTGAAAATGGGATTCCCGTCTACCCTACGAGAACTGGTTTTAATTATGTTATTGCCGCTGCTGAAATTGATGGAAAACAAATTCTGCTTGATGCGACTCATAAATTTACTTCCCCAAATATTTTACCGCTGAATCTTTTAAACTGGAAAGGCCGACTTATTAGAAAAGACGGAACTTCTAAAGAAATAGATTTATATCCTGCTTTGGTATCTAAAGAATTTTCAAATACAATAGCCAAATTAGATGCTTCAGGTAAAATAGAAGGAAAGGTGAGGGTACAAAGAACAGATTATGATGCTTATAGTTTCAGGGTTCAAAATGCAGATAAAAATCAGGAAAGCTATCTTGAGAAATACGAAGAGCAATTAGGCGATTTGAAGATATCAGATTATGCAATCGAAAACAAGAAAACAAATTTTTCTAATCCGATAATAGAGACTTTTTCTTTTAGTTCAGATAACCAATCGGAGATTATTGGTGGCAAAATATTCATCAATCCGTTATTGTTTTTTACCAGAACAAAAAATCCTTTTACGCAGGAAAGAAGGCAAATGGGAATTTATTTTGGTTACCCGACACAGGAAAAATTCAACTTAAATTTAGATATTCCAGAAGGCTATAGTGTAGAGTCACTACCGAAACCTGTTCGAATTTCTACTGAAGATAAAGCGATAACTTATGTTTTTAATATTTCTAACGAAGGGAATAAAATTCAAATTAGTTGTATAAAAGAGATTAACAATAGTATTTTTGCAGCGGATGAGTATACTGGATTAAAAGATATTTTTCAGAAAATGCTTGCCAGTCAAAATGAAAAAATTGTTCTTAAAAAAATTTAACGATGGATTTGAAAAATGCCCAACTTGATGTTGATACCTGGATAAAAGAACACGGAGTTCGTTATTTTAACGAATTGACCAATATGGCTCAGCTTACTGAAGAAGTAGGTGAGGTGGCACGAATTATTGCGCGTCGCTACGGGGAACAATCAGAAAAAGAAAGCGATAAAAACAAAGATTTAGGCGAAGAACTGGCTGATGTTGTTTTTGTAGTTTTATGTCTGGCGAACCAAACCGGAATAGATTTGCAAGCTGCTTTTGATAAAAAAATGGATTTGAAATCGGTTCGCGATAAAGACCGTCATAAAAACAACGATAAATTAAAATAATTGTGAAATATCACTCATAAGTTTTGAATTATGAGTTTTGAATTTTGAATTATGAGTAGGGAGTGGTAAATTGCGTGGCTGAATTACGTTTCTAATCATTCGTAATTCATAATTTACAACTTACAATTAAAAAAATGAATTTACTACTTCAGACAACTCAACATAATTTACAAGGACAAATTGCAGTAACAGGATCAAAAAGTGAAACCAATCGTTTATTGTTATTAAAAGCATTATTCCCAAATATTACACTTGCCAATACTTCAAATTCTGATGACAGCGAAGTAATGCAAAAAGCTTTGATTGGGAATGATGAAGTTGTAGATATTCATCATGCCGGAACTGCAATGCGTTTTTTAACTGCTTATTTTGCTGTGAATGAAGGTCGCAATGTAGTAATGACGGGTTCAAGCAGAATGCAGGAACGTCCGATAAAAATTTTAGTGGAAGCTTTAGCGCAATTAGGCGTTGAAATCTCATATGAAAAAGAGGTAGGATATCCGCCGATAAAAATCAAAGGAAAAAAAGTTACGGCTTCAAAAGTAACTTTGGCAGCGGATGTAAGCAGCCAGTATATTTCGGCTCTTTTATTAGTAGCTTCAAAACTAGAAAATGGTTTAGAACTGACTTTAGAAGGAGAAATCACTTCAATTCCGTATATCAAAATGACTTTGGCTTTGCTTAACGATTTGGATATTCAAACCACTTTTGAAGGAAATGTAATTAAAGTTTATCCAAAAGAAAGTGTTGCTTCAAAAGAAATGGTTGTAGAATCAGACTGGAGTTCGGCATCTTACTTTTTTAGTTTAGTGGCTTTAGCTGACACGGCCTCAATAACATTAACTAGTTATAAAGAAAATAGTTTACAAGGAGATTCTGAGTTGGTTTCACTTTACGAGAAATTAGGAGTGAAAACAACATTTCAGAACAATAAAATGACATTGGTTAAACAAGAGAATTTTAAATACGAAATCGTAAATTTTGAATTAAACAATACACCGGATATCGCACAGACAATCGTTGTGACTTGTTTAGGATTAGGAATAGGTTGTCATTTGACAGGTCTTCATACCTTAAAAATTAAAGAAACTGACAGATTGGAAGCACTTAGAATTGAGCTTACAAAATTGGGAGCTAATATTTCTGTTACAAATGATAGTTTGACTTTAGTTGCTTCAGAAAATATCAATCATAATGTGAAAATTGCAACATACAACGATCATCGTATGGCAATGGCATTTGCTCCATTAGCTCTGAAAGTTCCAATTATTATCGAAGATGCCGGAGTAGTTTCAAAATCATACCCGGATTTCTGGAATGATTTAAAAGCCTTAAACTTCGAAATCTCAGAACTGTAAAATTTCCACCATATAAGGAATATAAGTTCATTTAAACAAAATGAGCATAAATTGCATAGCCTCCAGTTTTAACTGGAGGTTTTTTTTGTTTTTTATTTTCGGCTTTAGCCAAATAATTACGTTCCAATTCTTTAGAATCCAATTTAAATGAACTTATTTAACTTATATGGTGGGAAAAACGTTTTTTAGTCAATCCGAAACACCACTAAATCAACGACTTTTGAAAATAAACAGCAAAACACTTGACAACGCCTATCTCACAATCGTATATTTGCACACGATTTATAATTTTAGATATAAAATCTAAGATCTACACTTTAAAATCAACAATTCAAATATGAAATTATCACATTTTCAATTTAATTTACCAAAAGAACTTTTAGCGGAATTTCCAGCAGAAAACAGAGATGAGTCTCGTTTAATGGTAATCGACCGTCAAAAACAAACTATAGAACATAAAATGTTTAAAGATGTTATCAATTATTTTGATGACGGAGACGTTTTAATTCTTAACAATACAAAAGTTTTCCCGGCACGTTTGTACGGAAACAAAGAAAAAACAGGAGCAAGAATTGAGGTTTTCTTATTAAGAGAATTAAATTCAGAGCAACGTCTTTGGGATGTTTTGGTTGATCCGGCCAGAAAAATCCGTATCGGAAACAAACTTTATTTTGGTGATGACGATTCGTTAGTTGCTGAGGTAATTGACAATACAACTTCTCGTGGTAGAACATTACGTTTTTTATATGACGGTTCTTACGAAGAATTCAGAAACAAATTGACAGAACTTGGAGAAACTCCAATTCCTAAATACATCAACAGAGAAGTAACTGCTGAAGATGCTGAAAGATACCAAACTATTTATGCAAAAGAAGAAGGAGCTGTAGCCGCGCCAACTGCAGGTTTACACTTCTCAAAACACCTTTTGAAAAAATTAGAAATCAAAGGAATAAACTTTGCTGAGGTTACACTTCACGTTGGTTTAGGAACTTTTAATCCGGTTGAGGTTGAAGATTTATCTAAACACAAAATGGATTCTGAGGAATTAATCATCAAACAAGAAGCTTGTGATATTGTAAACGAAGCAAAAACAAAGAAAAAACGTATCTGTGCTGTTGGAACAACTTCAATGCGTGCTATTGAAAGTTCAGTTTCATCTCAAAACACTTTAAATCCTTACGAAGGATGGACAAATAAATTCATTTTTCCTCCTCACGATTTTAGTATTGCAAACTGTATGATTACGAATTTCCACACACCAAAATCAACATTATTAATGATGATTTCTGCTTTTTGTGGACATGATTTAATGAAAAAAGCATACGACGAAGCGATCAAAGAAGGATACAAATTCTATTCTTACGGAGATGCGATGTTGATTATCTAATTCATAGAATTATTAAATATTTAAAACCTGTCAGTGATGACGGGTTTTTTTATGGTTTACAGTCGCAGTTTTCAGTCTCAGTCACAGTCACAGTGCTCAGTCTCAGTTTAAGTCAAAGTTTTGGAACTGAATACTGCGACTGCGACTGAAAACTATAATCTAAACTTGAAACCTGAAACTTGAAACAAAAGAAACATTTCCCTATTTTTACGCCTCAAAATAAAAACAATGACTTTTCAAAATACACGCGAATTTGCACGAGAGCTTGATTCGCAAGACACTTTAAATCACTATCAGGATCAATTTATTTTTCCGAAAGTGAACGACAAACGAGTAATTTATTTCACAGGAAATTCTTTAGGATTACAACCAAAACGTACCAAAGCTTATATTGACGAAGTAATGAACGACTGGGCAGAATTGGCTGTTGAAGGTCATTTTTATGCACAAAAACCATGGTGGGATTATCAGGAAAGATTTGCTGAACCGTTGAGTAAAATTGTGGGAGCTTTGCCTTCAGAAGTTACGGTAATGAATACGTTGACGGTAAATCTTCATTTGTTGATGGTTTCTTTTTACCAGCCGAAAGGAAAACGTTATAAAATTATCTGCGAAGAAAAAGCTTTTCCTTCAGATCAATATATGTTTCAGAGTCAGGTTCATTTTCATGGATATAAGCCAGAAGATGCAATTGTAGAAATTAAACGTCGCGATGGTGAACATAATATTCGTCTGGAAGATGTTTTAGCAAAAATTGAAGAAATTGGCGATGAGTTAGCTTTGATTTTAATTGGAGGGGTAAACTATTATACCGGACAAGTTTTTGATATCCAAACCATCACAGTAGCCGGACAAAAAGCTGGTGCAAAAGTAGGTTGGGATTTAGCGCACGCCGCAGGAAATATCAAATTAGAACTTCATGATTGGAATGTAGATTTCGCCGCCTGGTGTAGTTATAAATACATGAATTCAGGCCCTGGAAATGCATCAGGATGTTTCGTTCATGAAAAACACCATAACGATTCTGATTTACCAAGATTTGCAGGTTGGTGGGGACATAATAAAGAACGTCGTTTTAAAATGGAACCAACTTTTGATCCCGTTCATGGAGCAGGAGGTTGGCAAATTAGTAATTTACCGGTACTGTCGTTAGCACCCTATTTAGCTTCTGTAGAAATGTTTGCTGAAGTTGGAATGGATACTTTAATTGCAAAAAGAGACCATATTACGTCTTACTTAGAATTCATTTTACATGAAATTGACAAAGAAGTTAAAGGTAATTTTGAAGTTATTACACCGTCTAATCCTTTAGAAAGAGCTTCTCAATTATCTGTCTTTTTGCATGGAGAAGGAAGAAGCTTATTCGATTATTTAATGAAAAACGGAGTGATTACAGATTGGCGTGAACCGAATGTAATCCGATTAGCTCCGGTTCCTTTATATTGTTCTTATGAAGATATGTACCATTTTGGACAAATTCTGAAAAAAGGAATCTTAGAAAAATAGTACTAAGTTATAAAAGAAAAAATCTCGCAGGTCGTGAAGCCGCAAAGAAAATATTTAAAAGAAAACTTTGCGCCTTTGCGAGATTATTTTTTTACAAACGTGTAATTCTGTAACCTTTCTTTCAAATAATATAACATCAACCAATAGCATCTTCTTTACTTTGTAATGTATAATCATTAAAAGTACAATCATGAAAGCCTTATATATATTATTTGCCGCATTGTCTATTGTTTCTTGTCAAAACCAGGGAAAAGAAGATATCAATAAAGCCAAACAAGCCAGTATTGATTCGATGAAAGTTGAAATTAATAAACAAAAAATTATTGATTCAATGAAAACCGAAATGGCGCAAATCAAAGAAGAACAGAAAGTAGAAGCGCAAAAAGTTGTAGTAGTTCATCAACAAGATGGAACTGCCACTACAACGACTACAACAAAAAAGAAAGGTTGGAGTTCTACCGCTAAAGGTGCTGTAATTGGTGCCGGAGTTGGTGCTGCAACAGGTGCAATCATTAGTAAGAAAAAAGGCGAAGGAGCCATAATTGGTGGTTTGGCCGGAGCCGGAGTTGGTGCCGGAACAGGTGCCATAATCGATGGCAGTAAAAAGAAAAAAGAATAAAATTTTAAAATAAATAAAAACCCCGATTTAGATTTCTAGATCGGGGTTTCTTTTTTATACCATTTCAGGAACAGGAATCTTTATAGAAGTTAATTCCAATTTATAAAAATCGATTTGGTATTTAATTTTTTCCGTCTCGCTTTTGAAATAAAAAGTAGATTCGAATAAATTATGATAGTATTCAATTCCTTCTAAAAGATTTGCTTTGAAACTATTCAATTTCTTAAGGTGATTAGCAGTGATTTCACCTGAAATTGTTTCAATTTCATTCCTGAAATATTCAACATACATTTTCAATTCCTTTACAAACAAATTAGGACGATTATTAGCCCTTAAAACCGACTTATTTCCATAAATGTGTTCTACCATATGTTTTAAAGAAACTTCCTGATCAAAATAAGCCATATTAGGCCCGGGGCAAATCACAACACCTTGCGCCTGACCTTTAATTTTGATATCATTTTCTAAATAGGATGCATTGGCCAAACCAACACATAAACACGATTTCTCGGTGATTTTTATTTTTGATTTTTCAAAGGCATCAGGAGAAAGGGTTTCTTTTATGTTTTCTAATTCTGCCAGTTTGATATCCTGATATTTTTTTGAGGCAGTGCAAATTCCGTGAGAATCATATTCTTTACTTAAAGCCAGGAATTTTTTCGGACATGAACTTCCGGCTTTATTTTCCTGAATTCGTTTCTGTTTCAAAATTTCATTTGTTGTTCCTTTCAAAGTATTAAATGGAACTCCCAAAGGCGAAATATGACTTAAATACAAATCTCTTTCTTTGGCATTGATCAATAAATTTCGGGTGGTCTGGTCTACAGAAGTTGCTTCTGGAACCAGTAAAAAGGGTGTTCCCCAACCTACAGAATCAACATTATAAGTACTTAATAAAAATTCATGTTCTTCAGAAGTTCCTACGCCACCTTGAACGGTGATTTTCAAATTTAAAGGTTGATCAGGAAAAATCATTCCTTTTTGCTGTAAAGCTTTAACCATTAAATCGTGAGCTGATTGAACTAACTGCTCTTTTTTCTGTTTGAATTCTTCTAAAATTGTACCTAATAAAAGTCCTTCAGTGGCGAATGCATGTCCTCCACAATTTAAGCCTGATTCGATTCGGTATTCAGAAACCCAAAGTCCTTTTTTAGCTAAAAAATTTCCCTGAATCATAGCCGATCTGAAATCACTTACTTTTAAAATGATTTTCTTTTTAAGCTGATTGTTTTCATTTGGAAAGAAATCAGAAAAATTCTCAAAATAACTGTAAAGCCTCGGATTCATTCCGGCAGAAAGTACAACTGAAGATTCTAAATTGCTATTGGCAAAACCTCGTAAAGCTGCATGTGCATCATTAAATTCAATTGGCAGCTGTTCATTTTTAATAAAATTATCTTTATCTAGTTTTGTCATGATATTGACATCAATATTTCCGGGAGAAAGATGTGATTCGATATAATGCTGAATGTTTTCTTTGAATGAAATTCCGTCTTCCAGTAAATTTTGAAAGCCTTTTTTGATGTCGGATGAATTAGGAAGCATCGAAATAAAATTTTCTAAAGTCGTTTTGCTTTCTGCTAATTCCATTTTAAAACTTTCGAATTTCTGTTTGACAATTTTGTCAACTAAATTAAGGTATGAAGTAATTCTTTCGGCTCGATAGTCATGAAATTTCTGACTTATTTCTTCGTAAGGAAGATTGAATTTGGTACTGTAAAAATTACGCATCTTCTCAATTAAATCATCATCTGCGATTGAGATTACAGACGAAATTCCATATTGTGCCACGCGGATTGGACTATCAATGGTATAAGCAAGCCCCATCACGGGAATATGAAAAGTATGTAAAGGTGATTTTGTCATTTGTTTTCAAATTAAAATAAAAACAAATGTTAGAAAAAGGATTTTCATAAAACCTGATAATTGTCAGGTTTGTAGTGAGTTGAAAAATGTTTGCCACGAATTTCACGAATTTACACTAATTTTTAGCAACTGTGGGAAAAAAAATAATTCGTGTAAATTCGTGAAATTCGTGGCTAAAAAATCTAAATCAAAATCTTCTTCAAAGATTCTGCAATGCTTCGCCATAGAAAATTGTAAAATGATTTTTCCTGAATTCGTTCAACTTCGACATCGGCCGTTTTTGCTTTTTCTTTTGAATCATTTTTGACCAATAAATTAGCAAGTGCAGATTTTAGTTTAGCCTCTTTTTCAGGATGTTTTTTCTTGTATAATTTTACTTTTAAATCGTCATAATCTAATGAAGCGTTTCCTTTTGAAATATTGTCATTTCCATAAAAATTAAATCGGTATTTATTAAAAACGCCAGTAAATGAAGCGTTCATATAAGGCTTGCTGAATCGACCCATAGCCGCAATATCAAAATTTGAAATAACGCCCTGAATATGAAAACTGTCCCTTTTATCCAGAACATTAAAACTCCAATCAACATTTAAAGGAGAAGTTTTCATAAATTGACAGTTGATTTTAATCTTCACATCGGCAGTCTTTTTTAAGCCAAAACCACTTCGGAGGTTAGTTGCCCGCAAATTAAAGTGATCAAAATTTAATTTTCCTGGACCTTTAGAAAAATCAATTTCTTCTTCATAAACCAATTTCGATTTTAGAACCTGTAAAGTGTCGATTTGCAGCGGAAATTTAATATTTCGCAATAAATGATTATAAAGATATTTTTTGCTCAAATCATCTTTTGGCATTTTACCACGGTAAATATTAGCATCAAAATGATTCATTACAATTGAATTTGCTTTAAAGAAAAAACGATCCTTTTTAAAACCCCAATCCATTTTGTTGATGTGGACAGAATCTACTTTTAGCGTATAAATGTCTTTTTCTTTTTCTAGTTTTTGTATAAAGGTTTTTCGGTTATATTCTGGCAGCATCGAAAAATTCTTTACTTTCAAAAAGTTGTTTTCCGTACTGATTTGACCAATATCCATACGGTAAAATTGATTTGGTTTATAATATAAACTATCACAAACCAAAACGTATTTTTCATACTGCATCGGAATTTTTTCCTTTAAAGTTGCATCTGTAATTAAAATGCCTTCGAGTTTTAGCAGAATGTTTTTGACACTGAAAATAGGTTTATTGTTTTTCAAATAAACAACATCAATGCTTCCGTCATTAAGGTAAATGTTAGAAACAGCAACGACTTTTCGAAAGGGTTCTATAATTTCAGTCCGTATACTTTTACTGTTGTTTAAAAGCTTGTCATTCTTTTTATATAAAATAACTCTGGCTTTATTAATGATGATACTTTCGGCCTGAATTACATCTCGAAAAGCTAAATCCCAAATATTGAAATGTTTAATCGTAATAGATTCAATTTTAGAATAAATTCCGGTTTTTATTTTCGTGTTTTCAAGCTGATTTTTTGGGTGTACCAATAAAGTTTGGGCATAAATATTTCTAGACCAAAGAGAGACTTCAATTTTTTCGTAATTAATATGATAAGCTGTTTTGTTCTTCTCCTCAATAATAATCGGCAGCTGTTTTTTAATCCAATAATTCAGTTCGAAATTGATTAAAAGTCCAAAAACGAAGATTGAAATTACACCGATCGTTATTTTTTTGTAGATTGACATTTGTCGTATTGATTTTAAATCTAAATTTAGGCTTTTAAAATATATTGTTTCTTATAGGATTATCTCTTTAAGTTACATCATTATCGAATCATCTTATTGTCACACTTTTTTTGAATATGAAAAAAATTAAAAAATTCCTGTTGTTTTTAGTGATCATAATTGTTCTTTTAGGAATAGGTTTATGTGCTTATATTTTTCATTTGAAGCCTAAATACGAAGGTGAAGTTCAGTTGGAAAATTTGCAAAAAGAAACCACAGTTTATTTTGATGATTTTGGTGTCCCTCATATTTATGCCGATTCTGAAAAAGATGCGATGACAGCTTTGGGTTATGTACATGCGCAGGAAAGATTATGGCAAATGGAATTGCTTCGTAGAATTGCGCCAGGACGTTTGTCTGAAATATTCGGATCAGTAGCACTTAAAAATGATATGTTTTTCTCCGGAATTGGTATCGAAGAAGCTTCGGCGAAAGCTATTGCCAAATTAGATAAAAACAGCCCGAGCTATCAATTGACATTGGCCTATTTGGATGGAATTAATCAATATTTAGAAGAAGGTGTAACGCCAATTGAATTTACTTTGGTGGGTGTAAAAAAAGAAAAATTTACCATAAAAGATGTTTATAATATTTTTGGCTATATGTCTTTCAGTTTTGCCATGGCTCAAAAAACGGACCCGTTATTGACTGATCTTCGTGCCAAATACGGAGATGCATATGTGAAAGAGTTGGGACTTGAAGGTGAGTTTAATACAACCAAAATCAGAAGCTCAAAAGAGAATTTGGAAGAGTATAGCGAGATTTCAAAATCGGTTGCAAGTTTGCTCGATAAATCTCCAATTCCGCCATTTGTTGGCAGTAATAGTTGGGTTGTTGGCCCAAACAAAACCAAAAGCGGAAAAGTGATTTTTGCAAATGATCCTCATATTGGATTTTCGCAACCAGCCACCTGGTACGAAGCGCATATTGTGACGCCGGATCATGAATTATATGGCTGTTATTTGGCCGGAACTCCATTTCCATTACTAGCGCACAATCGTGATTATGCTTATGGTTTGACCATGTTTGAGAATGATGATATCGATTTTTATCAGGAAACAAACAAAGCAAATGATGTAAATCAGTATCAGACACCAACTGGTTTTGCAACTTATGAAACCAGAAAAAAGACCATTAAAATAAAAGATACATCAGATGTAGTTTTGACGGTTAAGTCAAGCCGACACGGACCAATTATGAATGATTTGCTGGCGAACCTTAAAAGTAAAAAACCGATCGCAATGTCGTGGATTTACACCCAGCAACCTATTCAGATTCTGGATGCGGTTTATGGACTTTCACATGCGAAAAGCAAAGACGATTTTAGGAAAGCAGTCCAATTGGTTGCCGCACCTGGATTGAATGTAATGTATGGAGATGCTAAAGGAAATGTCGCCTGGTGGGCGACAGGAACACTTTATAAACACAATAAGGGAGTGAATTCATTTTTTATCTTAGATGGCACGAGTGGCAAAGATGATATAACGGAATATTTAGATTTTACTAAAAATCCATCGGCTGAAAATCCGAAATGGGGTTATGTGTATTCGGCGAATAATCAACCGGAAGCAATTGATGGCTATTTATATCCGGGCTATTACTTACCTGAGGATCGAGCAAAAAGAATTTCAGGTTTAATGGATGCAAAATCAGATTGGGACAAACAAGCGATTAGTAAAATGATTTTTGATAATACATCTTCTGTTGCGACTGGAGTTGTTCAGAATTTAATTGCGAATCTGGATAAGAACAAGATTTCAGCTGAAGAAAAAGAAGCGCTGAATGTATTAAAATCTTGGAAAGGAACAACGAATTTAGAAGATGTTGGACCCACGATTTACAACAAATGGATTTACTTGTATTTAAAAAATACGTTTGAAGACGAAATGGGCAAAGAAGCTTTTAATATATTTCTTGGAACGCATTTAGGAAAACAAATTATTGCGAGACAAATTGTTAATGAGAATTCGGTTTGGTGGGATAATATTAAAACTAAAAATGTAAAAGAAACCAGAAGTGAAATTGTTTCAAAATCGTTTCATGATGCCGTTTCGCAACTTACTATACAATTAGGAAATACAATTGCCGACTGGAATTGGGGTAAAGTGCATACTGTAGAGCATGAACATCCGCTTGGAAAAGTGGCTGCGCTTCGCAAATTATTTAATGTTGGACCTTTTGCTGCTCCCGGATCAAATGAAGTGATCAATAATCAATTTTTTGGTTTTAATGATGAAGGAAAATATTACGTAAAAGGTGGGCCATCGACCAGAAGGGTTGTAGATTTCTCTGATATCGAAAATAGTTGGAGTATCATTCCAACAGGACAATCCGGAAATCCGTTTAGCAAGCATTACAGTGATCAGGCTGAAATGTTTAATGCCGGTAAATTCAGAAAAATGAAATTGAATAAAGAAGAAATTATAAAAACATCAACAAAACTGCAATTGAAACCAAAAAAATAAAAAAGTTTCAAGTTAGGTTCTAAGGCTGGAATATAAAAAACCTTAGAACCTTAGTGTCTTAGAATCTTAGCAACTTATTTAGAAATATATTTCCCTTTAACAATATCAGTTGCAAAAATATTCAGATTATTAATCAGTGCTTTATTAGTCGTCATGATATTGGTGGATTGATATGCAGTATCTTTTTCGTACGCTTTTAATAAAGTTTCTAATTCTACTTCATCATAAAAGGCAAATACGTTATAAATTGCATCCCTGAAATTTTTGTAATTAATACTTTCTGTGATTTCCATTGCTTTTTGTTCGTTCCAGCCTTCTTTGGCAGAAGCCTCATTTATTTTGGATAAGCAATAATCAACAACATAAGTTTTGTAATGAGCCGCTTCGATAATTCTGTCAACTATAATTTTATTTTGCTGAGTCGGCATTGCCGGAGGCAGAGGGTTAGTTTGAGAAATAGAAATCGTTGGAATAAAAAGACATAGCAAGAAAGCTAAAAAGGCGAACTTTTTTAAATTTTTCATAGGTTATTTTAATGTTTTTGGGTACGGCTAAAATAGTATTTTTTATGACAAATTATCGAATTTGAATGTTAGAAATTGTAACAAAAAACAACTTCGATAATACCTTTTTTAAATTGGTACTATCGAAGTCGTTTTGTGATTTTTAAGATTATTTTTTTAAAATTCCTTCTAAAGCTTTTTTTCCACTTTCGTTCTTTGGATCCAGTTCAATAGATTTAGTGTAATTTGCAATAGCCAGATTTTTATCTCCATCGGCTAAATAAGCTTCGCCAAGACTGTCGTAAACATTTCCTGATTTAGGAAAGTTTTCTACATTAATTTTAAAAGCTTCAATGGCTTCTTTCTTTTTGCCACTTTGCAATAATTGATACCCAATACTATTTATATCCTCTTCTTTAATACGATAAGTCGGATCGTTTTTTAATTTTTTATAACGCTCTGTACCAGCAATTGCACCCTTTTCTGAATACACATCCAAAAGTTCAAGTGCCAATGATTTTTTAGGTTCATTAAAAGGCTGATTGTATAAAATAGCTCTGATTCCCTCGTTGATTTCACCTAAAATTGTACCGCCAGTATTATTTAATAAGACTACTAAGTTCTTATCTGCAGGAACTCGCGAAATAACAGTATTAAATCCGTTGATGCCTCCTCCGTGTTCAATAATTTTCAATTTAGCTTTGTCTCCGTTTGGAGCTTCTTCTAAAAACCAGCCATATCCATAAGCACTATCTCCAAATTTAATATAAGGCTTGAACAACGATTCCATTGATTTTGCAGAAAGCAATTTATTGGTATAAAGCGCCTGGTCCCATAAATACAAATCCTCCACAGTAGAATACAATGATCCTGCTGCGTATGGAATACTCATATCAAGATAAGGGCTATTTCGGACTATCTTGCCTTGTTTTTCGTAACCCGAAGCTCGGTTTTTAAGAATGATCTCAAAATGATCGTATCCTGTATTGGTCATTTTTAAAGGCGTAAGAATTACTTCCTGCAAATATTGCTCATAGGTTTTGCCTGAAACTTTTTCAATAATATAACCCAATAAAAAATATCCAGAGTTGCTGTAGTTGAATTTTTCACCTGGTGTAAATTCAAGCGGTAAACTTGAAAATGTCTTTACAAATTCTTCAGGAGAATAAGGATTTCTACTTTTCTCTTTAAAGAAATTGGGAGCCGAAGTATAATTCGGAATTCCGGAAGTATGTGTTAATAGATGATGAATCGTAATTTTGTCGCCATTTGCCTTTGGATAATCTGGTAAATAAGTTGTGATGGGAACATCAAGTTTTAGTTTTCCATCTTCAGCCAGTTTAACAAGTAAGAAAGCCGTAAATTGTTTGCTAATCGAACCCAATCTAAATTTAGTGTCAGGTTGGTTTGGAATATTCCATTCCATATTGGCAGAACCATATCCTTTCTTGAAAATAACTTTTCCGTTTTCTGATACAAGTGCAGATCCGTTGAATTGTCCATACTCATTATATTTGCTTAAGAGCTGGTCGATTTTTTTTGCTTTGTCTTGCGCAGCAACATGAAAGACAAATAGTTGTGCTAAAAGGCAGACTGCAAATAATTTGATTGTTTTATTCATGTGATTGATGATTATTGATTAAGATTAATGATTTGTTGTTTGATTTTTTTGATTGATGATTGAAACTGTTTAATCATCTGAAATTTAATTTATTATACGAATGTACAAATTAAAACGATGATGATGTTTGCGTTTGATTCTTGTTAGACGATTCAAATGCAATTTGGTTTCAGGAACAATCAGCTTTTTTCTGTTTTTTTTCAAAAGTGCTAAAATGACATAAAAAAAGAGCTATTTTTTAATAGCTCTATGTTCATAACTAACAATTCTTTTCAGTACCCAATCTTTATCCTTTCTTTCCCAGATGTGAACGAATTTTCCGGTTCCTGAGGGTTTTCCATTAACATAGAAAGTGTGTTCTCCTATTTGCACAGCTCCAAAATCGCCTAATTTATCTATAGTGCAGGAATTTAATTTTCTAGTCAGTTTCTCAGATCTACCACATTTATCTAGTAATGATTTTATTTCATTTCCTTTTGAGGTGTTTAACCCGGAACGATCGTCGTAAAATTCGATATCATCAGCTATTATTTTTTTGAAAAGTGCTGCATCACACTGATTAAAAGAAACATCAAATAATAAACTGTCCATCTTAATGATTTCTGTTTTTAAAACATCCATTTTTAAAACATCACTATTGGTTTGCGCTTTTACTTCCCTGCTTAAAAAAAGCATGAAAAGAATTAATATATTCATCATGGGTTCCATAGTTTTGATTTTGTTAGTTTTCATTATTTCGTTTCAATATCAATTAGCTTTCGTCCTTTTTCTCCAAGATAATTCAAAAGAAGCTTTTCATAAACCTTGTAGCCATCGTCAACATTTGTAAAAATTATCAAGCCTTGTTTTGTTTTTGGAAGAAGAAAAACCAACGTTTGAACGCCTTGGTCAGCGCCACCGTGCGACAAGGCATAATTATCATTCCCTAAATCATATATTTCAAAACCCAAACCAAAGTATTTGTCTTTTTTCTTTTGAGCAACCTGATGTGAGTTCATTTCTTCAAAAATCTTCTTGCTTAAACCGTCACCATTCATTACACTGCATAAAAAGGTGCCGTAATCCTGAATTGTAGTTAATAAATCATCAGCGGCATTTGCGGTTTTGTTTTTAACCGGTTCGTAAGCGTTTCCTTTATTGTCATAATTAATGGCGTATCTGGAAACATCGGTTATGTCGTTCCAAATGAATTTAGTATCATTCATTTTTAGCGGTTTAAAAATCAATTCATCTGCTAATTGATCCAATGTTTTATGGAATTTCTTTTCTAATGCTCGTCGCAAATATTCCATTCCTTCACCAGAATAAGAATATTGGGTTCCGGGTTTAAATTTGAAATCTAGTTTTTTAGATTCGTTCATAAATCTCCAATTCGGAAAACCAGTTTGATGACTTAAGACAATTCTTGTAGTCAGCAATTTATGATTCGGATCGCTGGCAATATCCGGATCTATCCAATATTTATCTAAAGACTCGTCTAAATTCCATTTTCCCTGGCTTACCAATTTTAAAGCCACGATTGCAGTAACGGGTTTAGTTAATGAAGCTACATTCCAAATGGTGTTGTATGGCGCAGTAACTCCTTTTTTTAGTTCACCAAATACTTTTATTTCCTGAAGTTTTCCATTGTTGATAATTCCAATTCCTAAAGTTGGAACGTTGTTTTGTTGCAGCCATTTTTCAATTTCCTTGTCATTATCAAAAATGGTTGAGTTGGTTCCCGCGGTACTTGTGCTTTGATGATCATAACTGAAAGACCTTTTTAGTTTCCAAATTCCATTTTCTAAGAGCCAAACGTGTGTAAAACGAGCTGTGCTGCCAAAATGTTCTTTTGCATCTGTTAATGATTCGTTTTTACCGACCGATTTTTCATAAAATTGATGAGTGCCCATTTGCATCGCGCCGTATAAAATGCCTTTTTTGTATAAAGGATAAACCTCAGTACTATTTGGTACTAAATATCTTCTGGATTGATAAGTGGTTGGCGAACCACATAAACCTTTTTTTAGGTTTTTTAAAAATAACGCTTTGTCAGAAAGACTGTCTTTGTCGTGATAAAATTCAAAATCGTCGCTTAATAAATTTTCGAACTGTGAAATGTCACAGGTATTGAAGCCAACATTAAAAAGAAGACTGTCTTTGGACATAATAGTTTTGTACAATGCCGAGTTTTTTTCTTCCTGGGAAAATCCAAATTGGATTTGGAAGAATAGAATTCCAATTAAAATGGTTTTTAACGGGAAAAACGATGGGTTGATTTTCATTTTGTGATTGATTATGATTGATGATTTTGCAAAACTAAATCAATCACAATTCTCAAAATTGTATAAATGCGAAATGTTATCTTTTTTTCGAAAGAAAATACGAGTCCGAATTGAACATTTTTGGAGTTGTTTTGGTCACATCTTTAAACTGTTTTATAAAATGCGACTGATCAAAATATTGATTGTAAAGCGCAACATCAGTCAGTTTTAATTTATCCAAACCAGAATTCACCATTTGATCGACGGATTTTCTGAATTTCAGAATCTGAATGTATTTTTTAATCGTAAGCCCGGTTGCCGATTTAAATTTGATTTGTAGCAATCGTTGTGAAACATTTAAACTTTTTCCGATTTCCGAAACCGAAATTTCTTCATAGTGAAATTTGATGATTTCGCAGATTTTTTCAATTGTATTTTTCGAAGAATTAATAGCATCTAATTCTTCGAAATAAGTATTAATCGTATTTAATAAAACAGAAAGATCACTGTTTAAATTAGTTTTAAAAGGCAATTCGGAAGAATCGATTTTGATGATCGAATCGGTAAAATTATTCAAATCATAATTTGGAAGAAATGAAAGTGTCCAGGCGTATAATTGAATAATGGTAACTTTAGTTTTCGGCTGAATATGAACCAAAACTTTATTAGTCATTTGTGAACAAAAGTAAAAACCTTCGTTCATTACATATTTATTTTTGCTTGTATGAACTTCTATTGCATTTCCGCTTACAATCGCGAGATTAAAACAACCATTGGGTAAAATGAGTTTGTTTTCGATCAGGCTTTCGCCGATGCTGTTGTCAAGACACCAAATTTTATTCACGAACCGTTCGCAAGTTTTGCTGACATAATGTTCGGAATATAGGTCCATTTTTAAAGAGTATATTATTGAATAACTATTTGATTTTTACTTTTTTCCTGTAAATAATTCTACGCTAGATGTTTTTTTAAACGGATCATTGAAGAAACTCATTAAAACTAAATTAAATAATTCTGGTTTTTCATAAGCACCAAAATGAGTTGCGCCAGGCATTACAAAAAAGTTTGAATTTTCGATATTATTAAAAATTTTGATAGAATGTTCTAGTCTGATAACATCTCTGTCTCCCGACATAATTAAAACGGGGCATTTAATTTTTTGCAAATCTTTCTCTGTAATGTTTGGCTGATATTGTAAAAGAGAATATAAATTTTTGGTGTAAGAATCTTTTGTTGTTTTTAAAGTGTCCTGAACCATTTGGTCAATTTCGTTAAAAACAGCTTTTTTTCCGGGAAATATATTAGCCCCAAAGGTGGCCACTTTGGCTGTTTTGTCAGGATGATTAATAGCCAGTAAGAGACCGAGAATTCCCCCATCGCTTTGTCCCCAAATATTTGCGTTTTTAATTTTAAGCGAATCTAGTAAAGTACTAACATCATCTGCCATCTGTACATAATTCAATTGTTTTTTTGAATCATCAACTGACTTTCCGTGACCTCGGCTGTCTATCGCTATTATCTGAAAATATTGTTTAAAATATTCAATTCGGTTTCTATGACCTTTTATTGATCCTCCATTTCCGTGAAGTAAAATTAATGATTTTCCACTTCCGTAAATTTCATAGTACATTTTGAAGCCATTAATTTGTTTATAGTTTCCGGCTTCTTTGTTGTCTCCGTAAGGTGTTTTTGGCTCTGTTTGCGCAGAAATTTCCCCAAAAACTAAGAAAATAAAGGAAAGTAAAATGATTGATTTTTTCATGATTTGATTGATTGTTGATGTGTGTTAAAGTAGTATTTATTTGATAAATATAACTTATATTTTAAAAAAACTCCGAAAAATATTCTCGTTTAGTTTTCTGCCATTCCTCCAAAATAATACTATAATAAACATCATCTTTACTCTTTCCTTCAGAATCGACATAATTATTTCTAAAGATTCCTTCTTTTATAGCACCCAATTTTTCAATTGCCCTTTGTGATTTTTTGTTTTCTAAATCAGCACTAAATTGTATTCTTCTGAATTGAATGTTTTCAAAACCAAAATTCAGTAACTCATATTTACAAGCCTTGTTTAAACCGGTTCCCTGAAATGCTTTTCCATACCAGGTCCAGCCAATTTCGCATTTTTGGCTTGCATGATTTAAGTAGCCGTATCTTGTGCTTCCCGCAACTTTGTTGGTGGCTTTGTCAATAATTAAAAATGGATAACAAATTCCGTCTGCTTTTTGTTTTAAAGTGTTTGCTAGGTAGTTTTCAAAGTCAGTTTGAATTCGTACATACATTCCCATATATTTCCAGATTTCATCATCAAAAATGATTTCTTTGAGTTCGATGTTCCTTTCGTTTTCAAAAGGGAGTAATAAAATACGTTCGTTTTCTAAAATGATGTTTGATTGTAATAGTTCGCTATTCATTGGATTAAGTTTTAGGTTTTGCCACAAAGTCACAAAGACACAAAGGTTTTAGCACAATCTTGTCATCCTGAGGAACGAAGGACCACACTAGAAACTCCGCGAAGAGAGTTGCCAATCTTTGTCAAATTCCATGTGTGGTTCTTCCTTGGTCAGGATGACAAACTGAACTTAAAAATAAACACTTGCGACTTTGCGTATTTGCGAGATTATTTCTTCAACGAAAGTAGTCCTTTCCATATTCCTAATAAATTTATAAAAACGGGATTTTGTTATGAAAACGAGTCTTGCATGAGGGATAGAGACGGTATCTCCCGATTTAGAAAAACAAGGCTTTTTAGCCGTAGTTTTTGTTAATCGGGAATATAACCGAAAGCCCGACCCGCTTTTTTCGGCGGGTCATGCCTGTATAAATCATAAATATTTCCTTTATTTTTAAGCTCTTGTAGAATTATTACTTATTTTTACGATCTTATATTTAGATTTTTCTTGATGCAAACTTCACTAAAAATTGCCATTGTAGGTTCTGGGTTGGTAGGATCGCTGTTGGCAATTTACCTTAAAAAAGCAGGTCACACCGTTCATGTTTATGATCGTAGTCCTGATATTCGCAAAATTAATTTTTCGGGCCGTTCTATAAATCTGGCAATGTCTAATCGGGGCTGGAAGGCACTTGACGGCGTTGGCGTTGGCGATTCGGTACGAGAAATCGCGATTCCGATGGACAAACGTGCGATTCATTTGGTCGATAAACTCAATTTTCAGAATTACGGGCAGGAAGGCGAATCGATTTATTCGATTTCAAGGGGAACTTTGAACCGAAAAATGATTGATCTTGCAGAACAGGCCGGAGCAGAGTTTTATTTCGAAGAGAAAATCTGGGATGTGACGCTAAGCGATGCGACTTTGCACATTGGCGAAACCGAAAGAGGGGAGTGGGAAGAGAAAAAATACGATATGGTTTTTGGGGCCGATGGTGCCTTTTCGAGAATCCGCCATAGAATGCAACGTCAGAGTATGTTCAATTATTCGCAGGAATTTTTGAATATGGGTTATAAAGAATTGAATATTCCGGCCAATGCCGATGGAACCCACAAACTGGATAAAAACTCGTTTCATATTTGGCCTCGCGGTAAATACATGCTGATTGCGCTTCCTAATTTGGATGGAAGTTTTACCTGTACTTTATTTATGCCTTTTGAAGGCGAAAATTCTTTTGAATCGCTTATAGATCGAAAAATGGTCGAAGATTTTTTTGAGAAAAACTTCCCGGATTCGATTGAGGTAATTCCGAAGCTGGCAGAAGATTTCTTTAAGAATCCAACGAGTACTTTGGTAACGATGAAATGTTTTCCGTGGACGTATGAAGATAAGATTGCATTAATTGGAGATGCCTGTCACGCCATCGTTCCGTTTTACGGGCAAGGAATGAATGCCGGTTTTGAAGATATTACGGTTTTGAATGAAATGATAGAGAAATATGGAAACGACTGGAAAAAGATTTTCTCTGAATATCAAATTTCACGTAAACCAAATGCCGATGCCATTGCAGAACTATCCTATCGCAATTTCATGGAAATGAGTACCAAAACTGCCGATGAGAAATTCTTATTACAAAAGAAAATCGAAAAAGCATTTTCAGATAAACATCCGGATAAATGGATTCCGCTTTATAGTCGTGTAACTTTCAGCGATCGTCCATACGCCGAGGCTTTGGCAATTGGAGATTTCCAAAACGGAATTATGGAAGAAATTCTAAAATTAAATAACATTGAAAATATTTGGAACACACCAGAAATCGAAAATAAGATTTTGGAGTTGTTGCAAAACGCATAATTTTTTCTACCATTATAAGTAATGTAAGTTCATTTTATACATGCAGTAAACCCGACAGGTTTTAAAACCTGTCGGGTTTACTGCATGTATAAATCTATTTGTTTTAAAACGTGTAAAACTTTTAAACCATATAAGTTCACTTAATCTCCACGCAAAGTTTTAAATGAACTTACATTACTTATATGGTGGATTTTTTTTACTTCTTGAAGATTTTTGATAGCACGCCAAAAACACCTCTTATAAAGGTAGCACTTGTTACGACTTTCAAAACCGATTTTCCGACAACACTTGCAGTGCTTGGTTCAGATTTGGAAGATTTTGTTGGTGTTTGTTCTTCTTGCTCGGCTGCAGCTTGTGTAGCATCTTCGATTTTTTTGCATAGCAATTCGTAAGCGCTTTGTCTGTCAATTTCCTCGTTATATTTTTTTACCAGTTTCGATTTATTATTTATTTCGTCAATTTCTGTTGAAGTCAGAATGTCCATTCGGCTTTGTGGCGCACGCATTATGGTTGCTACAAGCGGGGTTGGAACTCCTTTTTCGTTCAAGGCGGTAACCAAAGCTTCTCCAATTCCCAGGCTCGTCAATAATTCATCGGTCTTATAATAAGGAGAGGTTGGGTAATTATCAGCTGTTTTTTTAATGGCCTGGCGATCGTTTGCAGTAAAAGCTCTTAAAGCATGCTGAATTTTTAAACCTAACTGTGCCAAAACACCACTCGGAACATCCATTGGGTTTTGAGTTACAAAATAAACGCCAATACCTTTTGAACGAATTAGTTTTACTATAGTTTCAATTTGTTCTAATAATACCTTACTGGCTTCATTGAAAATCAAATGTGCTTCATCTATAAAAATCACTAATTCAGGTTGTTCGGCATCTCCTTTTTCGGGCATTTTCTGGTAAATCTCAGCTAATAAACTCAGCATAAAAGTAGAGAATAACTTAGGTTTATCCTGAATATCCGTCAGGCGGATGATGTTTACATAACCTTTTCCGTTTTCATCGATACGCATTAAATCATCAATTTCAAATGACAATTCACCAAAAAACAAATCGGCTCCCTGTTGTTCCAATTCAATGATTTTTCTTAAAATCGTTCCGGTTGTTGCAGTTGAAATTTTGCCATAACTTGCAGCAATTTCGTCTTTACCTTCCTCGGTAATATAATTGATCACTTTTTTAATGTCTTTTAAATCTAATAGAGGCATCTGATTATCATCGCAATATTTAAAAATTACAGCAACAACTCCAGCTTGTGTATCATTTAAATCCAAAATTCGGGAAAATAAAACGGGACCAAATTCAGAAACAGTCGCACGCAGGCGAACTCCGTGTTGTTTTGATAATGACATTAATTCAACAGGAAATGAGGCTACATTATAAGGTATGTTTATTTTGGTATGACGCTCCGTTATAAAACCTTCTTCTTTTCCTTCTTTTGCAATACCACTAAAATCACCTTTTATATCCATCATCAAAACAGGTATTCCTGCATTTGATAATTGTTCTGAAAAAACCTGAATAGTTTTAGTTTTTCCGGTTCCGGTTGCGCCGGCAATCAGGCCGTGGCGATTCAAGGTTTTAAGAGGGATTTTTACATGAGCCTCAGCAATTGGTTCCCCATCCAGCATAGCGCCTCCTAAAATGATACTGTCACCTTTAGAAAGATAACCTGTATTGATATCCTGAATGAAATTATCTTTTTTATTCATGTTTTATTTGTAATTTAGATGATTATAAGAGTATTGCTTAATTTTTTAAGAATTTTGATATATATATTTTAGTAGGAAAAAGCTATTTCTCATTAAAAATATGATAAAAAAAAATTTCGCAACTTTTTAAGAAGATATCAACGGAATCTTTGAATATTTACTAAAACGTTGTAATTTTCCCATATTTCGTCATGTTTTTTGTTTTATCAAAAAAATAGCGTTGGCAATTTAATGAGATATTTTTTAAATTGACGTTAAATTTCCTTCAATAAAATTAAAAAAAGTTTTTTTATTTAAACTAAACGTATAAATTTGCTCCTCTACAAGTTAAATATAACTAAAAAATAAAAATTATTTAAAACTATTAAAATTAAAAAAAATGGCAAACGTTAAAGTTAAAAAAGAAAGCACTTCAAATGGAGGAGGAATGGTTACTGGAATCATTATTGCAGCGTGTATCTTAGTAGGGGTGTTTATTTGGAAATTCGTTATGGGAGCACCAGCTAACTTTGAAGGAGGAAATCCTGAAACTGGTCACCCAATCAACACATTAGGAATGGTATATAAAGGAGGATTTATTGTACCAGTATTATTAGGAATGTTTTTAATGGTTGTTGTTTTTTCTATTGAAAGATTTATTGTTATCGGTAAAGCTGCTGGTAAAGCGAACTTAGATAAATTCATGCAAGGTGTTCAGGCAAGTATCAAAGAAGGAAACATCGAGGCTGCTATCGCATCATGTGACAAACAACAAGGTTCAGTTGCTAATGCAATTAAATCTGCTTTGATTAAATATCAAGACGTTAAAAAAGAAGGTTTCAACAGTGAAGAAGCTTCAGAAGTAATCCACAAAGAAATCGAAGAGGCAACTTCATTAGAAATGCCAATGTTAGAAAAAAATATGACTATTATCTCTACTTTAGTATCATTAGGAACTTTAGGAGGATTATTAGGAACTGTATCAGGTATGATTAAAGCGTTTGGTGCGTTAGCTTCTGCTGGAACTCCAGACCAGGCTGCTCTTGCAACAGGTATTTCTGAGGCACTTATCAACACTGCAACAGGTATCTCTACTTCAGTTTTAGCTATTATCTCTTATAACTTCTTTACTGCTAAAATTGACGATTTAACTTACTCTATCGATGAGGCTGGTACTACAATCGTAAATACTTACAGAAGATTCAGAGGAAGTTTGAAACAATAATTAATTTTTGATATTAATAATTACAATTAATTATATCAAAATAAAAATAAAAGAGAATGGCTAAAATAAAAATGAAAAAAAAGTCAACATCGACAGATATGACTGCCATGTGTGATGTTGCGTTCCTTTTGCTTACGTTCTTTATTTTGACCGCTACTGCTAAGGTGCCAGAAGCACTTCCTGTAGATATGCCTGCTTCGACTGTACAAAGTAAATTGCCAGATTCTGATTTGGCTATTATTACAATAGGTAAAGGCGCAGACGGGAAAAGCAAAGTGTTTTTTGACATCAAAGGAAGAGAACTTCGTAAAAGATCTCTTGAAGGAATGGGTGCAAAATTCGGTGTGACTTTTTCAGAAGATGATAAAGCTAAATTTGCTTTAATGGATGACTTCGGTGTGCCAATAACAAATTTGAAACAAATTATCGACTTAAAAGCGGCTGACAGAACTAAAGCGAATCAACCTGGAATTCCAATCGATTCTTTAGATAATCAATTAAAAGAATGGCTTTTAGTTTCAAGAAGAGCTGCGATTGACCTTGATGATAAAGAATTGCAAATTGCAATTAAAGGAGATGCTAAAGAACAGTATCCACAAATCAAAAAGATTATGGATATTTTACAAGATCAAAAAATCAATTCCTTTAACTTAGTTACTGGTATGAGAGGAAAAGACTTTTAATTAAAAAAGATACACTAAAATGGCTGAATTAAATACCGGCGACGGTGGTGGCGGAAAAGGTGGTAAAGTAAGAAGTAAAAAGCAAAATTCTAAAGTCGATTTAACGGCAATGGTGGATTTGGCATTCTTATTGATCACATTCTTTATGTTAACCACATCGTTGTCAAAACCTCAATCGATGGATTTGTCATTGCCAGATAAAGATGAAGATTCTACTAAGAATAAAAATATTAAAGTAGATGAGAATCGTACAATGACAGTAATATTAGAGGAGAATAATAAAATGATTTACTATATGGGGTTATTGGAGTCTCCTATTGCAGGGCCAAAAGATATCACATATGGTAAGGACGGAATTCGTAGAGAAGTTCTTAAAAGAAAAAAATCAGTTTTAGAATATTCAACAGCGCAAGGGAAACCTAAAAATGGAATTATTGTTATTATCAAACCAACTAAAAAGTCGACTTATCGTAATTTAGTTGATATGTTAGATGAGATGGCTATTGCTGGAGTGGAAACTTATGCTATTGTTCCTGAGTTTACACCAGAAGAAACAAAATTGATAGATAAAAAATAAGCATTGTCTTGTTTTTAACATCCTAATAATCAAGAAAAATGAAATTAGATATTATTAAAAATCAGTGGCTTGATATCGTATTCGAAGGTCGTAATAAGATATATGGTGCATATGAGTTAAGAAAATCGAACAGCAAAACTACGGTAAAAGCGCTTATCATAGGTTCGATCATTTTTAGCTTTGCTGTAGCAGCTCCTCTTATTGCAAGCTTTTTGCCAGATTCTGGTGAAGATGATGTGAATAAAGATATTAAGATTGCCACAGTAAAATTACCTCCTAAAAAAGAGGAAGTAAAACCTAATCAACCACCACCACCACCACCACCACCAAAAGTGGATCAGGTGAAGTTCGTGAAACCAGTGGTTGCTAAGGCAAATGAAGTTACTGAAGATCCTCCGAAAATTGAGGAACTGAAAGACAAAAAAGTTGGTTCTGAAACTATCAAAGGAGATCCGGATGCAGTTTTAACTGTTGATGAGCCAGTAGGTACCGGAACTGCTGCAGTAGTAGAAGAAGATAACCAAGTATACAACACAGCTGGTATCGAAGTAAAACCAGATTTCCCTGGAGGGATTGAAAAATTCTACAAATTCGTAGGAAATAATTATAAGACTCCAGAAGAAGAAGGTTTAAAAGGTAAAGTTTATGTTACTTTTGTAGTTGAAAAAGACGGTTCATTAACCGACATTAAAGTTCTAAGGGATATCGGTTACGGTACAGGAGCAGAAGCAATTCGTGTTCTTAAAAAATGTCCAAGATGGACACCTGGTGAGCAAAATGGTAAAAAAGTTAGGGTACTTTACTCTCTTCCTATTACTATTCAATCTGCAGAATAATGTTAAAAGATATGCTTAATAATATTCAGAAGAAATCGCTCAAAGAGCGATTTCTTCTTGTTTTAGGAATACTGTTTTTTTTAATATATCTTGTGCTTGGTTTAATGATTATGTTTTGGAAGAAATTACCGTTAGACATGGAGCCTAAATACAGATATGCTTTTGGTGGATTGCTGATCGTTTATTCAGCAGTACGTTTTTTGAGGTTAATTAATTCAAACGCAGAGTAAATATGTTAAAATATAGTAGAATTTTCGGTTTGGTAGTTTTTGTTTTTTTGTTTGCCATGTGTAACCAAAAAAGCAAGAATGAATCAGGGAAAGAAACAATTCTAAAAGGAGCTATTGATATTACAGTTGATGAAACTGTAAAGCCAATTGTTGATGATCAGGTTGCTGTTTTTGAAGGAACTTACTATGATGCAAAAATTACGGTTAAACCAAAATCTGAAGCAGAGGTTATAAACGATTTATTAGATCAGAAAGCTAAAGTTGCTATTACCACCAGAGATTTAACTAAGGAAGAGTTGCGAAGATTCGAAAAAAGTAAAATAAATCCTAGAGTTACACCGTTTGCAACTGATGCTATCGCTTTAATTTCAAGCAAGAGCAATAATGACACATTAATTGCGTTGAGAACTGTGATAGATTTTATGCAAGGTAAAGCAGATCCAAGAATAAAAGGTCTTGTTTTTGATAATCCAAATTCCAGCACGGTTCGTTATATGAAGGAATTAGCTAAAGTAAAAGAGATTCCGGCTACTGGTGTTTTTTCTTTTAAAACAAACGACGAAGTAATTAAATTTGTGTCCGAGAATGATGGAATGATTGGAGTGGTTGGTGTAAATTGGTTATCACAACCTTCTTCAAATATGATAGAGATCATTAAAAAGATTAATGTTTTAAGCGTTAAAGGCTTGAATGAGGATAGATATTATAATCCGAGTCAAAATGATATTGCTGAGGCAAAATATCCTTTGGCACGTGATTTGTATATTATCAATTGTCAGGGTTATTCTGGATTAGGAATGGGGTTTGCCTCATTCATTGCGGGTGACATCGGACAAAGAATTGTATTGAAATCGGGATTACTGCCAGTTAGAACTCCGGGAAGAAAGCTTAAAATTAGAAATCAGATTATAAACGATAAAGAATAAATTAATTACAATAAAGATGAATAAATTTAAAATTTTTAGTCTTGCCTTAGTTGCTTCAGCTTCTGTTGCAAAAGCGCAAGATATAAACCAGGCCAAAAAGGCAATTGATGCTGAACAATTTGAGAAAGCTAAATCTTTGCTGAAATCAATAATCAAAGCTAAACCTTCTGATGGGGAAGCTAATTTTGTATTGGGTAATATTTACCTTAATCAGGCTATTGTTGATTCTGCTAAAATTTATTACTTAAATGGAATAGAAGCAGCAGACCACAAAAACTTAAATTATATTGGTTTAGGTCAATTAGATCTTGATGCAAAAAATACAGCTTCTGCTCAGGCGAATTTCGGTTTAGCTACAAAAGATATGAAGCGTAAAGATGTAAATGAATTTATTTACATTGGTAGAGCTTATATGAATTCTACTAATCCTGATTATACAAATGCAATTGCAAGTTTAAAGAAAGCTTTATTAATTGAGCCTCAAAATGCAACTGCGCTTTTGGCAATTGGTGATGCTTATTATGGAGCAAATAATCAAAATGATGCTTACAAAGCTTACCGTGATGCATTTACTGCTGATCCAACACTTTTAAGAGCAAAAATGCAATTAGGTGTTTTGTTAAAAGGTGCTAAATCTTACGATGAAGCAATTAAAGCTTTCAATGAAGTTATTGCTATTGACGCTAATTATGGACCAGTTTACAGAGAGCTTGCTGAAACTTATTACAAATGGGCTAGAAATAAACCTTCTACGAGACAGGTGAATTATCAAAAAGCAATTCAAAACTACGAGAAATACTTGAGTTTAACAGATTATTCTATGAACTCTAGAATGCGTCATGCTGATTTCTTGATTTTAGTTGAAGATTATAAAGCTCTTGAAAAAGAAGCTAACAAAATGATTGAGTTGGATAAAGTTAATCCTAGAATTTACAGATATTTAGGATATTCTGCTTACGAGAATGGTAATTATGATGTTGCGATTAAATCGTTAGAAGATTATATGAAGGTGCCTAATAATAAAGTTATTGCAAAAGATAATTTATACTTAGGATTTGCTAAAATTAAAAAAGGAACCGATGCTGCTGGTGTAGTTGATCCTGCTGCTTTTGAAGCTGGTTTAGCTGAAATCAAAAAAGCAGTTGCTGTGGAGCCATTAGCTGTTGAAGATCTTGGAGATTTCGGTAAAGAATTGTTTGGTAAAAAACAATATAACCAAGCTGCTGCAATTTATGAATTGAGTACTACAAATACAGAGCAAAAAAATTATCTAAATGATAATGTATACTATGGTATTTCTCTTTACTATGCAAATGCAAATAAAGAAAAAACTGCAATGGATGCTGCTGCTTTAACTAAGGCTGATGCTGCTTTTGACAGAGTTTTGGTTGCTTCTCCAACTTATGATGAGGCTTATTTATACAAAGGAAGAATCAATAACTTATTGGAGAAAGATGATTTAATTATCAAAAACTATCAAGAGTATATTACTAAAACAACTGCAAAAGGAGCTGAAGAATTAGCAAAACCCGCTACAGTTAAAAAAGTTGTGGAATCGTACAATTCAATTGGTGCTGCTTATGCTAACACTGACAAAGCAAAAGCTATTGAATATTTCAATAAAAGTTTGACTTTAGACCCAACGAATGCTTACGCAACTCAATCTGTGAAAGCTTTAAAATAAGAAAAGTTATTTGACTTAATATAAAACCGATAGTTTCTTGAACTATCGGTTTTTTTTGTTCCGTATTTAATTGACTATCTTTGCACTTTAAAATAAAATAATGTTATCAAAAGAAATACAATTAGAAGTTAATAAAGGAGCGATGTTGCCTTTGATGGAAGAATTTTATACCATTCAGGGAGAAGGTTTCCATACAGGTACAGCTGCATATTTTATTAGAATTGGAGGCTGCGATGTGGGTTGTCACTGGTGTGATGTGAAGGAAAGTTGGAATGCTGAATTACATCCGCCAACAAGTGTTGATTTAATTGTAAAGAATGCTTCAAGTTATGCAGATACCGTTGTAATTACGGGTGGTGAGCCTTTAACCTGGGACATGAGTTTGTTAACTCAACAATTAAAAGATAAAAATTTAAAAGTTCATATTGAAACCTCAGGTGCTTATCCGCTGTCAGGAACCTGGGATTGGATTTGCCTTTCTCCTAAAAAGAATAAATTGCCTACGCAAACTGTATATGATAATGCGCACGAGTTAAAAGTAATTATTTATAATAAACATGATTTTATCTTTGCGGAAGAGCAAGCAGAATTAGTAAACGATGATGCAATTTTATTCCTTCAGCCAGAATGGAGTAAAAAAGAAGAAATGACTCCTTTGATTGTTGATTATGTAATGAGCAATCCGAAATGGAGAGTGTCACTTCAGACTCATAAGTATTTGAATATTCCGTAAATAGAATAAAAAAATCTCTTCAGCTGAAGAGATTTTTTGTTTGCGGTAATTTGTATACGTTGTGTAAAAAAGAAACAACTTTGTTTATTGCCAGTTTTTGTGCTTTTTTAAATTGGTGATATGTGCCAAATGATGATTTCCGTGCCAGGCATACGTTCCTATAATTTGTTTAATTCGATATTCAGAATTATTTTCGGGATGTATAAATGATTTTTCTAAATCAGCTTCTGATAAATTTTTCATTATAAAGGCTAATCGATAATGTAATCCTTCCAGTAAATTTAATGTTGGTTGAATGGGCATTTTTAAATTATCGGGTAATTCAGACCATAATACTTCGTCGTAGGCTTTTATCACAGGATTATTTTCAGTCAAAGCCCATTTGATTCTGATAAATGCGTTCATATGGCTTTCAGCACAATGATGAATTACTTGACGAACAGTCCATCCTCCTGGGCGATAGGGCGTGTCTAATTGTTCATCACTTAAGTGAAATGTTTCTTTTTTTAGCCTTTCAGGAAAAGATTCGATTTCCGCAATTTTATCTGAAATATATTCGGACGTGAAGGTTGCCGGTGTCTCAAATTTTCCAATAGGAAATTTTAATTTCTCTAAATCTAATTCTTCCATAATATTATAATGAGGTTTTTATATTGAAAGTCGGGCTAAATAATCATAATGTTCCCCTTCTAAAATAAGCTCGCATTTGAGTCCGTTTGCAATAGCAGCGTTTTGCAATGTATTATAATCAAGATATAACCAATCAAAAGGTTCTTCTTTTTCACCTTTATAAGAAATATTGAATACTAGTTCGCCATAATAATCATTATGAGATGGAATCCATTTTCCACCGTCTTCATCTTCGTCAAACATATAGATAATATCAGAACTGTCCAATAGAATTTGACCACCAGAATTTAATAGCGATTTAAGTTTTGATAAATATATGTTGCAGTTGTCTAATTTTCCAAAAATCCCAACTCCATTCATTAATAGTATAATGGTATCAAATTTTTCTCCGTCAAAATCTAATATATTTTGAACTTTGGCATTGGTAACACCGCGAAGTTCGCAGGTTGCTATTGCTTTTTCTGAAATATCTATCGAAGTAACATCTAAATTACGATCATTTTGTAATGATAAACTGTGGCTTCCGGCTCCGCAACCCACATCTAAGGTTTTTCCGAAAGCTAATTGTAGTGCTTTTTGTTCCAGTTTGGGCATTTCATTATAAGAACGGAATAAATAATCGACACTCATTTCATCTTCTTCAGAAATAGAAGTTTCCGTTATTATATCTTCAGGTGAATTATTGGTCTGAAAATCGTACATCGCTTTTCCAAAAAGATCTTTCATGGTAATTTAGTTCAAAGTTTAAGGTTTCAAGTTCAAAGTTGTTTAATTTTGCAGATCAACTTTAAATTTTAAACTTGAAACAAATTTTAAATAACTTAAATAAGTTAGCCAAAGATAAGCATATCGAAAACAAAAAGTATTTTGATAAGCTGAAAAAGAAGCAGCCGAAGAATTTAGATTACGTTATGCAGGATTTGCATGATGCCGAATTTAAAAAAACGGATTGCCTGCAATGCGCCAATTGTTGTAAAACAACCGGGCCGTTATTTACTTTGGCTGATATCGAAAGAATTTCGAAATCTTTCAGGCAAAAACCGCAGCAGTTTATCGATCAATATCTCCGTATTGATGAGGATAAGGATTATGTTCTAAAAAGTGTTCCTTGTACTTTCCTGGATAGTGAAAATTATTGTATGATTTACGATGTGCGTCCAAAAGCCTGCAGGGAATTTCCTCATACAGATCGTAAAAAGTTTCATCAGATTGCAGATCTTACTTTAAAAAATGTCGCGATTTGCCCGGCAGCATATAATATAGTAGAAGAAATGAAAAAGAAATTGCCACTTTAGAACTTAATTGTTTTGTAATTGTTTTTCGGAACAATTCTTTTTTATTTTTTAAAATGTAATTTTGAACACAGATGTAAGCCGGATAAAGGACTAAACCATTAATCAGACAATATAAAAAATTGAATCTAGAATATTTTATAGCGAAAAGACTTATCACTGCCAAAGATTATAGAAGCAGTATTTCAGCACCAATTATAAAAATTGCCATTTCGGCTATTGCCATCGGTATTATTATGATGTTGGTTTCAGTAGCAACCGGAATTGGTTTACAGCAAAAAATACGAGACAAGGTCTCAGCTTTCAATGGTCAGGTTATTATTTCAAATTACGACAATAATAATTCTGAAATAACCTTAATCCCTATTTCTAAAAAACAAGATTTTTATCCCAATTTCAAATCAGTTCCAGAAGTGAAACATATTCAGGCAATCGCAACTAAGGCGGGAATCATTCGAACCGAAAATGCTTTTGAAGGAATTATTTTCAAAGGAGTTGGTGCTGATTACGATTGGAACAATATAAAAGAATATTTAGTAGAGGGTAGATTACCTGATTTTACTAAAGAATTAAATGAAGAAGTTATAATTTCAAGATTTCTGGCTGATCGTTTAAATTTAAAAGTAGGCGATCAATTCAATACCTTCTTTATAAAAGAAGAGCAGGGCAAAATGCCAAATAGCCGCCGATTTAAAATTACAGGAATTTTTAATTCAGGTTTCCAAAATTTCGATGCTACATATATAATAGGAGATATTCGTCATATTCAAAGAATAAATAAATGGACGCCGGATCAAATTGGTGCATTCGAAGTTTTTGTAAAAGACTTTAAAAATATTAAAACAACTGGCACTCAAATTTATGATCAGACATCGTCAAATCTCGATACAAAAACAATAATCGAAAAATACAGTTACATCTTTGACTGGCTTCAGCTTTTCGATTTTAATATAATCGTCATTCTTGCTGTGATGATATTAGTAGCGACTATTAATATGGTAGTAGCATTGTTGGTTCTTATTCTCGAGCGCACTCAAATGATCGGAATTCTAAAAGCACTCGGAGCAAATAACTGGACAGTTCGTAAAATATTTTTGTACAATGCGTTTTACCTTATTATACGAGGGCTCTTTTGGGGGAACTTAATTGGTATTTCATTATTACTAATTCAGCAACAATTCGGAGTCATTCATCTTAATCCTGAAAACTACTATGTAAATGTGGCACCGGTATACATAAACTGGGGTTATATAATACTTCTAAATTTACTAACGGTTACGGTCTGTTTTTTAGTATTATTAATTCCGTCATATATTATAACCCGAATTTCGCCAGTCAAAGCAATTCGTTTCGATTAATTGTTTTATTATATATCAATTCCCAGCCCGACAGTTTTGCAAAAGCTGTCGGGTTTGTTTTTTATACAATATATAAGGAGAAATACCCAGTCATCGAATTCGAACCATTTTTAAAATTGAAATTTCGTTATTTTGATTTTCAGGAGCTGATCCCGCTGTTCCTTCCAATCTTTTGTGGTGAACCCCACCACAAAAGGATTTTCCCTCCCATCGGGGCTAGGGGAGCTGTTTTCAAAAAAAGATTTATCGTTTTGAGCAAGAAAAGGGAGACTTTGCGCCTTGGCATTTGCGAGAACCTAACACATAAGGAAGAAAAATCCAGCTTTGTGTCTTTTTGAAAAGCAGGCATAGCCCAATAAAAAGGGAAATCAAAACTTTGTGTCCTGGTGCCTTTGTGGCAAAAACACTCCCAAACAGGCAAATCCACCCAAAACCCGCAAACAGACAAAAAAAACTTTATCTTATAAAAACCGTCATACCAGCCACTTATAAAAAAGATTGAAATTATATAATAAAAACCCTTGTAAATGTAAATAAAGGTGGTACTTTTGCACCCGCAACAGCGATAGACGTTCACTGAAATACTGACAAGCAAACGAATTAAGACTGAAAAAA
>NZ_JCAXEB010000011.1:0-165330 GCF_059758655.1 Flavobacterium sp. GQ95
GTGTATGTTCTTGGCGAAAAAGCCCAGATAAAAATTGAAGCTGAAAATGGTCAGTCAACAAATGCAGTACTATATGTGAATGAAAGTGTTTTACAGTTTAATAAAAGAGGTGGATCTGATTTAGTTCCAGACGAAACGATTCTGACAAAGTTATCTGAATAAGACAATTTTCTGAAAGTATATTTTGACCTATAATTTATATTATGTAAAATAGAATATTCTTAAAAACCCATTACTCTTCAATTATATCTGGCAATTACCTTATTTACTCCAAATAATAGCACTATGGAAATATTATAAAAAATATAGATCTAACACTTAAAATTCTACTTCTACTTAATAATTTACTGTTATTAAAAGCTTTGCGGTAAAACGAAAGTTAAATAATAAAGAAATTAACCAATAAAAAATCATTTTAAAGCTTATAAAACTATAAATTTTAACATTTCTTTAAAATAAATACATTCTGATAAAGATGCTTTCATTGTAAGAGTTTATTTTATTATTTTTACATTCGATACTTTAAAAAAATTATCAAAACGTATGAATACAATTGCTGAGCATATTGCCGATTTTTTAAAAGAATACCCGCCATTTGATAATTTGACTTTTCAGGAATTATCTGATATTGCAATCAATATCCGAGTTATCAATTTAGAAAAACATACCGTATTGTTTCAAAACAATGACGTGCTTCATGATAGTTTTTATGTTGTGGCATCTGGTGTCATAAATTTAACTACAATTGCTGATGCCGAGGAAACAATTATAAATAAATGCCATGAAGGAGATATTTTTGGTTTAAGACCATTTTTTGCCAAAAACAACTACATGATGACTGCGAAAGCACGTGAAGAAAGTATCATTTATGCTATTCCGATCGCGGTTTTCAGACCTTTTGTGGCTAATAATTCTGATGTTTTAAACTTTTTACTAGAAAGTTTTGCCACAAATTCACGTCACACTAAAGACAGTGTAAATTCGAATGGAAAAGTAATTTCTGACACCTCTTTTTATGTAGATCAGGGATCAGAAATGCAATATATACAGTCACTTAGCTATAACAATTCACCTTTAACAACTGAAGCAAATCATATTGTTAAAGATGTTGCTATTTTAATGACTGAATCTATGGTTGATAATATCATTGTATGCGAGAAAAACAAACCAATTGGTATTGTTACGGCTACAGATTTATCATCTAAAATTGCTACCGGACGCTACCCTATAACTGAAACGATTGATAAAATCATGTCTTCACCAGTTGTTACTGTAATTGAAAATGTATCACTTGCCGAAGCTCAGTTATTAATGTTAAAGCATAATGTAACGCACTTATGCGTTACTAAAGACGGTACAAGTAAATCTGCAGTTAAAGGAATTATTTCTGAGCACGATCTAATTGTTGCTCAGGCCAGTAATCCTGGTGTTTTGATCAAAGAAATTAAACGTTCTCAGCTTCCGAAAGACTTAAAACAAATTCGTGATCGTTTGTCTGATTTGATTCAGAATTCAATTCAGAAAAATATTCCAATTTCACATATTAGCAATATTGCAAGTGAAATTAACCTTGCTATAATTAAACGTGCCGTTGAATTATCAATTTTAGACTTAGGCTCACCCCCTGCTCGATTTGCATGGTTAAGCATTGGTAGTCAAGGACGTAAAGAGCAACTTTTGCTAACAGATCAAGATAGTATTTTAATATTTGAAGATGTTACACCTGAGAAATACAGAGAAACAAAAGATTATTTTTTAAGACTGGCTAAAAGAACAACGGCTATATTAGAAAAAGTGGGTTACGAATATTGTCCAAATGGTCATATGGGAAGTAATATGTTGTGGTGTAAATCACTGACTGACTGGACAAAACAATACAACAGTTGGATGAATACTCCAGGTGAAAATAGTAATGACCTAAGCAGTATTTTCTTTGATTACGAGATTATTTTTGGAGAGCCAAAAATTGAGGAAGTAATTGAAAACGTTATTTTTAAAAATGCTGTAAATAATACTTTATTCTTTGACTTTTTAGGAAACGATGCTTTAAAGAAAAATTCTCCGTTAAGTTTCTTCAAAAAATTCATTGTAGAAGAAGAAGGTCCACACAAAACAAAATTTGATATTAAAACCCGTGCATTAATGCCTTTGATTGATGGTGCACGTTTGTTAATTTTGAATGCCAATATAAAAGGAATAAAAAATACTTATTTAAGATTTAAACAGTTGGCAATAACCGACTCTAAAAATGCTGAAATATATTTAAGTTGTGCTGAAGCTTTTTTAACATTATCAAAGTTTAGAACTGTTGAAGGATTGAAAAATGATGATTCAGGGCAATATATCAATCTTAGAGAAATGTCTAAAACAGATAAGGAAAAATTGAAAAATGCTTTGACACCAATGAAAGATCTTGAGGAATTAATTAAGAGTAAATTTCAACTTACCCAATTCTCATAATATATGCTAGACTGGCTGAAAAATATCAATAAAGAGTATCCGGATTTCTGGAAAGACTATTTAACGAAATTCGAAACAAAACCCAATAGATTTGTGGTTTTGTCGACTGAAACTTCAGGACTAAATCCCTATAAAGATGTGATTTTATCCTTAGGAGCTTTTTCAGTTGTTGATGACGGTATAGTAATTAAAGATAATTTTGAATCGGTTTTATTGCAATACAAGTTTTTGCAAGACAACGGCCTTTCAAATGAGTTTATCATTGAAAGTAAAATGATAAAAATGCCGGAACCAGAGGCACTAGAAGCTTTTGTGAATTTTCTTGGAAATGCAATTTTAGTCGGCCATCATATTAATTTTGATATCGAAATGCTAAATGCTGCTTTGGAACGCCTGGACTGTGGCAGAATAAAAAATGAAGCTTTAGATGTGGATGTGATGTACCGAAAGCTAATGGATGTGAATGACAAGCAATTTTCATTGGATGATTTATGCGAAATATATAGAATCCCAAAAAGCGATCGAAATTCATCTACTGAAGATGCCTACAGAATCGCACTTTTGTTTTTGAAGCTAAAATCGAGATTAGGAATTAAATAAACCTAAACCATATAAAAAATGCCTCTTAATTTTAAGAGGCATTTTTATTTCTATTTATTTTCAGAATTAAGAAATTCTTTCTTTCATAATTTCTTCAACAATTTCAGGATTCAATAATGTTGAAGTATCTCCAAAATTAGAAAAATCTCCTTCAGCTATTTTACGTAAAATTCTACGCATAATTTTTCCGGAGCGTGTTTTTGGTAAACCAGAAACAAACTGAATTTTATCTAGTTTAGCGATTGGTCCAATGTGGTCTGCAATATATTGATTAATCTCTTTAGTCAGGTTTTCTTTATTTCTAACTTCTCCAGTTTCTTTTAAGATTACGTAACCATATAGAGCATTTCCTTTAATATCATGCGGGAAACCAACAATAGCAGATTCTGCTACAGCCTGATGCTCATTGATTGCATCTTCGATAGGAGCTGTTCCTAAATTATGACCAGAAACGATAACAACATCATCTACTCTACCGGTAATTCTGTAATATCCAACTTCGTCTCTAAGTGCTCCATCTCCTGTAAAATATTTCCCAGGAAAAGAAGAAAAATAAGTGTCTTTGTAACGTTGGTGATCTCCCCAAATAGTTCTGGCAATTCCAGGCCATGGAAATTTAATACATAAACTTCCAACTACTTGGTTTCCTTCAATCTCATTGCGCTTTTCGTCCATCAAAACAGGCTGAATTCCTGGTAATGGTAAAGTTGCGTAAGTTGGTTTTGTTGGTGTTACAAAAGCAATTGGCGAAATCATGATTCCACCCGTTTCTGTTTGCCACCATGTATCAACTACCGGGCATCTTTTATCTCCTACGTGATCATTAAACCAGTGCCAAGCCTCTTCATTGATTGGCTCTCCAACAGATCCAATAACTTTTAATGATTTTAGAGGATACTTTTGAATATAATCTAAACTTTCTTTTGCTAAAGAACGAATTGCAGTTGGCGCTGTATAGAATTGTGTAATTTTATGTTTTTCAATAATATCCCAAAAACGGCTAAAGTCAGGATAAGATGGAACTCCTTCAAAAATTACAGTTGTTCCTCCGTTTAATAATGGTCCGTATAAAATGTACGAATGTCCAGTAATCCAACCAATATCAGCGGTACACCAGAAAATATCATTTTCTTCGTGAGCAAAAACATTTTTAAAAGTATACGCCGTATAAACCATATATCCGGCTGTAGTATGTACCATTCCTTTTGGTTTTCCGGTAGAACCTGAAGTATATAAGATAAATAAAGGATCTTCTGCATCCATAATTTCTGCAACACTATTATCCAGAGCTACATCTAATAAAGGTTGCAACCATTCGTCACGACCTTCTTTCATTTTAATATCAGTTTGAGTTCTTTTAACCACTAAAACTTTAGAAACTGATGGACAAGAATCTAATGCTTCGTCTACAATTCCTTTAAGATCAATAGTTTTGTTTCCTCTATAACCACCATCAGATGTAATTACCATTTTGCATTCGCAATCATTAATTCTTGCAGAAACCGCAGAGGCTGAAAATCCGGCAAAAATCACAGAATGAATAGCTCCAATTCTCGCACAGGCTAAAACAGCAACCGCCAATTCCGGAATCATTGGTAAATAAATACAAACTCTGTCTCCTTTACGAACGCCCTGATCACGCAGTACGTTTGCCATTTTAGAAACTCTTTCGTAAAGTTCGTTATATGTTATGTGTAAAGCTTCTTCAGAAGGATCATTCGGTTCAAAAATAATAGCCGTTTTTTCTCCTCTTTTGCTTAAATGTCTATCGATACAGTTTTTTGTAATATTAACTTTTGCTTCAGTAAACCATTTTACTTCGGCATCAGCCATATTAAAATCAACTACTTTTTCCCATTGTTGATACCACGTGAAATTTTCCTCAGCTATTTTTCCCCAGAATTTCCTTGGCTCTCTTATTGACTTATTGTAATGTTTAAAATATTGTTCTAAATTTTCAATTTTATAATAACTCATATGTTTTTGGAATTTTTTTATAAATGTATTAAATATCAGCGTATTCTTAAAATTATTTAATTCATAAATTTTGGCAAAAAAAAACACATATTAAAAAAAATATAATCTTTTAATGTATATAATTTAAAAATTTAATTTTTCAACCAAAATTACATATTGCAAAAAAGGCATGGTAATTAAATACCACGCCTTTTCAATTTTAACAATTTCAATAACAATTAATTTTTTGTAATCTGTATTACAATCTACAGCTCTACTTTGAAAACAATAGGAGCTTTATTAATTAAAATAGAAATCTCAACAAGTACATTTATTACTAAACATACCCCATTATAAGGGATTACCTCACTTAACTTACTTAAAGAAGTTAAGTGAATGCAATATTGCATCTATATTCATTTTTCTTAATAAGTGCTTACTAATTCAAAATATTAAATAAAACAGAGATACAGTGCAAATCCCATCACAGTCGAATGTGTGGTAATTCCCCAATTTATTATCCAATTTTTTTCATTGCAGTCATAGATTCTCTCAACCATGCTCCTACTTCTTCAATAGGGTGTTGACGAATTTCTTTGTTAACTGCAATTAAAATAGCATTGTCTACTCCGTTTGAAGTTGAAAATGGTTTTCCTATTACATTTGTTTCAACAGTTTTCATGTATTCAGTTAATAACGGCTTACAAGCGTGATCGAATAAATAACATCCGTATTCAGCTGTATCCGAAATAACGCGGTTCATTTCAAACAATTTTTTTCTTGCAATTGTATTTGCAATCAATGGCAACTCGTGTAATGACTCATAATAAGCTGATTCTTCAATGATTCCAGCTTCTGTCATAGTTTCAAAAGCCAATTCAACTCCAGCTTTTACCATTGCAATCATCAATACTCCATTGTCAAAATATTCTTGTTCAGTTATTGGAGCATCAGTTGGAGGAGTTTTTTCGAAGTTAGTCTCTCCCGTTGCAGCTCTCCATGTCAATAAATTTTTATCATCATTAGCCCAGTCAATCATCATGGTTCTTGAGAATTCTCCAGAAATAATATCATCCTGATGTTTTTGGAATAACGGACGCATGATATCTTTTAATTCCTCAGCAATTTCGTAAGCTTCGATTTTTGCCGGGTTAGAAAGACGATCCATCATATTGGTGATACCACCATGTTTCAAAGCTTCAGTGATAGTTTCCCATCCGTATTGAATTAATTTTGAAGCATATGCTGGTTCGATTCCTTTTTCAACCATTTTATCAAAACATAAAATAGATCCGGTTTGCAACAATCCACATAGAATAGTTTGCTCACCCATTAAATCTGATTTTACTTCAGCTACGAATGATGATTTCAAAACTCCTGCTTTGTGACCTCCAGTTGCTACAGCGTAAGCTTTTGCCTGATCTAAACCAAAACCGTTCGGATCATTTTCAGGGTGAACAGCAATTAAAGTTGGCACACCAAATCCTCTTTTGTATTCTTCACGAACCTCAGATCCAGGACATTTAGGAGCACACATAATTACTGTGATATCTTTACGAATTTGCATTCCTTCTTCAACAATATTAAATCCATGAGAGTATGCTAAAGTCGAACCTTGTTTCATTAATGGCATAATAGCTGTAACTACAGCAGTATGTTGTTTATCCGGAGTTAAATTACAAACTAAGTCTGCAGTTGGAATTAATTCTTCATATGTACCTACAGTAAAACCATTTTCAGTAGCATTTTTATAAGAAGCTCTTTTTTCAGCGATTGCATCTGCACGTAATGCATATGAAATGTCTAAACCTGAATCTCTCATGTTTAAACCTTGATTCAATCCTTGTGCACCACAACCTACAATAACAACTTTTTTTCCCGCCAATGCTGCGATTCCGTCTGCAAATTCAGATTGCTCCATAAATTCGCAAACTCCTAATTGTTCTAATTGTAATCTAAGTGGTAATGTGTTGAAATAATTTGCCATTTTTTTTTAAAATATTTAATGATATGTAATTTATAATTGATACTAGTTAAGAGTTTCTAATAATGATGAAATTTCCATCTTTTCTTTAGAAACAGATATTCTGCCTGAACGCACAAATTGCATAATACCGTAAGGTTTGAATTTGGCATATAGTTCTTCAATTTCTGAACGTCTTCCCGATTTTGAAATCACAAAGAAATCACGAGAAACGGTCACGATTGTAGATTGACTTTCTTTGATGATATTCTGAATTTGTTTTTCATCAAACAACAAACTTGACTGTATTTTAAATAGAGCATTTTCCAAATAAATGGTTTCTTCATCTGTATGATAAAATGCTTTTATTACTTCAATTTGTTTTTCTATTTGTCCCACGATATTCTGAACCCATTTTTCAGTTGTATCCACTACAATAATAAAACGAGAAACATTCTCTATCTCTGATTCTGAAACGTTTAAACTTAATATGTTAATGTGACGCTTTAAGAATATTCCTGATATTCTATTCAATAAGCCCACGTTATTCTCTGAGTATACCGATATGGTAAATGTTTTATCTTCCATTTTATTTTTAGTTTATTTTGTTTCAAGTTTCACGTTATATAACCTGAAACTTGAAATCTGAAACTTTTTTCTTTAGCTTAATCTGATTTCAGAAACACAAGCTCCTGTTGGAATCATTGGAAAAACGTTGTTTTCCTTTTCTACCATAACCTCTAAGAAATAAGAATCTTTTGAAGCCATCATTTCGGCTACAGCAGCATCTAAATCTTCTCTTTGTGTTACTTTTTTAGATTTAATATGATATCCTTCAGCGATTGCAACAAAATTTGGATTAATCATTTTTGTTGAAGCATATCTGTTATCAAAGAACAATTCCTGCCATTGACGTACCATTCCTAAAAACTCATTATTTAAAATGACAATTTTTACCGGCACTTTTGTCTGGAAAATAGTCCCTAATTCCTGAATAGTCATCTGGAATCCACCATCACCAATAATAGCAACCACTTCTCGATCTGGTCTTCCCATTTTAGCTCCAATAGCGGCTGGTAAAGCAAATCCCATGGTTCCTAAACCGCCAGAAGTAATATTACTTTTAGTCGAATTAAATTTTGCATAACGACAAGCAAACATTTGGTGCTGACCAACATCAGAAACGATAATCGCATCACCTTTTGAGTGTTTGTTGATCATTTCCATGGTTTCTCCCATTGAAATACCTTTACCATTAGTTGGATTTAATTCTTCATTTATAACAGATTCCACTTCTATTTTATGCAATTCCTTGAATTCATTATGCCATGAATCGTGTGATCTCTTTTCAATTAAAGGCAATATTGCATTTAAAGCTTCTTTAACATCACCTAAAACTGCTACTTCAGTTTTTACGTTTTTATCAATTTCAGCAGGATCAATTTCAAAGTGAATTACCTTTGCCTGTTTCGCATAAGTCGCTAACTTCCCGGTAACCCGGTCATCAAAACGCATTCCTAATGCAATTAAAACATCACATTCATTTGTTAGCATATTAGGCCCATAATTTCCATGCATTCCTAACATTCCAACGTTTAAAGGATGGTCTGTTGGTAAAGCTGAAAGCCCTAAAATAGTCCAACCTGCTGGTATGCCTGATTTTTCAATAAAAGCTTTTAGTTGTTCTTCGGCCTGACCAAGAATAATTCCCTGACCAAAAACAATAAAAGGTTTTTTAGCACTGTTGATTATAGCTGCAGCTTCGGCAACCTTATCTAATTTTAATTTTGGAACCGGATTGTAACTTCTGATTCCTGTACATTTTTCATAACTAAATTCGAACTCATCGAATTGAGCATTTTTAGTAATATCAATCAGAACAGGACCTGGACGACCAGAACGTGCTATATAAAACGCTTTTGCAATGATTTCCGGAATTTCCGAAGCTTCTGTAATCTGGTAATTCCATTTGGTAACCGGAGTCGAAATTCCGATAATATCCGTTTCCTGAAAAGCATCAGAACCTAATAAATGTTTTCCAACCTGGCCTGTAATACAAACCATTGGAGTTGAATCGATTTGAGCATCTGCTATTCCAGTAACTAAATTTGTTGCTCCCGGCCCAGAAGTGGCAATTGCCACCCCTACTTTTCCTGTAGCTCTGGCATATCCCTGAGCTGCATGAGTTGCACCTTGTTCGTGACGTACTAAAACATGGTGTAATTGGTCCTGAAATTTATATAATTCGTCATAAACCGGCATTATGGCTCCTCCCGGATATCCGTAAACCAAGTCTACTCCTTCTTCTAATAAACATCTTATAACGGCTTCTGCCCCTGATATTTTCATAGTATATTTTTTTTATCACAAATCAATGTCATTTCAATTGCTATTGATTTGTGATATTTTGTTATTTTAATAATTAGTTATCGGTAACGCAACCTGTAGAAGCGCTTGAAACCGATCTGGCATATTTAAGTAAAACTCCTTTTGAAACTTTTAACGGTGGTTGAACCCAAGCCGCTTTTCTGGCTGCAAATTCTTCGTCAGATATTTTTAGGTTGATTGTATTTTTCACAGCGTCAATAGCAATTAAATCGCCATCTTTTACTAGTGCAATACCGCCACCATCATAAGCCTCTGGTGTAATATGTCCTACGACAAAGCCATGTGAACCTCCAGAAAACCTGCCGTCTGTGATAAGAGCACAAGTGCTTCCTAATCCTGCTCCAATAATGGCTGATGTAGGTTTTAGCATTTCAGGCATCCCCGGACCACCTTTTGGTCCACAATACCTGATGACGACTACATTACCTGGTTTTATTTTTCCGGCTTCAAGACCAGGAATTACTTCAAATTCCCCTTCAAAAACCACAGCTGGCCCTTCAAAATATTCGCCTTCTTTTCCGCTGATTTTTGCTACCGCACCTTCAGAAGCAAGATTTCCGTATAATACCTGAATATTTCCTGTTGGCTTTAATGCTTTTTGAATTTCGTGAATTACTTGTTGTCCATCTTGTAAATCAGGAGTCGAAGCTAGATTTTCAGCTACTGTTTTTCCTGTGACCGTTAAACAATCACCATGAATCAATCCTACTTTCAATAAATATTTCATTACCGAAGGAATACCACCTGCTTCATGAATATCTTCCATCATATATTTACCACTTGGTTTCATATCTGCCAATACTGGTGTTCTATCATTAATTGCCTGAAAATCATCCAGAGTAATTTTGATATCAACAGCATGAGCCATTGCAATTAAGTGCATAACAGCATTTGTAGAACCTCCTAAAACAGCAACAATTGTAATTGCATTTTCGAAAGCCTTGCGAGTCATAATGTCTCTTGGCTTAATATCTTTTTCTAATAATATTTTGATTGCTTCTCCTGCAGCCAGACATTCATCTCTTTTTTCCTGGCTTAAAGCAGGGTTTGAAGAGCTGTATGGCAAACTCATTCCTAATGCTTCAATTGCTGAAGACATTGTATTTGCAGTATACATTCCGCCGCAAGCACCAGCTCCCGGACATGCATTTTGAATAACCCCTTTAAAATCTTCGGGAGTAATTTCGTTTTTTACTCTTTTTCCTAATGCCTCAAAAGCAGAAACAATATTTAAAGATTCTCCTTTCCATTTTCCAGAGTGAATTGATCCTCCGTAAACCATCATCGACGGGCGGTTTAATCTTCCCATTGCGATTAAAGCTCCTGGCATATTTTTATCACAACCCGGAATAGCAATTACACCATCATACCATTGTGCTCCCACAACAGTTTCAATAGAGTCTGCAATTACATCGCGAGAAACTAGTGAAAAACGCATTCCTTCAGTACCGTTTGAAATACCGTCACTAACACCAATAGTATTAAAAATAAGTCCGACCAGATTTGCATCCCAAACACCTTTTTTAACGTCTTTTGCTAAATCATTCAAGTGCATGTTGCAGGTGTTACCATCGTAACCCATGCTCACAATACCTACTTGTGCTTTCTTCAAATCTTCTTCAGTTAAACCAATACCATACAACATAGCTTGCGCCGCAGGTTGTGTTTGATCTTGAGTGATGGTTTTGCTGTACTTATTTAATTCCATTATGTATTAATTTATTTTAATTTTTATTCAAAAAAAAACCTTCCAGTATTTGGAAGGTTTATAATATAGTTTTTCAATTATATTTATACCATTCCCGATGCAGATGTGAAAATCACATTGACAACAACGACAGAAGTAATAATAATTGAGATTTGCATCTTTTTATTTTTTTTAGTGTGACAAAAGTATAAAAACTTAAGTGACTAAAAAAATAAAATCTCAACATTTTAGATACTTCTTGTTATTTCTTTTAAGTTTTAACAAAAAATATTAAACAATTGTCGATTGTCCGATATGAACGTTGTCATTATTAAAATATAATAAGTCGTCTTTGCTGAAAATAAAATTGGAAACAAACTCCCCTACTTCATTTGTACCGAATTTTGAATCTGGTTTTAAATCAACAGTAACAACTTTAAATTCAATTGCTTTTTCAATTGCCTGATAAATTACATTTGCTTCTTTAAACAAGCCAAAATGCTCTAACAACATCGCTGCTGATAAAATAGAAGCAATTGGATTGGCAATATTTTTTCCTTTTGCTTGTGGATAAGATCCGTGAATTGGTTCAAACAAAGCATTTTTTTCTCCTAAAGATGCCGAAGCCAATAAACCAATAGAACCTGTAATAACACTTGCTTCGTCTGATAAAATATCTCCAAATAAATTCTCAGTCAAAATAACATCAAACTGTTTTGGATTTAAGATGATTTGCATTGCTGCGTTATCCACAAATAAAAAGTCTAAAGCTACATCTGGATAGTTTTCGCCCACTTTCTGAACTACTTTTCTCCATAATCTTGAGGTTTCCAAAACATTTGCTTTATCTACCATTGTTAACTTTTTACGACGGTTTTGTGCCGATTTAAAAGCTAAATGTGCAATTCTGGTGATTTCTTCTTCTGAATATTCACATAAATCAGAAGCATGTGTTCCTTCTTCATTTAATGTTTTTGCTCCAAAATAAGCACCACCTGTTAATTCTCTAAAAATAGTAAAATCAGCTCCTTCAATAATTTCTCTTTTTAAAGGAGAAGCGTCAATTAGTGATTTATAAGGTTTTATTGGACGAATATTTGCAAATAAACCTAGTTCTTTACGTAATTTCAATAACCCCTGCTCCGGACGAACTTTTGCATTTGGATTATTATCATACTTAGGATCTCCAATCGCTCCAAATAAAACAGCATCAGTATTAAGGCAAAGATTAAGCGTTTGTTCCGGTAGCGGATTTCCTGTTTTATCAATAGCTATAGCACCCATTAGTGCTTCTTCAAAAACAAATTCATGATTGTAAACCTCGCCAATTGCGTACAACGCTTTTTTGGCTTGTAAAATTACTTCCGGTCCAATTCCGTCTCCTGGTAAAACTGCTATTTTCAAATTCATAACGTCTCGTTCTTTATGTATTTAAATCTTTATTTTTTCTCTTTCTTCTTTCTTCTTTATTCTATTTTCTATTTTCTATTTTCTTTTCAGCTTCTGATCAAGTCTCCCTGAATTTTAGAAGCTTCAATGATCTGATGAATATCAGCATCTATAACTTCTTTTTTAATGTCGGCGAATTTCAAAAACTCAATATAAACAATATCCAATTGTACTTTTGTTAGTTCGTAACCTACTTTTTTAGCACGGTACGCCAAAGCAGCTCTTCCGCTTCTTGCTGTCAAAATAATAGATGATTCATTTACACCCACATCAAGCGGATCCATGATTTCATAAGTTGCTCTGTTTTTGATCACACCATCCTGATGAATTCCTGAACTGTGTGCAAAAGCATTTGCTCCAACAATAGCTTTATTTGGCTGAACAATCATTCCCATACTTTCAGAAACCAAACGACTCATTTCGTTCAATTCTCTTGTATTGATGTTTGTATCCAAATTAAGGTAAGGATGTTGCTTGAAAATCATTACTACTTCTTCAAGTGCCGTGTTTCCTGCTCTTTCACCAATACCATTAATTGTACATTCTATTTGTCTCGCTCCATTTATTGCACCTGCAATAGAATTTGCAGTTGCCATTCCTAAATCATTATGACAGTGACATGAAAGGATTACGTTTTCGATTCCTTTTACGTTTTCTCTTAAATATTTAATTTTTGCTCCGTATTCTTCTGGTAGACAATATCCTGTTGTATCAGGAATATTTAATACTGTTGCTCCGGATTTAATTACTTCTTCGCAAACTTGTGCTAAGAAAGCGTTATCTGTTCTACCTGCATCTTCTGCGTAAAACTCAACATCTTCTACATATGATTTTGCGTGAGAAACAGCAAATTTTGCTCTTGCGATAATATCTTCTCTGGTAGTATTTAATTTATGGAGTATATGAGATTCAGATGTTCCGATTCCTGTGTGGATTCTAGGTCTTTTAGCATGCTTTAAAGCTGCTGCTGCAACATCAATGTCGTTTTTTACGGCTCTTGTTAGTCCACAGACGGTTGCATTTTCTACAATTTTACAAATCTCAGAGACCGATAAAAAATCGCCCGGACTTGACACAGGAAAACCTGCTTCGATAACGTCAACTCCCATTTTGTCTAGTCGTTCTGCGATAACTAATTTTTGTTTAGTATCTAACTTACATCCTGGAACTTGTTCACCATCGCGCAAAGTGGTGTCAAAAATTTGAACTTTCTCTCTATTCATATTCATTTATTTAATGTAATTTCACATCTTGATAACAAATATATATTGTACTTATGCAGTATGAAATTCATTTTAATGAAATTATACTGTTCATAACACAATTTATAACGAGTTAAATAATTAATAATCAATAAGTTATATTATTATATTTTACAATGGCTAACCATCAAAAAGATTTCTTATTTGTTCTGATAAAATCGCTTTCCAAATCCGAAAAAAGACAGTTTAAAATTTTTGCAAGCCGATTGGAAACAAGTTCGAATACTAAATTCATCGAGTTATTTAATATTTTAGATAAGTCTGAAACCTATGATGAAAAGCTTATTCTAAAAAGTGGCATCATTAAAAAAATACAGCTATCTAACTTAAAATCATATTTATACAAACAAATTCTGGTCAGTATTCGATTGAATATTCCAAGTCAGAACATTCGATATCAATTGCGTGAACAAATTGATTTTGCTGGAATCTTATATAATAAAGGATTGTATAAACAGAGTTTAAAAATTCTGGATAAGACAAAAATCATTGCGCTGGAAAATGATGAAAAATATATGGCATATGAAATTGTAGAGTTCGAAAAACTAATCGAATCACAATATATTACCCGAAGTATTCAGGGCCGTGCAGATGAATTGGTAATTCAGGCAAAAGAATTGAATTACAGAAATACTATTTCAAGTAAATTGTCAAATTTATCACTGCAGTTATACGGAATCATGCTAAAAACAGGTTACGTAAAAAATGATGAAGAGTATAAATATATTGATGATTACTTTAACAGACATACTGCAAAATTAGACGAAAGTAAATTTGGTTTCAGAGAAAAATATTGGTTTTACAATGCCAATCTTTGGCGCAGTTTTCTTGTTCAGGATTTCTTAGCAAGTTATAAATATGCTTATAAATGGGTTACATTGTTTTATGACAACCCAAATATGATTTACCAAAATCCGGTATTTTTCTTAAAAGGGAATCATTACTTTTTGGAATCACTTTATATGCTAAAATACAAATCGAATTTCAAAAAATATCTATCACTTTTAGAAAAAACGATTCAGGATGATAAATTTCCGGTAAACGATAACATTGCATCGCTATCATTTCTATATGTTTATAACAATAAGTTAAATTTACATATACTAGAAGGTACTTTTGCCGAAAGCGAATATTTGATTCCGGAGATTCTGGAGAAAATAAAAATTCACAGCGATCATCTTGATGAACATCACGAAATGTTGTTTTTCTATAAAATTGCTTCTATTTATTTTGGAAACGAAAAATATAACGAATGCATACTATATTTGGATAAAATCATCAATAACAAGAACTTAACAATGCGTGAGGATTTAATGTGTTTTGCGAGATTATTATCGTTGATTGCACATTATGAGTTAGGAAAAGATTATTATTTAGAAAATCATCTTAAAAGCACGTACAAGTTTTTATTGAAAATGAATGATTTACATGAAGTTCAAAAGGAAATCATCAAATTCCTGAGAAACCTGAACAATTTTTATCCAACAGATATTAAAAAGGAATTTATTAAAATGCGCGAGCGTTTTATTGAATTAGAGAAAAACACCTACGAGAAAAGAGCTTTTCTTTATTTAGACATTATTTCATGGCTGGAAAGCAAAATTGAAAATCGTAAAATTGCTGATATTATTAAGGAAAAGGCAAAATTGAGTAGTCGATAGAATTGAAATTCCATTTTTTTAAATTCCAAATTCCAATAAAAAAAAGCGGTAAAAACATAGTTTTCACCGCTTTTTTGTCATTTCGACGAAGGAGAAATGACATACTTTGAGGATATTATCAAATAACAAACTCAACAGGTTTTAAAACCTGTCGGGTTTAATAAACTCCATAAATTGGGATTTGGATTTTTTATATTGGAATTTTATTCTACTATATTAGAACTCGTTACATAAAAATCTTTATCGACTTCTAAAGTTCTGTTTTCATTGGTTGTTTTTACTGATTGCCATTCTGTTGTTGGTTTCAACCAGGTTTCTTCACCGTTTATTTTTACTTTAACCGGCATATCAAATTTAGTTACACAGTTTGTCCAATGATATCCTAAAGTTCCATTTTTGAACATATATTCAAAAATCGGAATTTGAGTTGTAGTTAAATATTGAGCAAAAACTCTGTTGAAATTAATTCCCGATTGCGTATTGATATAATCTTCAATTTCTTTAGAAGTAACGGTTTTATGATAAAAAGTACTATTTAACCCTCTTAAAATCGATTTCCACTTTGCATCATCATTAATAATCTGACGAATTGTATGTAACATGTTGGCTCCTTTTGGATACATATCACCCGATCCTTCGTTGTTTACGTCATAATGCCCAATAATTGGCGTGTCATTCTGAATATTTTTTCTACAACCTCTTACATATTCCGCTCCCGCTTCTTTTCCGTAATAGTACTCCACAAAAAGACTTTCTGAGTAGTTCGTAAAACTCTCATGAATCCACATGTCTGCGATATCTTTATAAGTAATATTGTTCGCAAACCATTCGTGACCAGATTCATGGATAATGATAAAATCAAATTTTAATCCCCAGCCAGTTCCGCTTAAGTCTTTTCCTAAATAACCATTTTTATAGGCGTTTCCATAAGTTACACTACTTTGATGTTCCATACCTAAATAAGGCGCTTCTACCAATTTGTAGCTGTCTTCATAAAACGGATAAGGTCCAAACCAATTTTCAAAAGCTTTAAGCATTCTTGGAGCATCTTTAAACTGTTCTTTGGCTTTAGTCAAATTATCACGTAAAACATAATAATTACAATCTAAATCGCCTTTTTCTCCTTTATATTTTTCAGAGAAATTAACATAATCTCCAATATTGATATTTACTCCATAATTATTAATTGGGTTTGAAACATACCAATTAAAAGTTTTAGTGCCATCTTTTTCTTTTTTAACGCTTTTTAGTCTTCCGTTTGAAACATCTGTTAAATCTCCCGGAACATTAACACTAATCAACATATTCTCCACTTCATCATACATATGGTCTTTGTTTGGCCACCAAACACTGGCACCTAAACCCTGACAAGAGGATGCAATGAAATCTTTACCATTATTATCTTTTTTCCAGGTAATTCCGCCATCCCATGGTGGTCTCACGGCTTCTTTAGGTTTGCCTCCAAAAGAAATTACGATTTCTTTCGTCTCTCCTATTTTTTGTTTAGCTGTTAACTGAATGAAAAATGCATTTCCATCTCTTTCAAATTTTAATTCTTTTCCACCCTGTGTTACTTTATAAATCTGCATTGGTTCCTGCAAATCAATCTGCATTTTATTGTATTCTGTTAAAACAGTATATTTAACAGTATTTGAACCTGTAATTGTTTTTTCAGTTGGATTTACCTTTACATCAAGATGATAATGTTTTAAATCCCACCAAGATCGTTCTTTTGTAATGCTTCCGCGTAAAGAATCCTGATGTGTAAAAGCGGTCTCAGACTTATTTAGAAGTCCTTGCGCATTGGCATTAAAACCAACCAAAAAGGCAATAAAAATGCCTCCAAAGTAATTTTTCATAAATTAGAAATTTGAAATAAATAGGGTACTTAAACGAACTTAATCATCAACAAAAGTAAACATTCGAATCAAGTTTTTAATAATTTTATAATTTCGATTCGAAAAATTTAATGTTAAAGTTTACAATTCTTCCCTATTTTAGCCCTTTCAAATTTTCATTATTGCTTTATGAAACTTATTTCATTTTCTTCATTTTTATGTTTTTTGTGCTCGATAACAGTGTATTCGCAAAATATACCGATTTATAAAACAACTGATCAGCCAACTATTAATGGAGATTTATCAGATTGGAAAACACCTTTTCTAGGCCCATTTGTAATTCATGATTCTGGTGCAAATGCTAGCCAGAATACGATGGTTTCACTTTCGTGGAATGATGACAACCTATATATAGCTTATAAATCTTCTGATTCTAAAATAGTTGGATCATATCAGAAAAAGGATTCGCAAATATTTAATACAGATGATTTAGTAGAAATTTTTATTGATCCCGATGGAGATGGCCAAAATTATATTGAAATTGGAGTGAATGCCTTTTCAACGAATTATGATATGTTATTAAAATGTATTTCTCCCGATTGCGGTGGATGGAGAACTTCAATGGCATTTGATATTCCTGGACTTGAAGCAGCAAGCAAAATAACTCCTGAAGGTTATGCTACAGAAATTAAGATTCCGTTTTCGAGTCTGAAAAAAATTCAGAATGGTAATTTTTCAAAGCCTAAAACTGGAATAAAATGGAAAGGAAATACTTTTAGAATTGATTACGGTAATACTACTGAATATCTTGCTTTACAACCGTATAAGAGTTTAAAATTTGGATTTCATCAGCCGAAGGAGTTTGCTTTTTTTGAGTTTGTGGAATAGTGGTGAATGGAACGCTGATGCCCCATATTCAAAGGATTTATTCTCATTTTTATCCTCCTGACGAAGGAAAGACCATATTAGAAACTCGACAAAGATTGATGACCTTCTATGCGGAATTACTTGTATGATCCTTCCTTCGTCAGAATGACAGGATTGTGTTGAAATGATTGCTTTTATTTCTGGCGTTTCTTCAAAACATCCACAACATCATTCAATTGAAAGCCTTTTGCCTGTAACAAAATCAAATAATGAAAAAGTAAATCAGCACTTTCGCTAAGAAATAAATCATCATTATCGTCTTTTGCTTCAATCACTACTTCTACAGCTTCTTCACCTACTTTTTGAGCAATTTTATTGATTCCTTTTTCAAACAAAGACGCTACATAACTCTTCTCAGAATCAGCATTTTCTCTTCGAACTTTTATAGTATTTTCTAAAGTAGAAAGGAAACCATAATTCTCTTTATTTTCTTCTTGCCAGCAAGTGTCAGCTCCCGTGTGACAAGTTGGCCCAACAGGTTTTGCCTGAATTAAAAGTGTATCGCCGTCGCAATCATTTTTAATACTTACCAAATTCAAAAAGTTTCCACTCTCCTCACCTTTTGTCCAAAGTCTTTGTTTTGAACGGCTGAAAAAGGTTACTTTTTGAGTTTCTATTGTTTTTTTAATCGATTCTTCGTTCATATAACCCAGCATCAGAACATTTTTTGTTTCTGAATCCTGAATTATCGCTGGAATTAATCCGTGTGAGCTTTTGATATCTATGTTCATATTTTTAGTCTAAAGTTGTAAAGTCGAAAGTCTTAAAGTCAAAACTAAATTCGAACTTCTATATTATTATTTCTTAATTCGTGTTTCAAAGCCTTAATTTCGATTTCTTTAAAGTGAAAAACACTTGCTGCCAATGCTGCGTCTGCTTTTCCAACTTTAAAAGAATCTACAAAATGCTGTATATTTCCCGCTCCGCCAGAAGCAATAATCGGAATATTGATCAGAGTTGATAATTTAGCCAAAGCTTCATTGGCAAAACCATTTTTAGTTCCGTCATTATCCATTGATGTGAATAAGATTTCTCCCGCACCACGTTCTGCAACTTCTACAGCCCAGTCAAATAAATTTAATTCTGTTGGCACTTTTCCTCCAACTAAATGTACTATCCATTGTCCGTCAATTTGTTTAGCATCTATCGCCACAACAACACATTGGCTTCCGAATTTCTGTGCCAGATCATTAATCAACTGTGGATTTTTTACTGCTGATGAATTAATTGATACTTTATCTGCACCGTTATTCAGCAGAATTTCAACATCTTCTACAGATGAAATACCGCCTCCAACTGTAAACGGAATGTTGATTTTTTCAGCAACACTTCTCACCATATTGACCAACGTTTTACGACGTTCTTCAGTAGCTGAAATATCCAGAAAAACCAATTCATCAGCACCTTCAGCCGAATAAATTTCTGCCAATTCCACCGGATCGCCAGCATCGCGCAAGTCAACAAAGTTAACGCCTTTAACGGTTCTTCCGTTTTTTATATCCAAACATGGAATGATTCTTTTTGCTAACATCTTTTTAAATGTGTTAATTAGAAAATTTGATAATTAGATAATTTTACGCTACGTATTAAATTATCTAATTTTCTAATTCTCTCATTATCTAATTTTTTCTACTCGAATACAGGACTCAAAAAGGTTCTTTCGTAACTTATAACGCATCTTGTGTCTTCGGCAATTTTAAAAGCTTCTACACACTCCTGATCATCTTTTGAAAACATTTGTTTTCGGTAATTTTCATAACCAGTTAAACTTGGAAAAGAAAACAGTGCATAAGCAATATTATTAGCTCCCTCCGAAGGCATAAAATAACCATGATGCTGGCCTCCTAATCGATTTACGATTTTAATCCATCTCTTACCGTAATCTTCAAACGCTTCCAATTGATAAGGATCTATAACGTATTTTAAATGACATGTTATCATAATCTTTTTTTTAATGTGTCAATGTGGAAATTTGATAATTAGATAATTTTTGTGCAATACGGGAAATTATCTAATTTTCTAATTGGCACATTATCTAATTAACCCTCATTTTCCAATTATATAATTCTCTAGTTGTTTTAGCGAAATTCTGCCTTCATAAATCGCTTTTCCAATTATTGTTCCTTCACAACCTAAATGAGCTAATTTTGGTAGTTCATCAAAAGTTGAAATTCCTCCGGAAGCTATTAATTTTACACCAACGGCTTCTTTTAATATTTTTTCATACAAATCAAAGCTTGGTCCTTCAAGCATTCCATCTTTAGCAATATCGGTACAAATAACATATTGAATTCCTTTCATTTGATACTCCTGAATAAACGGAATCAAATCTTCATCAGAATCTTCTAACCAGCCTGAAACTGCTATTTTTTCATCTTTAGCATCAGCTCCTAAAATGATTTTTTCAGAACCATATTCTGTAATCCATTTTTCGAAGATTGCTCTGTTTTTTACCGCAATACTTCCGCCGGTAATCTGACTTGCACCACTTTCGAAAGCAATTTTTAAATCTTCATCTGATTTTAAGCCTCCGCCAAAATCAATTTGCAAACTGGTCTGTGTCGCAATTTGCTCCAGAATTTTATAATTGACAATTTTACTCGATTTTGCACCGTCTAAATCTACTAAATGTAAATATTCAATTCCGTGTGCTTCGAATGATTTCGCTGCTTCAAGCGGATTTTCATTGTAAATTATCTTCGTATCATAATCGCCTTTTGACAAACGAACACATTTTCCGTCAATGATATCTATGGCTGGTATTATTCTCATTATTTAGGTCTTAAAGTTTGAAAGTCCAAAGTCGTAAAGTCCTTAGATTCCTTTTATATTTTTAAAAAATTCTCTAATATTTTCTCACCGACAGCTCCGCTTTTTTCCGGATGAAATTGTGTTCCGTAAAAATTGCCTTTTTTTAATGCCGATGCGTATTCTAACTCATAATCCGTTGTCGCAATGGCTTCATCGCAATTTGGAGCATAAAAACTATGTACTAAATACATAAATTCATTTTCCGAAATCCCCTTAAACAAATCCGATTTTAGATTATAAATTTGATTCCATCCCATTTGTGGCACTTTTACTTTTGATGTGAATTTAATTACATCGACATCAAAAATTCCTAGACCTTTCGTATCGCCTTCTTCAGATGATTTACACATCAATTGCATACCAAGGCAAATTCCTAAAACGGGTTGTTTCAAATTCGGAATCAAACTATCCAATCCGCTTTCTTTTAGTTTTTTCATAGCCGAACTTGCTTCACCAACTCCTGGAAAAATCACTTTATCAGCCTGCTGAATCTCTTCGGGATTATTACTCAAAACAGCTTTAAAACCAAGCCTTTCAATAGCAAACATAATGCTCTGAATATTTCCTGCTCCGTAATTTATAATTACTATTTTCATTAAAAAAGCTTTAAGCTTTAAGCCGTAAGCTTTAGGCTTATTGCCTATTGCCTATAGCTTATAGCGTTTTACAACATTCCTTTCGTTGAAGGCAAAATCATCTTTTCTGTATCTCTTTTCACCGCTACTTTTATGGCTTTTGCGAAAGCTTTAAAAATCGCTTCAATTTTGTGGTGCTCGTTGGTTCCTTCTGCTTTTATGTTGATATTGGCTTTAGCACCGTCAGAGAACGATTTAAAGAAATGATAAAACATTTCTGTTGGCATTTTACCTACCATTTCGCGTTTGAATTCGGTTTCCCAAACCAACCAGTTTCTTCCTCCAAAGTCAATGGCAACCTGCGCCAGACAATCATCCATTGGCAGACAGAAACCGTAACGCTCAATTCCTAATTTATTCCCAAGTGCTTTCGCAAAAACTTCTCCAAGTGCAATTGCAGTATCTTCAATCGTGTGGTGTTCATCAACTTCTAAATCACCTTTTACCAAGATTTCCAAATCCATTTGACCGTGACGAGAAATCTGGTCTAACATATGATCAAAAAATGCAATTCCGGTATCAATTTTACTTTTTCCGGTTCCGTCTAAATTCACATTAATGAAAATATCGGTCTCATGTGTTTTACGTGTAATCGATGCCGAACGTGCTTCCAATTTCAAAAACTCATAGATCGTTTTCCAGTCCGTCGTTTGCAAAATAATCGTATCATTCAATTCTTCACGTTTTGATGATATTTCATTACTTCCAATTCCGTCCGTCATATTCATGAAAATCGCTTTGGATCCTAAATTTTTCGCCAATTCAACATCTGTCAAACGATCTCCCAAAACAAAAGAATTTTCTAAATCATATTCCGGATTATTCAAATATTTCGTCAACATTCCTGTTCTAGGCTTGCGCGTTGGCGCATTATCTTCTGGAAATGATCTGTCAACAAAAATATCATCAAACAAAACTCCTTCATTTTCAAAAGCTTTTAAAATGAAATTCTGCGTTGGCCAAAATGTATCTTCCGGAAAACTATCCGTTCCTAATCCATCCTGGTTGGTAACCATCGCTAATTCGTAATCTAATTCAATGGCGATTTTAGCCAAATATTGAAAAGCTTTTGGATAAAATTCTAGTTTATTCAAACTATCCAGTTGCAAATTTTCAGGTTCTAAAACAATCGTTCCATCACGATCGATAAAAAGTACTTTTTTCATAGTATATTTTTGTTCTGCCACAGATTACGCAGATTAAAATGATTTTTTCTCTTGCCACGAATTTCACTAATTTTCACTAATTTAATTTGTGTTAATTCGTGGCAAAGAAAATAAAACACAAACAGAAAAAAATCATTTTAATCTGTGAAATCTGTAGCCAATATTTTTTACTTTAATAATTTCAATTCCTTAATCAAAATTGCATTTTCTTCTGGAATACCAATCGTAAAACGCAGGCAGTTTTCGCATAAAGGCTGAGTTGTTCTATTGCGTATTACAATTCCTTTTGCAATTAATTCGTCGTATCTTTTGTTGGCATCGTCTACTTTAACCAAGACAAAATTGGCTTCCGTCGGGTAAACTTTTTCTACAAAACTAACTTCAAGTAAAACTTTAAGAAGTTCTTCTCTTTGCTCAATGATAGAAGCTATTTCCTGCCTTATTTTATCAGAATCCTTCAGACGAGAAATGGCTCTTTGTTGTGTCAATTCGTTTACATTATAAGGAGGTTTTATTTTATTTAAAACCAAAATTACAGCTTCAGAAGCATAACAAATCCCCAAACGAATTCCGGCCAAACCATAGGCTTTTGAAAGTGTTTGTGTAATAACCAAATTTGGATATTCATCCATTTCTGTCAACCAGCTTTCTTTGTCTGAAAAGTCAATATACGCTTCATCAATTACCACCAAACCTTTAAAATTCTGAAGCAATTTCACTACGCTTTCATCCGAAAAAGAATTTCCTGTCGGGTTATTTGGTGAGCATAAAAAGATGATTTTTGTATTCGCATCAACAGCTTCTAAAATTTTCTCTACTTGTGGCTGAAAATCTGTTGAAAGTAAAACTTCTCTATTTTCTACCGCATTAATATTCGCTAAAACACTGTACATTCCGTACGTTGGTGGTAACGAAATAATATTATCAATTTTTGGTTCACAAAAAGCTCTGAAAAGCAAATCCAAAACTTCATCGCTCCCATTTCCTAATAAAATCTGACTTGATTTTACGCTATTATTCTTCGCCAAAATCGCCTTAACCGAACTTTGTTGTGGATCAGGATAACGATTTACACCATTCTGAAACGGATTTTCATTAGCATCCAAAAAAATCATTTCGGCAGTATCAAAATCTTCAAACTCATCTCTTGCTGACGAATATGGTTTTAATATTTTTACGTTTTCACGTGTTATTGTATTTATATCGAATTCCATTGTCTTAATTTTTGGAATATAGAAAATAGAATATAGAGAATAGACTTCTCGCTTTATCTAAATTTTTCTACATTCTTTGTTCTATATTCTATATTCTTTACTCTATACTCTTTAATCTCAGTGTTACAGCATTTTTATGTGCTTGCAACCCTTCAGCTTCTGCCATAACTTCAATAGCTCTTCCAATGTTTAGAATTCCGGTTTTAGATATTTTCTGAAATGTCATCGATTTCATAAAACTATCCAGATTTACTCCACTGTAATTCTTAGCGTATCCGTTTGTTGGCAACGTATGATTTGTTCCTGAAGCGTAATCCCCTGCGCTTTCCGGCGTATAATTACCGATAAAAACAGAGCCCGCATTTACAATTCCATTGCAATAAAAATCGTCATATTCAGAACAAATAATAAAATGTTCCGGACCGTATTCATTGATTAAATCCAATGCAATTTTGTCATTTTCTACATAAATCAATTTCGAATTTTCTATCGCTTTCTTTGCAATTGCTTTTCTTGGAAGCTCTTCAATTTGAGATTGAATTTCAGTTTCAACAGCATCAATCAATCTTCTTGAAGTCGAAACTAAAATTACCTGACTATCCGTTCCGTGTTCAGCCTGAGATAATAAATCAGATGCTACAAATGCAGGAACTGCAGTTTCATCAGCTACAATCAACAATTCAGAAGGTCCGGCCGGCATATCAATAGCTACTCCAAATTGTGTTGCTAATTGTTTAGCTACGGTTACAAATTGGTTTCCTGGCCCGAAAATTTTATAAACCTTCGGAATAGATTGTGTTCCAAACGTCATTCCGGCAATCGCCTGAATTCCGCCTACTTTTAATATTTTAGTTACACCACATAAATTTGCAGTGTATAAAATCGCCGGATTTATTTTTCCTGTTTTATCCGGAGGCGAGCATAAAACAATTTCTTTGCAACCTGCAATTTCTGCAGGAACGGCTAACATTAAAACCGTTGAAAATAAAGGCGCCGTTCCACCCGGAATATACAAACCGATTTTTTGGATTGGTCTTTTTTCCTGCCAGCAATTTACTCCCTCAATAGTTTCAACTGAAATTCGTTCTGTTTTTTGAGCAGTATGAAACTTGAAAATATTTGATTTTGCCAATTGGATTGAATCTTTCAATTCATCTGAAATTGAATTAATTGCTTCTTCAATTTCTTCCGGAGTAACTTCATAATTATCTAAAGTAATTCCATCGAAAATAGAAGTATATTTTGCAACAGCTTCATCACCTTTTTTCTGTACTTCCTTAAAAATTTCTTTAACCGTAACTTCGATATCATCTATTGTTTTGGTTGGTCTTTTTAATATATCTGACCAGGTTTCTGGTTTTGGATTATCTATTTTATTCATTTTTTTTATGCTTTAAGCTTTAGGCTTTAGGCCATAAGCTAATTAACTTTGTGTTTTTTGGCGTAAAGCTTAAAGCTTATTGCCTAAAGCGCGCAAAGCGCATTAAAGAACCATTTTCTCAATTGGGCAAACTAAAATTCCTTCTGCTCCTGCCTCTTTTAGTTTATCAATTACGTCCCAAAAAGTATCTTTGTCGATTACAGAATGAACGCTACTCCAGCCTTCCTGCGCTAATGGTAAAACAGTTAAACTTCTTAAAACGGGTAGAATTTTTCCAATCTCGTCGATTTTTTCATTCGGTACATTCATCAAGATGTATTTTGAATTTCTGGCTCTTAAAACCGATTGAATTCTGAATTTTAAAGTATCGATGTGTTTTTGAATTTCCGGAGAAACTTTTGGTGAAACTGCCAAAACAGCTTCACTTTTTAAGATCACTTCAACTTCTCTTAAATTGTTTTTAAATAAAGTACTTCCGCTTGAAACGATATCTACAATAGCATCGGCTAGACCAATGTTTGGTGCAATTTCTACAGAACCTGAAATTTGATGAATGTCAACCGTTAATCCGAAAGAGTTAAAATACTCATTGACAGTGTTTGGATAAGATGTTGCGATTCGTAAACCTGCCAAATCCTGAATAGAATTATATTCGAAAGTTTTAGGGACAGCTACGGAAACTTTACATTTTGAGAATCCAAGTTTTTGAATCACTTCAATATGCTTTCCTTTTTCTACAAGAAGGTTGTCGCCAACAATGGCTAAATCTACTACTCCATCAATTAAATACTGAGGAATATCTGAATTTCTCAGGTATAAAACTTCTAAAGGAAAATTGGAAGCTTCTGCTTTTAACTGATCGTTTCCGTTGTTGATCGAAATACCACAATCTTTTAAGATTTGAATGCTGTCTTCGTTTAAACGACCTGATTTTTGAATTGCAATTTTTAAAGTACTCATTTTTTAGTTGTTTGTTGAATTAATAGTTTGAGTACAAAGAATTGGAATTAAAAAACCCGCTTGATGTACTCAAACGGGTTTTAAAATATGATGATTTACATGCATACCATTAACACATCGCCTGAGAGCAATAATGAAAATGATGATGATGTAATTGATTTGAAATCATTGTTTGGTTTGTTTTATAATTCTTTGATTCGGTTGCAAATATACTAGTTAATTTCATAAAAAAGCAATTTTTAATTTAACTTAACGATAGTTTATTGTTAAAAAATATTTCAGATGCCATTTTTATTACATTTTTTCAATCTACGATAACGTTTTCATATCTTCGTTAAAACTTAAAATAACTGTAGTTCCTACTTCTATTTCGCTTTCAATTCTAAATTTAATATCAAGTAAGTCTGTCGTTCTTTTTACAATTGATAAACCTAATCCAGTTCCTTTAATTTCAGGGTGATCTGTAGAATTTGATCTGAAAAAAGGATTTAAAATTGCCTCTAAATCTCCTTTGGCAATTCCGATTCCGTTATCTGAAATTTTACAAATTGTTTCCCCATTTTGCCTCGAAAGAAAAATTGAAACTCGTCCACCAATACTGGTATATTTAATTGCATTCGAAATAATATTTCTCAAAATAGTAATCACCAAAAAATTATCAGATTTAATATAATAATCCTGTTCAGCATCAAATTTGACGTTGATTTTCTTATTATTTATTTTTTCAGAATTCAGCGTTAACACATCCAATATTAAGGCATTCAGATAAACAGATTCTGTATTTACATTTTGTCTTTGATTCTCAAAACGAGCCATTAAAAGAAGCTGATCAACGAGCATATTTAGATGATCTACTTCATTTATACAATAATTAATTTTTTCTTCATATTCTTTATTATCACGAGGTTTACGAATCAAAACTTCAAGAGTTCCTTTAATAACTGTTAATGGCGTTCTTAACTCATGAGAAGCATCAGAAGTAAACTGTTTTTCACGTTCAATTGCATCTTCAATTCGGTTTAATAAGTTGTTGATGGTTTTTGAAAGCGTATATAATTCGTCACGGGTTTTGGGCAACGGAATTCGCGTTTTCAAATTGTCTTTTGTAATTATTTTTGAAGTATTTATAATTGCATTTATCGGTTTTATACTTCGTCCGGCAAAGAATCGGGCAATAAAAAACAGCAATAATAATATCGCCAAAAATGACAAGCACATAATATCAAACAAATTATTTAATACCATTGTGGAATCGGCCAGAGACATAGCGACAATGATATAACCTATTTGTTTCTTTTTAATATGAAGCGGAACCTGAATTTGTCTAATGGCATGATTACCCATTTTAGTATCAAACAACTCATAATCTTTTACAGAATCATTAAATTCAAGTGTTTGCGTTTTAAGATTAGGCGCTTTCTCAATAATCTTTTTATTCAAATCCAAAAACTCCACAAAAACAGGATTTACATCCACAGTATTGTGTTCACGTTCATTCCATTCTTCTTCATCAATTAAAATTACTTTGTCACCTACAACCTTGATTTCTGCTAAATGATTCTTGATTTCAACATTTAAATTTTCATCAATATGACTATAAGCAGTATGCTTTACAATCGAATAAATCAGCGAAAAAACCACTAAAATCAACAAACCAGTGGTAATAATATAGTTTAATGCAATTCTGTTTTTAAAGGAAATTTGTACCATTTATAAGTCGTTTGCGATGTAACCAATACCACGAATTGTTTTTATATAATCTTCTTCAATTTTTAAATTAAGTTTTTTTCGAATAGCATTCATAAAAACATCTATAACGCCGGTATCATACTCAAAATTGATTTCCCAAACGTCTTTTAAGATCTGATTTCGGGTACAAACTTTTCCTTTGTGCTGAATTAAATAAGTTAGCAGTTCAAATTCTCTTTGAGTTAAAGCTACTTCTTCATCATTTTTTAGCACAATATGTTTGGATAAATCTATTTTTATCTTCCCCAAAGTAAGTGTTTCAGTACCTTTTTTATTTCTAAAATGAACTTTAATACGTTCAACTAATTCCTCAAAGCTAAAAGGTTTTTTAATGTAATCATTTGCACCTGCTTTCAAGCCTTCAATAGTTTCCTGAACAGTATCTTTTGCAGTCAAAAAGATAATTGGAGTATACTGGTCTTTAATCCTAATGGCTTTACATAAGTCCAAACCATTAATTTTTGGCAACATCCAATCTAATAAAATCAAATCAAATTGTTGATTCTGAACCAATTCAAACCCTTTTGAGCCGTCACTAGCAGTAGTTACCTGATAACCTTCCTCCTGCAAACCTTGTTGCAAAAACTGAATAATTCCTAATTCATCTTCTACTATTAAAATGTGCATCTATCTTTTTTATTAAAAATTATATTTTTCAAATTTAATTTGAATTAATCAAAGGTAAATATTTAAAATTTTGAAAATCAATTAATACCTTTTGAATAGCAGAAAATAATTATAATCTTAAGTAAATATTAAGTTAACACTAACAAAGGTAAAAGGCGAACTTAATCTCAAATTAATCAACCGGAATTAATTTTGTAAAAAAATAATTTCATGACTTTTTACAAGAAAATCTCCCCTTTTTACAATCTTGCCTTTTTTTATTTTTCCATAAGTTTTCTGCTTCGAATTGTGCTGTTTTTTCATCCCATTACGCAAAGTACTTTTACAATTCTTCAAAGCCTAAAAATCTTTAGTTTAGGCTTACTCTCAGATTTTTTTGTCTTTGTAATCGCGAGTTTTTTTCTATGGCTATATCTGGTTTTTGTTTCGAATATCAAATATAACAAGCCTTCAGGATATATTATTCTTGGGGTTTTTATTAGTTTCTTTTTATATGTAGCATCCGGAAAAAGCATTTTTGACGAGTACGGAGGAGCATTGCCTGAGATTATTTTAATTTTTATTGGAGTAAAAACGTTACTATTTGCTCTTTTGCTTTTTCTTCCAAAATGGAGGGACAAAATCAGATTCTGGCTATTTGCTTTTGTAATCTTTTTATATGTTTTATTAATTCTTCAAAATGGCTTAAGCGAATATTTCTTTTGGAATGAATTTGGTGTAAAATACAATTTTATTGCAGTTAACTATTTGATTTACACAAATGAAGTTATTGGAAATATTATGCAATCTTATCCAGTAATTCCGTTATTTTCTGCCTTATTTTTAGCAACAGGAATTACTACTTATTTTATTTTGAAAAATTCTAAGAACTTTATTAAGGAGATTCCGAATCTTAAGGAAAAAATAAAGCTTTCGGGGTTTTACATTATTTTATTTCTCATTTCGTTAATCGCTATTCCGATATTAGCAAAAACAGAAAATTCTAAAAATGTTTTTGTCAATGAATTACAGGCTAATGGTTTGTATAAGTTTTACTTAGCTTTTGAAAATAATAAATTAGACTATTTCAAATTTTACAAAACACTTCCTAACGATAAGGCTTTTGCAATTTTGAAACAGCAATATCCTGTCATTACAGGAGAAAATACTACTCGAACCATTACAGCTGATTCTCCTGAAACCCATAAAAATGTAGTATTAATTACCATTGAAAGTTTGAGTGCCGAATTCATGAAATCGTACGGAAATGAACAAAACATTACGCCCTTTTTAGACAGTTTATCGCAAAAAAGTCTTCAGTTCACCAATTTATACGCCGCAGGAAACAGAACTGTCCGTGGATTAGAAGCCGTTACATTGTGTCTGCCTCCAACAGCCGGAGAAAGTGTAGTAAAAAGAGAAGACAATAAAAATAAATTTTCAACCGGAGCTATCTTCAAACAAAAAGGTTACGATGTAAAATTCATGTATGGTGGAGATGCCTTTTTTGATAACATGCAAGACTTTTATTCAGGAAACGGCTATCAGATTGTAGATAAATCTAGTTTTTCTCCTGAGGAAATTACATTTTCGAATGTTTGGGGAGTTTGTGATGAAGACATGTACAACAAAAGCATAAAGGTTATGAATAATGAAGCCGGCAAAAACAAACCTTTCTTTAATCATATCATGACGGTGAGTAACCACAGACCATTTACGTATCCGAATAATAAAATTGATATTCCAGGTGACATCAAGTCCCGTGACGGAGGCGTAAAATATACCGATTATGCATTGAGGAAATTCTTTGAGATGGCAGGCAAACAACCATGGTTTAAAAACACCGTTTTCGTTATTGTTGCTGATCATTGTGCTTCAAGCGCAGGAAAAACAAAGCTTCCTTTGGATAAATATAGAATTCCGGCTTTTATTTTTACTCCTGGTGAAAAACCTTCAAAATGCAATAAACTAATGTCACAGATTGATTTAATGCCAACACTTTTTGGATTACTACATTTTGATTATCAAAGTAAGTTTTATGGTCAGGATGTTTTGAAATCTGATTATAAACCAAGAGCTTTTATTGCAACTTATCAGGATTTAGGTTTGATAAAAGATAATGTTTTGACCATTTTATCTCCTAAACAAATGGTAAAACAATTTGAACTAAAACTAAATCCAAGACTAGGAATTGCTCCGGAATACCAAATTTTTTATGATGAAATTCCGTTGCAAACAGAAAGAACTGACTTGGTCAATGAAACTATTTCGTTTTATCAGACTGCTTCGGATATGTTGAAACAGAAGAAATACCAGAAGTAGGACTTTTAAATTCCAATTTAAAAAATTCCAAATTCCAATTTAACCGCAAAGTTTCTACCCCATTTTTGTCATCTGAAGAACGAAGGATGACAAGGTGACGTGATAAACAAACAAAGCCTCAAATTCTATTGAACTTGAGGCTTTGTTTAGGTATCAATCTGAAAACTGAGACCGAGACTGAAAACTTAATTATTAATCATTTTGATTCTGCATCCCGAATAGATCTCCGCTTTGATATAATTTTAAATCATCTTTCAATGCCTGATTGTTTCTTTGCGTAACTGCTGGCGAATCTAAATCACTTAAATCAGGTTTTCCGGCATTTACCCATGCAGTATACCAAAAACTAGCAGTGGCTGTAATGGCTTTTTTCATTTGGTTTTCAACCATTCCGTTTAAGTCTTTATGCAGTTTTTTAGCATATTCATCAGAGAAAATAGCCGAATTGTATTTACTTTTTAGCACTTTCCCATCAGCGTCCATTTTAAAGACCTGATTTTCAGGAGTCGCACTTCTTAGTTTTTTATCAATGTCTAATAAAGGCTGCGCTAAACTGTGTGTATCATTAATCATATCCCAGATTGCTTTATGAACATCTTCATAATAATGAGCTTCGGGAACATTTAATTTATAATTTTTAGCAAACAATTCAGGCAATCTGCTCTCCCAAAGAGAATGAATTCCTTTTTGATCGCTCAATTGTCCATCATGATTTGCAGAAGTATGCAATGGCATATGCGCATCACCTATATAATGCCCTAAATCTGCAGCAAGAAATAAAATTTCTGCTCTATTTTTATCTTTAAAAGCCTTGGTTAATTTAACCATCATATCTTCAATGTACCAGGGTAAAATTCCGTTGTCGTTCAAGAATTTAGCATCGTATTTTTTCTTTGCTTCTTCCATGGTTTTTGGCAGACTGTCAGCAGAACCAAAATTTTCCATGTCAAAATAATGTCTTGGATTTTCATCTTTATAATTCAAGGCATATTTACGAATATCCGGAACGGAAGCTTCCTGCGTAATAAAATCAATATGATTGTAGAAGAAAATTTGTAGTGGTCGAGGCAAAGCCATTACTGCCGCTTTGTTAATACGTTCGTGACCAACGATTCCCCATGACAAGGTTAAAAATCCAATTCCTAATGCAAAAAAGGCAATTAGTCTCGGCTTCATTTTAAAGTTTTTCATTTGTAAATTTGTTTGAAGTACAAATTTATTTTATTTAACGATAATTCAAAAATAAACCGACAAAGATTATGTTAATTTAATTCTTTATAAAATTTCAACCATATAACTGAAATAAGCTCATTTTAAAACAAACCTTAATTTGAGAAATATAAAATTGAAGCCAAACCCAAACCTGCAGTAAATATCCAAAGGAAAACGCCCTGTAACAAAGGCTTCACTCCTACTGATTTTAAAGTATTTATATTTAAGGTTGCACCAATTAGAAATAATGTTATGGTTAAACCAATTTTGGCAATCCCTACAATATGCGGCGCAATAATAGCGGTTTCAGGTATATAAGTATTCAAAAGCATCGCCAAAATAAATAAGCCAATAAAATAAGGGATCTTGATTCTCTTTCCGACGCTTCCTGATTGATTTTTAAAAATTATAGCTGTTCCCAGTGAAATTGGAATAATCCATAAAGCTCTGGCTAATTTTACTGTTGTCGCAACCTGCAAAGCTTCTGCTCCGTATTTATTGGCAGCACCAACTACAGAACTGGTATCGTGAATGGCGATAGCACACCACAAACCAAAATCTTTTTGAGACAAATCAAGCTGATGACCAATAAATGGGAAAACAAATAAAGCAATTGAATTCAGAATAAAAATTACACCCAAAGCAATTGAAGTCTGATTTTCATTTGATTTAATTACGAGAGAAATTGCTGCAATAGCACTCCCACCACAAATTGCTGTTCCGCACGAAATTAAATGTGAAGTTTTTTTCTCTGTTTTAAGCCATTTTCCTAACAGCGTTCCGACAATTAAAGTGCTAATTATAGAAAATACCGTTAATAGAAAGCCTTCTTTTCCTGCTGAAATAGCTGCTGTAGCATTCATTCCAAACCCTAAACCAACAACTGAAAATTGTAATAAAAAAGTAATAGCTCTATGATTGAATGCAATAAAAGGATTTCCAAAAACATTTACAATCAGAACCCCCAATAACAAAGCAATTGGAGGAGATATAAAAGAGAATAAACACAGTCCGATTATGAATGCAAAGACTGCTTGCTGGAAATAAAGATTCACTTCGAATAAATGGGTTTCAGAATGTTGCTTTGTTTTCAAAATAGGCTATTTGATAATTATCATACAAAGGTCGGTCCTATATATTGAAAACGCCAATCGTAAAATACAATTGACTATAACTTTAAATTATAATAAGAGGATAAGTTTTGAATAAAGAGTTCCGATAAAGAATCTGTTTTCCCAACTAACGTGATAATATAAAAGTATCTTTCGATAGCCAAACTCTCAACATCCAAAACAATCAATTCATTATTCTTTAATTCGTTACTTACTGCATGTATTGACATGAAAGCAAAACAATCTGAGTTTAACAAATACGATTTTATACTTTCTGTACTTCCTAATTGCATTTCGATTTGTAAATCTGTTAATTTTACATTTACTTGTTTTAAAGCATATTCTATAACTTCAAGTGTTCCGGAACCTCTTTCACGTGTTATGAATTTCATTGTTTTTAAATCTTCCAATGAAATTTTATGCTGTTTGACCAACGGATTTTTGGTATTGCAAACCAAAACCAATTCGTCTTTTAAAAACGGAATGTATTTAATAGACTGATTCTTAGATTGCCCTTCAACAATTCCGATTTCGATTTCTTTGTTAATTAAGGAATTTTCAATTTGCTCCGTATTTCCGTTCAGCAAATTAACTTTTATATCTTTTTGCTTTTGATGAAAACGAGCCAAAACGGGAGAAATAATATATTGTGAAATTGTAGTACTTGCTCCCAACCGCAATAAACCTTGTCGTTCATTGATAAACGAACTCATCTCAAAGTCTATTTCTCTGTAAATTTCAAAAATGTTTTTGGTATGTTTTAAAAGAATTTCCCCTGCTGGCGTTAAAGCGATTTTAGAACCGTTTCTTTCAAAAAGTTTAGTTTTATAGGTTTCTTCGAGTTCCTGGATATGTTTTGAAACTGCAGGCTGCGAAATATACAACTCTGTTGCCGCTTTAGTAAAGTTTAAGCGGAGTGCAACGGTATAGAATACTTTTAGTCTGAAATCCATGTTTTATTCTTTCAATTCTTTGTGAATCTCTGTGATGTCTTTGAGAATCTTTGTGTTATAATTATTTTACAGAGATTCACAGAGCTTTCGCAAAGTTTCACTGAGGAAAATAAACCAAAATTACAACAATCCGTTATACTTTCTCACAAACCATTCGGTCGTCAATAAAGCTCCAATTAAAATCAATAACCAAACCCAATCAATTAACGGTGTTTTTGTCGAAATATTTTTCTCTATCGATTTATACTCTTTGTTTTCTAACAATGTATTAATTAAATCATCTGCCTGATTTTCGAAGAAAGCTTTTCCATTAGTTTGCAATGCTAATTGTTTCAATTTTAAAACATCAGGATTTACAAATTGTTTTTCGATATCAAAATCCAGAATTTCAAAATGACTTGAATAAGATGTATTTGAGTTTAGTTCTTTTACAGAGAAATTATATTTCCCGGCTGTTAAACCGTCCAGGTTTACTGAGAAAGAATTATTCCCTTTTAATAAATCATAGTTTTTGCTTTGCTTCGTTTCCGCGTTTGTAACTGTGATAGTAAGTCTCGCTTTTTCGTCAAACTCGTAATTTTTGTTGAAATATTGCGCATTGATTACAATAGCTTCTCCTGAATTGTAAAAACTTTCATGTGTTACAACTAATGATTTTTTCGAATTCGTTGAGGCCAAATATTGAATAATCTTGTCTATAAAAACATCGTATTTCTCAAATGACTGATTGTCGATATGACTTTGCAAACGCCATTTCCAGCTATTTTCTCCTAATAAAAATGCTGTTCTTTTTCCTTGATTGTCGGCGAAAGCCAATAAAGGCGCATTTGTAGCGACATTTCTGATTTTTGAAGAAAGCAAAACCGATACATTTCCATTTGTTGAAATTGTACCGAATAGATTTTGCAAAGGCGGGAAATTTTCAAAACCAAAATCCTCAATGGCAAACAGATTGAATTGCGATTGAAATTCGGATAAATAATCTTCTCTTTGTCCGCTCATTTTAAAAACCAAATTGTTTTGCTGCTGGTTAAGAAAATTGAAATCGGTATTGTTACCGGTAATGATAAAAGTATTTCTTCCGGCTAATTTGTTATTATCGAATATTGCTTTAAAAACTGCTGTTGGCTGATACAAAACGAGAACAGAAGCATCTTGTAATTGATTAATATCATTCGGCTTAACCAATATCACTTTACGTTGCGCATTAACTTCTATTGAACGTTTTAACGACGCTATATCAGGATGATTTATAGACGAAACAATTGCAATTGTTGATTTTTGATCAATCACTTCAACTGCAAAGTTCTTTATATTATTATAACTGTTTTTCTCTTTTTCTTTTGAAGAAATACTTGCTTTAAAAATTTGCAAACCCACTTTATCAGCAGGCAAAAGTAAATTTATAGTGGCCGTTTTTCTAGAAGGTGAAAAAGAAACCTTTTCTTTTGCAATAACTGAATTTCCTTGCGAAATTGTAAAGTCGGCATTTATAGCTTTATCTCCCGCATATTGTAGAAATACTTCAACAGGAAATTTATTTTTATGAAAAGCGTATTTGTTTACGTTAAGCTGATTGATTTTTAAATCAAAAAACGTGGTTGTATCTCCCACAACTAAAGGATAGACTTTATTAACAGGATCAAATCGATATACATAATCGTTTCCTGTAGTTTGATTTCCGTCAGTAATTACAACCGTCGGGAAAATCAGGTTTTTATTGATGCTTTTTAAATTCCTGGCAACTTCATCAAGATTGGTTTGTTTTCCTTTGAAATCAAATTTATCTGAGGACTTAAAATCGGCATCAAATTGATAAGACTGAATATCGAATTTCTCCTGTAGTGCCGGATTTGAAATTAGTTTTTGATATAATTCGGCGACTTTTTTATCTGATTTTAAAGCAACAATAGAACTCGAATTATCAACTGCAATAGCCAGTGGTGTTTTTGTTATTTCAAGCGAATTTTTAGAAACAATCGGATTTATTAATAAAACCAATAATCCGAAAATAGCCAGAAAACGTAAAAAAGCCAAAAACACAATCACATTGGATTTGTTTTTGGCTTTAAAATAATATTGAAAATACGACAAACCACCCGCTATTACTAATGAAAGCAATAATAATAGAATCGTATTTGTAGTCATATTTATTTAGTATTCAGTATCAGTTTACAGTATTCAGATTTTGAAAGTCATCATTTGAGACTATTCGGTTTCAGTTTCATCTAAAGTAAGATAAAAACTGATTACTAAAACCTTAGAATCTTAGCAACTTAGAACCTTAGTATCTTAGGTTAACATTCCTCCACAAACATTAAGAACTTGTCCTGTAACGTAAGCACTCATATCTGAAGCTAAGAAAAGACATGCGTTTGCAACATCCTCAGTAGTTCCTCCACGTTTCAACGGAATTCCGTCTCTCCATCCTTTTACTACATCTTCAGGTAATTTTGCAGTCATTTCTGTTTCGATAAAACCAGGAGCGATTGCGTTACAACGAATATTACGAGAACCCAACTCCAAAGCAACAGATTTTGTAAACCCAATAGCACCAGCTTTAGACGCTGCATAATTTGTTTGACCGGCATTTCCCGAAACACCAACTACAGAGCTAATATTAATAATAGAACCAGCACGTTGTTTTAAGAAAGTTTTTTGAATCGCTTTAGTCATATTAAATACTGACTTTAGGTTTACATCAATAACCTGATCAAAATCAGCTTCTGACATACGCATCAATAAATTATCTTTTGTAATTCCGGCGTTGTTAATTAAGATATCAACCGTTCCGAAATCAGCTAAAACAGCATCAACAAAAGTTTGCGCTTCATTAAAATCGGCAGCATTTGATTGGTATCCTTTTGCTTTAACTCCTAAAGCATTCAATTCAGCTTCTAAAGCCTCTGCAGACGCTACAGATGAGCTGTATGTAAAAGCAACATTTGCTCCATGTTTAGCAAAAACTTCAGCAATTCCTCTTCCAATTCCACGACTAGCGCCCGTAATAATGGCAACTTTTCCTTCTAGTAATTTCATATTCAAAATTAATTTTAATATTTATTTGTAGCTATTCCTGCTATGAATGACTTGCCAAATATATGATAATTCCCTTTTTAAAAAAATAACAATCGCAATAACCTTTCAACATTGCAAAATATAAATACTTTGATAGACTGTCCAAAATCAAAAAAGCAACTCAAAATTGAGCTGCTTTCTCTTCAAAATAAAAATTAAAACTAAATTCTTACATATTGTTTTCTCTGGTTATGAAAAAGAAAACAATTAGCAAAACAGCCATAATCAGCATTCTGTAAATTGACGATTGAAACTCTGTTGTATTATTGAGTTTGTCTTCCTTTCTATGTTTTATCATCTTAATGACAGTGAATGGAATGATTACTATTATAGATAAGTACAAATAATATCTTGTATAATTTGGATAGAATCCTGATATAACAAGAAGCAGTAAACCCCATAAAAAGAAAGCAATATTTATTGGTGCGGTATATTTATTTGTCATATGTTTTATATGTTAAAAAAGCAGCTCAGCGATGAGCTGCTTAATTCAAAATAAAATAAAAACTAAAACTGTTTACTGAAAAGCGTATGTGGTCATTCTAAAATTACTTGTTGAACTTGTAAATGTGTAAATATTATTTGTAAAAGCGATTTTGAAAGCTTCTTTTTTAATATATAATCCACTAGGATTCATAAGTTCAGTGTCTACTTTTTTAAGTAATGCAGGTTGTGCAATAACTGCTCCTGTATTAGCCTGCCATGTCCCCGGAACAAGTATTAATTTCTTATTAACAGCATCTTGCTGTACTGTAAAGTTGTGATAAATAGTAGTTTTACCACCTGTAAATGTATATGAAATGTAACTTTCACCAGCTGCGTCATTAAAAGTAAACTGAATTCTATTTACTTTTTGAGTTGAAGGTAAACTTGCGTGAATTTCAGCAATTAATGAATTAAAAAGTGACGAATTACTTGGTGCAGTAGCTAAATTTGCATGAATATAAGCAAAACCTGTTTGAGGAGCCTGAAGCATCACCTTATAATCATCAGTTAAGATCAATGGTTTGTTGCTATATTTAATTATAGCAGTAACCCCATTCGTTCCTGTGGCAGTAAAACTTCCATCAACATCATTGTATACAAAATTGGTTAATTTTTGTCCGGCAACTTCGACAGCCGGGCTTACTACAATTCCGGTTGGCGTGTAACCAACTCCCATGTTATAACTTACAGAATAACCAGTTTCTATGGAATTTGCTTCTGCATAGCGAGTTACATCTGAAAATGAGAAATCAAATTGGTGTTTTGCTGTTCCGTCATTGGTTTCTAATAACCTAAATAGCGGACGAGTATCATCGCCAATTACATTGTCAATCATGTCAATGTTTTTTGGCAAATCAGTCCAGTCTTGTGCAGTTGCTTTTACAAAACGTATCTCGGTACCATTTCTGTTAGCTTTAAAAATAATCTGCCCGTTTTCTTGTCCGTAATACAAAAACTGGAAATCTCCTAAATATCCCTTTGCTCTTAATGCAGCTATTGGATAATTATCTGATTCAGATAAAAGATGAATTCTATTTTTTGTTGTAAAAGTCAAACTTACTGTACTTCCAAGCTGTACCTGGTATTCACTTTTATAAACAGCTGTATCATCATCAAAATCAGAAGCCATCTGAACTGTACCATCAGCTGCAAATCTAAATAAATGTGTATAACCTCCCAGAACTGTATTATCAGTAAAATAAACGGCTTTCCAACCAAATTCAGAAGAAAGCAAAGCATCACTCAATTCTGTTTTCTGAGCATTTAAACGCTCGGTTGGTGTTTTATCAAATTTTGGATCTGCTTCTGTATTATTGTCGCAGGAGCTTAATTGCAAAGCCAAAAAGGCAGCAAATAAGAACTTATATATGTTTTTAATTTTCATAATACCTTTTTTTAATTTGTTATTACAGCATTTGTGTTTATTTCAGCAGCATCTCTTAATGCGTAGAAATCCATGTCATAAGCTTCCTTAAAATATTTTACTACAAGTGCCTCTTTTGCTTGTAAGGCTGCTAAAGCGTCAGGATCATCAATACCATCTAAAAACGCAGCATATTCTGCTTTTGAATAGATTAAGATCATCGAAGCTGTTTCTGCAAAATCTTCATTGATATTTGATCTAGCATAACTTGTAATAAATCCAATTTCGTTTGATTCCGGAATATCATAATTATACCAATCTGAAGTATAACCACCAGGAGTTATAGCCGCCCATGATTTTTCATCAAAAGGTTTATGCTGATTTAAAATATGAATATACTCGTGCTGAATTGTATGAATAAATTCTGAGACATTATCACGATCAGACTGATCTATATAATCTGTTTCAAATAAGGTAACTCGTTGTCCTCCTTCTGCTAAACCTAAAGTTCTTGTTCCAACACTATTCAAGTTTACACCTCCAATTAAAACAATTTCTCTTGGTGCAATTTTCTTTACAAAATCTGCCCCTCCAATTTGTGAGTAACTTTTAAGCCATATTGTCTGAACAATTTCAAGAGCAGGCTTTACTTTATCAATTGTTGGGGGGAATAAATAACGACTGTTATCTACCGTATTTTGATTCCATTTGTACTGAACATTGATATTGTATGGATTTAAATAAGTAGTTGTAATCCAATTATCTAATGCTGTCTTAGTAGGTTGTGTATAATCTAACTGACTATCTCCCGGACGTTCATCGTTTGCGCAAGAAATTATAGTCGTTGAAACCATAACCAAAAGTGCTATTTTACTATATTTTATTAGTTTCATAAGAATTTGCTTTTAAAGATTATCTAGGATTTAGCTCAACACCTGTATTCGTTGCATGAAGCGGGATCTGTAAGGGTCTGCGTTTATCATCTTTTACCAAAATGTTCACAGGCTTATTAGTCGTTTCATGTCTAACTACAATATTGAAACGTTTAACATCAAACCATCTCATACCTTCATGTACAAAATCTCTGCGTCTGGTTTCCGCAATTGCCTTTACGTAAGACGTTTGCACCGGAGTCATAGTGTAAAAAGGTGTGTACTCGTCTGCTATTACAGGATATTTTGCGACTACTTTAGCTTGTGTTACCTTATCTGTAGCTACATAACCAACTGTTCTTGTTGATAAAAAGTATTCCAATTCATCATTTGCTACTTGTATCTGTCCTTTCATTACATGAGCTTCAATTCTATTTAAGAAAAATTCATCATTACTTAACAAAACTTCAGCAACGTATGGATCTCCAATTCCAGCTGTTACGTTTGAATATTTAAAATATTCGTAAAACTTAGGAAGAAACACTGTTATACTACTGTTTGATGAGTAAAAGTTATAATACCATGGTTTTGCAAAAAGGCTTGTTGCTGTACCGAATATTTCCGGATAACGTGCTCCTGAAAGATAAAATCTATTTGAGTAGTACGATCTGCTTACGATCGTATTTGCAGAAACTACCAATAAGTTTGTTTCAGCCGCACTGCTTGCATAACTTAATCTCTGATCATCGATAGCCATAACATCGTAAGATGCAAAGTCTCTTAATTTACCAACAGGTCTGTTCCCTAAATCATCTGATAAAGCAATTACTTTATCCCAATCTCCTTTTACTAAATAAAAACGGCTGGCAAAAGCTTTTGCAGCATTTTTAGTAAAATGAAATTTAGGTTCTTTATAATCATTGGTAACATACTTTAACCCTTCCTGAATATCTTTTTCGATAAATTCGAAAACTTCGGCTACTGTATTTCTCTTGTATTTAGTTATTAATTCTGTTTCCGGTTTGGTAACATATGGAATTCCTAAATCAGTACTTGCCGTTGCCGGATTGTAACGTTGCGACCAGAATGAAACCAACATAAAATGAGCATAAGCTCTTGCTATAAGTGCTTCTCCTTTTTGAGGATTTAAATCAGCTGTATTTCCTAATTGATCTATAGCTTCCAAAGCTTTGTTTGCATGCGCAATGGCCTGATAACAAGCATCCCAATAATAAGCTTGCGTATCTATATCAGCAGTTTCTGTTTGAAGCTCCCAGTTATAGTTTTGCTCATTTTTAATTAATGTCTCTGGCATACCACTATCAAAAACATTATCAGACATTGTTTCTGCAATATCGAAATAACTCATTTGAGGATAAGCTCCAACCAATAATTCAGAAATCTTATCAGGAGTATCTATTTCGGTTCTATTATCTGGCTTCTCAGACAAGAAATCATCACAACCAGTAATACTTATAAGTATTAATAGCGATAAAGTTATTTTTAATTTTTTCATGTTTTTGGACTATTATAATGAAATGTTTAAAGTAAAAGTGTATTGAGATGTAACTGGCATAGCAACACCCCCGGCATTACGGAACTCAGGATCCTGACCATTTAATCTTTTGTCTGAATAAATTAACCAAGGGTTAACCGCAGAACCTTTTAAAGTAAATGTGCTTAGTCCAAGTTTTCTCTTGAAATCATTTGGAAATTCCCAGCTTAGAGAAATATTTTTAAGTCTGACAAAATCTCCATCAGCAATACGTGCATCAGAATAGTTATAAGTGTTATAAGCTCTTGCTAATGTACGTTCTCCACCATAATTAGAATTCAAACGTTTATCTGCAATAACAGGTACATTTGTAAAGTTCTCATCTCCGGGATTAATCCAACGATTTGTAAAATCTTTTGTAAATACAGTTAAATCATCATAAGTACTATCATAAATAGGATTTAAACGTACTTTGTTACCTCCTGATCCTACGAAGAATACATATAGAGACCAATTTTTATAAGTAAATGTATTTGCTAAACCTATAGATTTATTTGGTTCGATTGACCCTTCATATTTCAAATATTTAGTTACATCTAAATTGTCCTGAAAATTAGCTTCTGTAATATTATTGTCAGCTCCGTCTTGTAAAATAAAAGTTGGTAAACCCTGATTATTCAAACCTGTAAACTGATAAGAATATAGTGAGTTTCTTGGATGTCCAATTGTATTTCCTCCATTTGCATCTACTAAATCAAATGCTGTTGGTGTGTTTTCAAGCTTTGTAATTTTTTGTGAATAAACAGAAAAATTAAGCGTTGTTGACCATTTGAAATCGCGATTATCAAAGTTTTTCGTTGTAAATCCAATCTCAAGACCTTTAGTTTCCATATCGGCATTATTTCCTTGTCTGATTCTTTGACCTCCAATTCCTGAAGTAATCACATAATCCACCAAATCAAAAGCTTTACGACTATAAATATCTGAAGTAAATTGTATTCTGTTGTTAAACATTCCAAGATCAACTCCTATATTGGTCTCAAATTGTTTTTCCCAGGTTAAGTCACTATTTTGTAATTGGTCAATATTAATTCCTGACTCTCTATCATCAAGATTAAAACGATCTGTTATATAACTTTTATAAATTGCTAACGAGTTTGTTGCCGGGCCTGCAGTTGCAGTAAGTCCGTAAGAAGCTCTTAATGCTAAGGTATTTACAGATTCAATATCTTTCATGAATTTTTCTTCGGCCACATTCCATTTACCACTAAAAGTATAAGTTGGCAACCATCTTGAAGAATCGCTATTTCCTTGTCTGTTCGATCCGTCATAACGACCTGTAACCGAAGCAGTATAACGACGATCATAAGTATAACCTACTTTTCCGAAGAAACCTACTGTTCTCTCTTTTTCTTCATTAAATCCATAGTATGAATCTCCTCCATTGATGATTTTTTCAATTAATCTTGGATCAGTAAAGGCAGTAAGACCTCTGTCGTATTGTAAACCTGCAGCTGTAAAATTATCACTGCTTCTGTCCACAACTCTTAACTCAGTTCCAAATAAACCTTCTAGTTCATGTTTGTCATTTAAAGTATTTCTGTAGCTAATACTGTTTCTTAAGTTATAAGAAGTCATATCATTAGTGAATTTTCTTAAAAAACCACCATTTGGTAATACAGAAACTTTTGGTGCAGTTAAATCATTAGGATCCTGATATAAAAATATATTCTGATCTCTCACTAATGTATTAACTCCATCTTCACCTTCTGGAGTACCAGCTTTGTAAGCTCCCACAACGTTTGAGTTCTCCATAATTTTATGCTCACGGCTTGTATTGGCATAACGGGCAGAACCAGTAAGATTGTAATTTAAATGCGGATTGATTTTATAATCTAAATCTAATTGAAAACGAATATCTTTAACCTGGATTTCCATGAAGTTGTTTTCCAATTCATTGATAATATTCATTTTAGCCCAGTTATTTCTGTAATATTCTAAATTTCGATTTTCATCATATGGTCTTAAAGTTCTGCTTGTATTTAATACATAGTTGAACGGATTGATATCAAAATCACGAGTTACTTTACCAAAAACAACATCTTTTTCACTTTCATAACTTCCTGGAGCACCCTGATCACGAACCGAAGCCAAAGTCGAAAGCGTAAGATTTAATCTGTCATTTACATAAAATGTCCCTTTAATATTTGATGATAATTGTTTTACATCGTCAGCAAGAGTCCATCCCGGATCAGTATAATATCCTAAAGAAGCATAGAATGTATTGTTTTTTCCACCACCAGAAAAACTCAAAGAGTGATTTTGCGTGATAGAAGGTCTAAATAATACACTAAACCAGTCTGTATTTGCCAATTCGTATTTTCTTAAGAAGTTATTACGGCTAACAGGATCGTTATTCACTAAATAGGTTCCTGTTTCAGGGTTATATGTATTTATTGCTCTTCCTAAGATGTTATATGCACCACCGTATCTTCCATTTACAGTTGATGGCAAATCAAGATAGCCTTTAGCTTCCATTTCCTTAAAAATACTCATAGATTCCTGAGAATTTAAAATATCATATTGGCTATAGTTTGGAACTGCTCTGATAGTTTGTTCTAATCCGTAAGTCACTTTCAAAGGCGCATCTCTACGGCCTTGTTTTGTTGTAATTACTACAACCCCGTTCAAAGATCTTGATCCATAAATAGAGGTTGCAGAAGCATCTTTCAAAATCTCAATGTTTTGAATATCATTAGCGTTTAAACCTGCCACAGACGAACTCAATAAAGTTTCTGAGTTACCTGAAGCTAAATCTGCAAATGAAACATTAATTATATCCTCCTGTACAACACCATCAATCACCCATAAAGGTTTTGTGTCTCCAAAAATAGAAGATGATCCACGAACTGTAATTTTAGGAGCAGTACCAAAAGTTCCTGTAACGTTTTGTACCGTAACCCCAGCCGCTTTTCCTTCGATCATTCTGCTGACATCTACAACTCCATCTACCTTTAACTCAGCTCCTGAAATTTTACTAATCGCACCTGTAAAAGTTCTTTTTGAAGTTTTTTCATAACCCGTTGTTACTATAACCTCCTTAAGATTTTGACCAGCTTCATTTAAAATAATTGTTGGAGAAGTATTTTCTATACCAATCTCTTTAGTTTCCATTCCAACATAAGAAATAACTAATGCAGTACTATTAGCAGGCATTTCGATAGAAAAATTTCCATCAAAATCTGTTAAAACTGCAACCTTAGTTCCTTTTACTAATACTGTTGCTCCAGGTAAAGGTACTCCGCTAGGGTCAGTAACTTTTCCTTTGATAATAGGACCTGGTGCCAATATTTCAAATAAAGAAGGAGTGTTTTCTATATTTGAAAATGGATCCATTACATTATTCTTTTGTAAAATAATCTGGTTGCTTACTTCTGAAAAAGTAATATTAAATGGTTTTAAAATTCTGTTAAGTACACTTGACAAAACTTCCTGATTAGCCTCTATAGTCACTTTTTGATTAAGCTGAGGCAATCGGGAATTATACGAAAATTTTACTCGTGCAGATTTTTCTAATTTAGATAATGCATTGTCTAAAGTTAAATTTGCAACGGTAATAGTAACTTTTGTATCTAATTTTCTTTGTCCATTTACACTGTTTGCCATTGTAACACTTGAAAACACAAGTGCTAGGACAAACTGAAATAGCGTTATTTTCATGATTCGATGGAGTAATCGTTGTTTAACAACTGGTTTTTTCATAATTTTGGTTTGTTTTGATTAATACTATTCGCGTGTATTTTAAGAAACGTACTGAATTGCTCTTTACAGAGAGAAATTCAATTTTATAAGTGTCGATAATGTTACAGCATTTCGGCACTTTTTTTATGCATTTGGTTTTTACATAGGCAATGACTGTAATTTTAAGTTTGGTTAATTTTTAGTTTTATTTTGGTTTTTAATTAAGTTACTGAGCTTCTTCTATATAATTACAGTTATACAGATTAAACTAATTACAACCTTCTGATGTAATAGTGATTTGGTTTCCATTCATTTCAAAACTGGTATTCGTTCCAATGCTTTTACAGACAATTTTTAGTTTTTCCGTCAAAGGCTGATCACTGAGCGAAGTGGTAAGATGACAATCTTTCAGTTTATTTTCCGGATAATCTATGTCAACCAAATAAGCTTGTTCTATTGTTTCAAAAATTTGCGAGACCGGAATATCCGTAAATTCAAAGCTTAGCTGCTCAATATTACCAACGCTTTTGACTAAAGTCTCATCTTGGGTAATATTTGTTATTTTATTGAATTTCAAATCACTTCTTAAAAATCGAAGTGCCTGATTAGGAAGCAGTATCACTTCCTGCTGATCTGATTTAGCTACCAGATCATTTGATTTAACCTTAACTTTACCGGTGCGAACAAGAACTTCAACATCAGGCTGATCAGAATAAGCTTTTATTCTAAAACTAGTTCCAACTACCTTGGTAACGATCTCGTTTGCATAAACGTAAAAAGGTTTTTTTGGATTTTTACTAATTTCAAAGAAACCTTCGCCGGATAAATAAACCTTTCTTTCGTTTCCGGTAAAGATTTTAGGGTAACTTAATTTACTATTGGGTTGTAATAAAACCGAACTACCGTCAGATAAAGTGATGATTTGCGGTTTACTGGAATTATTAGTTTGCTCAACTAGCCCTTCGCTATTTTCATCGATTAACTCTTTGTAGGTAACAATATTGTCTGGCTTAAAATGATTATTATAAAACCAAATTGACATTAAACAGAGGAGTAAGCTTGCAGCAATTCCTGCAAGAGAATATTTTCTTAAAAAAAATGTTTTTGAACTCTCTTCAGAATTACTTTGATTTTCTTTCTCTTCAATTTTGCGCCATACCGCTTGTAATGCGTTATGGATATCTGAGGAAGACAAATCAGATTCCGGAACTTTCATTGCTAACAATAAAAGTCTTGCATCCTGAACCAACTTAGCGCGTTGGCGACTTTCTAAAGTCCATTCTTCCCAACCATTTTCATCAATTTTAAATAAAATCCATGACTGGAAAGATTCGTCAGACAAAAAATCTTCAATTTGGGTATATGTGTTACGTTTTTGCATCTAAAAATAAGGTTACAAAAACATAGAGGACAGTACTCTTATTATATACTCACCAAATTGTGATTTTTTTTATTTTTTTTGAAATAAAATTAAAAACTACTTGAAAATAGAATAAGAAATAGGGTAAAACTCCCTTTCCATTCCTTGCGAAGGCTAAGTAAACCACGATGTAGCAAATTACTGGCCGATTGATAATTAACATCCAGCATCTCTGCAATTTGCTCTACAGTTAAACCTTGATGGTAACGAAGATATAGTGCTTCTTTTTGTCGTGCTGGTAAGTCGTTCAATAAATTATTTAAATGAATGACTTTTTCTTTTGTTGCATAATCATCGTCAATAAGTTCATAATCAACTGAAAACTCTAAAAGGAATGCAATAGAATCTGTACTGGTTGTTTTACGAAAAATATGATCTCTTTCATACAAACGAGCAATTCTTTTACGTACACTGGATAATAGATATGCCTTAACAACTACCGAACTTTGAAGTGTATTTCGATACACCCAAATATCTGTAAATACATCCTGAATACAGTCCTGTACTTTTTCTTTATAGGGAGAAAGTGAATTGCCATAACGCACTAAGTCGGTATAATATCTTTCAAACAGCATCGAAAATGATTTTTCATCACCTTCTCTTAAATTATTCCAAAGCATTGAATCATCAACACTATTGAATTTTAAAATCGCATTCTTCATCTTCTAATTTGGGGTGACGTGCTTAATAGACTTTTTACTTAAGGAATGCATTTATTTAACATTATCCTTTCATTTTGTTTGCTAAATATATAAAAGCTTCTATTCAAAAGCCAATTTTTTCACATAAAAAAAACAGTTTCTTAATGTAAGAAACTGTCTTTTTATTAGATTCTGCGCGGCTTTCAGCCAAATGTTAAAATTATATTTTTCTTAACATATCTTTAGGCTTTATAAGATTTTACTGCAATTTATATTAACCGTTTTTTTAGTATGTCTGATTTTTAAAAATTAATTTAATCGAATGTTATTATTGTAGTCAGTAAACAACGTAAATGAGAATTAAAAATATATTTCATAAAAAAAAAGCCTTACTTAATATTTAGACTGCACCCAAAAGTTTAGACAAATTTATAATTAAGTTTGATAATAATGAGCTCGATATTTTATCGGGCTCATTTTATTTAAATTTGATTTAATTCTTTCGTTATTGTAATAGATTATATATCTATTAATTTCTTTTTTTAATTGTTCTATTGATTTGAATTTTTGAGTATAAAACATTTCAGATTTTAATATTCCAAAGAAGTTTTCAATAATTGCATTATCCAAACAGTTTCCTTTTCTTGACATACTTTGTTTGATTCCTTTTTGTTCTAATAAATGTTGGTAATGTTTCATTTGGTATTGCCAGCCTTGGTCAGAATGAAGTATTAAATTTGTATTGTTTGGTATTTTTCTAAAGGCTTTTCTCAGCATTATAACCACTTGATTGAACACTGGTCTCTCCGTAACTTCATAGCTGATTATTTCTTGATTAAACAAGTCAATTATTGGTGATAAATATAATTTGTTTCCCCCTACGTTGAACTCTGTTATATCGGTTGCCCATTTTTGATTTGGGGCTTGTGCCCTAAAATTTCGTTCCAGTATATTTGGAGCTATTTTACCATTTTCACCTTTGTAAGATTTATATTTTTTTACTCTAATAACACTTTTCAGCCCTAATAGATTCATTAATCGGAGAACTGTTTTATGATTGATAAGCACCCCTCTGTTTTGCAGTTCATCGGTTATCCTTCTATAGCCATAGCGTCCTTTATGCTTTTGATAAATGGCTTTAATCAGTTCTTTAGTTTCTTTATATTTATCAGGTGATTTACTTTGTTTTTGATGATAATAAAAACTGCTGCGCGCCATATTTGCTAGGTCCAGAAGTAATTCCAAACCAAATTTATGCCTTAATTCGTTTATGGCTTTGGATTTTTCCTGGCTTGAATTAAGGCTTGAAGCTTTTTTAGCAATTCATTCTCACAGCGAAGTCTTTCGTTTTCTTTCAGCAGTTCTTGCTCTCTTGTAAGGAGTTTGTCTGATTTACGTTTTTTGCCTTTATTATCACTCATCGATATGGGTCTGCCTCTTTGTTTTGGTTGTAATGCTGCTAGCCCAAAGTTAGCAAAATCTTTTTTCCATTTTAAAATTATGGACATATTGGGAATATTAAATCTTATGCCAGCCTGCATCAAGGAAAGAGATTCTTTTTGTATGCTATTGAGTACTTTTAGTTTAAATTCGGCTGAATAGCTTTGATTCATTCGTGGCAATAAACCAATTTTACCATATGCCTTATAAAAACTGACCCACTTACGAATATTCCATCTTGCAGTCTGTTTTAATTTTGAAACATACCCATCTGAATAATGCTTCTTTAAAACCAATTCTACACATTCTAACTTAAATGCATAGTCATACTTTACTTTTCTTTCCATAAAAAATGCCCCAAATAGTGTCTAACTTTTTGGGGCATGTTCAATTTAGCAAGGCTTTTGATAATTTTTATTTAAATAACTTTTTAGAAAGCTACATTCCATCTAGGCAATTTTGCATTTTCATCTAAGAAATTCTGCAAAACCTGACCTTCAACTGCAGTTGGAATCGCTTTTGCATCAGCATTATAAGTCTCGTACCAAACCACTTCTAAAGCATCAATGTTCTCCAATTTCATTTGTGCTGGCCAAGAGTATTTTCTTCCTGTTTTAGCAAATTGATGACCGTTTACGATTTTATCATATAAACCACCATTTTTACTTTTTAGAGTTCCATCATTCTGAACAGTTCCTGTAGAACCAACCATTATTAACTCTTTTGCGTCACCTTCAATAGCATATACAACAAAAATTCCTGCACCTCCTTCAGGAGCATTACAAACTTGTTCTAAACTATCTTCAATCGTAAAAGTAAAACTGTTGCTTACTTTAAACTTTTTTAATTCTTTGCTCATCTTTCTTATTTTTAAGCTACTAAAATTCTTAGAATCTGAGTTGCTAAGTTTAATTATATTCCACACATTTTAAAAATGTAAAAAAGTCTCAACACAATATTGAGACTTTTTTTTGGAATTTTTTATTTTGAATACTGGTGATTATCCAAGTACTTCTTTTACTTTTTTACCAATTTCAGCTGGTGAATCAACAACGTGAATTCCGTTGTCTCTCATAATTTGTTTTTTAGCAGCAGCTGTATCGTCAGAACCACCAACAATAGCACCTGCGTGACCCATTGTTCTACCAGCAGGAGCAGTTTCTCCAGCGATAAAACCAACAACTGGCTTACGGTTACCATCAGCTCTTACCCATTTTGCAGCATCAGCTTCTAATTGACCACCGATTTCACCAATCATAATGATAATTTCAGTTTCAGGATCGTTCATTAACAATTCAACAGCTTCTTTAGTTGTAGTTCCAATAATTGGATCTCCACCAATTCCGATAGCTGTAGTAATTCCTAAACCTTGTTTTACAACCTGATCAGCAGCTTCGTAAGTTAAAGTTCCTGATTTAGAAACGATACCAACAGTACCTTTTTTGAAAACGAAACCTGGCATAATACCAACTTTAGCTTCTCCAGGAGTAATAACACCTGGACAGTTTGGTCCTATTAATCTAGAATTTCTTTCTTTAACATAATTATTTGCTTTAATCATATCTGCTACAGGAATTCCTTCTGTAATAGCAATAATTACTTTAATTCCAGCATCAGCAGCTTCCATAATTGCATCAGCAGCAAAAGCTGGCGGTACAAAAATGATAGATGTATCAGCTCCAGCTTGATCAACAGCATCTTTTACTGTGTTAAAAACCGGACGATCTAAATGGCTAGTTCCTCCTTTACCCGGAGTAACACCACCAACAACATTAGTACCGTACTCAATCATTTGAGAAGCGTGGAAAGTTCCTTCGCTTCCTGTAAATCCTTGAACAATTATTTTGGAATCTTTATTAACTAAAACACTCATGATATATATTTTATGTAGTTTTTAAAATTGTGATGCAAAAGTAAGGTTTTGTAATGTATTTTAATCTTTTTGCCTTCAAAAAAATTAAGAAAATTGACTCATTTGATAACCACGGTATAATTTATCATCCTTAATTTGCCAAATTGTAGAAAAATGGGCTAATAACATCTCTTCTCTTGGGTTTTCAATCGTTTTCACAAAATGAGAATAACGTATTGAAACCAAGTCATCTTCTGCAATAATATGACTAATTCTGACTTTCGAACGTACATATGCACGACTTAATTCAGTAGCCATTCCTAGCATAGATTCATAATCCATCTCAATTAATCCTTTGGTGCTATTCCAATCTAACTTTACATCAGGATGTAAATAAGTTTTCATGATTTCGCTATCAATTAAGGCATCCGACTTATAAAATTTCTGTACAAACTCTTTTATAGACATATTACTTCAATTTATTTAGAATTTCAGGAATCTTTTTGATATTGGCTAATTGTTTTAACTTTTCTCGTGATTCTTCAATTGGTGTACCAAAATAAGATTTTCCACCTTCAACAGATTTAGTAACGCCGGTTTGTCCCATAATAACAGCCTTCGCTCCTATTGTTATTCCACTGGTTGTACCAACCTGCCCCCAAATCGTTACTTCGTCTTCAATAATAACACAACCAGCAATACCAGTTTGCGATGCTATTAAACATTTTTTTCCTATAACAGTATCATGCCCAACATGAACCTGATTGTCAATTTTTGTTCCTTCTTTAATTGTTGTATCTCCGGTAACACCTTTGTCGATAGTGCAAAGTGCACCAATTCCAACATTATCTTCAATAACAACTCTGCCTCCTGAAATTAACTGATCGAAACCATCCGGACGTTTTTTATAATAAAAAGCATCAGCTCCTAAAATAGTTCCGGCATGAATAATAACATTGTCACCAATTACAGTATGATCGTAAATAGAAACATTTGAATGTATTATACAATTTTTACCAATTGTAACATTATTTCCAACAAAAGAATTAGGCTGAATTACAGTTCCTTCTCCAATAACTGCAGAAACGGCTATTGCCACACTGGTCGCTTGAAAAGGTTTAAAGTGTTTGGTTAGTGTATTGAAATCTCTGAAAGGATCATCAGAAATTAAAAGTGCTTTACCTTCCGGGCAATCTACTTCCTTATTAATTAAAACAATGGTCGCAGCAGATTGCAAAGCTTTATCATAATATTTAGGATGATCAACAAAAACAATATCTCCCGGCTCAACAACATGTATTTCGTTCATGCCTAAAACTGGAAAATCCTGGTCGCCAATAAATTTGCATTGAAGCAAATTTGCAATTTCTTGTAAAGAATGAATCTTTGGAAATTTCATATTTTATAATTAGAAAATTTGTCAATTAGAGAATGTGTCAATTAGAAAATGTGTCAATTAGAAAATAAAAATTATTCAATTTCTGCTTATGCATCAATTTTCTAATTGACTCATTGACAAATTATCCAATTAAAAATTACTCTTTTACACGCTCCATGTAAGAACCTGAAGCAGTATCAATTTTAATTTTATCACCTTCGTTGATGAATAACGGAACGTTTACAGTTGCTCCAGTTTCTACCGTCGCAGATTTTGTAGCATTTGTAGCGGTATTTCCTTTTACTCCTGGCTCAGCATAAGTAACTTCAAGAATTACAGAAGATGGCATATCTACTGATAAAGGCAAATCAGTTTCAGTATTTACCTGAACCATTACACTTGTACCTTCTTTTAACAATCCTGGAGCATCCAAAATGTTTTTATTCAAAGAAATTTGCTCGAAAGATTCTGTATTCATAAAATGAAACTCATCTCCTTCAGCATATAAAAACTGGTAATTATGCGTCTCTACACGCACATCATCAATTTTATGTCCGGCAGAAAATGTATTATCTAATACTCTTCCTGTAGTTAAACTTCTCAATTTTGTTCTTACGAAAGCAGGTCCTTTTCCAGGTTTTACGTGAAGAAATTCAACGATTTTATAAATATCGTGATTGAATTTAATACACAATCCGTTTCTAATATCTGATGTAGATGCCATTTTGTTTAATTTTAGATTTTAGAATGCAGATTTAGATTCTAAAAAGAATCGTTAATCTACATTTTATTATTTTTTATATTTATTTGAGCTTTAATGATGAAGTAAGAAATCTAAAATCAGATATCTAAACTCTAAAATTAATAATTCCCTGAATAACCTTTCATGATTCCTCTTGATGAATTTCTGATAAAATCTAAAATTTCATCTCTCTCAGGAGTAGCTTCCATTTCGGCTTCAATAATACTTAAAGCCTGAGTTGTATTATAATTTTTTTGGTATAAAATTCTGTAAATTTCCTGAATTTCTCTGATTTTTTCCGTGCTAAATCCTCTTCTTCTTAAACCAACTGAATTGATTCCAACATAAGATAAAGGTTCTTTTGCCGCTTTTGTATAAGGCGGAACATCTTTTCTTACCAAAGATCCACCAGAAATCATAGCATGATCTCCAATATGAATAAATTGGTGAATCGCTGCCAAACCTCCAATTACAGCATGGTTTCCAACCACTACGTGACCAGCCAGGGCAACTCCGTTTACGATAATGGCATTGTTTCCAATTTCGCAATCATGCGCAATGTGCGCATAAGCCATAACTAAACAATTGTTTCCAAGAATAGTTTGACCTGAAGCAACTGTACCTCTATTTATAGTTACGCATTCTCTGATAGTACAATTGTCTCCAATAATAGCCAAAGAATCTTCTCCTCCAAATTTTAAATCTTGTGGTACCGCAGAAATAACTGCCCCTGGAAAAATATTACAATTTTTACCAATTCGAGCGCCTTCCATGATGGTTACATTTGAACCAATCCAGGTGCCATCACCAATAACAACATTATTGTGAATTGTTGTAAAAGGCTCAATTACAACGTTTTTAGCGATTTTAGCGCCAGGATGAACATATGCTAATGGTTGATTCATCTGTATGTTTTATATTTTAAATTAAAATAGTCTAATTTGGGCAACAAACGTAAACAATAATTTTCATTAAATTATTATTGTTTTTTTACAATTTGAGCCATTAATTCTGCCTCGGTAACTAATTTACCATTTGCATATGCATTTGCCTGCATGTGACAGATTCCTCTTCTGATAGGAGAAATCAATTCGCATTTGAAAATTAATGTGTCACCTGGCAATACTTTGTGTTTGAATTTAACATTATCTATTTTCATAAAATAAGTCAAATAGTTTTCAGGATCCGGAACTGTACTCAATACTAAAATCCCTCCTGTTTGTGCCATAGCTTCAACGATTAAAACACCCGGCATTACCGGAGCTTCAGGAAAATGTCCTACAAAGAAATTTTCATTCATCGTAACATTTTTCAAACCTACAACGTGACGGTCAGACATTTCTATAATCCTGTCAATCAACAAAAATGGTGGTCGGTGTGGCAACATCGACATAATTTTGTGAATATCCATCAAAGGCTCTTTGTTCAAATCATAAACCGGCACATGATTTCTCTGCTCAATTTTAATGATTTTCCCAATTTTTTTAGCAAACTGGGTATTTACGTAATGACCTGGTTTGTTTGCTATAATTTTTCCTTGAATTCTTACTCCAATTAAAGCTAAATCTCCTACTACATCTAATAATTTGTGACGAGCTGCTTCGTTTGGGTAATGTAAAGTAAGATTATCTAAAACACCATTTGGTTTTACAGAAATTTTATCTTTACCAAAGGCTTTCTTTAAATTTTCCATTGTAGAGTCAGAGATTTCTTTATCTACATATACAATTGCATTGTTTAAATCTCCTCCTTTAATTAGTCCGTTTTCTAACAGAGACTCTAATTCATGTAAAAAACTAAAAGTTCTTGAATTAGCAATTTCATCTTTAAAATCGGCTATGCTTTTCATCGTTGCATTTTGTGTACCTAATACTTTAGTACCAAAATCAACCATTGCAGTAACTTGATAGTCATCGCTTGGCATTACCAGAATCTCACTTCCTGTAGCTTCATCTGTAAAAGAAATCACTTCTTTTACTACATAAACGTTACGTTTAGCGTCTTGTTCTTCAATACCCGCTTTTTCTATCGCCTCAACAAAATATTTTGAAGAACCATCCATGATAGGAAGTTCTGAAGCATTTAATTCTATGATAACATTATCCAAATCACAACCAACCAATGCAGCTAGTACGTGTTCCGGAGTTTGAATTTTCACCCCTAGTTTTTCTAAATTTGTACCTCTTTGTGTATTAACAACATAATTGGCATCAGCTTCAATCACTGGCTGACCTTGCAAATCTACTCTTACAAAAGTGAAACCATTATTAATTGGAGCTGGTTTAAAAGTCATTGTAACTTCTTTTCCAGTGTGTAATCCAACGCCTGTTAGTGAAATTTCATTTTTGATGGTCTTCTGTTTAACCATTATTTCCATTTTTTGGGTTTATTATTTGTTTTTTTAATTCTTCCAGTTCGGCCACAATTTTAGGAAAGTTCTTGAAATGAACATATGATTTATTAAAATCAGTATATCCAAGTGAAGGCGTTCCTTGCAATATTTCATCATCTTTGATGTTTCTTGCTACTCCCGATTGAGCCTGAAGCCTAACATTATTTCCTATAACTAAGTGTCCTGCGATACCAACTTGCCCGCCAATCATACAATTTTCTCCAATTTTTGTAGAACCCGCAACGCCTGATTGAGCAGCAATTACAGTGTTTTTACCAATTTCTACATTATGGGCAATCTGAATCTGATTGTCTAATTTAACTCCTTTTCTAATAATCGTAGAACCAAGAGTAGCTCTGTCAATTGTAGTATTGGCACCAATATCTACATTGTCTTCTATAATTACATTGCCTATTTGAGGCACTTTACTATATACACCTTCTTCATCTGGTACGAAACCAAAACCATCTGCACCTATAATAGTTCCGGAATGAATGGTACAATTGTTTCCAATTACCGTTTCCGAATATATTTTAGCCCCGGCAAAAATATACACATTGTCACCAATAACAACATTATCACCAATAAAACTGTTTGGATAAATTTTTACATTATCACCTAAAACCACATTTTGTCCTATATAGCTAAAGCTTCCCAAATATAAATTTTCGCCATATTTAGTTCCTTCAGAAATAAAAGACTGTGTTTCTATTCCATTTTTATTCAATTTAACCTGATTGTAAAACTGCAAAAGTTTAGAAAAAGACGCATAGGCATCTTCTACTTTTATTAAGGTTGTAGTAATTTCCTGTTCTGGTATAAAGCTGTCATTTACAATTGTTACTGAAGCTTTTGTAGTATATATGTAGTTGATATATTTGGGATTAGCCAAAAAAGTAAGCGATCCTTCCTCGCCTTCTTCTATTTTAGATAGCCGAGAAACTTCTGCATTGGGATTCCCAACAACTTCTCCTTCTAAAATTCCTGCTATTTGTTCTGCTGTAAATTTCATTGCGACAAAAATATAAAAAATAGATTTTAAATGTTAATTTTAGATAAGTTGTTTTGGAAAACAGATGTAATATTTTGTCACCAATTTAGATAACGATTTCAAATTCAACTGATCAGATGCTTCTACAACATCTTCAATTGTTTTATCTTTTTTCAAAATTCGTATCGGTTCAGCTTCTTTACTATAGGCCTGGTTTTTAATTTTCCCTCTAAAAATAAAATATCCGGCATCTACAGACGAAATATGATGCTCTTCAGCAAATTCCTCTTTCATCGATTGCGATTCTTCCATTGGAATCTTCTCGGCACTCAATTTAATCTTTAATAAATCCCTGTTAATGATCATTTTACTTAAAGTAGAAAGTATAAAATCATCTTGTTTTTGCCACGCTTTTAAAGCACTTATAATATCAAAATCATCTAATTGAGAGAATAAATCTAATTTTTCGGCATCAAAATCTTCTAATGAAACTTTATTCTGCATAAAAAACAACAGTGGTTCACTGCAAGGTAAAGAAACTCCTTTTAAGGTTAGTTCTTTGGCTCTTTTCAATACTTTCATTAAAATTAATTCGGCCACCAAACTTGTTTTATGCAAATAAGCCTGCCAATACATTAATCTTCTGGAAAGCAGGAATTTTTCAACAGAATAAATTCCTTTTTCTTCAATAACCAATACACCATCCACAACATTCATCATCTGAATTAATCGCTCTGAGTTGACATTTCCTTCTGCAACTCCGGTATAAAAGCTATCTCGTTTTAAATAATCCATTCGATCCATGTCTAATTGACTTGAAATCAATTGCAACATGAATTTTCTGTGATACTCACCTTTAAAAACCTGAATTGCCAAACTCAATCTTCCATCAAATTCTTCATTCAGCTGATTCATGAATAATAGCGAAATAGCCTCATGATTCACATCTTCGACTATACTTTTTTCCATTGCATGCGAAAATGGACCATGACCAATATCATGCAATAAAATAGCTATCAGCAAAGCACATTCTTCTTCCTGAGAAATAGCAACTCCTTTAAAACGAAGTGTTTCAACTGCTTTCTGCATCAAATGCATACACCCCAAAGCATGATGAAAGCGCGTATGATTAGCACCAGGATAAACCAAATACGACAATCCCATTTGCGAAATACGGCGTAAACGCTGAAAATAAGGATGTTGAATTAAATCGTAGATAAGTTCGTTCGGGATTGAAATAAACCCGTAAATGGGATCATTAAATATTTTTAACTTGTTGATATGAGTCACTATTTGGTTATTTTTTGGTCAACAAATATAAGTAATTTAGATTGTAATATTAGAAAGATTTAGAATACAGTCAGAAACCTTTTTTACTGAAGGCATTTTTTTCTATTTATAAAATCCTGAAAAATATCTTACAAAAGAAATACAATTTTCAATCACACAATCATTTTTATGCAAAAATTTCTTTCGAACAATTACTTTTTCATTAACTCATATCATTTATTTCAAAATTAAACCTTCCTTCTTCTCTCAGTCAGGTATTTTCGAACCGGAATATCGTAAAAAGTCATTACTAAATAGGCAAATCCAACCAAAAGAATAGTTCCAGTGATTATAATAAAAGCTAGTTGATTTGTTGCCGGTTTGTACTTTGTGTAATAATTTAAAAACATCCATATCACCATATAATGAGTCATATATAAAGGATAAGAAATTTTCCCGGAAAAGATACATACCTTTCGCAATCTTTGTGTTAGTGAGGCTCCGGCTCCTAATACAATCAATAAAGGGAAATATAATAATACGATGAAAGGTTCTGTAAGCCAGTTCCAATCAGAAAAAGGCATTAAAAGCGCTAGCAAAAGTAGTATTGATAAACCTGCAAACCCGAGCTTTGTTTTGATAATCCAATTCGATTTGTAAATCAACATTCCTGCTAAAAATGAATAGGAAATGCGGGCACAACCATCCCAAAAACTTGCATCACCCCATCCGCCCATCAGGGTACCTCCTGCACGATAGCTAACAAAACAAATTCCTATTGCAGCTAAAATCGTTAATAAAGACAGCCAACGCTGACTTAGTTTATATAGAAAAAGTGCATAAAAAATATTGGCAACATATTCCCAAAACAAAGACCAGGCAGGAGCATTTAAACCGAAAAGATTAAAAGAACGTTCTGTCATTACCGGAAAAGGAATTAAAAGAATTGAAGTCAAAAATATTAAAATTACTTTACCAGTTTCATAAGTTTCTGATTGACCGTTAAAAGGATCAAAAAGGAAAGCCAGTAATCCCAATATCGAGCCAAAAACTACTAAAGGATGTAATCTGATAAGCCTAGATTTAAAAAATTCAAGAATTCCCATTTTTTCAACACGGTCATTATAGGCATAAGCAATGACGAATCCAGATAAACAGAAGAAAAAATCGACTGCTAAAAAGCCGTGTGCAAAAAAATTATCTTTTGGAGCATAAACCATTTCCATAAAATGAAAAAGTACAACTACCAAAGCAGCTATACCTCTTAATCCGTCTAAAATCTCAAAATGTTGTTTTGGCTTTAAAATCACGGCATCGATGTTTGTCATATTTTTATTCTTAAAAAAATTGTTCTTCCTAATTTTACGAAAATATAAAAAAACAAATACCTATTGCTTACTACCTCATTATTTTAATCTAAAAACAGTATTTATTATTCTGAATTTTATACTATTTTTAATACTTTTTAAGTTCTATACTTCTAAATTGCATAAAAATTAAAATACATTTATGGACAAGATAAAAATACTTTGGGTCGACGATGAAATCGATCTTTTAAAGCCACATATATTATTTCTGGAGAAAAAAAACTATGCTGTAACAACTTGTAACAACGGTTTAGATGCTATTGCTTTGTTTGAAGAAGACAATTTTGACATTGTTTTTTTGGATGAAAATATGCCGGGAATGAGCGGTTTGGAAACACTTTCGGAAATGAAAGAAAAAAAATCGGCCATTCCGATGATTATGATTACCAAAAGCGAGGAAGAGTATATAATGGAAGAAGCGATTGGTTCTAAAATCGCTGATTATTTGATAAAACCGGTAAATCCAAATCAGATTTTGTTGAGTTTGAAGAAAAATCTGGATCATTCAAGATTGATTTCTGAAAAAACGACTTTAGATTATCAGAAGGAATTTCGTAAGATTTCAATGGAATTAGCGATGGTTAATTCTTTTGAAGATTGGGTTGAATTATATAAAAAATTGATTTTTTGGGAATTAGAACTCGAAAACATCAATGATCAGGGAATGATTGAAATCCTTGAATCTCAAAAGATTGAAGCCAATTCGCAATTTGGAAAATATATTGAAAGAAATTACGAAGACTGGTTTGCTCCAAAAGCAGACAAACCTATTCAATCTCACAACTTATTTAAGGAATTAGTGGTTCCTGAAATCAAGAAAAAAGACAAACCAATTTTGTTTGTAGTTATTGATAATTTGCGTTACGATCAGTGGAAATCTTTTGAAACTGTGGTTTCTAACTATTATAAATTAGAAAAAGAAGTTCCTTATTTTTCTATTCTTCCAACGGCTACACAATATGCAAGAAATGCCATTTTCTCTGGATTATTGCCTATCGAAATGGAAAAACAATTTCCACAATACTGGAAAAACGATGTTGAAGATGGAGGAAAAAATCTTTACGAAGCCGAATTCCTTTCCGCTCAGTTAAAGCGTTTGGGATTAAATATTAAAGAAGATTATTTTAAAATTACAAATTATGCAGGCGGTAAAAAACTGGCTGAAAACTTCAAAGCTTTAAAAGGCAATGATTTAGTAACAGTTGTTTACAATTTTGTAGATATGTTATCGCATGCCAAGACAGAAATGGAAGTTGTAAAAGAGTTAGCTTCTGATGATAAAGCCTATCGTTCATTGACTTTAAGCTGGTTTAAAAATTCCCCTTTATTGGAAATTATCCAACAAGCACAACTTTTAGGATTCAAATTAATTCTGACCACAGATCACGGAACGATTAATGTAAAAAACCCATCGAAAGTGGTTGGAGATAAAAATACAAGTTTAAATTTGCGTTATAAAACCGGTCGTAGTTTGACTTACGAGCAAAAAGATGTGTACGTTGTAAAAGAGCCAAAAAATATTGGATTGCCAGCTATAAATATGAGTAGCTCCTTTATATTCGCTAAAAATGATTTCTTTTTAGCCTACGTAAACAACTATAATCATTACGTGAGTTATTACAGAAACACCTATCAGCATGGTGGAATTTCATTAGAAGAAATGATTATTCCGTTTTTGGTTTTTAATCCTAAATAAAAAAAGTTTTCAGTCGCAGTTTTCAGTTTTTCAACTGATACTGAAAACCGCAACTGAGACTATTATAAAAATAAGTATAACAATGAATATCGTTTTTTCATTAGATCAAATTCAGGAAGTAGCAGAACAAATTATTGCTCAAAATCCAAAAAAAATCATTCTTTTCAATGGAGAAATGGGTGTTGGAAAAACTACTTTAATTAAACAATTATGCAAGAGCTTAGGAGTTCAGGATGCTACAAGTAGTCCAACCTTTTCTTTAGTTAATGAATATTATACTTCTAACAATCAAATCATTTATCATTTCGATTTCTACAGATTAAACAAAGAAACCGAAGCACTTGATATGGGTGTTGATGATTATTTGTATTCTGGAAACTGGTGTTTTATTGAATGGTCTGAAAAAATAGCCAGTTTAATTCCGGAAGAACATTCTACAGTTACAATTGAGTTGTTGGCTGATGGAAATAGAAGTTTAGAACTGATTTAATTCTACAGAGATTCCCGAAGATTTCACGGAGATTCGCAGAGTTTTTTGATCTAGTTCTTTCTGTTATTCTGCGAAAATTTCGTTTATATCTGTGTAACAACTAATATTATTATGAATACCCAAAATACAGTAGAAATAATCCCCTACTCACCAGATTTAAAAGAACACATCAAAACCTTAAACATCGAATGGCTTCAAAAGTATTTTAGAGTTGAGGAAAAAGATGAACTAGTGCTTTCAAATCCTCAGGAAGAAATTATTGATAAAGGCGGAATGATTTTTTACGCTAAGTATAATGATGAAATCCTTGGAACAGTTTCTCTGATGAAGATTGATGAGAACACTTTCGAATTGAGTAAAATGGCTGTTTCAGACAAAGCGCAAGGCCTTGGAATTGGAAATAAACTTTTAGTACATAGTGTAGCTGTGGCTGAAGAAAATAATATCAAAAAGTTGCTTTTATATTCAAACAGAATTTTACTTCCTGCACTTCATTTGTATAAAAAATTTGGTTTTATTGAAGTTCCATTAGGAGATGTCAGCTACGAAAGAGCCGACATAAAAATGGAAAAAACAATCTCTTAATATTGACTTTTAGTATTAGCAGAATATTTGCACTAATTTTAAAACTTTTTACGTAATTTGTACTCTTAATTTTTTGCACAACCCATGTCAATTACCTTAACTCCATTTACGAAACAACAATTGTTACCACAAGAAGAAAAACTTGAAGTGGGCCGATTTAAAAGAGAGCTTTTCATAGGGATACCTAAAGAAACTAGTTATCAGGAACGTCGTATTTGCCTGACGCCAGACGCGGTCAACTCACTTACCTATGAAGGACATCGTGTAATGATTGAATCGGGTGCAGGAGAGAGTTCGAGCTATTCTGACAAGGAATATAGTGATGCGGGTGCAGAAGTGACAAAAGATACCAAAAAGGTTTTTGGCTGTCCGATGTTGCTTAAAGTAGAACCACCAACTCTGGCTGAAATTAAAATGATTAATCCTGAAACGATTATCATTTCTGCTATTCAGTTAAAAACAAAAAAGAAAGAATATTTTGAAGCTTTAGCTCAAAAAAAAATAACGGCATTAGCGTTCGAGTATATTAAAGATGAAGATGGTTCTTATCCTGCCGTAAAATCTTTAAGTGAAATTGCCGGTACAGCTTCCATCCTTATTGCTGCCGAATTAATGATTACAGATGAATTTGGAAAAGGACTTTTATTCGGAAATATTACCGGCGTCCCTCCTACTGAAGTTGTTATTTTAGGTGCTGGAACTGTGGGTGAATTTGCTGCAAAAACCGCCATTGGACTTGGTGCAAACGTAAAAGTTTTTGATAATTCAATTACCAAATTACGTCGTTTACAAAACAATCTAAACCAAAGAATTTTCACTTCTACTGTTCAGCAAAAAGCATTATTAAAAGCTTTGAGACGTTGTGATGTTGCCATCGGTGCCATGCGAGGTAAAGAGCGCTGCCCGATTGTAGTAACAGAAACTATGGTTGAACATATGAAAAAAGGAGCCGTAATTGTCGATGTCAGCATCGATACAGGAGGTTGTTTTGAGACTTCAGAAGTTACTACTCACGAAAAACCGACTTTCATAAAAAGTAATGTTTTGCATTACTGTGTACCAAATATTCCATCAAGATATTCCAAAACCGCCTCATTATCAATTAGTAATATACTAACGCCATATCTACTTCAGATAGCAGACGACGGTGGTTTAGAAAGTTCTATCAGATGTAATAAAGGATTGAAAAACGGAGTTTATTTATACCACGGAATCCTAACAAATAAAGCAATTGGCGATTGGTTCGATTTGCCAGACAACGATATTAATTTACTTGTATTTTAAAGGAACTTTAGTGTACCTTTGCAAAAAATTTATTTCATGAAGTTCGTACATCGTTTTGCTTATTATTTAATTGGTTTAGTTATGGGATGCTTTTTTGTAGCCCTTGTATTTAGTGGAAAGGATACTCGTTGCAACTACTTCCCAAACGCCAGAGTTTTAAATAATTTACGCACGAAACCTTTTCAATATTCCGATAAGGCAATCCAAACTTTGAATGAAAAATGGGTTGATACAGCTGATGTTAAAAACACACTAACTTATGGAGATGTAGATTTTGATCAAAGTAATGTTCCGTTCAAAAAAGGAAAACTTTATATTATTGAAGGAAAAACAGCTAAGAATCAAGAAATTATTTTAAAAGTAATCAACTTCGAAAATAAAGCGATTCTAGACGAGATTATTAAGAAATAAATAAAGTCAATAACGCAAATTTCACAGATTTGTACAAATTAATTGATTAGTACAAATCTGTGAAATTCGTGTTTATTGTTACCATTCTATTTCTTTCAGTCCTTTTGATCTCAAAAAATCATTTGTTTGACTAAAATGTTTATTTCCAAACCAAAATCCTCTGTTAGCACTTAAAGGAGAAGGATGTCCGGATTTTAGAATATGATGTTTTGAAGCATCGATTAAAGCTGCTTTCTTTTGAGCAAAACCTCCCCAAAGCAAAAACACAACATTTTCTTTTTCAGCAGAAATCTGTTTAATAACAGCATCAGTAAATTTCTCCCAACCTTTGCCCTGATGACTTCCGGCTTCAGCTTGTCGAACTGTTAAAGTAGCATTTAAAAGAAAAACTCCCTGACCTGCCCAGCGTTCTAAATTACCCGTCTTAGGAATCGGTTTGTTCAAATCTTTTTCGATTTCTTTAAAAATATTATAAAGAGATGGAGGAAAAGGAATTCCGTCATTTACAGAAAAACACAATCCATTTGCCTGATTTGGACCGTGATAAGGATCCTGACCTATAATAACCACTTTTACCTGATCAAAATGACAATGATCAAACGCCGAAAATATTTGACTCCCTTTTGGATAACAAACCTTAGTGGTATACTCAGATTTTACAAAAGCAATCAATTCGTTAAAATAGGGCTTCTCAAATTCATCACTTAAAACTGGCTTCCAAGAAGAATGCATTTTTATGTCCATAACTTTTTTTATGCGAATTTCAGGAATTTTTAAGTAAAATCATATTTAAAGCAATAAAATTTAGACGCGAACTTTCTGAAATTCAATGCTACTAATTTCGTACTTTTGCATGTACTTTATTAAAGGAATTAAATGATCAGTATTACCGAAAAAACATTACAGGACTTACAATTTCCAACAGTGCTCGAAACTATTTCAGCGGGCTGTAACACAGATATTGGAAAGGAAAAAGCCTTACAAATAACACCATTCAGAGATAAGGAAACTTTGATGCAGGCTTTATTGCAGACATCAGAATATGTTTCCTCTTTTCAAAATAATAACGCGATTCCTAATCACGGATTTGACGCCATAACACACGAAATCAAATTCTTAGCCATTGAAGATAGTTTTTTGGAAGTAGGCAGTTTTAGAAAAATTGCTACACTTTCCTCAACTTCTAATTTCTTGCTTAATTTCCTTAAAAAATTTGATGATTATTATCCAAATCTAAACGCGAGAGCGTCACGAGTTGAATACACCAAAGATATCGTTACCTTAATTGATGCTATTGTAGACAAATATGGAGAGATAAAAGACAATGCTTCTCCAGCCTTATTGAGTATTCGACAAAATATGAATATTGTTCGCGGTAAAGTAAATCAAAGTTTTGGAGTTGCTCTAAGCCACAACAATAGTCTTGGTTATCTGGACGATATTAAAGAAAGCTTTGTTCAAAACCGTCGAGTATTAGCGGTTTTAGCCATGTATCGTCGTAAAGTAAAAGGTTCTATTTTAGGAAGTTCCAAAACCGGAAGTATTGCTTACATCGAACCAGAAGCTACTTTACAATACTCCAGAGAATTAGCGAATCTTGAATATGAAGAAAAAGAAGAAATCACACGAATTCTAAAACAATTATCAAATCAGATTCGTCCCTATTTACCTTTATTAATTGAATATCAGGAGTTTTTAAGTGATATTGATGTTGTTGCGGGAAAAGCTAAATACGCCAACAGAATAAATGGAATCTTACCAACAATTACAGAAGAAAGAAGATTGTTCTTTAGAGAAGCTTATCATCCAATTTTGTATTTAAATAACAAACAGAAAAACGAAGTTACGCATCCACAAACCATTGAATTAAAACAAGATAACCGAATCATTGTAATTTCAGGACCAAATGCTGGCGGAAAAACAATTTCGCTTAAAACAGTTGGTTTATTGCAATTGATGCTACAATCGGGAATGTTGATTCCGGTTCACGAACGAAGTGAAACTTTCTTATTCGACCGAATTTTAACAGACATTGGAGACAATCAATCTATTGAAAATCATTTGAGTACTTATAGTTATCGTCTGAAAAACATGAATTATTTCCTGAAGAAGTGCAACAAGAAAACTATGTTTTTGATTGACGAATTTGGTACAGGTTCTGATCCTGAATTAGGAGGCGCTTTGGCTGAAATTTTCCTGGAAGAATTCTACCATCGTGAAGCGTTCGGAATTATTACCACACACTATTCGAACTTAAAAATTTTGGCTAACGAATTGCCTTTTGCTACAAATGCAAATATGATGTTCGATGAAAAATCGCTTGAGCCAATGTACAAATTGGCTTTAGGTCAAGCCGGAAGTTCGTTTACTTTTGAGGTTGCCTTGAAAAATGGTATTCCGTTTGGACTGATTAATCGTGCCAAAAAGAAAATCGAGGTTGGGAAAGTGCGTTTTGACAAAACAATTGCAACACTTCAAAAGGAACGTTCGAAATTGGAAAAGACTTCTATCAATTTAAAAGAAGAAGAAACAAGAGCGCGCGAGGAGAGCAAAAAGATGGAAAACATCAATGTAAAAATCAAACAAAAACTCGAAAGCTATCAGGAATTATACGACAGTAATCAAAAGACAATTTACATTGGTCAGAAAATAGAAGATATCTCGGAGAAATATTTCAACAATAAAAATAAAAAAGAGCTTATTGGAGAATTTTTGAAAATTATTGAAATTGAAAATTCAAAACGCAAAAAAGCAACTCCAAAAGAAGCCAAAGCTATAATCGAAAAGAAAAAAGAAGTTATTGCCGAAGTATCTGTTCAGGTGGAGGAAATTCGAAAAGAGAAAAAAGAAAAGAAACTCAAACCTGTTATCGAAAAACCAAAACCTATTTTGAAAGTTGGAGATCGCGTTAGAATGTTAGATGGAAGATCTGTTGGGAGTATAGATTCAATTGAAAAAAATAAAGCAACAGTAAATTACGGAATCTTTACTTCGAAAGTAAGTTTGGATGAATTGGAATTTGTAGAAGCTGGGAAGAAATAGTCTTCAGTCTTCAGTCGCAGTTTTCAGAGTTGCAATTATGATGAAAAATCATCAGAATTAAAATAAAGCGATTTAAATAAAGATTTTTTAAAATACGAGATGAAGATCGAAAATTATCAAAAAAAACGTTTAAATTAAATTTATGAAGGCCGTTTTTAATTCATGAAATTTATTAAAATATAATTTTTAATAATTAAAATTTATAATAATAAAAATCTTACAATTTATATTTTTATTTATAGTTTTGTCATTGCGAGGAACGAAGCAACCACACTAACATAATTGAGTTAAAACTTATTTATGAAAAATCAAAGTGAGATTACTTCTTTCCTTCAATAAATGACAATTCTAAAAAATAAAAACATGAAATCAGGATTCGTATACCTCATTAACAATAAATACCAAACAATAATTTACACTGGTGTAACTTCAAATCTTCCGAATAGAATCCTAGAACATAAAAATAAAAAATACCCAAAATCGTTCTCTGCAAAATATAATGTAAATATTCTAGTTTATTACGAACAATTTCAATGGATTGAAGATGCAATAGGAAGAGAAAAGCAAATCAAAGCTGGATCAAGAGAAGCAAAGAATGAACTCATTCGTTCGATTAATCCAACTTGGAAAGATTTGTTTGAAGAAATTGAAGACATAATGATAGTATAATAGAAATGAAAAAACATAGTGTGGTTGCTTCGTTCCTCGCAATGACATTACGTGTGTCTTTGCGAGGAACGAAGCAATCTCACTAAAATAAGCAATTATAGTATATGAAAACACAAACCGAAATTGCATCGTTTCCTGCAAACATTGCAAAAGACAAAAAAATAATCCTCTTCGATGGTATTTGCAATTTATGCAATAGCGCAGTTCAGTTTATTATCAAAAATGACAAAAAAGATATTTTTCGATTTGTGGCTTTGCAATCGGAATTGGGAAATGAAATTTGCAACTACATTGGTATTGATCAAACTAAAATTGATAGTATTATTTTATACAATCCTGGTGTTGCTTATTATTATAAATCTTCTGCAGCAATAGAAATTGGAGAAGACTTAGGAGGAATTTATAGTCTGATTTCAATTTTAAAAATATTTCCTGAAAAACTTCGAAATTATACCTACGATTATATTGCCAAGAATCGTTACAAATGGTATGGCAAAAAAGAAAGCTGTATGATTCCTGCTCCAGAATTGAAAAGTAAATTTTTGTAAAACTTTTTGAACCGCAAGGAACGCAAAGATTACGCAAAGCTCGCAAAAAAAATCCCAAATTCAATTTATCAAAAAATTGGAATTTGGGATTTTAAAAATTGAAAATTAATTCAAGTATTATCTAATTAACTTTCTGTATTTCAGACGTTTTGGAGTTAAATCACCACCTAAGCGTTTCTTTTTGTTTTCTTCGTATTCAGAGAAACCTCCTTCGAAATAGTAAACTTCAGAATCTCCTTCGAAAGCCAGAATGTGCGTACAAATTCTATCTAAGAACCATCTGTCGTGCGAAATAATTACGGCACAACCTGCAAAATTCTCCAGACCTTCTTCAAGTGCACGAAGTGTATTTACATCTAAATCATTCGTAGGCTCATCCAGTAAAAGTACATTTCCTTCTTCTTTCAAAGTCATTGCTAAGTGCAAACGGTTACGCTCTCCACCTGAAAGCATTGACACTTTCTTGTTTTGCTCGCCTCCACCAAAATTAAAACGAGATAAATAAGCTCTTGAGTTTACTTGCTTTCCGCCCATCATAATCAATTCCTGACCATCGGCAAAATTTTCCCAGATCGATTTATTTGGATCAATATTAGAGTGAGATTGATCTACATAAGCGATTTTTACAGTTTCTCCTACTGAAAATTCTCCGCTATCTGTTTTTTGCTCGCCCATAATCATTTTGAAAATGGTCGATTTACCAGCACCGTTTGGTCCGATAATTCCAACAATTCCAGCTTGTGGCAAAGTGAAGTTCAAATTATCATACAACAATTTATCTCCAAAAGCTTTTGCAACATTTTTAGCTTCAATAACATTCGTTCCTAAACGTGGACCATTCGGGATATAGATTTCCAGATTTTCATCCAGTTGTTTTTGATCTTCGTTTAGTAATTTATCGTAGTTCTGTAAACGCGCTTTTTGTTTCGTTTGACGACCTTTTGCTCCCTGACGAACCCAGTCCAACTCACGCTCTAAAGTTTTTCTTCGTTTTGAAGCTACTTTTTCCTCTTGAGCCATACGACTAGATTTTTGATCTAACCAGGAAGAGTAATTCCCTTTCCACGGAATACCTTCTCCTCTATCCAGCTCTAAAATCCAACCTGCAACATTATCAAGGAAATATCTATCGTGCGTTACCGCAATTACAGTTCCGGCATATTGTGCTAAGTGTTGTTCTAACCAAAGTACAGACTCAGCATCTAAGTGGTTGGTTGGCTCATCCAATAGCAATACATCAGGCTGTTGCAACAACAAACGACATAAAGCTACACGACGACGCTCACCTCCTGAAAGGTTTTTGATTGGCGTATCTCCTTCCGGCGTACGCAAAGCATCCATTGCAATTTCAAGTTTGGTATCTATTTCCCAGGCACCAAGAGCATCAATTTTATCTTGTAAAGCTGCCTGACGATCCATCAACTTATCCATTTTATCAGGATCGGAATAGTTTTCTTCAAGACCGAATAAATCATTAATTTGATTGTATTCTTCTAAAACTGCCATAGTTTCAGCAGCTCCTTCACGAACAATTTCGATCACGGTTTTAGAATCATCAAGGATTGGTTCCTGCTCTAAATAACCAACAGTATAACCTGGTTGAAAAACAACATCTCCCTGATAATTTTTATCTACTCCGGCAATAATTTTCAAAAGAGAAGATTTTCCAGAACCATTAAGTCCTAAAATACCGATTTTAGCTCCGTAAAAGAAACTTAGATAAATGTTTTTAAGTACCGGTTTGTCTGCTCCCTGATAGGTTTTACTCAATTTTTGCATTGAGAAAATTACTTTCTTATCGTCTGACATTTTATATATTTTTTATTTTAATTAATTATTTTTCTATTGAGTTTTGATATTGTACTTGCAATTTAATATTGCTAAACTCTTCCTTTCAAAGCATTAAAAACCCAGGCATTGGCAAAAAAGCCAACTCCAACAGCTACAAACCCCCAGCCCGATACTTCACTGTATCTAAAAGCGCCAAGACCTATAAGCAACAATCCCATAAGTATCATTATAAAAGTAGCCCATCCTAAAACGGTATTTTTATTCATTCCCATAATTGAAGTAATTATTTTTTAATGTGATTTATTTTTAGAAGTGCAAATATCGTGAATTTTCGTGGCTTAATTAAATATTTTATACAGCATTTCTTTTAGCAAATCTGATTGTGGCAAAGCATTGGCGCCAACTCCCTTACTTTTAACATCCACATCACGCAAAGCGCCAACAATCTGGCTCACTTTTCTCATGGGATAGTTTTTTAAAGCCAGATCATATTCCTTTAAAAAATAAGGATTTACGCCAATCGCCGAAGCTACATTTTTTGGATTTTTATCTTTCAGTCCGTGGTATTTTAAAAGCTGGACAAAAAAACCAAATACTAATCCGGTTGTCATTACCAACGGATATTCTTTAGGATTATGAGCAAAGTTTTCTGCAATTTTATAAGCTTTCCACTGATTGCGTTCACCAATAGCTTTTCGAAGTTCAAAAACATTATAATCTTTGCTGAAACCAATATTTTCCTCGATATGCTGAGGTGTAATTACAGTTCCTTGCGGTAAAATAATCTGCAGTTTTTCTAATTCATTATTAATTTTACTCAAATCTGTTCCTAAAAACTCTACCAACATGGCGTTTGCTTTAGGATCAATGGTATATTTTTTTCCGGCAAGAACTCGTTTTATCCAGTCACCAACCTGGTTTTCATATAATTTTTTACTCTCGTAAACGATTCCGTTTTGTGCTAATAATTTAGTTACTTTTTTACGTTTGTCCAGTGTTTTATATTTGTAGCAAAAAACCAAAACCGTAGTTTCCATTGGATTATTTACATAGGATTCAATTTTATCTATTGTTCGGGATAAATCCTGTGCTTCTTTCACAATAACAACCTGACGGTCAGCCATCATAGGATAGCGCTTAGCCGTTGAAACAATATCTTCAACAGAAACATCTCTTCCATATAAAACTGTTTGATTAAATCCCTTTTCTTCTTCAGAAAGAACATTCTGCTCAATATATTCCGATAGTTTATCAATATAATAAGGCTCTTCGCCCATTAAAAAATAAATCGGCTTTATGTTTCCCGCTTTGATATCATTAACAATTTTTACAACTTCGTCCATTCAAATCTTTTGTTTCAAGTCAACTTTCAGGTTCTGATTTCAATAACTTGAAACTTAAACTTGAAACCTGAAAGTATTTTAATATTTTTGCTTTATGCAACGATTAAATTTTCCAATCTATCCTTTTCGATTCAAAAATAGCGAAAATAAAGTGTCTATTTTTGATGAAATCAGAAAAAAATTTATCATTCTTACTCCGGAAGAATGGGTTCGCCAACACGTTGTTCATTATTTAATGAATGAAAAAAAATATCCAAAATCGCTCATAAACGTAGAAAAAGTTTTAACAGTCAATGGTTTACGAAAAAGGTATGATGTTGTAGTATTCAATTCTGATGGCTCTATACATATATTAGTAGAATGCAAAGCGCCAGAAGTGAAAATATCACAGGCAACTTTTGACCAAATTGCCCGTTACAATATGACAATGCAGGCACGGTTTTTGAAAGTTACAAACGGTCTGAATCATTTTTATTGTCAGATGGATTTTGAAAACGAAAAATATGAGTTTTTAAAATCATTGCCGGATTACAAGGAAATTTATTAAATTATAACATCAAATACTTTTGGATAAAATAGCAGTTGTCATTTTAAATTGGAATGGAAAAAAATTGCTTGAGCAGTTTTTGCCTTCGGTTCTTCAATTTTCAGCAGAAGCTACTTTATATGTAGCCGATAATGCTTCTACAGACGATTCAATACATTTCGTCAAACAAAATTTTCCAACCATAAAAATCATCCAAAATAACGGTAATCATGGCTTTGCAAAAGGTTACAATGATGCTTTAAAAGAAGTCAATGCCGAAATATACGCTTTAGTTAATTCAGATATTGAAGTAACTGAAAATTGGTTAAAACCCATTATTGAAACTTTTGATACCGAAAAACAAACTGCGATTATTCAGCCTAAAATTCTTGATTTTAAAAACAAGGAATATTTTGAATATGCAGGTGCTGCAGGTGGGTTTATTGATAAATATGGTTTTCCTTATTGTAGAGGGCGCATTTTTGATACCATTGAAAAAGATAATGGGCAGTATGACGATAACTGCGAATTATTCTGGGCTTCCGGAGCCTGTTTCTTTATCAGAAAAGAAGTATATGATGAATTGAAAGGTTTTGACGAAAGTTTTTTTGCACATCAGGAAGAAATTGACTTGTGTTGGCGTGCCGCAAATGAGGGACATATTATAAAATACAATTCACAATCAATAGTTTATCATGTTGGAGGCGCAACATTACAGCAGGGAAATCCGAAAAAGACATTTTTAAATTTTAGGAATTCATTACTAATGCTGGTGAAAAACTTACCTAAAAAAGGATTGTTTTTTAGAATTTTCTTTCGAATGATTTTGGATGGAATTGCGGGTATCCGTTTTCTTACGCAAGGAAAATTTAGCCATACTTTTGCAATTCTAAAGGCCCACTTTTCTTTTTATTGTATATCTTTAAAATATCTTCGGGAAAGAAAAGATTTTCAAATACAGCAATACTATACCGTAAAAAGTATCGTTTACCTATATTACATTAAGAGATTGACTGTATTTAAAGAAATCTTTAACAGTAATCAAAATATTAAAAACTAAATTTGTAATCAACGTTTAATTAAATAAAATACCTATGAGAAAAATAGTTATCGCACTATCAGTATTAATGGCCTTAACTTCGTGTGTATCGAAAAAGCAATACGCAGCATTAGAAGCTAAGAACAAAGAGACACAAGATTTATTAAACTCTTGCACAGTTAAATTAAATTCTTGTTTAGAAGAAAAAGCAGGATTAGCAGCTACAGCTGAAAGTTATAAAGCACACAATCAAGACTTAATAAACAGTTCTAAAGATTTAACTGTATTAACTACTAAAGGAGCTGAAAACCTTGAAAAATCTTTAGAGAGTTTAAAAGAAAAAGATTTAAAAATCTCTAGACTTCAGGATGCCTTAACTAAAAAAGACAGTGTGACATTAGCATTAGTTACAAGTTTAAAAGGTGCTGTTGGAATCAACGATCCGGATATCGAAATCAATGTTGAAAAAGGAGTTGTATTTATTTCTATCGCAGATAAATTATTATTCAAAAGCGGTAGCTATGAAGTAAGTGATAAAGCAAAATCTGTTTTAGCGAAAGTTGCAAAAGTAGTTAACGACAAACCAGATTTTGAGTGTATGGTTGAAGGTCATACTGATGACGTACCATACAAAAGCAATGGTATAATATTAGACAACTGGGATTTGAGTGTTAAACGTTCTACTTCTATTGTACGTGTATTAACAAATGATCTTGGAGTTAACCCTGCAAAATTAATTGCTGCTGGTAGAAGTTCATATGTACCTTTAGTTGCAAATGATAGCGCTGAAAACAAAGCGCGTAACAGAAGAACTCGTATCGTTGTTATGCCAAAAATCGATCAATTCTATGATATGATTGAAAAAGAAATGAAAAAACAAGCTAAATAATTTAGCGTTTTACATACTTTATAATACAGAAAAAGCAGGTCAATTGACCTGCTTTTATGTATTCTTAATTTTTTTAATAACCAATTAAATATAAATTAAGAATAACATTATTTTTAATTAACTAACTAAATTTTAACTATACTAAAGTTAGTTATTTATTTCAAACTTTTACGCAATTTCAGTTTTTTTTTACAAAATATCAATATCTCCCTTTCCTTCCCTTACAATTACCGGCTCATGCTCTGATAAATCAACGATTGTGGAACCTACATTGTCTCCGTAACCACCATCAATTACCATATCAACAAGATTTTGCCATTTCTCAAAAATCAATTCAGGGTCTGTTGTATATTCTATTACATCGTCTTCATCACGAATAGAGGTTGAAACTACTGGATTTCCTAACTGACGTACAATTTCAAGAATAATATTATTATCCGGTACACGAATACCAACTGTTGTTTTCTTTTTGAACTCTTTTGGAAGATTATTATTCCCTGGTAAAATAAAAGTATAAGGACCCGGCAAAGCTCTTTTTAAAATTTTGAAAGTTGCCGTATCTATCTGTCTCACATAATCTGACAGATTACTCAAATCATGACAAATAAAAGAGAAGTTTGCTTTTTCTAACTTCACTCCCTTAATCTTAGCAATTTTTTCTAAAGCACGTGAATTGGTAATATCACAACCTAAACCATAAACAGTATCTGTTGGATAAATTACCAATCCCCCATTCTGAAGTACTTTCACCACTTTAGCAATTGCTGCTTCACTTGGTTTATCGGGATATATTTTTATGAATTCGGCCATTTTTTAGAATAAAGATGTTAGATAATAGAATAAAGACTATTCTTTACTCCCTGTAAAATTTTCAGTGTATATAATATCATTGCAAAAGCAAATAAATTCAATTTAAAACGAAAAATATCGTCATTCTCACGGAACGCAAATACAAATTGTGAAGGTTGAAAATCAAATCCTGCAAAAGTATCATTAGTTAAATCTAAAGTAATATTTATAGCAATTCCATTTACAGATGTAAAATAAACTCCATAAAATTGAAACGCAACCAATTGTAAAATTAATGAAATGATTACTAAATTTAATCCCTTCACATAATTTTTCTTATTTATTAACCACGCAGTATACATACAAAATGCGAAAAAAAGAAAAGGCAGAATAATAAAAATATAAAATGGACCAGCATATTTTTGGGCATTTGTAGTACAAACTAAATATGTCATTACCAACAAACCAATTATACCACCAAAAAACTGATAAATTTCAATGAAATTAAGTTTTTTTAAAAGTCCCTTTTCATGCATCTATTTTCTTTCTTCTATTTTAACCAATAATGTCCAGCTTAGCAAATCGGAGTAATAATTTTTTAATTCCGCCCACTTCGAATTTTATTTCAGCTTTTTTATCTGCTCCAAAACCTTCCAGGTTGACAACTTCTCCTTTTCCAAAACGTTCGTGCATTACCACATTTCCAATAGTTAGTTTACTATCAAATAAATTTGCATTTGAAGCGCTTGGTGCATTGCCTGCAACAGGTTTTAGCTTGCGAACATTTAAATCCGGTTTTGGCTCGTTATCGGTAATATGTTTTGGAGGCGTTCCTCCTATTGGCTTTGCCAGTCTTAATTTCGATTTATCAACATCTCCAAAAATATCGCCATCAATCATGGGTTTATAGCGGTAATTGCTTTCCGCAGGCGTTAAATATTCCAGATATTGTCCGTCAATTTCTTCAATAAAACGAGATGGCTCACTGTCAGTTAATTTTCCCCAGCGATAACGCGATTGCGCATATGTCAGATACGCCTGATGTTCTGCACGGGTTAAAGCTACGTAAAATAAACGACGTTCTTCTTCTAATTCACTTCTGGTACTCATACTCATCGCACTCGGGAACAAATCTTCTTCCATACCAACCACAAAAACATGTGGAAATTCAAGTCCTTTTGCCAGGTGAATAGTCATCAAAGCTACACGATCTTCATCACTCGTATCTTTATCTAAATCAGTTGCAAGTGCAACATCTTCCATAAATTCAGAAAGCGCTCCTCTTGCGCCATCAATTTCTCTTTGTCCTTCAGTAAAATCTTTTATACCGTTTAAAAGTTCTTCAATATTCTGAATTTTTGCCATTCCTTCCGGTGTAGCATCTTTTTTCAATTCCTGAACCAAGCCTGTTTTTTTAGCAACGTGGTCTGTAATATAAAAAGCATCCTGATTTTCATTGATTACCTGAAAACTCTGAATCATCGTCACAAAATCATTCAGTTTATTCTTTGTTCCAGTATTCAGTTTCAAATCGATCTTATCGATATTTACCATTACTTCCCAAATTGAACGTTTGTAATGATTCGCAGCAATCGTAAGTTTTTCGACAGTTGTATCGCCTATTCCACGAGCCGGATAATTAATTACACGAATTAAAGCCTCTTCATCTTTTGGATTAATTATCAAACGCAGATAACACAAAACATCTTTGATTTCTTTACGTTGATAGAAAGACAATCCACCATAAATTCGATACGGAATATCACGTTTCCTTAATGCATCCTCCATCGCACGCGACTGAGCATTAGTACGATATAAAATTGCAAAAGCTCCGTTATGAAGCTGATTTTGCATTTTCTGTTCAAAAATGGTACTAGCCACAAAACGTCCTTCCTCTGCATCTGTCAAACTACGATGAACTTTAATTTTTGCTCCAAAATCATTCGCCGTCCAAACTACTTTATCCAGTTTGGTTTTATTATGCTCCATTACCGTGTTTGCCGCTTCAACAATATTTCGGGTCGAACGGTAATTCTGCTCCAAACGAAACATTACAACACCTTCATAATCCTTCTGAAAATTTAAGATATTATTGATGTTTGCGCCACGAAAAGCATAGATACTCTGCGCATCATCTCCCACTACACAAATGTTCTGAAATTTATCTGATAAAGCCCTAACAATCAAATACTGAGAATGATTTGTATCCTGGTACTCATCAACCAAAATATAACGGAAACGGTTCTGGTACTTTGCCAAAACTTCTGGAAAACGAGTTAATAATTCATTGGTTTTCAACAATAAGTCATCAAAATCCATGGCACCAGCTTTAAAGCAACGCTCTACATATTGCTGATAAATTTCTCCTAACCTTGGTCTTTTTGCCATTGCATCAGCCTCGACCAATTCAGGATTGTTGAAATAGGCTTTTACGGTAATCAAGCTGTTTTTATAACTTGAAATTCGGCCTAAAATCTGCTTTGGTTTATAAATATCACGATCCAGCTGCATTTCCTTAATAATCGAAGAAATAAGTCTTGCCGAATCTTGTGAATCGTAAATCGTAAAGTTTGAAGGGTAACCCAGATGGTCCGATTCTGAACGCAGAATGCGAGCAAAAATCGAGTGAAAAGTTCCCATCCAAAGGTTCTTAGCCTCGGTTGCTCCTACAATATCCGAAATCCTGTGTTTCATTTCACGGGCTGCTTTATTCGTAAAAGTAAGCGACAGAATGTTGAATGCATCAACGCCCTGCGCCATCAAATAAGCAATTCTAATAGTTAAAACACGGGTTTTTCCAGATCCTGCACCAGCAATAATAATCATTGGCCCGTCTTTCTTTAAAACGGGTTCTCGTTGTGCTTCGTTGAGCTGGTCAATATATTTTTGCATGAAATTTTTCTCCTTTGATGCAAAAATAGCAATTAAAGATGTAAAAAGAAAGATACTAAGATACTAAGGTTCTAAGTTGCTAAGATATTTTAAAATTAGCTAATTAGGTCAATATAGAATGATTGTCAGAAGCAAAACAAAGGGCTCTTTTAAATAAAGTTGGTGAAATGCTAAGTTATATAGTAAGGCTCTAAGAAAAACTTAGCATCTCAGAATCTTAGAACCTTAGAATCTTATTTAAAAAACACATCATAAGCAAAGCGAATCAACGTTCCAACTACAACTACCAAAAAGAAAATTCTAATAAAACCATTTCCTTTATTGATGGCTAATTTAGCTCCAAGCCAACCTCCAAGTCCATTGCTGACTGCCATAGGAATTGCGATTGTCCAGATGATTTTTCCTTTTATCATAAACAAACAAATCGAACCGAAGTTAGTTGCCAGATTTACCATTTTAGCATTCGCTGAAGCGTGCAAAAAATCGAAACCCAAAAGCGCTATAAAAGCCACAACAAAAAAACTACCGGTTCCAGGACCAATAAATCCATCATAAAAACCAACAATTACGCTAATAACAACCGCATAGATTATTTGAGTTGTAGGCGAATGGTCTTTTGCAACATGCTGTCCAAAATTTTTCTTTGCATAGGTATAAATAAACAATAATGACAAAACAATCAGCAAAAGCGGTTTCATAAAATCATTGCTGACCAAAGTTAATATCGTCGAACCCAAAAAAGCTGAAGGAACTGCCAAGCACATCATGATCAAGAGTAACCTCCATTGAATAACTACTTTTTTTAAATATTGAAAAGCTGCAAAAGCTGTTCCGGTGAAAGCTGGTAATTTTAAAGTTCCAATAACTGTTGAAACTGGTAAATTGGGCAATAGAATTAATCCCATTGGTGTTTGAATGAGTCCACCGCCGCCAACAATTGCATCAATAAATCCTGCAGCAAAAGCGGCTAAACAAAGTAAAATTATAATATAGCTTTCCATTAAATAGTGCGTTTCAGTTGGTTTTGAGAATTGTGCACAAATGTAAACTTCCCTTTTAGTTATTACAATAGAAATACTATTGTTTTCTCAGCAAAAATTATATTTTTGTTGAAAAATTAAACCAAATGGATTTTACAAGAATTATAGAATTAGCCAGTTATACATTACCAGCCATCGTTACCGGATTTGTGGCTTATAGTTTTTTTGAACTACATATCAAAAACAACGATAAGAAACGTACTTTTCTATTAAACAGAGAATATCAAAAACAATCTTTGCCAATACGTTTGCAGGCTTACGAGCGTATGACTTTATATTTAGAGCGTATCAACCTGACCAAATTATTGATTAGAATTGCTCCTATTTCAAACGAAAAACACGATTATGAAAACTTCGTAATCGATCAAATCGAACAAGAATTTGAACACAATTTAACACAGCAAATTTATATGTCTGATGAATGTTGGACAATCATTACAACTGCTAAAAACTCAACCATACAGATAATTCGCAAAGCTACAATGAGCGACCGGGTTGACAGCGCTGATAGATTAAGAGAGAAAATTTTGAATGATTTATTAGAGAAACAATCACCTAGTAATGCTGCTTTGGGCTATATTAAGAATGAAGTTTCTGAGTTGTGGTAGAAAAAATAATTTTACATTTTAGAGTTCAAATTTTAGATTATTCTTTGAACTCTAAGATGTAACTTTCCAAAAGTTATTAAAATTTACTTTCTAAAAAGCCTAAATCATTATCAATTAAAGCTTTTAAAAACTCAATTGTTTTATCTTCACTTTGGTCCAATAATTCAGATATGTAATTATTGTTCAGCTTTTTACTCAGACCAAACCATGTTTTCTGCAGTTTAGGTCTTTTATAAAATACATAAAAATCATATTTGTCCGGATTGCCAACAGCAGAAATCGCTAAACCATTTTTATTACTTAAATTTTCAAATTCAATTGAAGGCGAGTAAAAAATATTTTTTGAATTCTCCATCTCTTCTAAATGTGATTTCCACGGAAATTTTTCAAATATTAGCATTATATCCGAAGAAATAGTCTTTCCCTTTTCAATGATTTCCGGATTTGTCGGTTCACAAATACTATATCTAAATTCGTTCATTTTTGTTAAAATATTACTATTAGATCGCTATTTTGTCATCTTATTATCACTCATAACCTCAGACTTATTTTGAGCATATTCATATCCTTGCTCCCACCATTCTTTCATTACTTCCTTATTAAAAATTAACGCATTATCGGTAAGTTTTGTCGGAGTGTAGTATAAGTTAAGTTTCACATTCTTATTGTTTGCCATAAGTTTTCCTATAGCAATATCATGTTTCTCAACCTGATCTAAGGCAATTCGGAACAAATCAATCATTAGTGAAAACGGATTTTTACCAATAACCGTTTTGTCCATATTCACTTCCGTTTCCAGAATTATAACGTCGATTTCTGTAGCACCGCGATTGATTGCTTCACGAATCGGAACCAAACTTGAGAATCCGCCATCACCATATTCGCAATTGTCTTTTTCCACCAAACTCATAAACGGAACATAATTACTCGAGATCCAGGACCAATCGCAAAATTCCTCATACGTACAGTCTTTTACCGATTTGTATTCTGATTCATTTTTAGTAAAATTAGTTACAGTGATGACAACATCATTATTTAGTTTTTTTAGTTTATTAAAATCTGAAAGCGAAAAATTATTTCTGATATATTTCTTCAAACCTTTGCTTTCGCCAAAAGTTCTTTTTCCTTTAAAAAACTGACGTAATACATTAAAATGATTAATCGTTACAATATCGACTCCATCTTTATTTTTAACTACAAACGGGCAAATATTAAAAATACTTCTCATAGTAACATTTGTATAAACCGAGTGAATTTTTTTGATATGACCTAAAGCCAAATGCGGAATAAGTAAACTTCCAGTAGAAGTTCCTAAAAACAAATCGTATTCGTAATTTTTTTCTTCTATTAGATATTGCGCAACACCGCCGGCAAATGCTCCTTTACTTCCTCCACCAGAAATAACCAATGCTCTCATAAATTTATTGTAGGTTTTGTATTTATTTAGAAAATAGAAGAAAGAATAAAGAGCAAAGACCTTTCTATTTGTTTTAAATCTTTACTCTTGCTTCTTGCTTCTATTTTTTATTCTTTCAGCAAACGATTCAATTGAAACTGTTCATCGGGGGTCAAATTAGGCAAAATTCTTTCAAACGAAGCACGCATTTCAGGATTTTTTAATAACAATCTTATTGTGTCTCTTCCAAATTTTGAAAATTGCCACATATGATGCGTTGTTGCCCCAACTAAATTACTAAAAACCTGATCGTTAATAATTTTAAAAGCAATCAGCTTTTCGAGTGCATTTTGCCTTGTTGTCGCTTCATATTTTGTAGATGAAAAAGCAATTAATTCGGCAATTAAGGCTTCTGGATTATCTGCATAATTTGGAGTTGATAAGGCCAATGAAAGCCATAAAGTACGAAGATTATAGTCGTTAAAACCAATCCAGTCTTTTGATTTATTGAGATATTCTGCTCGATGTTCCGGAAAATTTCTCCACAAATAATACAATGCAATTTCCTGAGTTTGATATGATTTGTCATTAAGTAACGTTTCATATTCTGTTCTAAAATCTTCCGTAATTTTTGATAATGAAGCAGCAACAACCTGACGAACCTGAATATTATTGCTGTGCAAAGCAATTAATAATAAAGTTTTTTTCGCTTCATATTTTTCATTTTCCAATTGATCAACAATCGCTTCTTTTACAGAATGATAAATATCTGATTCTAAAGTTTTCTTTAAGAAAGCTTCTTTTTCTGCTAAAGGTGTTTTCTTCAATTTATCTACTTCTAATCGAACCTGAATTGCTTTATTTTTACTCAGCAAAGCGTTGGCTGTTGGTGTATCAAAAACTGTTGCTTCTAACCAGGTTTTCTGAAATTTATCTAAATCAAAATTGGATACTTTTTTAATTTCGTCGAAGAAATTCTGAGTGTTTACGGTTTGATAGGCGTACTTTTTCAAATAACTTTTTATCGCTTTTTTGAATGCTTTATCACCAATCGATTCATGTAAAACAAACAATACCCATGCTCCTTTTTCATAAAAAGTTAATGAACTCGCTTTGGCATTCAAAACAGGAATCGAATCTGTTCTGGAAGCAAATTTTATCTGTTGTGCGGTATCGTATAATTTTGAATAAAAATAATCGTCACCATAAATTTCTCTTTCGGCAAGAGCTGCATAATAAGTTGCAAAACCTTCCTGAAGCCAGTGATGTGTACTGCTTTCGGCTGTAATTAAATCTCCAAACCAATGATGAGCCAACTCATGTGCATCTACATTGGTATAATTTCGATCTTCAAAACCAATTGAATCTACCACATATCGCGTGGCAAAAAGTGTCGATGTTGTATTCTCCATTCCGGCATACAAAAAATCATGAACCGGAATTTGTCTGTAAATTTCCCAGGGATATTTTACGCCAATTTCTTTCTCCAGAAAATCAAAAATACGTTTTGAATAACGATAGGTTGGTTCAAAACGATTGGCATCTTTATGTTCTAAATAATATTCTAAGGGAATTTTAGATTTTGCCATAAATTCTTTTTTATCATATTTCCCAACGGACAACATAACTAAATAAGAACTCATTGGTTTTTCCATTTCATATTGCCAATGAATCAAATTTCCATTTGATTTTTTCTCTTTTAAAATTCCATTTGAAACGACCTGATATTCCTTGTCATATGTAATTCCCAAATTGAAAATTACTTTTTCGTTCACATCATCAAAACTCGGGAACCAATTACTAGTATATCTTCCCTGTCCCTGCGTCCAAATTTGAACGTCTGAATTTTCAATGGCAACAAAATACAAAGCTTGCTTCGGTTTAACCGAATATTCAAAAGTTAAATGATTTTCTCCTTTTTGAAAATTAGTTACGATTTGCAATTGCTTGCCTGTATTTATAAAAACAGCCTCTTTATTATTGAGTTGAACTTTAGTAAATTCCATGTTTTTGGCATCGATCTTAATTGTATCAATTCGTTTTAAAACTTCAAATTGATAATCAACAAATCCTGAGACAGATTTTTCTTTGGCATTCAAAAATAATTGTCCTGAGACCGTTTTGAAATCGACAAATTTCGTTTGCTGTGCAAAAATGAAAGAGGTAAATAATAGAAAGATGTATTTCATTGAAATAAATTTGAAGGCGAAAATTCAAAGTTACAAAGGTTTCACCAACAAATCGAATGAAATTTGTAAGTTTACCATAGAAAAATACACTATCGTGCAAACACCTAAAAAAGCCTTATTTAACTGGAGCAGCGGAAAAGATTCTGCTCTTGCCTTATACAAAATTCAGCAAAATCCTGATTATAAAATTGAATGTTTATTGACAAGTGTCAATCAGCAATTTCAGCGTATTTCAATGCATGGTGTTCGTGTGGAGCTTTTAGAACAACAGGCGAAAAGTATAGGATTGCCTTTAAAAATTTTGCAGGTTCCGGAAATGCCAACAATGGAAGTCTACGAAAAAGTTATGACTGAAACCTTAAGCGAAATAAAAAAACAAGGTACTACACATTCTGTTTTTGGAGATATTTTTTTGGAAGATTTACGCAAGTATCGTGAAGACCAACTGGCAAAAATTGGTTTTGAAGGCGTTTTCCCAATTTGGAAAATTCCAACAAAAGATCTGATTCAGGAATTTATTTCACTAGGATTTAAAACAATCGTTGTTTGTGTAAATGAAAGGTATCTTGACAAAAGTTTTGTGGGCCGAATTATCGACCAGGATTTTATTAATGACTTACCTGAGAACGTTGATGTTTGCGGTGAAAACGGAGAATTTCACACTTTTGCTTTTAATGGTCCAATTTTTTCAAAACCAATTGACTTTGAAATTGGAGAAATTGTTTATAGAAAATATGAAAAACCTAAAAATGAAGATTCATCAGATACGGCTTGCGATACAAGTGCCACCGATGCTTTTGATTATGGTTTTTGGTATTGTGATTTGATACCAAAATAAAAAAGTTGCCACGAATTACACAAATTTCCAGGAATTGATTTGTATTAGATTGATTTGTGAAAATTTGTGTAATTCGTGGCAAGAACTTGTCAATTTATTCTTCTGAATACATTTTAAGCAAATTCGTAACTGTATTCCAGTTTCGCATTGTTACTATAACATTTAATTTTTTCTCAATATATTTACCCTCTAATCTGGTTTTCCCGGCTCCTATATCATATTTAATAAAAATTCTGTTTCCGTCGATGCTTGCTTCGTCGGGTTTAAACTGACTTATTTTTAAATCATTTATATTTTCGCTTTTCAATGCAGTTGATACAAAAGCAACATATAATTTTTTAGTATCAATATCTTTTTCTTTTAGATATGGACTGTTTTTAAAACACAATTCCAGATCTTCTTTAGTAATGACAATCGTCGGAACTTCATGTCCAAAAACCTTAAAAATTTCCTGCTTGATCATAAAACCCACTTTCGATGCGCTTTCTTCATCAGTATCAATAAAAACATTCCCGGATTGAAGATAGGTTCGCACGTTCTTAAAACCAATACTCTCCAACATTGTTTTCAAAGCTTCCATTTTCATCATGTTATGACCTGAAACGTTGATACCGCGTAAAAGTGCTAAATGTGTAGTCATCTTTAAAATTTAAAAACAAAAAACTATTCAATTTAATTACTGAATAGTTTTTATAAGTTATTGCAAATTTACATTTTTTTTATCTCATTTTCTCATAAAACAAACCTGGTCCGTCACACATTTGCCATGAGCTTGTTAGTAGACCTTCCGAATTTATATATAGATCTTCACTTAAATTCCCAAAACAATTTCCGATGATATCATTATCTTCAGTGTAAGTCAAATTTAATTGTGTCTCATTTTGATTTTTTTTGATTTCGAATTTCCCTGAGGCAAAAGTTTTTGTTGTTTCTTGTACTCTTGTTTTTGTAAATGTTCCATCTGTTTTAAAATCATAAAATTCCTGCCATTGAGGATTCCCCTCCATATAAAGTGCCAGTATAAAAACTCCTGTCCTTTTAGTTAGTTTCCATTTTCCGTAATAACTTGTAATCACGACAGAATCGGCTCCACTATTTGAACATGATAGAAAACAAAACATTAATATAAAAACAATTCCAATATTCTTCATACTATTTTTTACGATTTTGATTTACTTACTAGATGAAGGTTTCGTTAAAAGGTTGCTTTTATTTGTTAAAATATTTGCTAAACGAACTAAAAAAAACTCTACTATCTAAAAGCAGAGTTTTTATACAATTTAACTAAAAATTTAATTTATAATACCGTCGCGATTTTAGATTTTAAAGGGATGTTACTGGAATTTAAGCCTGGCTTTTGACCGTGCATATCAAACGCAAGCTTTACCTGGGGACCAAAAAACAGACAGTGTGTTGAACCTCCAAAATGAAACATTCCAAGTTGATCTCCTTTTTTGACATGTTGGCCTTCATAAACCGTTATTTCACAAGAAGAAACTTCGGCCATTCCAACCGGCATAAAACACATTAATCCTATTTTTGGATTGTCAGCTTGTATAAAAATAAGTGCTCTTGTAGCTAGTTCGGTAATATAACCTTGAGAATCATTTGGCCCTGCATCGTCAAATCCTTCAGAAATTGCTTCTGCATAATAAGTTCCGTCAACAGTATATGCTTTAACGATGGTACCGCTCACTGGACTATGCCAGCGATGATAACTTAAAGCACTCAAAAAAGCCTGATAGATAGTTCCACCAATAAATTTTTCTGTAAAAGAATCTCCAGCCATCATATGTTCAACGGAATATGGCTGTGCTTTTATCCAAAATTTATCCCTGCCATTTACTTTTTCAGCAATTCTGTAGGGGGCAGATTCGCAGGCGTTTGTAATTACATTATCATCATCCGGACTTGCCAAAGGCCTCTGTCCTGGTCTAAATTCGCGGGTAAAAAAATTATCCCAGGATGTAAATCCATGATGTTCTAATTCAGGCTGGCAAATAAATTCGGTATCAAAATCAGGCATTGCTTTCATCGCATCTGCTCCAAACCAGCCTTTTTTAGGATCTTTATTTAAAACAGCACAAGAATTAGCTGATTTTAGAAAAATCCCCCATTCGTTCAACATTTTTTTGAACTGCTTATTTACTTTTTCACTTAAGAATGCAGCGTAGCCAACTTCAGTTCCCATTGACCAATCTAAAATAGCATTAATAGGAAAACCAACAACTCCCGTTGTATTAAATTCCGGAGCATTTGTCATAATAGTATTAAACAATTGCAGCATATGATGATAATCACGGACCTGTTTATTTCCGGCCGGATCTTTTCTGTACTTTTTTGGAACCTGGCTAAACATCAAATTAAAATACATAAATACTTCGGGGTCATTTTCTATAAAAGACTTAAATTCAGCAATAACAGGCAATAATTCTTTTGGATTTTTATCTGTTTCCTCAATTAGAACGTTGACCCATTCCTGAAGAATCTTTTTATCAGAAGGAAGCCATTCTCCTACTCTAAAAGGTGTCTGAATGTGATTATCATCAATTGTTTCTGTAAATTTGGTTGTTTCCATAATAAAGAAAGTTTAATGTTAGATTTAATGTTTTTGGCAGAGATTTTAGAAAATTAATTTATCTATCTTAACTAAAACTCACATATAAACAAAGATACTATTATGTAGGATAATTTTTAGTTTTAAATTCAAAATTATTTAAAAATCAGGTATTTATACGTACAAAAAACACTTTACTTTTCAATTCAAAAACAAAGCGCTTCTTTTTGTCACAGTAATAATTCTAAAACATTATTGATTTTTAAATTTCCTAATTAAAATCTATCTTCGCTTTTCCAAAGAGAAAGAAAGTAGAGTATAGAATAAAGAGAATAGATTTTTGTCTATGTTCCTTATTCTATACTCTATTTTCTAAAATCTAAAAATCTAAGCCAGTCTAAAATCTAAGAAGTCTAAAAAAATGTCTAACAATCTCCTTGAAACCCCAATCGAATACTTAAAAGGCGTTGGTCCGAGTCGTGGCCAGCTGCTTCGTAAGGAATTGGGCATTCATAAATACGGAGATTTAGTTAATTTTTTTCCAAATAGGTATATTGACAGGACTCGTTATTATAAGATAAATGAGCTTCAAAATACTGGAACTGAAGTTCAGATTATTGGAAAAATAATCAATATAAAAACAGTTGAATTTGCTAAAAACAAAAAACGTTTGGTGGCCACTTTCGTGGATGATACCGGTCAAATTGATTTAAATTGGTTTCAGGGCCATAAATGGATTCGTGAAAGCTTAAAACTGAATGAAGTTTGTGTGATTTTTGGAAAATGTGCTTTGTATGGAAGTCAGTTTAGTATGGCACATCCTGAAATTGAGTTGTTAAGCGAACACGAAAAAAGTCTTCGTTCAGCCATGCAGCCGGTTTATCCTTCGACTGAAACACTTGCAAACAGAGGCATTTCAAATAGAACCATTAATAAAATGATGGAACAATTGTTTTTGGAAACCCAGGCTTTGTTTACTGAAACTTTTCCACCCTATTTAATTGAAGAATTAAAATTAATTCCAAAAAGAGCGGCTTTATTCAATATACATTTTCCAAAAAGTACTGATGCTTTGGCGAAAGCCCAATTCCGATTAAAATTTGAGGAATTATTTTTTATTCAGCTTCAGTTAATTACTAAGAACCTAATTCGGAAACATAAAATAAAAGGGCATCCTTTTACAAAAGTGGGTGAACTTTTTAATGAATTTTATCAAAATCACTTGCCGTTTGAACTCACGAATGCTCAAAAAAGAGTAATAAAAGAAATTCGGGCAGATATGGGAAGCAATGCCCAAATGAACCGATTATTGCAAGGAGATGTGGGTTCCGGAAAAACTATTGTGGCTTTTATGAGTATGCTTTTGGCTATTGATAATGGTTTTCAGGCATGTTTAATGGCTCCAACAGAAATTCTGGCAAATCAGCATTTTATTGGTTTATCTGAATTGGCGAAAACATTAAATCTTAATATCAAAATACTGACAGGTTCAACCAAAACTGCTGCTAGAAAAGTAATTCACGAAGAACTTGAAAATGGCAGTCTGCATATTTTAATTGGTACTCATGCTTTATTGGAAGATAAAGTACAATTTCAAAATTTAGGCTTGGCTGTAATTGATGAACAGCATCGTTTTGGTGTAGAACAACGTTCTAAATTGTGGAAGAAAAATGAAATTCCGCCACACGTTTTGGTAATGACCGCTACTCCAATCCCGAGAACTTTGGCGATGAGTTTATACGGAGATCTGGATATTTCTGTAATTGATGAATTGCCACCTGGCAGAAAACCAATTCAGACCGTACATCGTTTTGACAGTAATCGTTTGAAAGTTTGGAAATTCCTGCGTGACGAAATTGCTTTGGGAAGACAAATATATATTGTTTATCCGTTGATTCAGGAATCTGAAAAAATGGATTATAAAGATTTAATGGACGGTTACGAAAGTATTTCGCGTGATTTTCCGCTGCCTCAATATTCCATTTCAATTTTGCATGGAAAAATGAAACCAGCAGATAAAGATGCTGAAATGAAACGCTTTTCTGAAGGAAAAACCAATATTATGGTGGCTACAACCGTAATTGAGGTTGGTGTCAATGTTCCGAATGCGAGTGTAATGATTATTGAAAGTGCTGAGCGTTTTGGATTGTCACAGCTACACCAATTACGTGGCCGTGTTGGTCGTGGCGCCGAACAAAGTTATTGCATTTTAATGACGAGTCACAAATTAAGCGCTGATAGTAAAACCCGTATGGAAACTATGGTTCAGACCAACGACGGTTTTGAAATCGCAGAAGTCGATTTGAAATTGCGTGGCCCTGGAGATTTAATGGGAACTCAACAAAGTGGTGTTTTAAACCTTCAAATTGCGGATATAGTCAGAGATCGTGATATTTTAAGTTTAGCCCGAAATTATGCGATGAAAATTCTAAAGGAAGATGGTCCTCTCCAAAAACCGGAACATGCTGTACTAAAAGCTGTTTTTATAGAATTGACGAAAAAGAAAAACATTTGGAATTATATTTCTTAAGGTCCTAAGTCTCTAAGATTCTAAGTCACTAAGCTTTTAATCTTAGCACCTTAGAATCTTAGTAGCTTAGCAACTTAAAAAAAACTATTTCTTTTTAGGCGCTTCTTTCTTTTCAAAGAGACCATTAAAAAGACCTTTACTCACTTTATTTTTATCATCTTTTCCTGTTGTAACAAGATGATCAATATATTCCATATATGTTTTTTTGCGTTCCTCTAAAAAGCCAGTCAAGTATTCCTCAGACGCTAACATTCCACTGGCTTCTTCGATATGCAAAAGCTTTTTATACAGAGGTTCGATGAACTTTACAATAATATCCTCGGAAACTGATTTTCTTGTTCCAAAGTATCCCACGATCTCACCATCAGAATCGGCTATGATTTTAAAATCGGTAATTACCCAATAATATCTACCCGTTTTAGACATATTCTTGATGATGGCATGAATATTTTTACTCGATTTAATACTATCCCATAGCAATTTAAAAATCACTTTAGGCATATCAGGGTGGCGAATTAAATTATGAGGCTGTCCAATAAGCTCAAATTCATCATAACCGGATACGTCAATAAAATCTTCATTGGCGTATAAAATGGTTCCTTTTGTATCTGTTTTACTGAGTAGTACTTTATTCTTATTCCAGTCAACTTCTCTGTCTGATGGAGTCGGGCGGGTAATTCTGGTATCCATAAATTTTGTATTTAAAATTAATATGTAATTACATTCTGAGTATACTATTTAATTGCATAAAGTATAAATTACTGATTACAAATAAGTTCAAGGTCTTTAGTGTGATGGTCTGCTATTGATTGACTTAACATGAATATCATTAACCATATCATCAATTTTTTTGGCACTTTCACGCATCATATCTAAATAACTTAAAAGCTTATCGTTATCTGTATGCCCCTTTGAAACATCAATAAGGTTTAACACTGAACTTACTGGTAATTTCAGATCTAAAGTTGTTCTGTGCACAAAATCATTATATTCTTTAGTGGCAGATAATGAACTATATTTTGCCGATGCCAATTTCATATTTTCCAATTCATATTCATCAGATATTTTAGAAATATGATTTTGGCTATGTGCTTTAAAATAGTAAGCCCAATATCCGTTCATAAAGAAAACGACTGCAGCTAATATTACGTGAATGATAAACGTTTCCATATCAAAATTCACTTGTGAAAAATACAATTGTATTCCTTTTGGATCTGTGTAAATAAAGTTTTGCATATAAGCCAAAGCTCCGTGATGTAAGACAACCAAAAGCGTAAGTGGAATTTGTAATTTCCAGTTCTGATAAATAATCAGGATTGTGCTGGCAATAAAAACTGTAAAGTGCATTTCGAACAAACCATGCATCTGATAAATATATTGCGCCATAAAAATAGCAAGCACAACCGCTAATACATATTGGTAAAATTTGGACTTTTTAAGAAAAAATTTTGCCGAATAATAGGCTAATAAATTTAAGGTCCCTACTCCTGCCCCAATCTCCCAGGTATCATATTTAAAAGCCAGAGCGATCCCGAGTAGAAAATAAATGGCCAGAACATAATTAATAATCGTATCCGATTTTTGTGTCATTGTAGACATAAAATTGTGCAGGTAATCCTGTTCATTCAAACTAGCTTTTGCTTTCATAATTTAGGTAATGTTAAGGTTAGATTTATTTAGTGCATTTTGGTAACGAACATCCATAAGCCCGAAGGGCTAACGCATCAAATGAAGGGGCATTTGTATGACTTAATAAAGAATCTATTGCCTGCTCGGCATAATTACTGTCGGCATCAGTACAGTATCGTGTTTTATTATAATTTCCGCGATAATATAAGTTTTGAGAACCATCAACAAGAACAGCCTGAGGTGTTGAGAAAACACCACAATTTTTTGCTATTTCTTCATCAAAATAAACAGGGATTTTTGCGTCAAATTTGTTCTGAATTTCTTCTATTGTAAAAGTCTTCTCTTTGTTTAGAACCACAATTTTAAAATTGATTCTGTCTCCGTACTTTTTAATCAGACCACTAACGTGAGGTACATTAAAACGGGAACACGGACAATCTGGATTAAAAAAATGTATAAAAACTGGTCTTTGATCTGTCACACAACATTTTAAGTCGATTTTACTCCCCATGGCTATCTCATGGTAACCTTTAGGAACCGGTGTAGGCAAACTGTATTTGAATTCATTTTGCCAAAACAAATAAGAAATTGCAGCAAGTAAAAAAGTAAACCATAAACCAAGAAGTAGTTTTTTCTTCATAAACAGACGATTTTCAATTTAAAATATAAACATTTGTTAATTTATTCATTCTTAAAAAGTAAAAAATTCAACTTTATATAACTAAAAAACCTACATTTATTAACGTTTTACGCATTAAAACATTAATATTCTCACAAAAAAACCATCATATTGTTTAACGTTATCAATGTTACAAATAAAATCGATAAACAGCAAAATAAATCGGATAAAATACAGTAAAAAACCAAAACATACAGTTTTTCCTACTTTTAAAATACGTGATTTTACGCTTTTTATAAGTAAAAACTTAATAAAAACACTTTTAAATCTTTATAATTTTTTTTTGAAAAACTTTTTTTTGTGTCAACATTAAACCTTTGTAAACAGAAACAGTCTTATATACAATCTAATTTAAAAACTTGTACATACAAATGTTAAATAATAGCCCAACCCCTTTCGTTTACGGTTCAAAAAGTTAAATTTGTAAGCTACTAAAAACAATCCCAAAAAAACATTTACCTAATTTTATGAAAGTAAAAAATCTAATTTACGCCCTGTTAATTATAGTACTCGGAGGGTTTATTGCCTACAGAGTTGTTTCTAACAAAAGTAAAAACGACGAGTCTAAAAAATCCGGCGATAAAGATCGCCCAACAACTGTAACGGGTATAGTGGTTAAAACTTCTACGTTTGATAATAACCTGTCATTATCCGGATCTGTCGAAGCTAATGAGCAAATAGAAATTCACAGTGAAGTTTCAGGAATTGTTGAAGGTATTTATTTTACTGAAGGCACATATGTAAATAAGGGTCAGGTACTTTTTAAGGTAAATGATATTGAATTAAGAGCACAACTAAGACAAGCCCAGACTAAAGAAGGTTTAGCTGCTGAAAATGAAAGAAGAGCAAAATTATTACTTCAAAAAGAAGCTATAAGTCAGGAAGAATTTGATGTTGCCAATGCAGACTATGCTTCTATGAAAGCGCAAACACAATTAATTAAGGCTCAAATTGCCAAAACTTCCGTAAAAGCACCATTTTCCGGAAAAATTGGTTTACGTTCTATTTCACCTGGAACCTATATAACACCAACAGTTTTAGTAGCAAAATTAGTAAATACCGGAAAATTAAAAATAACGTTCTCTATTCCTGAAAAATATGCTTCGCAAGTAAAATCAGGTTCAACTATAGATTTTTCAGTTTCAGGATCAGATAAGGTCTATTCAGCAAAAATATATGCTATTGAACCAGAAGTAGAAGTAGCAACTCGTACTTTACAAGTTCGTGCTATTGCTGATAATATTGATGGAAAACTTTTCCCAGGAACTTTTGCTGATGTAAAACTACCTTTAAGTATTATTAAGGACGCAATTCTAGTTCCTTCAGAAGCTATAGTTCCTGTGCAAGATGGAAAAAAAGTGTATATAGCTAATATGGGGAAAGCTAAGGAAATTATGGTTGATGCAACAACAAGAACAGATGCTTCAATTTTAATTCTTTCAGGATTAAAAGCAGGTGATACCCTGATTACAAGTGGAGTTATGTCATTGAAAAATGAAGCACCTATAAAAGTTCAAGTTAAAAAATAGTTTTGAGTTATGAATTTTGAGTTATGAGTTTTTCAAATTGATTCTCTATATTCTATTTTCGATATTCTATTTTCTTTACTCTAAAATCTAAAATTTCACATGAGTTTATCAACTACAAGTATAAGAAGACCCGTTTTAACCATCGTACTGAATCTTTTGATTATTTTATTCGGTTTCATTGGTTATACATTTTTGGGTGTTCGGGAATTCCCTTCAATTGATCCGGCGCAAGTTTCTATCAGAACAAATTATACCGGAGCCAATTCTGATATTATTGAATCACAAATTACTGAACCCTTAGAAAAAGCAGTAAATGCCATTGACGGAATTCGAAATATTACTTCGTCAAGTAATCAGGGCAGCAGCAGCATTACAATAGAATTTAATTTAGATAAAAACTTAGAGGAAGCTGCGAATGATGTCCGTGATAAAGTTTCGCAGGCAGTTCGAAGTTTACCGCAGGATATTGATGCGCCACCCGTAGTTTCTAAAGCGGATGCAGATAGTGAGTCTATTATTTCGATGACTGTTCAGAGTGACAGTCGAAGTTCTTTGGAATTAAGTGATTATGCTGAAAATGTTATATCGCAACGTTTAGAAACGATTCCCGGAGTAAGTGGTGTCCAAATCTGGGGGCAAAAACGTTATGCCATGCGTTTATGGATTGATCCTGTAAAATTAAATGCGTATAAATGTACTGTTTCGGATGTTAGAAATGCCTTAAATGCACAGAACGTAGAATTACCATCTGGAAAATTAACAGGAAACAATACAGAATTGACTGTAAAAACAATCGGAAATCTTTCTAAACCAGAAGAATTTAATAATATTATCATTCGTACAGACGGAGATAAAATTGTTCGTTTAAGTGATGTTGGTGGCGCAGAACTTGGGCCTGAAAATATCGAAACTTCTTTAACATCGTCAGGGCTTCCAATGATTGGTTTAGCCATTGTACCGATGCCGGGAGCCAATTATTTAGATATTTCTTCTGAATTTTATAAAAAGTACGAAGCTTTAAAAAAGGATTTACCTAAAGACATCAAACTTAATATAGCACTTGACAATACCCTTTTTGTAAAAAAATCGGTACTTGAAGTTGCTGAAACTCTTGGAATTTCGATTCTTTTGGTAATTATTATTATCTATTTGTTCTTTCGTGACTGGGCAATTGCTTTCAGGCCTTTAATTGATATTCCGGTATCTTTAATTGCTACGTTTTTTATCATGTGGCTTTTTGGATTCTCAATAAATGTATTAACTCTTTTAGCTATTGTTCTGGCAACCGGTTTAGTGGTCGATGATGGAATTGTGGTTACTGAAAATATCTTCAAAAAAGTTGAAGAAGGAATGTCGCCAATTGAAGCTGCTATTAAAGGTTCTAACGAGATATTTTACGCCGTAATCTCGATTTCAGTGACTTTGGCAGCAGTATTTTTACCTGTAATCTTCCTAGAAGGTTTCGTAGGCCGACTCTTTCGGGAGTTTGGGGTCGTAATTGGTGCGGCCGTACTAATTTCTGCCTTTGTATCTTTGACGTTGACGCCAATGTTGAATGCTTATTTAATGAAAGGCGGCGAACAGAAAAAATCGAAATTCTACATTAAAACAGAACCATTTTTTGAAAAATTAAATACTGGTTATGCTGATTCTTTAAAGCGTTTCATGGATAAAAAATGGATCAGTTTCCCAATTCTTATTGCTTGTTTTGGATTGATTTATTTATTCTTTACAATACTTCCAAAAGAAACGGCTCCATATGATGACCGTAGTTCTGTAACGATGCGTATGACGACTCCGGAAGGTTCTTCTTATGAATATACGAACCGTTTTATGCAGGAAATGTCAAAACTGGTTGATGATTCTATTCCGGATAAAAAAGTAAGTTTAGTAATTACTGCGGGAGGTTCAGGAGGTTCTGCAACAAATTCCGGTTTCATAAGGCTTTCGTTGAAAGATCCAGATGAAAGAACCACTTCTCAAAAAGATATTGCTGATAAATTAACAAAATGGACTAAAAAATATCCAAGCGCTAAGACATCTGTGCTTCAACAGCCTACAATTTCTGTTAACAGACGTGGAGGTTTACCAATTCAATATATTATTCAGGCACCGAATTTTGAAAAATTAAGAGCAAAGATTCCGGTATTTATGGATGAAGTTGGTAAAAGTGATGTTTTCTCTATTTCGGATGTAAACTTAAAATTTAACAAGCCTGAAATCAACGTAAGTATCGATCGTGAAAAAGCAGAAAGTTTAGGGATTTCAATTATTGATATTGCTCAGACGTTACAACTATCATTAAGCGGGCAACGTTTTGGTTATTTCATTAAAAACGGAAAACAATATCAGGTAATTGGTCAGTTTGATCAAAAAGATCGTTCTAAACCTTTGGATTTAACTTCGATGTTTGTAAAAAACAAAAATGGAGAATTGATTCAGATGGACAACGTTGTGAAAGTTGAAGAACAAAGTAACCCGCCACAATTATATCACAATAACAGGTATATGTCAGCTACTGTTTCAGCTGGTTTAGCGCCTGGGAAAAGTATCAGCGATGGTATTGAAGAAATGGATCGAATTAAAGCTAAGGTTCTGGATGAAAGTTTTACAACCGACCTGAGTGGAGAATCAAGAGATTTTGTTGAAAGTAGTTCGAATACTTCTTTCGCTTTTGGATTGGCTTTATTATTAATCTTTTTAATTCTTGCCGCACAGTTTGAAAGTTTTATTGATCCGTTTATTATTATTTTAACGGTACCAATGGCGGTGGCCGGAGCATTGTTCTCCTTATGGTTATTCAACCAAACATGGAATATTTTCAGCCAGATTGGAACCGTAATGCTTATCGGACTGGTAACTAAAAATGGTATTTTGATCGTAGAGTTTGCAAACCAGTTACGAGAGCAGGGAAAACCGAAATTAGAAGCGATTTTAGAAGCTTCTGAAGCACGTTTACGTCCAATTTTAATGACGAGTTTAGCGATTGCCTTAGGTGCATTGCCAATTGCAATGTCACTTGGAGCTGCATCTACAAGTAGAATCGGGATGGGAGTTGTAATTGTTGGGGGAACTATTTTCTCTTTGGCATTAACGCTTTTTGTAATTCCGGCGATTTATTTGATGTGGTCTAAAGCCAGAAAACATTATCCGGAATTCGATCATATTGAAGAATACGAAAAAGAAAGTAAATAATTTATTAGCCCCGAATTTGAGTCAATTGAATTCGGGGTAAAAGAAAACAAATATGAATACTAAAATTTTGTTCCGCAGTTTGATATTTTTCTTCTTTTGCATTACACGTATAAATGCGCAGGAAGTTCTGACTATTGGAGATGCTATGAAAATAGCTTTAGAAAATAATTTTGAAATTAAGATTGCCAAGAATAACACAAAAATAAGCGAGACCAACGTAACTATTGGAAATGCAGGAATGTTACCTGTTGCAACGGCTTCAATAACAGACAATAACAGTATCCAGAATTCATCGCAAACACGTCAGGATGGCACTTCAACCTCTTTGGATAATGCAAAAAATAACAGTTTGAATTACGGTGTAAGTTTAGGATGGACTGTTTTTGATGGTATGAAAATGTTTGCCAGATTGGATCAGTTAAAAGAACTTCAAAAGCTAGGTGATTCTCAGTTAAAACAAACGATTTTAATTAAGATTGGCCAGGTTAATTCTGCTTATTATGATTTGGTTCAGCAACAACAGCAATTGGCTGCTTTAGATACAACAATCGTTATTTCAAAACAACGTTTAACATTAGCTCAAAACCGTTTTAGCATTGGAAAAGCTTCAAAATTAGAGGTTCTAAATGCTCAGGTTGATTTAAATTCAGATCAGGTTGCCTTACTAAGACAAAAAGAATCGTATGCAAATTCTAAAATTTTACTGAATCAGTATTTAGCGCGTGATCCAAAAATTAATTTTAAAGTAACTGATTTGGTTACTGTTGATAATTCACTGGTTTTAGCTGATTTAATGAATTTGGCACAAAAACAAAATCCAGGTTTAGAAGCTCAGATCATCAATAAACGAATTGCCGAATTACAACTGAAACAAGTAAAAGCAGACCGATATCCTGTTGTAAACTTAACCTCTGGCTACAATTTTTCAGAAAACCAATCTAGTTTAGGATTTACAAGCCAGTCTTCGGCAAGAGGTTTAAATTATGGTTTTAATGCAACTCTAAACATCTTTGATGGTTTTAATCAGCATCGAAATGAAAAAGTAGCAAAACTGGAAATTGAAAATTCTCAAATTGCAATCGAACAGCAAAATATGATTCTGAACACACAATTGAGCACTGCTTTTCAGACGTATTTAACCAATTTAGAATTAATTGATCTTGAAGAAGATAACGAAGCTATTGCGAGACAAAATTTAGAAATCACTTTAGATAAATTCAAGATCGGAACTATAACAACACTTGATTTCAGAACGGCTCAGCTTAATTATGTTAATGCAAAAGTGCGTTACAGTAATGCGCAATATGAAGCTAAATTATCTGAAATTGCATTAAAAGAATTAGCCGGAAATATGAATTTTTAAGTAAATTTGTTGCAAAACAAGTTATAAATGATTGCATACAACACGAAGGAGTGGTTCACTTTTATATTTCATTTTCATAAATCGGACACTGTTCGAAAATTATTTCCGATAATGATTGCAATCGGAATTTATTCCGGTATTGTAGGTTATTTAGAGGTCGTTTATTTAGGAATTGATACCAATCATTACGTCAAAAATATTCCGGTAATGCACGGAATATTAGGTTTTGTAATTTCACTTTTATTAGTGTTCAGAACGAATACCGCATATGATCGTTGGTGGGAAGCGAGAAAACTTTGGGGCGCTTTGGTAAACAACAGCCGCAATTTTGCGATTAAACTTTCTGCTATTTTAAAAGATGAAAACGATCGTAAATTCTTCAGAAAATTTATTCCGGGTTATGCCTCGATTTTATACAAACATTTAAATAATTCTGATACAGCCAAACAGCTTTTTGACGATGTTGATTTAGAACTTGATCATCATAAGCATAAACCGAATCAGGTGAAGCGCATGATGTCGCATAAAATTAATGATTTATACGAAGCAAAGAAAATTACAGGTGATCAGCTTATTATTTTAAATAACGAGCTGGTTGCTTTTACTGATATCTGTGGCGCGTGCGAGCGTATTAAAAACACACCTATTCCCTACTCTTACAGCGCTTTTATCAAAAAATTCATCTTCTTCTATACGATGACTTTACCCTTTGGATATTCTTTAAGCCTGGGCTATTACGTTGTTCCTGTAGTAGTTTTTATCTTTTATGTTCTCGCAAGTTTAGAATTAATTGCAGAGGAAATTGAAGATCCTTTTGGAGATGATGAAAACGATTTACCAATTAAGAAGATTTCTGAAAACATTAAAAAACACGTTGAAGAATTGATTTAAATTTAAAATGAACATAAACAGGCGATAGCTTTTTTTTAACAGCTAAGATAGCTTAAGTACTACTGTAAAAATTTATAATTTTTTTAAGAAAGAGAAAAGGAGAGAACTTAGGTTCCCTTCTTTTTTTTTTGATCCACTCCTAGAAAAAAAAAAAAAAAACAATTGATAATCAGTAATTTATAACAGATCTTATTTAAATTGTGAGACTTTTTACTGGTATTTTTTCATATATTGTAAAATATATGTTAAACAGACACTTATTAATAGTAGTACTTCTATCCGTAAATTTAGGATTCAGTCAGTCTGAATGCCTTAATTCAGATTTTTCAGCTGGAAATTTTTCCGGATGGGAAGGCTATACAGGTTTGTATAATGCTCCTAATTTACAAAAAGGCATTGTGGAAACCAGACATAAAATCATAACTACTTCGAGCTATGATCCAAGAACTTGCTATCAGTTACCCACAATACCACCAGGTGAAAAATTTTCAGTAAAGCTAGGGAATGAATTCGGAGGAAGTGAGGCAGAGATGTTGGTTTATACAATGGATGTAACGCCAGAAAATAGCATTTTTTTATACAAATATGCTATTGTAATTGAAGATCCCGGCCATATACCTGAGGAGCAGCCTGAGTTCAGCGTGCAAATAACAGATGCTGCCGGAAAAACAATTGATCCTTTATGTGGTGCTTATAAAGTGTATGCAGGTCAGGCAGATCAGGATTTTAACACCTGTAATTATGATAATCCCCTAACCTACAAAAAGAGTACAGTACGGTGGACTAAATGGAACACGGTTGGTATTAATTTGTCCGCTTATATTGGAACAACCGTAAAAATTGAATTCACTACAAAAGATTGTGCATTTATACAACATTTTGGCTATGCCTATATTTCTGCTAAATGCGCTAAATTAAAAGCTGATTTAAAATTATGCGGTAACGATGCTAATTTTGAATTAAATGCACCTTACGGGTTTAATAAATATCTTTGGACATACCAGGGTCAGCCTGTTGGTCTGGCGGAACGAACAACATCCTTACCGGTGGCAAATTATCCTGAAGGTGCCCTTTTTGAATGTACTATGACCGCTTTTAGTAATGCGAATATATGCGAATCAAAAATACAGGTTGTTTTATCCAAACCTTCAAGAATTACCCCTCTGTTTCAAGCAACAACTTCCTGCATTACTAGTCAGACCACATTTAATCCTGTAATTTTTCAGAACCAAACTGTTAGTAACTACCCAAATATAAAATGGAACTGGGATTTTGGAGATGGAACAACTTCAAACGAAAAAAATCCAAAACACATTTTCACATCTTCCGGGAATTATAGCGTTAAACTAACCGCAACGACCGAAAGTGGCTGCACATTCAATTTAAGTAAAGATATTTTCATTAACAATAATCTTATTTCAGAGCCTGTTGTAAATCCTAATCAGACATTTTGTAGTCAAAATGCGACTATTGGCGCTATAAATACAGGCAATCAAAATTTGCAATGGTTTAGTTCCGCAACATCAGCTGAGCAATTACCGGCCGCAACTCCTATATTAGACAAAACAACTTATTATGCCTCTGTAAACAACAATGGCTGCCTGGGAAAAAGACTTTCTTTTGTTGCGTCAATTTTAAACATCTCTCCTCCCACCGGTGATGAAACCCAATATTTCTGTAAAATTGACAATCCGGTACTTTCAGATATAGTAGCAAAAGGCACCGGAATAAAGTGGTTTAAAAACGTAACGGATGTGAATGCTTTAAACACTTCGACAATATTAACCAGTGCTACATATTATGCCCTGCAAACTGATTCACAAACTGGCTGCGAGAGCAAAGATCACCTTAAAGTTAATGTTGTTTTGCAGGACCCGATAAATACTTTAACTGTAGGTTATAAAAAAGAATTATGTTTAGATGATGAATTAGTTATTCGGGCTTTGAGAGGTGAAAATACAGAAATGATTTTTTATGATTCAGAAAAGGCTATTACTCCTCTTTCAGATAATACTCCTATTTACAATGGATCTACTTATTATGCTTCTATATTTGATCCTGAAACCAATTGTGAAAGTATAAAAAGAATCGCTGTTTTAGTTTCAGCAATTAAATGTGAATTGGTTGTATACAATTCAATTACAATTGATGGAAACGACATGAACAATCATTTTGTTATAAAAAACATAGAATTCTTTCCGGAAAATACTGTTGAAGTCTACAATCGCTTTGGTCAATTGGTTTATAAAACAGCTAAATATGGTATAAATGAAAATTATTTTTATGGTGAAGCCAACGCCGGAGAAGTATTTCAAAAGAGTAAAAAACTACCAACAGGTTCTTATTTTTATATCATAAACTTTAAGAAAACTATTTCATCAGAAAATAATTTGCAAAAGGGTTTTCTTTATATCAGCAACAATGAATAGTCCTTCAAAAAAAATACTGGTTGTTGTTGCAGTCTTATTTCTCTCCATTACGGTTAGATCACAAAATGATGCGAAATTATCAATCTTCAATTATAATGGATTGATTTATAATCCTGCTTTTGCTGGTGCAGCCGACGGACTTAATATAGCCGGAATTTACTCAACCCAATGGTATGGATTTGACGGTGCTCCAAAAACACAATACTTAACAGCTGACACCAAATTACCTTACGAAAAAATAGGACTTGGCCTGAGCTTGTATCATGACGAAATTGGTCCGGCAAGAGAATATAATATCGAAGGAAATTTTGCCTATTATCTCGATTTAAACTACGAATACAAATTAGCTTTAGGGTTAAAATCCGGGTTAAACTCTTATAAAGTCGATATCAATCAACTTGATGTTTACCAACCCGGCGAAGAGGTTTTTAATTCTGGTTTTGAAAACCAGCTATCATTACTACTCGGACTGGGAGTAAACTTATATTCTGATACATTTTTCATCGGTATTTCAACTCCAAATATATTGGCGTCAAAGTATTACAATACAAATAATTCAACGGTTCTTTCAAAGAGAAAAAGCAATTATTATCTAAATACAGGTTATAGATTTGAATTGAGACGTGATGTTAGCTTAACTCCGGCAGCTTTAATTCGCGTTACAGAAGGCGCTCCCGTAAGCGTCCTTACCTCCTTAAACTTAAATTGGTACGAAAAATACATTGCCAGTTTAAATTTTGACTATAACTCCAGTGTCGGTTTACTTTTTGGTGTTCGCTTATTTGATAATTTCAAAGTTGGTTATTCTTATGATCAATCCATAACTAAATTTAGCCGTTATAACAATGGCACACATACCTTTTTACTAACCTACACGTTGTTAAATGAAAACAGTGAAAAATGTAGCTGTAAAATTTATTAATGTTTTTTTTTGCATAAGGTTTATGAAATTCTTACTCCGCAAAGTCTAAAGATTCTATTTTTTTAAGGCATATAGCATCTCAAAAATTTCAAATTCACTTCTCTAACTATCTTTATAATGTTTAATTAATAAAAATGCTGGTTTACAAAACAACAATATTTAGCAAGTCTGGTTTACAATAAATTAAAAACCCTTCAAAAAAACCAAATAAATTGTTTCTTACTACAATGCGCAATCCTTATATTTGTATCCTGATACAAGAACAAAATAGTTAACATGAAAATATCTTACAACTGGTTAAAACAATTTATTAAAACAGATTGGACATCTGAGCAAACTTCAGAATTACTGACAGATTTAGGTCTGGAAGTTGAAGTTGTCGAAAAATATCAATCTATAAAAGATGGTTTAGAAGGAGTTGTTGTAGGACACGTACTTACTTGTGAAAAACACCCTGATGCCGACAGATTAAAAGTTACAACTGTAAATATTGGTTTAGAGGCTCCTGTACAAATCGTTTGTGGTGCTTCCAATGTTGCTGCAGGACAAAAAGTTCCGGTTGCTACAATTGGAACTGTTTTATATGATAAAGAAGGCGCTGAATTTACTATCAAAAAAGGAAAAATTCGCGGACAGGAAAGTCACGGAATGATTTGTGCTGAAGATGAATTAGGTTTAGGTACAAGCCACGAAGGAATCATGATTCTTGATGACAATTTAGAGCCCGGAACGCCAGCTGCAGTTGTATTTAAAATTGCAAATGACGAAGTCTTCGAAATAGGATTAACTCCAAACCGTGCTGATGCCATGAGTCATTATGGAACTGCTCGTGATTTAAGAGCGGGAATGCTGCAACGTGGTGTAAACGTAGAATTGATTACGCCATCTGTGAGCAATTTCAGAGTGGATATGCGTACTTTAAAAATTGACGTTAATGTTGAAGAACCGCAATTAGCACCAAGATATTGTGGTGTAACGATTTCCGGAATCACTGTTCAGGAATCTCCAGGCTGGCTGCAGGATCGTTTGAAAGCTATTGGATTAACTCCTAAAAATAATATTGTTGACGTTACTAATTATGTATTACATGAATTAGGACAGCCTTTGCATGCTTTTGATGCTGCAAAAATCAACGGAAAAATAATTGTAAAAACGCTTCCTGAAGGAACTAAATTTACGACTTTAGACGATGTTGAAAGAACATTGCACAAAGAAGATCTGATGATTTGCGACGAGAAAGGCCCGTTATGTATTGCGGGTGTTTTTGGAGGAAAAAAATCAGGTGTTACGGATGGTACCACTTCTATATTTTTAGAAAGTGCTTATTTTGACGCTGTAAGTATTCGTAAAACAGCTAAGAGACACGGATTAAATACAGACGCTTCTTTCAGATTTGAAAGAGGAATTGATCCAACTATTACAGAATATGCTTTAAAACGTGCTGCCATTTTGATTTTGGAAGTGGCGGGGGGAAAACTTACTTCTGATGTTGTAGAAGTTTATCCTAAAAAAATAGAAGATTTCTCTGTTTTATTGAATTTCAGCCATGTTTATAAAATTATTGGACAGGAAATTCCAAAAGATACTATCAAGAAAATCCTGGTTTCTTTAGACATTAAAGTAAACAGTGTTTCTGATTCAGGTCTGGGATTGACCATTCCGGCTTACCGTGTTGATGTACAACGTGAAATTGATGTGATTGAAGAAATCCTAAGAGTGTATGGTTATAACAACATTAATTTCTCTAAGAAATTCAATGCAACAGTTGCCAATTCTCCGAGAACTGAAGATTATAAAGTACAAAATGTTATTGCTTCACAATTGAATTCCCAGGGATTTCATGAAATGATGGCCAATTCATTGACTACTGCAGCCTATGCGAAATTATCTGTCTCCTTAAAAGAAGAGCACAATGTAACCATGCTGAATCCGTTGAGCAGTGATTTATCAACTATGCGCCAGTCTTTGTTATTTTCCGGATTAGAAGCGGTATCGTATAATATCAACAGAAAAAATGCTGATTTAAAATTATTTGAATTCGGAAAAACATACCATAAATATCTTAACGGATATGAGGAACATAAACATCTTTCCTTATTAATTTCCGGAAACAGAAATAAAGAAAGCTGGACAAATCCTCAAAAAACTACCGATTTCTTTTTATTAAAAGGATTTGTTAAAGGAATTGTTGCCCGTTTGGGAATTGATAAAATTTCAAATGCCCCGGTTCAATCTGACATTTTCTCAGAAGGAACTGCAATTTGCTACAACAATGATACTTTAGTAGAAATGGGTGTTGTTAAGAAATCTATTCTAAAACATTTCGGAATCAAACAAGATGTTTATTATGCCGATTTTAATTGGGATTTGGTTCTTAAAATTATTACCGGAAAAATCAAATATTCTGAGATTCCTAAATATCCTGAAGTTCGCAGGGATTTAGCTTTGTTAATTGACCAAAGCACAACATATGAAAGTATTTTCAATTTGGCTAAACAAACAGAGAAAGCACTTTTAAAAGACATTAATTTGTTTGATGTTTATGAAGGAAAAAATCTTCCGGAAGGCAAAAAATCATACGCGTTAAGTTTTACCATTCAGGACAATTCCAAAACGCTTACAGACAGTCAGATTGATAAAATCATGTCTAAATTGCAACAAACTTTTGAAACTGAACTTGGAGCAACTTTAAGATAAAGAGTTTAATTCATAAAAAACCCGACCATAACAAGTCGGGTTTTTCTATTTTAAAAAGTAACGCGGGTTGATAATCGCCTTGCTCCTACTGAATTCGGATGAATTTCGTCTCGCCAATATTGAGATGAATTTAAAAGGCCACGACAATCTATTATTCGGCTTTGAAAACGATAACCATAATAAGTGAAATGATTTTTTATTTGCCATAAAAGAGCATAAAAACGATCCAATAATCGGATAATGATATAACATCTCAAAATTTCATCTGTAATTCCCAAACGATCAAAAACAGGTTTTATCCAGGGTCCCAAAGGCAAACTTAATCCGGCAGCTGAAGGCTGAACACCAAGTTTGAATAAAGGATAATCGTAAGTATGCATATAAAATATGGTGCTTGGCGTACAATGTGCGTTTACAATGCTTCCAAATCCCAGATAATTGCGCATAATAGTAGTAAAAATCGAATTGAGATTGGCGGAATTAAAAAGCGCACGATCCAAGTTGTGGCTCTTTTTCAAGAATTTTCATCATCATAGAAGCTACATTAAGGGGCCGCCATACTACTTCCGCTTTTGGAAGTAAGCTTATTTGATGCCCTGTTTTCTTTACAGGAAGCAGAACAGGATGACCTAATTTTAAAACCTGGTGCTACAACTTCTGGTTTCATACGGCCATCAACAGTTGGACCTGAGCTGCTAAAAGACAAGATAGGTTTTGCATCATCGTTTTGATTGTATGCGCCAACAACAATGCTATATCCCGAATTGCAAATTGAATTGGTTGTATGGGTTTTATTCGCAATTTAGGTAAAAAGATAGATTGTCCGCCGTCATCACGTTCTATATAAACAGGCTTTTCAGATTTCGCCTATCCATTTTGTGCACAAAAAGGAACGATGTAAAATTGTTTTTTTATAAATTACTACAAAACAGCACTTTAACCCAAATTTTTAAATAAATTTACCCTTACAAAAAAGGGTGTATTTCCCCTTGTCTGTTGTAAGGCTTTAAAATAATTTTGCTCATAATATTTGTTTAAAACAGTATTTAATAATCAATTAAACCATTAACTATTAAAGATTTAATTTTAACATTATGGAAAAAGAAACTGGAAGACCGACCCAATTAATTACTAGAAAATTCGCTAAAGAATTACACTCGAATTTCATGAAGTACCGAGCCAGCATTATTGCTAAATACATTAAAAAAGAAGATGCAAATGCGGTTTGGTTTTCTGTAGATGAACTGGAAAATTACATTCATTACATCAAATCCAAAGGTGAAAAAACCGGATATGACGTAAATGGAATTCGCATTTACTTTGGAGTATATCCTGACCAGAAAAAATATGCCGAAAAAGCAGGTTTGATGACCGTATTTTTGCAAGCTACCGGAAAGAAAATCAGAAAAGCCGCTAAAGAAGGAGAAGTACATACTCTTGCTCTAATGATGGACAGTGATGGCGGCGATATATCAAGTATTGAACCAATGAATTATGGCAGTATCGGAAGACCGCCTAGCCTATTATACTAAAAAATTATGTTTGAATTTTTACGATTTTACACTTTCTATTTAGCTTTATTCTCTGGAATTATTGGATTGATTTCAATGCACAAACTTCCTACTAATAGAGCTAAATTTTTAGTAATTTTAATTTGGTTTTCTGTTGTAATTGAAAAGGTGGGATATTATTTTACAGAATGGACAGGATTATTAAATTACTATGTTTTTAATTTTTATATGCTGGTAACCTTTTCTGCCTATATACTGCTTTTGAGGAGTTTATTATCAAAAGTAAACCATAGACTAATAGCGATTCTTTGTTTTATGCTGTTTATTATCTCTTATTTTTTGAATATTTTATATTTTAAAGAAGACATAAACCGTTCATATACTTACAGTTTCTCCATTGGAGTTATACTAATTATGATATTAGCCTGTTTATATTTGGTTGAAATTTTTAATTCAGACAAAATATTAAATTTTAAAAGATCCGTCTTTTTCTGGTATATACTTGGAATATTAGTTTTTCATGTACCGTTTTTGCCTTTTATGTTGGCATTAAACTGGTTTTTGATCAAACATGATGAATCTATTTTTAGTTTAGTAGTTTTTATTTTAAATGTCCTGGCACATAGTTGCTACATTATCGGATTTTTATGGAGCGAAAAGAAATACAATTATTAGTCATTTCGTTAGGTATTGTTTTCTTAACTTTACTGATCATTCTGCTTGTTATATTCTTTTATTTTTTGAAAAAGAAAAACAACTATCTGGTGGAGAAAATGGAGTCAGAACTTTATTTCCAATCAGAATTAGTCAAAACCAGAATAGAGATTAAAGACCAGACGCTGAGTGAAATCAGTAAAGAACTTCACGATAATATAGGCCAAATTATTTCTGTTGGTATCATGCAGCTTAACATGTACCTCGATAGCGGAAAACCTGTTCACCAAAATGAACTCAATGATTTAAAAGAAATATTAGCCAAATCATTAGATGAAATAAGGATTTTATCCCGAATCATCAATAAAGACAATTTACTTCAGAGCAATTTTATCGAAGCCATACAACAAGATTTAGAGCGCATAAAAAAACTTAAGAATATTCAATATCGCTATAATCTTACCGGAGAAATACCTAAGATTAGTCAGGAACATGATTTGTTTATTTACCGAATTTTTCAGGAAGCGCTTCACAACAGTCTTAAACACTCACACAGCGATTTATTTGAAGTCAATATCACTATAACCGAAACTATTTTTCGTTTAGAAATTAAAGATTTTGGAATTGGATATGATACCAATCAAATAAATTCAGGATTAGGATTAAATAATATGAAACTAAGAGCCAAATTAATTGGGGCGCAATTAATAATGGCATCAAACGCATCAGGAACCACTGTAACATTAGAATATCCCTTAATCGAAGACCAATGAAACCAAACATTAAAAACAAAATAATAATTGTAGATGATCACCAGCTTTTTTCGCAGTCTCTTGAACTTTTAATTAATAGTTTTAAAGATTTTGAAGTGATTAGCCGCTTTGAAAATGGAAAAGTTTTCCTTTCCTATTTACAGGACAGTCCTGATACTGAAATTGATCTGATTTTATTAGATGTCAATATGCCTGTTTTAGATGGCGTAAGTACAATGAAATGGATTAAGGAAAACAGACCCGATTTAAAAGTTATTGCCCTTTCAGTCAATGATGATGAAGAAATTATCATCAAAATGATTACCAATGGCGCCAAAGGTTATCTGCTAAAAGATACTTCGCCTGAGATTTTTAAGGACGCCATGATATCGGTCATTGAAAAGGGCTTCTATTTTACAGAAATGGTTTCGGGAATGCTGGTTAAAAAAGCCAATGATGATTCTAAAAAGATCAATTTAAAGGAAAAAGAAATTGTATTCATAAAACATGCCTGTACCGAGAAAACCTATAAGGAAATCGCCTCAGAAATGTGTTTAAGCCCTAAAACAATCGACGGTTATCGAGAATGTCTTTTTGATAAACTCGAAATCAAAACCCGAATTGGATTAGTCCTCTACGCCATAAAACATAAAATCGTTTTGGTTTAAATCAATACATAAGTGCAGCAAAAATAGGATGGTTTTTAATTTTCTCCCTGCCGTTTAGAAAAGATAATTCCATTAAAAAATTACACTGCACAATTTCTCCTCCTAATTTTTCTACCAATTCACAAACCGCTTTTGCAGTTCCGCCCGTTGCCAAAACATCGTCGTGAATTAAAACGCGATCTCCTTTTTGAATGGCATCTGTATGCATTTCGAGACTATCAAGGCCATATTCTAATTCATATGAAGCTGAGATAATTTCATAAGGCAATTTTTTAGGTTTCCTTACGGGAATAAATCCGGCCTTTAATTCGTTTGCCAATAACATTCCGAAGAAAAAACCACGACTCTCCGCTCCTACTACCTTATCTATTTTTTGCCCTTTTAGAGATTCTAATAAAATTGTGAGGCATTCTGTTCTTGCAATTGGGTCATTTAACAGCGGCGTAATATCTTTAAACAAAATTCCTTCTTTAGGAAAGTCCTGAATATCACGTATATAATTTTCAATCTTCATTTTTTTTTATTTTTATGTTATTTTTCTCTTGTATATCTCACATTTATCTCTATCTTTGCACCCGCAAACAGCGTTCAACAAAGCTACGAAAAATTAGCTTAATTGAAAACAAAAGGCCTCGTGGCGCAACTGAATAGCGCACTTGATTACGGCTCAAGAGGTTACTGGTTTGAATCCAGTCGAGGTCACAAAAATCCCATTTCTTACGAAATGGGATTTTTTTTTAATTTTCGAAACGCAGGGTTTTAATTCAAAAAATGGCTTTATCTTTAAGCCTTTAGAAAATTGATATTCATTATGGAACAGAAAATACATCAGGGAAGAAACGTAAAACGTTTCAGAGAAATGCTTAACATAAAGCAGGAAGCATTAGCTTATGATCTGGGCGAAGACTGGAACCAGAAGAAAATTTCTATGCTGGAGCAGAAAGATGTAATTGAAGACAACCTGTTGAAACAAATTTCAGCTGTATTAAAAATTCCTGTTGAAGCTTTTCAGAACTTTGATGAAGAACAAGCGGTGAATGTAATTGCAAATACTTATTCATTCCAAGATTTTAAGGATAACGCTGTCGCCTCTGGATTTAGCTACCAACCCTCTTTTAATCCTGTTGACAAAATAGTTCAATTATATGATGAAAAAATTGCATTGTATGAGCGTATGCTGAAAGAGAAAGATGAAATGATGGTTAGGCTTGAAAAATTAATAAATAATTTTTTATAAAGATATATTAATTCTAAAAAGAGACTTTTGAGTCTCTTTTTTTGTTTTGAAATATTATAAAGTGCAAAGTCAGGAGGCATTCGCACAGCATTTCATAGCAACTCTTTGGAGAGAGGGGTAAATACTACTTTCGAATTGTTATTCCTTGTTCTTGTAATTTTAATAATGCGAGGGTTTCTGAAATATCTTTTCCTTTAGAAGAACAAAATCTATCAAATCATATTCTATTACACATTTAATACTTTCTGATTCGGGTAAATATTATACTTATTTGTTGACATTATTTACATATAATATTATAATTAAATTTCCAGAATATTTTGTATTGACTTAAAAATAATAATACCTTTAATAAAGACTTAATGATTAATGTATATTAGCAACAACAAAAACCAATCATTTGATGAGAAAAATAATTATCCTTGTTATTTTACAGTTTTTGTCCTACTCTGCTTTAGGTCAAAATGCCTCTCCAACGGATTCTATAATAAAGGATACCGTTAAAAATATCAGGTTTAATTACAAACAGCTTATCATTCCGGGAGTTTTGATAGGATACGGTTTTGGGGAGCTGAAAGCGGGCAGATTAAAAGTTTCAACTTTCAAATCCGTGACGAATTTACAGAGGACATTGATCAAAAGGTTACAATAGATGATTTTTCAAGATATGTTCCTGCTGTTTCTGTTTATGCACTTAATGCTTTTGGGGTCAAGGGAAAAAATAATATGCGGGACCGATCTGTAATTCTGGCGACTTCAACTATTATAACCGTGGGAACTGTTTTCGCCTTGAAGTCGGTTACTAATGTAGAACGCCCGGATGGATCTTCCAATAATTCATTTCCTTCTGGTCATACCGCTATCGCTTTTGCAGGCGCTGAATTTTTATATCAGGAATATAAAGACAAATCTATATGGTACGGCGTGGCGGGGTATGCGGTGGCTGCAGGTACTGGCATATTTCGAATGTACAACAACAGGCACTGGCTTACAGATGTAGCTGCAGGTGCAGGAATTGGAATTCTGAGTACCAAAATTGCCTACTGGATGAATCCCTATATTTCAAGAAAATTATTTCATGGTGAACAAAATAAATCGACATCTTTTATAGCCCCTTCATACGATGGGAAGAATTTTACAATCTGTTATTTTAAAACATTTTAGAATGATTTAATTTCAATAAAGAGTCCTTTTATTCAGTTTTTCTTCAGAATTCATTTGTAAATTGCAGCATGAAAATTTTGATTATTGAAGATGAGCGCGAAATTGCGCAGAGCATCAAAGACTACTTTAAAACAAACGGCATTCAATGCGAAACCGCCGAAAACTATAATTTGGCACTCACCAAAATAGACAGTTATGATTACGATTGTATATTATTGGATCTTATGCTGCCGGATGGCGATGGTTTTGATATTTTAAAAGAGTTAAAAGCCAAAAATAAAACCGAAGGCGTAATTATTATTTCAGCCAAAGAAAACCTGGAAACGCGTTTGGAGGGATTCAATCTGGGCGCTGACGATTACCTTACCAAACCTTTTCATCTGGCTGAATTATTGGTTCGCATGCAGGCGCTTATACGCCGTAAAAATTTTAAAGGAAGCAATAGTGTTGTCTTTAATGAAATTGCGGTCGATATTTTCTCCAAAACAGTATCTGTAAATGATATAAAACTGGATCTTACCAAAAAAGAAATAGATTTACTTTTGTTTTTAATTGGCAACGAGAATAAAGTGCTTTCAAAATCTGCCATTGCAGAACATCTTTCCGGTGATATGGCAGATATGCTGGACAATCATGATTTTATATATGCCCATATTAAAAATCTTAAAAAGAAACTAACTCATGCCGGCAGCGGAGATTATATAAAAACGGTGTACGGCTTAGGATATAAATGGGAAAATGAGCAATAAAAAACTACTTCTTAAAACAACCAACAGTTTTCTTATTTATGCTGTTATTATACTTTTAATAGCAGCGCCGGTATTTTATTATACCTGCCAATGGCTCTACATTTATGAAACAGATGAAGTACTGCTTTTTCATAAAGGGGCTTTTGTAAATGAAAGCCATAGCAATTATAAAGCAAGTGACATTGCAGCATGGAACAAATACAATCATAATGTTACTATTGTGCCCGATATGGGCGTAACCAAAGATTCCATCGTTGGTGAGATGATTTTTGAAGCCATGGCCAATGAAAAAGAGCCCTTTCGCATACTTTATGCCCCGGTAGAAATAAACGGAAAAAAATATACTTATATAGAAAAGCGAAATCTGGTAGAAATGGAAGGAATGGTCATTAGCGTTGCTTTCATGTTTCTTTTTATCATCATTATCCTGCTGACAGGGATTATCTGGATATCCAAAAAATCGGCTGCACAAATCTGGAAGCCTTTTTATAATACACTGAGCCAGATTGAGGAGTTTGAAATTGATAAAAACAATTCGCCTGAATTTATTGCAACAGATATCGATGAATTTGACCGCCTTAATAAAAGTCTGGACCGCTTAATAGAAAAAAACACTGTTATTTATAAAAGTCAAAGAGAATTTGTAGAAAATGCAGCTCATGAACTTCAAACCCCATTGGCTTTATTTCAGACTAAAATTGACACGCTGCAGCAATTGGACTTAACCCGCGAACAATCTGAGTTGGTGGGATCTCTCAACAAAGACGTTTCAAGACTGAACAGACTCAATAAAAACCTGCTCTTACTTTCTAAAATTGATAATGAAAGTTATCTGGAACAGGAAACTATTGTTCTCAACGACTATATTGATAAACACCTTGACTTTTTTATGGAACAGGCACAATCCAAGAGTATAAAAATCAATACACATTTTATAAATATCATTACAACAAAAGGAAATACGGCACTTACAGAAGTGCTGCTTAATAATTTATTTCTGAATGCCATTCGTCACAATATAAAAAATGGCGTAATTGATATTATCACAGAAAATAATTCTCTTAAATTTGTCAATACCGGCCAAGAAACTCCGCTGGGAGCGCAGAGCATCTTTAATCGTTTTTCAAAAGTAAATCCGTCATCGCAGGGAAATGGGCTGGGACTGGCTATTATCAAAAAAATCTGCGAAATTAATCGTTGGGATATCCGTTATTCTTTTACTGAAAATCTGCATATTTTTGAAGTAATTTTCTAAAAATTCAAACTTCCTACAGAATCACTTTTGAGCTTTGTACTATTCTTTTTTTAAATAGTACAAATGAAATCAAAAACACTACTGCTCTTCTCTTTTCTGCTAATAGCCGTAATGCAATTATCTGCCCAGAAAAAAACAGTAATTCTTTCAGGAATTATTATCGATAGTAAATCCAAAGTTGCAATACCGTATGCCAATGTTGTTTTAAAATCTTCAAAAGATTCTAAAATTTTCTTCGGAACCGTTAGCGGCGAAGATGGGCGCTTTACTATAACAGGAGTAAATTCAGGAAATTTTACGCTGGAAGTAACTTCAATTGGTTTTAAAACAAAATCACAATCCGTATTTGTTGGCAGCCTTTCTGATTATCTGGATCTTGGAAATATCGGAATTGAAGAAGATATCAATACTTTATCTGAAGTAATGATAATCTCAGACGTGCAAAAAAATCCTGTAACAATGGATAAAAAAGTGTTTGCAGTAGCTGATAATATTACGCAAAGCGGAGGCTCAGTACTACAGTCTATGCAGAGCCTGCCCGGCGTTACGGTTCAGAATGGAAAAGTACAGTTAAGAGGAAATGATAAAGTAACCATCTTAATTGACGGTAAACAAACGGCATTGACAGGATTTGGAAACCAGTCGGGGCTGGATAATATTCCTGCTTCTGCTATCGAAAAAATTGAAATCATCAATAATCCTTCTTCTAAATATGACGCAAACGGAAATGCCGGAATCATCAATATCATTTATAAAAAAAATAAGCAGGATGGCTTAAATGGAAAAATAGGAATCAGTTCGGGTTATGGCGCATTATGGGAGCGTCAGGAGAATCTTCCCACCATTCGCGATCAATATCACATGACGCCAAAAATCAATCCGAGCCTGTCTTTAAATTACAGAAAAAATAAAGTAAATACCTATTTACAAGCTGATTATCTGTATACCGAAACCCTAAACAAAAATGAGTTTGTAACCAGAACTTATGATGACGGCACTATAATTAACCAGCAAACCAAGCGAAATCGCGACACGCATTTTACCACTATCAAAACCGGAATCGACTGGAATTATAATGACAAAAACACTTTTTCATTTTCGGGATTATTCGGAAGCGAAAAAATTATCGATCACGGAGACGAGCCTTTTTTCAATCACAATTATTCTCAGCGTTTACGTTTGTGGCAATTTCTCGAAGATGAGCTTAAAACAACCGTGATGGCGAGCGCTTCTTATCAGCATAAATTCACACAAGCTGGAAGAAAATTAAATGCGGGAATTAATTATACGTATCATCAGGAAGATGAAAAGTATTTTTTTGATAACATTTTGCCGGCATCTACCGGAAAAGATGCTTTTAAATTACTTTCTGATGAAAAAGTAATCGACATCAATTTAGATTATATTCAGCCTTTAAAATACGGGCGTTTTGAAACGGGTCTGAAATTTAGAAATCGTCAAATTCCGACCAATATGCAGTTTTTTCCTGGTGAAAACTCCCCTATCGATGCCAATGCCGGAGGCTGGGCTACCTATAAAGAAATCATTCCTGCTGTTTATGGAAACTATATTTATGAAACAGAAAAAATTGAAGCTGAGCTGGGACTGCGTTATGAATATGTACAGCTAAAGTATGATGTCAATCCCAACCATCCTACTTATAAAAGTGACGGTTATAATTATACAGAACCTTTTCCGAGTGTTAAGCTTGCTTACAAGATAGATGATAAAAATAAATTTACCGCTTTTTACAACCGCCGTGTCGACAGGCCTAATGAAGTCGACATTCGTATTTTTCCGAAATATGATGATGCGGAAATTATTAAAGTAGGAAATCCTGCCCTGCGCCCTCAATACACAAGTGCTTTTGAAGTGGGTTACAAAACCGATTTTAAAAAGGGTTATTTTTTAGGCTCCGTTTATTACAGAGTTGTAAACGGCACGATTACGCGAATTGCAACAACGGTTCCGGGCAGCCCAATCATTTATAATGTATTTCAAAATGCCATGGAAAGTTCTTCTTTTGGAATTGAGCTTGTTTACGCAAAAGAACTCACTTCCTGGTATTCTTTTAATCTGAATGGAAATTTATATAAAAATACCATAGATGCTTTTACGGTTACCAATTTATATCCCGTTCCGTCAACCTATAATGGAAGTCTGCAGGAAGCAACTTCGGGAAATGTAAAATGGAACAATACTTTTCAATTTAATAAAACACTTACCGGACAGGTTTCAATGGTTTATTTGGCACCGGATATTATTTCACAAGGAAAAATTGACTCTCGCTTTTCTACTGATCTTGGTGTAAAAAAAATGGTGCAGAAAGGTAAAGGCGAAGTTTTCATAAATGCAACCGACATCTTCAATACACTGGTAATAAAAAAGGAAATTCAGGGTGAGGATTTCCGCTACACCAGCAAGGATTATTATGAGACACAAGTAGTTCGCTTTGGCTACAGTTATAAATTCTAATTTCCCAATAAAAACCAAAATTCAAAATAAATTCAGAATTGGATTATAAAATTTGCTTTTCAATAGTAAAAAATATGAATAAATTATTTTCAAAATACGGCAGATATTCGCTGTTGTTTCATTTCATTCTTTGGTTTTTAATCCTTTCACAGTTTCTTAGAGTTGTTTTTTTCATATGGCAATATGATGAAGTTTCATGGAATTTGATCACTCTTTTAAGAACATTATTTACAGGTTTGTTTTTTGATATTGGAACCGTTGCTTTTATTTCACTCTGCAGTATATTGTATTATACACTAATGCCCAATAAATGGATTGGATCTGTTTTGGATAAAATCCTTATTTATTTTTTTACCTCATTAACGGTTTTTATTCTTGTCTTTACTTTTTTTGCCGAATTAACATTTTGGGACGAATTTAAAACCAGATTTAATTTTATAGCCGTTGATTATCTTATCTATACACACGAAGTTGTAGCCAATATTAAGCAATCGTATCCGCTTCCTTTGTTAATTGGAGGCGTATTGCTGCTCAGTTTCGCATTTTTGTTTCTTTTTTATCAAAGAAAAGCTTTTGCAACGACTTTTACATCAAAAGCAAGTTTAAAAATTAGACTTTCTGTTTTATTTTCTACCATTGGCATCGCTTTATTTTTTGCTTTTTTTATTACCAATAATCAGGCGGAATGGTCTTCCAACCGCTATAATTCTGAAATTTCGAAATCAGGAATTTACTCCTTTTTTGCTGCTTTTAGAAACAACCAGATGAAATATGTTGACTTCTATACTTCAATCGATAATGACAAAGCTTTTGGTATTATAAGAAAAAAACTGGCAGCTGATAATGCGGTTTATGCCAAAAATGATTATTCTATTCACAGAAAAATAACAGACAGTATAGCTTCTCCTAAAAATAAAAATGTTGTCTTTGTTTTGGTCGAAAGCCTTAGCGGAAGTTTCCTTAAAGAATTTGGAAACAAAGAAAATATAACTCCATTTCTGGACAGTCTCGCCCAAAAAAGTATCTTCTTTGAGGATTTATATGCCACCGGAACCAGAACCGTAAGAGGTATGGAAGCCGTTACTTTATGTATTCCGCCAACGCCGGGGCAAAGTATTGTGAAAAGACCTCATAATCAAAATCTTTATACGGTTTCTAATGTTTTTAAATCCAGAAATTACGATTCTAATTTTTTCTATGGCGGAGACGGTTACTTTGATAATATGAACGCCTATTTTGGAGGCAACGGATTTACTATTTACGATCGCGGACGCGGAAGCGTTTTGAGCGACGAAATCAAAACCGTGCGTCATAATATTAATGATAATGAAGTAACTTTTGAAAATGCATGGGGAATTTGCGATCAGGACATTTTTAATAAAATGCTAAAAGTAGCAGATTTACAATATAAAGCCGGAAAGCCATTTTTAAATTTTGTAATGACAACATCCAATCACAGGCCTTTTACTTATCCGTCAGGAAAAATTGATATTCCGTCTGGAACAAGCCGCGAAGGAGCGGTAAAATATACCGATTTTGCCTTGAAAGAATTGTTCAAAAAAGCAAAAACAAAATCCTGGTTCAAGAATACTGTCTTTGTAATCATTGCTGACCATTGCGCCAGCAGCGCCGGAAAGGATGAAATAGATGTTGCCAATTACCATATTCCAGCCTTCATTGTGAATTTACCTGAAAATCAGAATCAAAAAATAGCCAAACAGTGTTCGCAAATTGACCTGTGGCCTACCCTTTTTTCTTTGTTTCACTGGAATTATGAATCTGATTTTTTTGGGGAAAATGTTTTGGATGCCAATTTTGAACAAAGGGCATTAATGGGAACGTATCGCAAACTGGTTTTGATGAAAAAAGAGAAAGTAATGATTTTATCAGACCAGAAAAAACAAGCCTTTTACTCCTGGAACAAAAAAGATAACAGCCTTAAAGCTCTTACTATCGATCAGTCATTTTTAGAAGAAACAATTTCATGGTACCAGACTGCCGATTTTCTTTTTACCAATAAACTTTTAAAATAATGATTTACATTCATTTTATAATCAATCCTATATCCGGAAGTGGAAAACATAACCTTTCTGCTTCTTATCTTTTGAGTCAATTTTCTAAAGACGAATATAAAATTGAGGTGGATTACACCAATCAAAAAAAGCATGCCATAGTGCTCACAAAAGCGGCTATTACTCGAAATCCTGATTATATCATTGCTTGCGGAGGAGACGGAACCATCAACGAAGTAGCTTCATGCCTTGTGGGAACTTCAATAAAATTAGGCATTATCCCGGTAGGTTCAGGAAACGGTTTGGCATCAAACCTGAATATTCCGAGAAATTTTGACAAAGCAATTGCTATTATTAAAAAAGGAAATTCAACAGCCATGGATGTTGGGCAATTGAATCACAAATACTTTTTCAGTAATATGGGTATCGGTATTGATGCCATGATTATCAAGAAATATGAGAGAGCAGGAAAAAGAACACTTCCCGCCTACATCAAAGCTGCATTATCATCCAGCTTAGAATTTAAACCGCAAAAAACGATTGTGCATTTTAACGATCAGATTATGGAAACAGATCCTTTGATGTTATTCATATCTAACTCAAACGAAATGGGTTATAACATGAGCCTGACTCCAAAAGCAAGTCTTCACGACGGATTACTGGATATGATTATTATACCAAAATTGTCCTTTTTTGAAAAAATTATGCTGGGTTATCATGTGCTTCGAAATTCAATTGAAAAATTTGAAAAGGCAAAACACTGTTTAGTAAAAGATATTCAAATCGAAATACCTTCCAAAATCTTCATTGATGCCCAAATTGACGGAGAACAGTATAATTTAAAAACAAATGAAATAAAAGTAAGCATACTTCCGGGCGCTTTGCAGGTTCTTGTTCATTTATAAAAACATAAATTCCATAGAGAGACTACCTAATCTGTCTATGGAAATTAATTTTGTAATTCCTAAATTATATACTGTTTTAAAATTGCCTTACGAAACTGCATCCCAATTCTTTTCCGTTATAAAAAGGCATAAGCATCGATGTGGTTTTATTTTCTTTTGAGGATTTAAAGACCTTATTCTGCAGATAAGGATACATCCAATAAGCAGCTTTTGTACTTAATATTCCTATACCTGCGCCCGCCACTACATCTGTAAGCCAGTGCCTGTCATTATACATTCTAAAAAGTCCCGTTCCTGTTGCTACAGCGTATCCTGCAATTCCGTACCAAATGGATTGGTCCTTATATTCCTGATACATAAATTCGGCTCCCGCAAAAGCAGTAGCTGTATGCCCTGAAGGAAATGAATTATTAGAAGATCCGTCCGGTCTTTCAACTTTAGTGATATTTTTGAGAGCAAATACCGAAGCGCTCATCATCAAATAAGAACTCGCCAAAATAATAGAGCGGTCTTTCAGGTTATTTTTCCCTTTTACGCCAAAAGCATTAAGTGCATAAACAGAAGCTGCAGGCGCCCATTGAGAAAAATCATCAATAGAGACTTTATGATCTATATCCTCATTTACTTCTTTCTTAATTTCTGCATTGTAGCTCTTAAGCTGATCACTTTCCAAACCAATAAAACCATATCCCAAAAGAACCCCGGGAATGATTAATTGTTTATAATTGAACTTTAAATTGGGCACGGTATCTTGTACCGTAATTGTATCACTTATTGTGTTTTGTGCACAAATCGAAGTCATACCAAAAAGAAATAAGAGGAAGGTTTTTAACATGTTAGAAAAGATTAGATATTACTAATTACGCTTTTTGAATAAAAAATAAACGTAGTTTTTCCTCATAGAAAACAGATTAAATTAAGGTGATAGGTTTTTATCTTAAAGATTTATTATAAGGCAAAGTTGAAGATGAAATCTGAAGAAATTCTGCATTTATGGAAAGGCTGCTTTTTTTTAACAAAAATTTAATTAAGTGTAATTTCATACTTTAATTTGAGAGGTTTCTGTTCCATAAACGAGCGCGCACATCGCATAACCACTTCATAAGTATCTTCAGTAAAACTGTTTTCTATTTAAAAAAGTTAATAAATTAGCCGTATAAAACATAAGAAATAAATCTACTTAAAAACTTGTTTTGTTAAGAATCCCTTATGGTTATTATAAAACCATTTTTTCAGTTTATTGTAAAACAAAACCACAGAAATCGATGGAGTTGGAATATAAAAAAATTAAACCTTGCAAAGAATTAGAACCTTTTATTCATTTCTATTGGGAACTGAAGGGAAACGAACTTGAAGGACAATGGGAACGGGTTTTTCCAGACGGCTGTGCTGGTATACTAATGAATTTGGGGAATACTTGTTTGACAGACAATGGCTTGCTTTCTATGAAGTTTGGTAAAACTTATGTAGTCGGTGCAATGAATTCATTCAAAGACAGTTTTATTGAAAGCGATACACATTTATTAGGTGTGTGTCTAAAACCTGCAACATTTGCTAATTTCTATAACTATACTTCACAAAACGAGCTGACTAATAACACTATTGAATTTGAAAAATCCAATTCATTTAATGTTGATAGAATATTTTATAACCCATTCAACTATTTTGACCATTTTTTTTCCGAAAGAATAAAAACCAAAAACAACCAATTACAATCAGTTATCAATGATATAAATGCAGCAAACGGGCAAATTAGCATTGACGAACTATCAAAAAGAAATTTCACAACTATACGACAATTGGAGCGAAATTTTAAAAAGTACATTGGATTGACACCAAAAGAATATTCAAATATTATTCGTTTTCAAAATGCTTTGAGTATAATCAAAAATTCAACTGAGAATCGAAGTTTGTTGGATATTGCATTTGAGTGCGGCTATTATGACCATTCGCATCTTACCAATGAAATCAAGCGAAATACAGGAATTTCACCATCACTGCTTTAATTTGTCGCATTTTTACAAAGCATACTTGTTTGTCTAAAGGTAAATTTGCGGAAACATTTAATTTAAAACAGATGCGAAAAATATCACTTTTCATTGCAATGAGCTTAGACGGTTACATTGCAAAACCAAATGACGACCTAAGCTTCTTGAAAATGGTAGAAAAAGAAGGAGAAGATTATGGCTATGCAGAATTTACAGCCGAAATTGACACAATAATTATTGGTAGAAGAACCTATGATTATGTACTTAAAGAAGTCGGGGCATCTCATTATGACAATGGACAACTAGATGTTTATGTAATAACAAGAACAGAAAGACCGCAAGTTGGCAGAACTATTTTCTATACAGGAGACATTGTCAAATTAATCAAAAGCCTAAAGTCTGAAAAAGGAAAGAATATTTATTGTGATGGTGGTTCAGAAGTAATAAATGAACTATTGAAGCACAACTTCATAGATGAATTCACAATTTCGGTTATACCAATTTTACTAGGTAATGGAACAAGACTTTTTAATGACGGAAGACCTGAACAAATACTTGAATTCATAACAGCAAAAACATTTGATACAGGATTAACACAACTTTATTACAAACGGAAAAAATAAAAAACAGACCAACTATATTCATTTCATTTTCTTTGATGCTTTTCCAAAGTTTGACAATGAGGGATCCTCTCTTTTTCTGTAAGTTTGAGATCAGATCGAACAAAAGGTTTTGATTGAAATTTTGTGGCAAGATCTTGGTACTTTACTATTTTCAAGAGTTAAAAAGCCTTGTATCGATAAGAGTTGTATCGTCTGGTTTCGAAAGTATTATACTTTTTTACCCTTTTCAATGCATAAAATAACTCAGAAATATATTTTAACTTTCCTTTCATCAAAACTTAAATATTATACTGGAGTTTATAGTTAGGGATTTTTATTTGTAATCTTTTATTATAAATTTACGCAACTGTCACAAAGGGCAAACCGTTAGTTAGAATTCAATAAAAAATCAAAAAAAATGAAATCAATTCAATCAATAACTTTTATTTTATTATTTATAACACAATTGGGTTTTGCACAAAGTAAGAAAGAAAAATTAGAACAACTTTTTGAATTTTACAATCAACAAAATCTATTTAACGGTTCTGTTTTTATTTCTGAAAAAGGAGAAACTTTACTAAATAAAGGTTATGGATTATCAAATGTAGATTTAAAAAAGGAAAATAACGCTAATAGCATTTTTCAAATATATTCCATTACAAAAACTTTTACAGCAACGGTAATTTTAAAATTAGTAGAAGAAAAAAAACTTTCATTACAGGATAAACTTTCAAAGTTCTATCCAGATTATCCCGATGCAAGTGCTATTTCAATTGAAAGTTTGTTAACCCATACCTCTGGAGTTTATGACTATACCAGAGGAAATGATATGAAAGACCAAACGGAAAAATCATTTATTGAATTTCAAAAAACAAAACCTTTGGATTTTCCGGTTGGAACTGATTGGAGTTATTCTAACTCGGGATATTATTTTCTAGGCTATGTAATTCAAAAAGTTACTGGAATAAGTTACGAAAAAGCAGTTGAAAAATACATATTTAAACCATTGAAAATGAAGCAAAGTGGTTTTGCTTTTAAAAATCTAAAAAGCGAAAATAAAGTCATTGGCTATGAGATTTTTTCTGAAAAAGAACAAAAACCATCGATTGTTTATGATCCGCCTATGCCTTTTGCAGCTGGTGGAATATACTCAACTGTTGAAGATTTAAACAAATATTATAATGGCCTAAAAAATTACAAGATTATCTCCAAACAAAGTTTAGAAAAAGCATATACACCTTTCAAAAAAAATTATGGTTATGGTTGGATTACAATGCCAATGTTTAAAAAAATGACAGTTGGTCATAGTGGTTATGGAGCTGGTTTTTGTAGCAATTTTGTTCAAATTCCCGAAGATGATATCTGCATTATACTGCTTACAAATACAGAAAGAGGTTTAGACAGTGCCACTTATGCTATTATGAAAACTTTGTATAATTTATACAATAAAGATTATAAAATTCCAGTTGTAGCCAACATAAGCTCAGAAGCTTTAAAGCAATATGAGGGAACTTATCAAGTTGAAAACAATTTTGTAATTTACCTTACAGTTGAAAACAATAAATTAAAATTGCAAAGTGGAAACGGACCCACAACTATTCTATATCCTGTAAAAGAAAATTTATTTTTCGCTGAAGAATTAATGGGTGATGTAATTTTTGAAAGAGACAAGACTTCCCAAATAGAGTCATTAAGTTTTCATGTAGGAAATCAAGTAAAAAAAGCAACAAAAATATTTCCTTCTTGGGGAATTGTAGGAACTGCCACAGAAAAAGGCTGGGAAGGTCCTGATGCAAAACTTTTTGAAACTGAAACAAAAGGAATTTGGACAATTAAAAATGTGACTTTAAAAACAGGAGAGCTTAAATTTCGTTTTAATGACGATTGGACTTTAAATTTTGGAAAAGATATGAGCGACGGAATAATGCCAAAAGGAAATAGTATAGAAATTTTAACAGGCGTTTATGATATTATTTTGGACATAACTGATTACGAAAAACCAAAATACAAAATTTTCAAGAAAAGTTAAAAACAGCCTATAACAGCTAAAGGATTCGTTGCCGTGCGTAGCACGAACAATGAAGCCCGTGTTGAACGGAATTGCTGAGATTCCGCAACTATTGGTTTTTCGATAAATGAATTATAAGAATTTCAAGAGGCTATTGCGCCTCTTTTTTTTGGAAGTAGTTTCTGCTTGGTTTTTTAGTGTTTTGGCTATCGCCAAGATACCAAACTGGTGGACGACTCTAGTCAAAAAACTGCTGTTTTAGCATAACTTTTTTGTTATATTTGAGGTAATACAGACGGAAGTTTTTTCACAGACTGACGTCAGCAAAAAAAACTTTCTTAATAGCATTTCTTTTTTCTGTACTATTGTATAAAGTAAGGATAGCTAAAAAGTAACAGTTTTAGGCTTTAACCAAAACAAGTGTTTATTAAGTTACAGCTAATTATAAAAATATGAAATCACAGAACAAAAAAATATTATTTTTTATATTTCATTTTTTCTATTTATTTAATTCGTATGCTCAAAATGATATCAATAAATTCTTTTTTAATCTGCCTTTGGAAGCAAGCAGAGACACTATCTACTCATCAATCAAAAAATATGGATTTATAGAAGAGAAGAAAAATAGAATTGTACTTCAAGATGACCGTGTTATCAAAACATTTTACGGTTATTTAGATACAAAAACAGCTGCAAACGTTTTACCTGCCGCAGATAGTATCAAAATTCAATTATCGCTTGGAAGTATTTCTTCTGAAATTGACAAATATTATCACAATTTACTAATTATCCAGAGCTATTATCATTTTTCAAATCCTCAAGCCGCAAAAATATTTTATCGAGATAAAAAAATAGAAATAGAAAAAATAAGTGCCAAAAAAACAGCACAATATAACAATTTAGATGCTAATATAAAAACAGGAATTAGTGATAAATTAACTGATACTGAGGACTACACAGAAGCCTCTATTGAGTTTAAAAGAGAAAGGCCGGGATATATTATTATTATCGTAAAATACGAAAGAAGTGAAGGAGAAAAAAAACTCAAACCCCAATTTATTCCAAAAAAAGAATTAGTATTTAGAGATATAGACAACAAGAATTTATTTCGTTCTAATAACCTAGAACAACTTCCGATTACAAGAAAATGCTCCAATAAAAATAATAAATCGATAGAATGCTTTAAAGAAAGTATTAAAGACTACATCTGGAACGATGTAAATTTCGACGATTTTAATTTGGCACCCGGAAGACAACAAATTGCTTTAAATTTTATTATTACTAAAAATAATGAAATTATCAATATTAAAGTTTCGCACCCAAACAAGAAACTTTGTGAAGAAGTAATGCAAAGCATAAACAGAATAAACATAATTGAACCAGCAATGAACAAAAGTATAAAAGTTGACTATTTAGCCGAGATTTCAATAATCTTCTCAATTAGTAATTAATACTAACGGTATAATTCTATTGAGGATTGCTTTTCCTTAATCAGACCTTTTTTTACTTCACTTTATTTAATCAAAAATTTCATTTTTTTTAACATTTAACCTCCCGATACGTACAAACCGCTATTGATTTAAAAAAATAAATAATTATCTTATAGATTTACCTGAAAATAAGCCAATTTCTTTAAATCATTCATAAAATGGTTTGTAAATTGTGCAGTAAGGGTCACTACAGCCAAATGGCGCCAATTGAAGACAATGGGCGCCATTTTTTATTCAAAAAATCACTAATTACTATATTGGGTAATTTTTTAGTTTTCGTTTCCTTTATTCGAATCACACAGAACAAAGAAATATTTCAAACAAATGCCTTAAACACCCTATATATTTATAAAGATATGATGTATCCTATTCTCATTCTAGATTTATATATGATTCTAGACCTAAATTTTTACAAATAAAATTTTCAAAATTTAAAATTTAATCTCCTGCTGAATCATCTTGGTTTAAAACTATAAAACCTGAAAGATTTAATATATATTGATCAGAAGTTAAACAATGGTTGTGAATGTACAGTTTCCAAGACAAAACAGGGCTCTGTGGCAGCCCTAGCCCCGATAGAAGTGGAAATCCTTTTTTGTCCACCGCGGCGGACAAAATTTTGATGGTTTTTTTGTTTCTTACTACTCCCCTCATCCCTTGTAAACATTGAGATTAAACTAAAAATCATGTTCACTTTGTTAGGTAGATACTAAATACCAAGTTTTAAATCCGTATTTTACTCTCAATATTTCCTTCCTTTCAGGATTTACATACCAAATCAATTAAAAAAGAAAAGAAGAAAAAAAGAGAAGAGGATTTTCTCAATAATTAAAAAAAATACAATTCAATAAGCATCAAAAATAAAAGGGATGTGTATAATACTCATCCCTTTTAAAGTAAATTTCCAATAAATAAAATTGTTAATATATATATATATATGAGTTTCAAAACCGAAAGACTACAATATTCATACATTAATTAACCCTGTTGATATTTGATTTTATATAAAATTATTATTCAACAACATTTTATAGATTATTCATATTATAATTTTTCATTTGTAACTTCTCCTCTTTCATGATTTAGAATTTCCTTTGTTTTCTCTGCAATGTTATATTTTATTTCAATCTGAGATTCCCAATTTAGTAAAATATAGTCAATATTATATGTCTTACCATCAATATATTTGATAGAGGTACCAGAATCAGCCTTTTGAATTATAGCATCACTAACGTCACTAAATATTTTTAAGTAAGCTTCTACTTTCTCAGTACTATATTGGCATAAAATCCCTTTATATACTCCAACAGTATAGTGATTAATTCCTTTATTTCTTTCTTTTAAAGTCCCCAAAATAGCATTTTCTGGAGCATCCCTTAAAACATAAATGTTTTTTTCCTTACTAATAACAATGGCTACAAGCAAACTATTAGGGTTAAGCTTTGGATAGTTTAGAATAAAATCATCCAAGCAGTTTGTCACTGCATTTTGTTCTGACATAACTTTATCCTTATTAGGGGCACATGAAGATATTAATACTAAAAGAAGGCAAGATAATTTAATAAGTTGTCGCTGGGTAAAATTGTTTACTGTCATATTGATAAGCTTTTCCATTATTTGGTGTATATACTTTACGAATTATATTTTCTCCTTTATTATTTGTGGGATAAGAGCTGGCTGCTTTTGCATCATCAGTAGGAGCATTAGGGTTTATAACCTGTTTTGTATCTGCGTAATATCCTGAAGGATTTGTGCCTTTTGCATGATTATGGTCAACTTCAGTTACAGTATTTACTCCTGGTTTATCAAACATTTTTTTAGCTACATCGTCCGCAGGGACTTGTCCCTTTGTATTAGTCGTTACAAGTGCTGAACTTTTATCTCCCTCTGCAGATGTGACATCAATTTTACCATATTCTACGGATACATTATTTGCTATCGTTTTAAAAGCCTCTTTTGCTAAAGCCTGGTCACCAATTTGGAGAATTTGAAATTTATTATCAGGACTGCTATAAAACTGATTATCATTTCCAATATTTTGGGTCACGCCAGTTCTATTACCGTTATCATCTGTAATAACAATTACATCTTCACCTTCTTTTTCTACTTTAGTTATTCCTTTAGAATTTACTAAATATTCGTCTGGAGGTGTAGCTGACATTCCATCAGGATCTATAAAATATACAGGATTATTAAGAACGTATGTGTAAGAAATCAACCGTATTGAGATCTATCAACTGCTCCATACAAATAACGCCATCGTCCTTTAATTTTAATATAAGTCTCGTCCATTCTACAACTACAGCCAACTTCTACTTTGCGTTTCATCATTTACATCTCCATTAAAGGTGCAAGCTTAAATACCCAGCGCTGAATGGTAGCATAATCAACATGAATTCCTCATACTCTCATGGTCTCTCTTCAACATCCCGATAATTTAAAGTATACCTAAGTTTGAAATATACTGCCTGCAGAATAAGGGAATTTGGATAGCATTGATCTATCGAATTCATTTTTTGATTGGTTTAAAATTTTAAAGATAAAAAGTTATTCCCAGATGCGACAAAACCATATAAGTTAGAATACTAAGTTCTATCTTTTCAATGTGAAATGCCCTTTAAAAATTCTGCTATCTTCCAATTTTATTATATACCAGTAATCATCTGAAGGCATTTGCGCTCCCAAATAAGTTCCGTCCCATCCTTCACCTAGTGGATCTATTTGCTTTAGTAATTTACCGTATCGATCAAAAATCTGAACTATTGTTTTTTTGTTTGAAGTATTGTTAACTCCTTCAATATTCCAATAATCATTATAGCCGTCCTGATTAGGTGTAAAAAAAGCCGGAATACCAAATACAGCAAGTTCTTTTGGAATGGCCCCACAACCGTTTTGATCTTTTATATAAACTGTATGAATTCCAGCGGGAACATTTAAAAAAGTATTTTCATTTTGATAAAAGCCGTCTTGATCATCAAGGGTATAAACATAATCACCATTGCCAGTAACTGAAATAGAAATAGTATTAGATTCATCAACAACCGCTATGACATTTGATGCGATATCTGATGCCGAAACTTTTATAGTTCGAGTTCTATAACAATGCGTTTGCTTATCAGTTACATCAACAGTGAAAATTCCTTCTCTATTTACTATTAAACTGTAATTTGTTTCATTGGTAATTTTTGTAGCATTAAAATACCATTGATAATCATAATCATTAATTGTATTTATAGCCAAAAGACCAGCATCTATTTGTTTTGTAAAAGTTGGCAAATTGCTACACACCAATTCTTCTCCTTTTAAGTTGATTTTAGGGAGAGGTTTTATGATGAATTCAATTAAACCACTTGCTTTGCAAGTATCGTTTTTAGGATTTATAACTTCTACTTTTACATTTTGGGAAGTAGTTATAAATGGATTCGGAAGAGGACTTGGCAACAAAGTATTATTCGCATCATAATAATTAACTGTCATTCCTATTTGTGACCCCAATAAAATAGATTCAAAAGAAGAAGTATCAAAAGCATAATTTCCATCTTGTAAAAGAGGATCTGATTCATCATCACAGACGGTAGTTAGAGCAGGATCTATTGAGAAAACTTCAGGTAAATCATCTACAACAAATTTAATCGTCGAATTATAACTGCAAGAAGTTGCTGTATTATTTGTAACAATCACCTTTACGGTTTGTGAAGCTGTTATAAAAGGATTTGGTAAAGGACTTGGCAGTAAAACATTATTTTGATCAAGGTACGAAACCCTAACATTGGTTAATCCATTTAATAACTTGCTTTCAATATCTGAAGTATCAAAAGCAAACAAGCCATCCTGATTATCATCGCAGTGAATTCTTTCAATTGGCTCTGTTACAGGAATTGGCTCTACATTTAAAATAATATATCCTCCTAATCCTAAACAATCATTATCAAGCCTGCTATCAACACGAATATATATTTTTTGAGTATTGGGCGAACTTGTATTTCTGTAATTAGAAATATCTTTAATGGCATTTTTTTCCGCTAATGCGTCTTCTATATTTTGATAATAAAGAACATCTAAAAGTTGACCAGATGGAAATATATTTTTAATATCACTAGTAACAGCACTAAAATCAAATGAAGAAACACCATCTTTATTAGTACCTATAACAGCATCATCACATTGGGTAAAACTTTTGGAATAACTAGATGGGATTTGAGTTGTGGAAACAATAAGATTCACTTGGGCAATTTTATAGCAGGTATTACTATTGGTTACACGAGCATATACTTTGTCTAGACTTACCATCTGATTTCTATAGGCGGTTTGATTTAAAATAGTATTGTTATTATTTTCCGCATCAAACAATGTTTTATGAAAAGTAATAATTTCATTTGCCGAATTAGCTGTTATCTTATTTATAACCTCTTCCAGATTAAAAAGGCTGTACCCATCAATATCATCATCGCATTGTTTTAGATCAACTAAATTAGAAATCACAGGCAAAGCAAATACATCTATATTAAACGACGTAACACCAAAGCAATTAATATTGTCTTTATTTGTAATTTTTGCAAAAATCGTCTCTGTTGCACTTATATTATGATAGGCATTTGGTAAAGTGATCAATTGAGTTAAAGCTGCATCCTTATAATAAGAAATCAGAAATTGATTTGCCGATTGTCCATTTAAAATATAGCTATCTCTTTTAGTTAAATCTAAAACAGCTTTCCCATCATTATCTGTACCAATACTTGTATTATCACATAAACTTAGATCAGGAATAGCACTAGATATATTAGGCAGTGGTGAATCAAATACGGCAAGATCAAAAGTCACAATACTTTTACATTCATTATTGAACTTATTATAAACTTCAGCTGTAATTGTTTCGTTTTGATAGGCTATTTTATTTTTGTATGAACTTGGAACAGCAATTGCATTACCATTTTCGCTATATTTTATAATACATACATTTGGATCCTGACCATTTAAAATTGCACTATTTTGACTAGTTAAATCAAAACTATAAATTCCATCATTATTATCGTCACAGACTAATAAATCATTAGGTTTTGTTGTTGTTGGTACAGAGGTAATAGTAATTTCTTTTGACTTTATAACTGTACCTTTTGGTGTTGTTACTTTGGCTTTTACTAGATATTTTCCAGGAGAAGAATACATATGTTTTGGAGAAACGTTATTTAAGGTAGTTCCATCTCCCAAATCCCACGAGATACTATTTATTGTTTCAGAAGTATTTAAAGTAAATTCAGTTTGTGAACCCAGGCAAAGATTATTAGTTATTATTGATGGGTTAAAATAAGATTGGCTAAAGGTTGGAAGCCCATAATGAGATGAACCAAAGCCTTTTAAGTCCAGTCCATTTAATTTAAAATTACATCCCAATCCTAAAACATCTGGATTTTCAATTACATCTAAAAATTTACCTGACCACGAAGCAACATATATTTTATTATTTATAGCTAATTGTAATGACCCCAGACCTTTTGGAGAAGTACTAACTGTAATTCTCGTTGAGGCTATATTAGATGAAGTTAAGTCAAATTGAGAAATTCTTCCGTTACTCGATTCAGAAATGTAAAGCACCTTATTATTAGGAGAAAATTCAGCCCCAGTAATTTCAAAGTAGCTATTCATTAAAATTTTTGGATTAGAAACCTGACCGGAATTAGTATCAAAATCAAACAATTCGGCATTTTGAAAAAAAGTGTTGCATAAAATTAATTTGCTACCATCAGGAGATATTTTCATATTACCAACTGCCCCAACCGGACCAAGAACCGACTCACTTAAAACAGTTCCAGAATTACTCACTACGGGAGTGTTGCTTATTCCATTTGCAGTAACTAAATAAGAATAAAAAGAATTGCTGTTCCATTTATGAGTAATGACCCAATAATCTATATCATTTGCATGTTTTACAATAGTGATTTTTTCACAAGTAGGAGTATACAAAAGAACATCTTTATTAGATGTAACACCTCCTAACCCACTATTTAAATTCATATCAATTTCGGTGTATCTAATACCATTAGCAAGCCCTCTGGCATCTAGAGTAAAAAGGTAATATAAGTTAGTGCTACCGGGCTTTTGTATTATAGCCGATGTTTGGGTTGAATTATAACTTCCTTTTAAATTTATGGCTATAGGTTGATGGTTCCTATTCCAAAGAGTTTCGCCGTTAGAATAAAGTAACAAATTACCGTTACTATCTGATATAGTGCTGCAACCTTGTACGGCAATTATATTACATCCCAACTTGGATATTACTGAGCCATCAGCATTGAATTTAAGCCATCCTCCGCTGCCAAAACACCAATTACTCGCTTCCTCTTGTGAAAAAGAAAATGAGGAATATAAAACAATTAATAAAAAAATAATTTTACGTAACAATACAATATTTATTTTTGAAAACTATTATGAACATGCCTTTTGGTTTTTTACTTTGTATTTTTAAAACCCACAAAAGTTTGATAAAAAAATATATCATCCTCTTTGCGCCACTAACCTGTTTTTATTTTTGTCAATTTCTCTAAAAAGATTCATCCTTAATACTTCTGGATTTATAGTACCTGATTTCAATGCTTGCGCATTAGCTAATATAGTATAATCTCCTGTGTAGCATTTGTAATACTACTTTGCATGAAATTAATTTTACGCGGATTAAGTACCACCCATAGCAACAACTACTTCAAACTGTACTTTTATTCACCTGTGTTCTGTACCATCTATCTATTTCAATATAACTTAATTCATTCCCTTTAACATAATCCATTGCATATGTTTCCACTAATTCTGAACTTATCTTAATCGCTTCTTCAATTGTTTTTACATTTTTAAAATAGCTTTTATAATCTTTTTGTCCTTTAAATGATAAAATTTCGTCAAGATAAAAAGACTGAAGTTTAAAATTCTCGTCTTTATAAAATTCTCTAATTGTATAGAGACCTTCTCTGACTTTTAAAGTGTCTTCATTAAGTTTAGTAAATTGTATTTGAGGAACAAAATCGCGAAATTCATAAATAAAATAAATTCCAATGCTACTTGATATGAATTTCACATATAAAGCATGGTTATGATCTTCAATATCTTTAATTTCGAAATTAAAAATATTCGTTAAGAAATTGAAATATGTCTTCAACATCTCAATGCTTTTTTATATTCTTAATATTAAAATCCTATTAATGGTGTGGTAGGATAACCTGTTCAAAGGCTGTTTTAATTTTTATGCGATATTAATATAAATATCTGATATTCTGTAAATGTTTGATGAAATATTAACCACCAGCACATCTGATACATTACCGAATATTCAACAATCATTCACATTTCTCCACCAGCATATCCTCGCTAAATACTTTTCTTTTTTTCCTATATTCCTGGTCAAGATCATCGAGCATACTATTATCAAAACATTTGATTTTATTAAAATCATTTTCGCAAAACACAAACTCGAGATAAGGAGCTTCCGTATTATTATATTCTCCATCAAATGTCAAAATATTCTCTTCTATAAGTTGTTTTGGAATTTCTTGATTAGTTCGTTTTTCATTATAATTTACAAATAAAACGGGAACTCCCTTTATAAGTTTGTATTTATAATTAACCTTGACCAGATAAGGTATTTCAGGTACAGATATTGTTAGTATAGCATGATTACTTGTTTTTTTTAATGAACAAATAATCACCTTTGCCTTATAACTTTTTAATTTAACAATAGAATCTTGTATCTGTTTAATATTCTCAACAAAATAAATTGATTGATTTAAATTACTTTTGTTTCCGCAGCTTGTCAATAACAAAAGTGCGATTAGTTTCCAGGTGGTGTAGAAAAGCTTTTTTTCCATTTTAATGTATTTTGAATATAATTAGCATCGAGTACGGTATTATTGTCATAGTAATTTCTTATTAGACCATTTGAATATGAAGGCTTATTAATCACACCGCTTGATTCATAATGAGTTATACCGTATCTACTCCAAATAAAATTTCCCAGTCTGGCTTTTGAGGCATTACTAAAATCTTCATCACTCGGCCTGCTTCCGCCTCCTTTTTCAAAAAGCCATCTACCTCCAAAAGTTTTACCCCATATTCCGGGATGAGTATGATTTCCAATTTCTAAAGAATAACTGTCCCCATTAAAATCTAAAGTAGAATTTCCTGAATTAACGGCCCTGTCTATTTTATTGTCTCCATAGGGAAGTATATCAACTAACATGTTATTTCCATTATCTTCGCTATAAAGTCCCCAGCTGATTTCTTTTTGAAGATATAAGGACATTTTCATCATTAATTCTCCAACGCTTGCATTCAATCTTACACTTTTTCCAGTAATTGTCAATCCATTTTCACTAATATTGGTATTGTCTTGCAAAATCCCTTTATGAACATTCTCTGCGACAACATCCCCGTTTTCAGCAATTAATCTGTCCGTTTTGTCATTTGTCTTTCTCGTAAGAGTTATATTACCTGAGTTATCAATTCCGTAGTCATGTTCTGGAGCCATACCATCAGGGTCGATAAAATAAATAGGATTATTAAAAGCATAATTATAAGGACTATGTCTTCTCATGTTCTCTGCCAGAGGGTCAACATTCATCCATCTGCCAAGTGCAGGGTCATAATTACGCGCACCATAGTCGTATTGGTTGAGCCCCAGCTCGTCCTGCAGTTCCTTGCTATTATATTTATATTTATAGCTGCTATTAATTATGACCTCTCCCGTAATTTTTTGTTTCAAGCCAAAAGGATAATAAGTGTTTTCTTCAACGATTTGCAATGAAGGCGCTGCTGTCCCAACATCTTTATAGCTTAATCTCACGTTACCCAAATGATCCTTGTACTGGTAAATATATGAAAAATCTGCACTGTTTTTATCGACGTAACCCTCTGCTGTTGGAAAAAATCTCAACACCTCCGCTTGTGCCCCTATTTTTTCATACTGAAAACCGCCATCATAATTAGTGATTATACCGGCAGCTGTTTTACGTTGTTTAACACCTATTGCGTCATAATCATAATGAATTGTCCCTCCTGCTAGTGTTACATCGACGGGCATGTTCAGATGATTGTAGGATATGGATGTAATACCTTTATTAGTATCGGTCTTCATATTTCCATTATCATCATAAGTATACTCCTGAGCTGTATGACTGCCATCTTTAAATCCTTCTGTACTTCCTGAACTATCTTCTACTGTATTTAGCCTATTGCCTAGATAAGTATATAGTAAGTTGTCTACTGTCTCAAAAGTATTGGTCGTATTATTCCCTTTTCTCACCAAACTTATTATATTTCCATTCTTATCATAACCCAAACTTTCATTATAACGGGCTAAATTGTCAACTGCATTATTTAATCTGTTTAAAGCATCATAACTATATGTATAGCTTCTTAAACTGATATCTATCGGATTGGTGCTTTTCCAAAAAGTCTGACTTATGTTTCCGTTATACAAAGGGGTTCCTGCAGAAGGGTTGTGGTAATTAATTTTGCAACCAAACAAATCTGTGTAATCCATTGCAATGGTATTATTAGCAGTACTAGTATCATTTAATCCTTTTAACCATCCTCTAATATTATACGAAAAATCAACCATCTGTAAACGGGGTTTTGCAGCTTTCCCCCCGACACCTTTTTGAGTAAGCCGGCCTAATTCATCATACTTGTTAGAAGTAATAATCTCTTCGTCCTGGCTGTTTATTTTCTGTGTGTGTGCAAGCATACGATTTTGATAACCATAGGTGAACGTATCGATAATATCTACCGTACTCCCCTTAATATGTTTTGTAGTTACTTTTAATGCGTTGCCCGCAAAATCTAGTTCGGTTTTGACTTTCTGAATCGAACCTAAAAAATCATTTTTGGAGTAATTGTATATTACACGACCTTTCTGATCATAATAAATTACATTGGTTATCCAGTTACTTGTTCCTAATACACGTATTTTGTTTCCTGTAACTAATGAATTAACTCCTGTGCTAGGCGTAACCGAACCACTATTTTCCGAGTTTCCGTCATTTAAATCAAAATCATAATTGTCATAGTAATGAATTGTAAACAAATTTATATTATTGTCATTAATACTAGGAAAAGCATTATGGCTATAGTAAACTGCTGTACCATTAATTGTGGTACTGCTTACTGACTTCGTTTCAGACAAAATTCCTGAGCCATTGACCAATGCCTGTACAGCAGTTCTAGTGATGTCAATACTGTTAACGTAATCTCCTGTATAAATGGGTCTGCTAAAGGAATCATATTTTGTAAAAAGCCACTTATTTGATGTTCTTAGATTAGCATCTTGTGTCAGAACAGCTCTATCTAGTTTATCATAAACAATAAACTCCCAGCCTTTTCCCGGCAGTTTCTTTTCTACAAGCCGATTGCGCGCATCGTATCTATATTGATAACACAGCTGATCCAAAACAGAAGCCTGGCCAGTAACAATTTTTGCACTAAAAGTACTGCCGGCTTGGGCATGAAAGTCTGGTAATAAACGGATGGAGTTTGTCGCAGTAATGTTTACCGGCGTACTGGCTGGATTTATTACTGCTGAAGATGTTTGATCTGCCAAAACATTTACTGAACTGCCGCTAATTAAATCATCGGCTTTTGGAGGAATTACAAAAGTTAAATTTCCATACTCATCGTAGACATAATATGTGTCATGTTTTACGCTTGCCGCCCCATACGATCCGTAAGTTCTTTTTAAAACTATACGGTCTTGCTTGTCTTTAAATTCTACGGAAGTATGTTCATTGGGAGCCGCTTGGCCGGCCAGCCAGTTTTCATCTTTTGTGATTGTTTTATAAAGCTCAGATGCAGTAAAAAAACCCTCATCTTCTAAATTTGGATTCTCCTTATTTCCTGCATTATAAGAAACGCCAAAACGCCTTACATAATCGTCATCAATATTGGTTTGGTAGTTGTAACTTATTTCATGACCACTGCCCATTTTCCAGGCTTCACCCGGTGCAGCCTGTTTCAATACCCTGTTCATAGGTGAAGTTTGAAATTCTTTTTGTGAATACGGATTATTAGTGTTTTCATATTTGGCTGTATCATAGAAATTTTTAGTCTGCAGGGTAAGATCACCGGTCCTGAAAACACCATTATTGCTGATTTCTGCATACGGTAAATATTCCTTTTCCTGTCTGCCAAGATCATCGTATCCAATATGCGTGATGATATCTTCTGCATTACCTCCGGCAGCAATCCCTATTTTCTGCATTGGACGGCCCAAACCGTCGAAATACGTAATTTCATCTATTTTCTGTTCAGCTGGAAGCACTCCTAAACTTGTGTTGGCAACAGTAGGAGAAATAATGCGAACGTAATTTTCATTGCTTACAGCAGCTGTACAGCCATTATTCGATAAATTATATTCGTCAGGACATCTGTCTAATTTGTTGGTTACATAATTACCGACGGGTTTTGTACAAGAAATAATCGGCACGCCGTTCCAATCGCCAAAGCCGTCGTTGTCGGTATCAGTATACCACAATGCTGCAGGATTTACTGCACTGTTGGAATCATCACAGTCCAGGTTATTGCTGGCGTAATTCCCAAAAGATGGCTTTTCGCAGCCTGCATAAGGATTTACATCCAGACTACTGCCATAACCATCATTATCTGCATCCACATACCAATTTTGCATTATAGTAATAGCGATGTTCTGATCATCGCAGTCTAAATTATTATCAACATAGTTAGATGGCTGATAACAATCCGTAATGGGAAGGGAAGCAGGGTCTCCAAATCCATCTGAATCTGCATCTTTGTACCAGGTCTTAACGCAATTTAAATCAATGGAAATACCAAAATAAAGGGATTTGAAATAAGGGCCGCTGTTACTATTTGATGTGTAAACTACCAAATTATTATCTTCAATCTTGGCATAATATCCTGTTTCTTGTCCATCACCATAAATAGGACCAAGTTCAATATTGGGTAAGGCCGGGGATATATTTATATAGGCTATAATTCCTGTGGTTAAGGACTGGTTGTAGGTCCAAGAAGGGTCAAAATTAACATATAGATGATTATTAGTGATTTCAATAATTCCATTTGCACCGTCACTAGTCCAGTCACTTGAGCCGACAAGATAACGGGCCTCTATAGTTTGGTAATAATTGGGATACTGGTTATCTAGAATTGCAGTGCCGGGTTTTGGTTTCAGGTAACTCGAACTACCGACAATTTTGGCATTTAAACAATAAAAGCTCAGTAAAATTAAGAAAAATAGCTGTTTTTTCATACTTATAGATTATTGCTTATAGTTATACTGATAGTTTGACAATATGTTTCCTTCCGCATCTTTGGCAGATTTTAAACGGCTGGACTGGTCATAATCATAATACGTGGTATACCCTTTTGGATCGGTCATCGAGGTCATGCCTACAAGAGGCTTATACGTATAGGTGGTAATCATGGTACTAGGCTGTGATATCCTTAGAGCATTGACTGCTGCGAGGTTTGATTCATTAATGCTCTCGAGACTCGCAACTCCTAAAGCGGAAGCAATTTGTGAATTTGACGCATTTTCAATTTTAGCTATAGGATATCTCTTATTGTACCCCCAAATTATCGTAACATAGATGTCATTGGGCTTATGAGACATTGCTAAATTCCCTGCTCCATCATAGGCATCATATAGCAGCTTATCTTTAAAATTAGAATCTAATGTAAAGAATCCAAAAGGATCAATTTTTGCAGGATTATAATTTGTTGTAACTGATGAAGGTTCAAATACTTTTCTGACTGCTGGAGCAATCACTGATCCATTTCCTGAAGTTTTTAATTGAAAATCAGATATTTCAGCCGTTATTACCTTGTTATCGACAGTTGAGATTACCTCTATTGGGTAGTTTATCATATTTTTATCAACCATTTTACTATAAATATTACTAATTGGAATTTCGGTCCATTGTCCATTGACTATACCAAACTGGGAGGAACGATACGTGAAATCATTCGGATATTTAAATTCCTTAACTACAACTTTTCCTTTCGAGTTAGTTGCTTTAAGCTGTCTTAACAAACTATTCTCGTTATATGTGTACTCTGATTTATCAAATAACTTAGTATTGTTATCATAGAAAAGTGTTTTCTCCTCTCTTGATAACAAAAGATCTGCAAAAATGCTTGTTGTAACATAATTACTGTAAACCAAAGAGCCGCTGTGACCGGTGAAGGAAATGTAATTTGAAGATTTACTGCTAAGATTATAGAAGTTTTCAGTTAAAGACAATTTATTATCACTTTGATCAAAAATTGTGATTTTAGATATCTTCCCAAATAAATTATCGTAATTATTGTTCAAAGATTTCAAAGGAAATTCAAACGAATTTACAGGTGGGGTAACAGAACCATAGCTTTTTAACTTAAATTTAGAAACTGCAAAGTTCTTTTTATACAGATACCCCCCATTATAATCTAAAGCAGTCTCTGTTTCCATTGTAAAAGGAATTAAAAAGTCAGTAACAATCCTTCCATTTCCAGGGTTTGACTTCTCTACCCGACTGTAATACAAAGCATTATCATTCGAATAAGAACTGGAACTAAAGTGCGACTGCACGCCATCGCCAGTAGGAAAATTGGTTTGGTACAATTGTCCAAATGCGGGCAGATTTGTAATAACACCTGAAGAATTTCCATTAGAGGTCTTGTACTTATAGAGTGTATTAAATGTTAAGCTGTTATTTGAATCATACTGTTCAATACTGGAGATTCGTAATCCAAAACCTTTTTTCAACTCACCTTCATACATGAAATCATTTGACTCATACAGGAATTTTTCATACCCCTTAGTAGGATAAGTAATTTTCTCCAGTATTCCATTTTTCAAAGTAAGTTCGTTAACATTTCTATCTGCTACGTATTTTGCTAAGTTATTTGCATATTTAGCAATAGCTGAAACCTTAATTTCAGTACCTGTGAAATTACTTTTTTTATAAATAGAAAACTTACTTGGTCTGGTATTGCTTCTTATGTTATCGGGGTAGTACCAAAGATCTGGAAGTAAAGTTTTATTTTGCTTTTCAGCATTGTTGGCATTATAATATCCCCAGTAATCCTGCTCGAAAGAATGGCGATGTGGAAGGTTTCCAGAATTATAGTCGAATTTATAAATTTCATCATTATTAATTACAATTTTATCCAGATAAAGTCTTTTAAACAGATATTTTAAATTTGCTGCTGCAAGATCCATTTCTGGTGAAATTTTATAACTCGTTATAAAATCAATATGTTTAAATTCATAATTTTCTTTATTAAAAAACTGTAAATCTTTATAAGCTTTTAAAGAATTTACGTTCTCATTTTTGCGTACATCTTCTCTGCTGGAAGCCTGATAATTAACAAGGATGTATTCAGAAGGTGTTTCAATTTTAATTATTTTTTTAGAGGTAAATACATCTTCAACTGCAGTACTTGAGTATGCCGTTTGATAAGCTAACATATCTTCTTTAAATTCTGTGGAAACATTGCTTAGAAGATTATTGTACTCATCCTGATAATAAAAACTAACAACGTTGTTTCTTTTTGTAGTAATTCTTGAAATATGCCAGCTTACATTTATTGGCTTTTTAACTACCTTAACCCAGTCTTTCGTAGATAAATGATTTGCTTCGGGGCAAACTCTATTATCCAGGCTTGCCATTGACATCGTTGGATAATTGAAAAGTCCTGAGGTATATACGGTACTTCCACTGGAAGTGCCTAGTATTCCAAAACCACTGCCGTAAAAAGAATCATTTCGTTGTTCCACTACATCAAATAAATAAGAATTACCGTACTCATCCATTATAGTAAACTTTATAATAGAAAAATTTCCGACACTATCAGTACTTTCATAAATGGCTTCTATTTTGTCATTTGTAGAACTTACAATGATGTTATTTTTATTTAGTATCATAAAACTGCCCCTCTTGCCTGTAGGAAGCATATAATTGAAAATATCTGGCTGATTATCTCCACTGAAAACATTGTAAACTTGATCGCCAGTAAAATTAGTCATATCTCCATTATGACTTAAAAAATACTGGGCTGCTGCAAGATTTTTTGAGTTGATATCAAACCAGCCTGTTCCAGACTTTATAGTCATCATCTGACAAGGCACATTCTGGTTACTAAACACGTCAAATATAGTACCTGGTTCTAACTCTTTTATTACTTGTTTTGTAAATTCATCCGGCTGTCCGTTAATCTTTCTGTTGATAACCCCTCCAAGTAACAGCGACCAGCCGGTTCCAGCATCGCCAGCTGTTTCCTCTACTCTTACTCCATTTGAATTGTAACTCAAACTAATAGGAAGGCTGAGCTCATCTACATTAACATTGTACAATGGAATTGAAATGTTAGCAGTTCCTGTAGACTCGTTAACATTAACGGGGTTTACTTTAAATAAAGAAGCTACATTTGGAGTTGTGGGAATTTGTGAATAAATAAAATTAGATAGTAACGAAACCAGAATTAAAAATGATATTGAATGCTTCATGTGTTTTATATTTTGTTATTTTCAAATGGTTGTATACTTTAAGAATTGCTGTACGTATGCATTCAAGTATTCCCCGATAAAAATCTGAACCTTCATGATATATGACATAAACAATGGTAAGGCTGCTTATAATTAAAAGCTGTAATTTTGATACAGACAGCTGGCTGGCAGTAAGCACTGGTAATTTTTTTCATTAATTATTAATTTCTGTTTTCAATTGTTCTATTTCTCTTTTCATTGTATTATTTTCCTTTTTTATCTCAATCACATACAGCGTCAGCTCCTCTATTTTCTGCAGTAGTTTTGCATTCATCTCCCTGAGCTTATTTATAACTCGAGTAAACGAAGCAATTCTATGTAATCGATTACATAAATATTAGACTGTAAATAAAAGAAAAAATTCTATCCTTTTTTTACGGGATTCCTCATTTTGCATTTTTTTATTTTTCCTTTACAAGATGTAAGTAATTAAAGGACGGATCTATAACGACAACGAAATATGGTTCTGTCGCATCTATCAGAATCAAACATAATAATTTAAGTAATTTAAACGTTAGCCCGCCAATTTACAGAATGTTTAAACATAGTTATCCCTGGTTCAATCATCTGATTCTTTCTCAGCATATGGACAACTTCAATTCCGTTCAATGTTCGTCTTGCCGATTCAAAGCTTTTAAAGCCTAACCCATTTTGTATACTCCATTTTATAAATCGATGATCCTGTTCTACAATATTGTTGAGATATTTACACTGTCGGATTCTAATATTTGAGAACGAACGCTTGTTATAGACTTTGATAGCGGCAGTATTAAAACCACTTTTATCAATGTTAATTTTTTCTGTTGTTCTAAAGAAGCTAATACATAATTAATATCTCACGAAAAAATCAATAAATTAACATAACATTTACTACATTAGTGCTATAACTTCAAAACCCCTTGTAGATATGTACCCTATAAAGCGAAAATTATTGGTTATGGCAATTTTACTGAGTTCATTTTATGGAATGGCTCAAAAAACAATTCTCATCAACGATATTCAAATTTTTAATGGTAAGGATGAAAAAACAACAAAGGGAAATCTTTTGATTGTCAATAATCTGATTAGCAAAATTTCTACATCACCAATACCAACTGATACAAGCGTAAATACTACTATTATTGATGGCAAAGGAAAATTCTTAATGCCAGGTCTTATTGATGCCCACACACACATCATGATGGAGTCGATGGGTATTATGGAATTGATGAATAGCGATATAGAATACATTACTGCAAATGCTATTAAATCTGCAGAAAAAGACCTAATGCAGGGCTTTACAACTTTCAGAGACCTTGCTGGTCCTGCTGGAGGATTACAAAAGGCTATTGACAGAGGCTTAGTAATTGGTCCGCGTATTTATCCTTCAGGTGCTATGATTTCCCAAACCGGAGGTCATGGAGACTTTCTAACTCCCAATGCTGTTCCAAGAGATTTGGCAGCAAGCCTTGATTTTACCGAACGTAATAATTTCGGTGTCATAGCTGATGGCCCAGATCAGGTATTGAAACGTGTACGGGAACAACTTCGCCTTGGTGCCACACAAATAAAACTAGCGGCTGGTGGTGGCGTTTCTTCAACTTACGATCCTTTAGATGTGTCTCAATTTACAGAAGCAGAAATGAAAGCCGCTGTTGATGCAGCAGAAAACTGGGGTACGTATGTCACCGTTCACGCCTATACACCAAGAGCCATACAAACTGCTTTACGTGCAGGAGTGCTTTGTATAGATCATGCTCAACTTATTGATGATACAACAGCAAAAATGTTAGCAGATAAAAAGGCATGGCTAAGTCTGCAACCTTTTATAGATGAAGGCAAAAGCCTTTATGCAGATGGTTCTCCGAACCGTATAAAACAACAAACTATGATGAGCGGTACTGATAAAGCTTACAATTTTGCAAAAAAATATAATATTAAAACTGCCTTTGGAACGGATTGCCTTTTTGAGCCTGAGCATTCGGCAAAAAGAGCAGGAGATCTTGTAAAGTTGTTACGCTGGTACAAGCCTTATGAAATATTAAAAATGGCTACATCTACAAATGCAGAATTACTTGCCATGAGCGGACCACGTAATCCCTATCCAAACAAATTGGGTGTTATAGAAGAAGGTGCTTATGCCGATGTTTTATTGGTAGACGGTAATCCACTTACTAATTTGAATATACTGGAAGACTATGACAAAACTTTACTACTGATTGTAAAAGACGGGGTGATTTATAAAAATTTACTTAGCAAATAGTTTTTGGAATCGATTAGTAAAAGACTAAAGATTGGTTTTGAAACATACTGCTCTATTAAGACTAAGGGAAAAATGTTTTAAAATTTCACTTCAAGTATTATGGCAAAATCATGGAACAGCGGTATCTTAAAAAATGGAAAATCAGTAAAATATGGATCTAAGAAGTGTAGGTTCCGATATTTATAAGGCAGCCTTATTTTTATTTATTTTTTTAACGGTTCTAGTCTTATTACTGCTACTTTTAAAAATTAAAAGCCGAGAAATCTAGGTTTCTCGGCTCTTTTTATGGTTTGCTAAATTTTGTTTCAGTTTCTTAAAAATTTACAAGCCTGTGTTTTCAAGGGATCTTAGTTCGAGTCCAGAAGTGCAATTAAAGTGTAGAGTTCAATAATAAAAGCGGCATTACTGCCGCTTTTAACCGTTAGACCTCGCGTTTTTCCTGCCAGTCGAAGATCCCTCTTCTTTTGGCTATAAGCCATTGACTATTCTCACGTACATAATCATCCTTATAGATGGCACCTATAGTAGTTCTTGTTTTTTTTCCGCCATCATTCCCAATCAGTGTTATTAGGCAGTAACACGTCCCGTGAGCAGCATCCCCATCTAAATCAACTATCTGCTGGCCATTAAAATGATACACAGTTTCAATTTCGCTAAGAAAACTTTTAAACCCTTTTTCCATTTCTCTTCGTCCCTTCAATTTTAAAATCTGCTTGCCTCCTGCATAGCTTTCCGACACTGCATTTTCAGTGAAAAGCTGTACTTGGGCATGAAAATCTTTCCTGTCTCCCAGGACAGATACACGGTCAAATAATTCTTTGATAGAAGTCCTATCATATAATTCCTCCATATTCATAATATTTACCCTCATCCTACAGTCATTACTATTTTGCCTTGAATATTACCCTTAGACGCACGTTCATGCGCACTTTTTGCATCGGCAAGTGCATAAGTGCTGTCAATGGCCACGCGGATCGTTCCATTTTCGAGCAGCTGTCCTAGCTCCTTGAGCTGAGCTCCGCTTGAGCGCACTTGTGTTGCAGATACCGTTACTCCAAGCTTTTCAGCTTCTTCAGCGTCAGAGAAACCCAAAGGAAATATTGGAAACAAGGCACCACCGCGTTTCAGGGTTCTCAAAAACCTACCGGTGGCCGCCCCCCCCACAGAATCGATCACAAGATCGACATCAGTTACTATGTCTTCGGCAGCAACCTTAGTGTAATCTATGAATTCGTCTGCTCCGAGGTCTCGCAGGAACTCTTCATGCCTTGCAGAGGCAACAGCAATCACGTAAGCTCCCTTCCATTTAGCAAGCTGTAATGCGAAATGTCCCACACCACCCCCAGCACCGTTAATGAGCACTTTTTTGCCTTCAAGCGGCACCGGTTCATGCCTGTTCGGCTGTAGCGGATTCTGTACATCATGGCCTTGGTCAATCATGAATTGCCAAGCTGTAAGCAGGGACATCGGTGCGGCAGCGGCCTGTACGTGATCAATGCCTGCTGGCTTGATTGCAACTTGTGAAGCTGGAGCGGTAACGTATTCCGCGTAGGCTTTGCTCGGTCCGAAGCTGGGAAAACGGACCATCGAATAGACCTCGTCGCCGACAGCGAAATTATTGACATCATCTGCTACCGACTCGATGATACCAGAGATATCTGTTCCGAGTATTATAGGAAATGGGACCTGTGGCTGCCATTCCAGAGGCAACATCTTATATCCTTCGCGAAGATACCAATCTGGTGGATTCAATCCGATTGCGCGGACTCGAATCCTCACTTCTCCATTTTGCAGCTCTGGAACCGGTGCATCTTCATAACGCAGTACTTCCGGACCTCCAAATTCGTACTGGCGTATCGCCTTCATCATTGATGGTGCAGCCTGGCCAACTTCTTTATTTTTAAAATTTTTCATTATCATTAGTTTTTATATAGACTATTTTATTGCCTTACTGGAGCAAAATTAGGATATTTGTATACTTTTGTCAAGTATGTACTTTTTTGTATCTTATTTACTAAAAAGAATGTAATACTGATTAACAGCTGATTAAATTAAAAATAAATGAAAAATAAATCTGAAATTCCAGAGTGCATCCAGAATTGCGGCGTCGAATACGCTTTTAAGCGCATAGGGGGGAAATATAAAGGTCGGATTCTTTGGCATCTGGGAATGCAAAAAGTTTTACGATATGGTGAACTGAGCAGAACCCTGCCAGACATTACAACTAAAATGCTAACCCAAACCTTAAGAGAGCTCGAGGCCGATGAGTTAATCATCCGTAAAATGTATCACGAGGTTCCCCCGAAGGTGGAATATTCGCTGAGTGAGACAGGACTGGAGCTAATTCCGTTTATAGAGCATCTTCACGAATGGGGTAAAAAACAACTGGCCAATGAAACAATGGTGACAAAATAATTCTGTTTTTCAATTATCTTAGTTTTTCCATCAAGTTATACCTCCATATACTCACTAGTCTGTGCCCGGATCACATTAAATGGTAAACGTACCGAGATTTCAATAAAGCGTTCACTTAACGCAAATGAATGGGATGAAAGAAAAGGCATGGCAAAGGGAAGCCGCAAAGAAACAGTGGAACTCAACATGTACCTTAACCAGTTCAAGGCAAAGATCATAAATACCTATCAGCAGATGGTCCTGAGTGACGTTGCGATAGACGGTCCTGCAACCCAGCAACCTTAGAGCCGTATCCTGAGCAAATGTTCTACATTCCAAGGGACAATGTGGCCGTTATCGATGTGGCTGTTTTAGCATCTAATGAGATTAAAAGAAATACTAAGGGAGAATTTCCGCATCAGGCTATAGATGCAATTACTGTTCAGGGCCGAGACATTACCGAACAAATAAGCAAATACAACATTTGGAATACAAATGAATCAAACCTGAAGAAAGTTCTGACACATCATCTTGCGGTACCGGAAGAATTGATACAGATACATTCGAGTGTTGAACTAACAAGAATGACTTTTAAATACCAGACCAAGCATCGACTTGGTAATTTATTTACCAGACCAAATTGAAGCTTCATGCCGCTATGTCCATTTTGTCTGACAGGAAACTTTCAAAATTGTATAAGGCAAAATATACGCAGTAAGTTTAAAACCGGTTAAAAGATGACACAAAATAAGGAACTTAAAAAAAGGGGACACAATTGTGCCCCCCAGTATGCTTGGATTTAGAGGTTGACGAAGTCCATTCCTGAAAAGACGCCTTTGACTTCGGTAAGCTTTCCTCCAAGAGCAAGTGTACCCAAGTCAATCGGAGCAAAACCGATGGATTTGATCAGTTCAACTACCTCTGCTTTAGCATGCTGATCGTCGCTGGCGACAAAAGCGACACGACGACCTCCACCAATCACCGGATCTGCTGCGATTCTTGCAGCAAAAAGTGTATTGAACGCTTTCACGATACGCGCGCCAGGTAATTGTTCCAGTACGATCCCGGTTGAGGTTTTATTGCCCAACTCAGCGATTTTACCACCCTCAATAAACTCATTGGTGATATCGATCACGATTTTGCCACTCCAGTTGATCAGGCCGGTGAGAGACTTTACTTCACACCAAGGAAGCGCCAGTACGACAATATCTGCACCAGCAGCTTCAATAGTACTCACTGCTTTCACACCTTTGCTTAATTTCACAATGAGAGCTTTGAGAGTTTCAGGTTCCCTGCTATTGCTGATCAAAACAGGAACATTGATTTTTAGCAATTGCATGGCAATTGCTTGCCCGATATGGCCTGCGCCAATAATTCCAATTGTTTTCATGATGTTTATTTATAAATGCTTATTAGTAATTATTTAAAATGCAGATTTGATTACCCCGCCATCGGCCCGAAGCGCAGCGCCGTTGGTGGCCGCTGAAAGCGGGCTGGCAATGTATGTCACCAGATTGGCGATCTCTTCCGGTTTGATAAAACGCTTCAATAATGAGGTTCCCCGCATTGTAGTAAAAAACACTTTTTCCATTTCAGTATCGCTGATACCTTGCTGTTCAGCGGTTGCTTTCATAAAATTGGTGATAGCCTGCGTCGATGTTGGTCCGGGTAAAACAGTATTTACGGTAACGGCCGTACCGACGGTCATTTCGGCAAGCCCACGTGACAAACCGATCTGGGCAGTCTTGGAAACACCGTACTGGATCATCTCCGCAGGGACCTGTACACCAGATTCGCTGGAGATAAAAATGATCCGCCCCCAATTGGCCTTCAGCATTTGCTCGATGTAAGCACGCGAAAGACGTACACCACTCATAACATTTACCTGATAGATATCCATCCACTCTTCGTCAGTAATACCTTTGAATGCTTTCGGCTGGGCAACTCCAACGTTATTAACCAGAATATTTACATCAGGATATTGCTGGATAAGGGCATTCACCTGGTCAGCCTGTTCGAGATCCGCCACTGCACCATAGATATTCTGGTTACCGGTTTCTATTTTAATTTTTTCAACAGCTGTATTCACCCGTTCCGGAGTACGCCCATTAACGATAACTTTAGCCCCTTCAGCTGCCAGTGAACTTGCTATAGCAAAACCTATTCCGGTAGTTGAGCCGGTAACAAGGGCAATTTTTTCTTTCAATTGTAGATCCATGATTTGTATTTTGTTTGTGTTAAATAATTGTTTTTTTTATAATGAGGGCTTCAAGATGAGGTCGATTGCTGCCTCTGGCAAGTCCTTCTTTTAATGATTTATTTGCCTGCTAATCGCCTCGGCAGCAATTTTAAGTCGTTCTACCCAATCCTGGTGGTAAGCGTAAAGGGCTCCCGGATGTTTGTGTCCTAATATATTAAGGAACCACTCACCCTGTTGTGTTTCTTCGGTCAGAACATGAACACCTTCATCAGTTGGCGTGATTACCCAGCCGTGGTAAGCAGTGGAACCGGTCTGGTCACCGTCTACTGTAGTTTTCCAAGACAGCCTTCGATTGGGCTCAAACTCTGTCACAGTCAGGTGCATCAGGTAGCCGACAGTTACACGGCTCCATACAGTACCTGCAGCCAGTTCGTTCCCGTGGCTTAAAATTTTAACCTGATTTTCAGGAGGGAAATAGCTCATCCAGTTTTCGGCGTCAACTAAAAGTTTCCAAACCACATCTGCAGGCGCTTTGATATCGATATCATTCAGTGCGTAGATCGCAGATATCTCTGGCTTTTGATCCGCCGGCCAATTTGTTTTATTATACATAGTGTTTCTTCTTTATTTGCCACCAAAGTTCCGGCAACTTGTTATAAATAACGAGGACATTTGACAGAATTTAAATGTGATAAATGTCACAGTAATTGTCAGCTGTGTTCATCAAGTAAACGGACTTATAATTATCAATACGAATTTAATGATAGCGTCTAATATCCATTAAACAGGCCATTATATACCTATTTTATGAATTCAGGTGTTTTGGCTACCTTAAATACATATTTCCAATCTGTTTAATTATCCTTAATTTTTTATAGCTTTGTTCAAAAGCGAAGGCTATGTTTGAATTATTTTCATCTTATTTAAAAGAAAAAGCGGGTCTTAACGAGGATGAATTGACTCAAGTACGTGTAGTAACTGTGAGTAAGAAACTTCGTAAAAGGCAATACCTGTTACAGGAGGGCGACGTTTGTCACTACAATTGCTTTGTTGTCAAAGGCTGCCTACGAAATTATCGTACCAGTAAAGATGGCAATGAGCATATTTTAAGATTTGCAGTGGAAAACTGGTGGGTAAGCGATCCGGAAAGTTATAATAATAGCACACCTTCCAAAAATAATATCGATGCACTGGAAGAGAGTGAACTGCTGATGATTGAAAAAGTAGATTTCAATAATTTACTAGACAGCATTCCCCATTTTAAAGATTTTATTTACAATCTAAAAGCAAAGAGTTTTGACGTAAGCCAAAACCGTATTATGAGCAATATAAGTGATACCGCTGAGGAAAAATATTCCAATTTTATAAAAACATATCCAGATATCTTCAACCGCGTACCGCTCCACATGATCGCTTCCTACCTTGGGTTATCCCGTGAAACTCTGAGCCGCATCAGGAAAGCAGTATACTAAGGTTTTTAATTAGAGTGGCTGTTTTACGACATAATAAATTTGGAAGGGGTACGGTACCATTTTTGCCACAAAAAGTTAAGGCGTTTATTATTTTCTTTTAATCAAAAACAATTACTGATTTTTGATTAAAAGAAAATGAATTATATCAATTATTTAAAGCTCGTTACTACTTTTAAAATAAAACAAAAATTGACATTTTAAATTTGTGGCAACATCGTGACACATCTTCTTTTTGAAAACTAGAAATTCAACAAAATAAAGAGCATAGGAAGTTTAGGTTCTAATCTGCAGCTATCCATTAATCCTTTTTTTAAATGGCAAACTCAATAAATAAGGTGGCTGGTCCTCGATTTTTTGAGGGATGTGAAAACTCTAGTGCAATATAATTTATATGAATAACATATCTTTGTATCCTATGTCTATTCAAAAACTCATATCGCATTTTAACAGCTACCTTCCTTTAAACATGGAAGAAACAGATGCTGTAACAAAAAATGCAAATGAAAGAAAGATTAAGCGCCGGCAATTTATTTTACAAGAAGGAGACCGTTGCAAACATTATAATTTTATTGTTAGCGGGTGTTTTAAAATGTACAACGTTGACAAGGCCGGAAAAGAGCACAATGTACAATTTGGAGCAGAAAATGCCTGGATTACTGATATGGCCAGCTTCCATTCTGTAAAGCCAGCCGATTTTAAAAACCTTAATGCAGGTAAACCAAGCCAGTTGTTTATTGAAGCAGTCGAGCCTTCTGTAATTATTCAAATAGAGCTAAGAGATTTGGTTTTTCTGTTTGAAAAATATCCCAAATTCAACAGGATTTTTAGGGTAATTGTTGAAAATAATTTTATCGAACTTCAAAATAGGATATTGCAAAATATTAGCATGACAGCAGAGGAGCGTTATCTTTCCTTTTTAGAACAATATCCAGATCTTTCCAATAGACTTCCTAATACTCAAATAGCCTCCTTCCTGGGAATTACGCCTGAGTTTCTAAGCAATATTCGAAAAAGCATTGCTGTTAAATAACTGTACTCTTAAACTATCTTAATCTTATTTCTTAAACTTTCTTATTGGCCTGATGTTCTGGCTTGTTTCATCTTTGTATTACAATTATAAAACAAAGATTATGAAAAAATCATCACAGAACTTCAACTGGCGATATGCCGCCAGGGGGTTGAAGCATAAACAATTTTTAGCCGTAATATTAATAATCTTAACTACCGGCTTTCAAACAGTACAAGGACAAGTAACAAAAAAAAGAACAATAGAGAAAATGACACTAGAACAAAACAAACAAGTAATAATTAAGTTTAATAAAGAATTTTTCGAATCTGGAAACACAGAAATCACAAAAGAACTTTTATCAGATTCATTTACCAATCATACGGCCTTACCCAATGCGCCAAAAGATGCAAGTGCGATGATTCGATTTATAACAGTCTTTCATAAAGGTTTTTCTAATATTTCAGTTCGAATTGACGAAGTGCTGGCAGAAGCCGATAAAGTATCCTTGAGAAAAACGATAACTGCAACACACACCGGTGAGTTTATGGGGAAAACCGCCACGGGGAAAAAAGTAGAAATGAATGTGATAGAAATAGATATTCTTAAAGATGGAAAGATAACAGACCACTGGAGCAGAAACGATTTTATACAGATTGTGCAAGGTTTGTGAATTGGAGCTGCTACTTTTGTCACAAAAAGTTAATGCTGTCTCTTTTGCTCTTAGTAAATAACTTAAATTATCAGATTACATTTTGTGGCAAACTCAGATATAAAACTTAATGCATTTTTCCATCAATACCCAACAGGACGTCCAAACCAAATTCTTTAAACCAATCAAAGACAGGCACTAAATGTAGTACACCAATCTCTTCAAATCTTCCATAAAATTTATAGAAATTTGTCCAGTTGCTGTCACTTCTTAAAAAAAAGTCAAAGCTTTCGTTTTAACTTTTTTTTGATCTTCGTGCTATTTAACCAACTTTTACTTCAAAAAAATAAGCGGTTTATATTTCTATCAAGTTAATCTTACTGGATTCACACCGTGTTAATCCTTAACTTCCATCGAATGCTCGAATAATCAATTGACTACATTGGATGTTAGCTCAAACAATCCTTTTTTATCTGTCCTGCTCTTCACCATTGATGCTGACGTCACCATGAAGCTTAATAAGAAGCATATTGCTACAATTACAGAACAGCCATCAACCTTCAAAAACGCCGACCCTGTCCTTTTAGAATTTAGGGTGCAGTCAAAATAAATAGGATACATATAAAAAGTCCCAATCTGGAAATTTCCGAATTGGGACTTTTTTGGTAATAATTCCGTTAAGGCATCTTTAACTAATCAACTTTACAGAACGAAACTAAATCTTCATAAGTTCCTACTCCGCTTTCACCATTTGTAAGCTTTGCTGTTGCTGTTGCTTTGATTGTATAAGCACAAGGCAATAAATCATTGACAGTCTGTGTTGGAGGAGTAAACACCAATTCAGTTGTCCCAAAAGTTTCCGGAGCTGCCATAAGAGCAATAGGATTAAAATCAAAACTTTGACCTGGTTTGTGAGGACCTATAATAGAAAGACCAACGGTACCCAGATTTTCATTTCGAGCGCCATATTTTATATGCAACGCCGTTGTTATTTTACTACATCCGCTCATGCCTGATATTATTTCCTGTATATCAAGAGATAATGCTATACGCTGGCCATTGACAGTGGCTGGAGCCCAACTTCCGTGTTTGTTTACATTGTTATAAATAACATTGTATATACTAATGGCTTTAGAAGTACCTGCTACAAGTTCTGTCGCACTGTTATTGCCTTCTCTTTGTCTCATGCGAATCGCAAAATAACGATTCAGAGTATGAGGACGTGCAGCAGAAACTGTTGAATTCCCAATACCTGACGTTGGCATTGCCATATCAATATTTGTTACACCGGTAAGTGTTTCGGTGTTCAAACATAATATTTGAGCATCTGTATGCGGTGCAAAATTGGATTCCTGAGGTACTTCAATCCAATTACCCTTAAAAGTAACTGTTTTTTCTGTTCCTGTACCATTAATATAGTATGGCTCCTGATCAAACGGATTTGCCGGATCTCCTGAAGGAGTCCACAAGTATCCAATATTTGTTTTAGCAATCATATTAGGTACAACCGGATGCCAACCTACCGGATTAAGCGCTGTTGCAGGAGTGGCTACCTCCTGATATTCAAATAGATACTGCATCGAGTTTCCATTAATTTTTTTGCTGATAGAACCCACCATATTAACGGATGAAAAGAATGAAGATCCACTGGCTTTACCATCTGTGATTCCTGCCTGGATAGGAATATGCTGTATCAGTCCAAAATGGGTAAAAGAAGGCGGAATCGGAGGATCAACAGGTATAAGTTTATCAGAACATAATTTCACGCATAAGCAATATCCCACATTGTTTCTTCTATTAGCCGCGGTTTCCAGGGCAAATCTCTGCCCGTTATATTCGAGTTGAAAATACACATCCGGACCGCTGGCAAAAGGAAATGTAATATCTGTCTCAATATTGAAAGCTGGTGAAAGAAACGTTTTTTTGAATTTGAGAGAATCGTAATAAATGTTAAAATGCCCATTACTATCGGTTAATCCTGTACCAAGCTCATCATCCGTAATAAAATCGGCATCCATGGCAATCACGTTAATTCCAACTAATGGCTTACCGGTTTTGCAGTCTGTTAATTTTCCGCAGATAGTCCACACATCAAAATACCGTCCTTTAATTTCACACCACCATCTGTTCGGAATCGTATAAGAATATTGTCCGATTCTGGTATCTGCTGTAGCCTGCCCTTCAGCATCCCATTTCGGATAAAATGTAGTAACGTGGAATTGTCTTATTGGATTTTTTTTCGGTGGCAGGGGTACTTTAGGCACTGTACCACATTCAAAATCAAATTCTAAGGCTGAATCAGCATAATCTCTTTTTAATTCAATCAGGAATTCACCTGAATCCTCAGTTATTCCCTCACCTACTAATCTGCCTTCTTTCTCCTTAACTTCCTGTGGAGTTAATAATTTAAATGTTTCTTTTTCGGAAGCAGCTAGCGCACCTTCAACATTTGTTCTTCTTTCAGGCAGGTACAAACGTACTTTAACCTGACTGACATTTTCTTCACAGTCTTCACATAAACGTCCTAAAAGTCTTCCTTTAATAAAATTTTTCATAATAATTAACTTGTTGTTTACCTACTCTATTCCCTTTTCGGCATACGGTTTAATATTAAAATTATGAGACAAATTTATCACCTATTCAACTGAAAAACAGCAGGATATACACCCAATTCCAAAGGGTAAATTTCCCCTTTTTAGACATCACAATCATAACAGGGAATTCTATGATTTACAAAATACATGATCTCCCAATTGGGAAAAATGGAAAGAAAAATTAGAACCCGCTCTTTCATAATTTTAGTTTAGGAATATTCAGTAAACGTTCCAAACCTTCCAAAAAAAAGTTTGACATTTGTTTCGTCGAGGTTATTGCTATTTATAATATACTAATGGGAATTACGTAACTACTAACCCTTTAAGTATAACAAATAGCTTTAAGTTGATACTATCTTTACGAAAAATAAAAGCTGCCATGGAAAACTTAAATATTCAAACTCAGAAAATTCAAAAATGTCCGTATCAGGTTATGGCTTACGGTGAAAATAAGTGCGATGTGGCCTACCGTACTCCATATAAAGGAGACTGGGGACATTGGGATGAACCTACTGAAGATTTACTGCCTATTATAAAAACTGAGGATTCTGAAGTGGTTATGAATTAATAATTTAAACTTCGTGAAATTAAGTACTTCCTTTCACTACATATAAAAAATAAAAAAGCCTATTTTATTATAAAATAGGCTTTTTTATTGTCTTGTTTTTGATGACAGCTTTCAAACTTCTGTCGATAGATTGCAAATTCTGAGAACTATACTTTATTAGCACTTCATCCACTTGCTTTTATAATTAATAATAAACATAAAGCATAATTTTTGAATTAGAACTGTCGATAATTTTCTCCAGCCTTTTAAAAAACATTTCGTTTACCATTGGGCAGCCGTGGCTATTCGTGATATAATAATCCTGCTCCTCGTAGGGTACAGCCGAATACTGATGCAGGACTACAGCTCTTTTAAAGGCATTATTATTAGAATCATCCAGTCCGTTAAGCCTGTAGGCTTTTCCGAAAATACCACTATAGGATTTCTCGACCGAGTACCTGCCAAGGGAAGTGCAATTTGAATTGGGAGTATTGCTGAATTTCAATTCTCCTCTTATTCCGGTCTCCGATCCGCTTCCATGGGCTACAAGACCCTGATCCAATATCTTGTTATTTTGAAGATCGTAGACAAAAAAACGGTTCTTGCCCGATTTAATTTTCATGTCTACCAAAAAGGCAATCTTAGTATTATAGCGGCCATTATTGCCTAATACCGATTTGATCTCGCTAACGTGATCAGCAAGCCTTAAAAACTCGAGCTCCGATAATGCTTCTTTTTTATCAGTTGCATTGTAAGTGGTAAAGGAACTCAGAGAAACAAACAATACCATAAAAAATATTTTCATACGCAGTACAAAATTGGGTTAAGTAAATTGAGATTTGGGAAACTGTAAAACTTAAACTTTCATTTTCTGATGTTGCAAAAATAGGCAGATATTTTATATAATTCCCATGTTGACCCTGTTAAATATTTTATAAATAACTGATTTACTGGTAAATATCATTATTAAGCTAAAAAGTTTTTTTAAGGTTTCCTGATTTTCTCAATTATCCTTTCTCTTATTCTTATCAGTTCTACTGCATCGAGGGTTTTGATAAGTTATCTCCTGAAGTCTTATCAGGATGGGTTAAGATAATTATTTGATCTAATCGCCTGTTAGTTTATTCTTTCAGACTTTCAAACATCTTATTTATTCTCCTTTTTCTTTTAGCCCAAACCCGGTGCAATAAGTAAATTTGAACAGGAATAACAAGAGAAATAAAACTTAAGGAGACCAATTTTTCATTGGTTAATGATATAGTGGAGATAAAATAGCCCAAAAGCATTACAATTGCAAATACTCGTGTAGCAATAGAAATAACAGCATAGTTTTTAATTTTGATTAAGTAATTTTTTAATGATTCCAGAATAGTTTCTCCATTTATGGGATTGCCTATGATTTGAAATCCCAATACATTATGTACCAGTATAAAAATAACAGAAACGACAAGCAGGAAGTTCCAAAGAGAGGATTTTAAGTGTCCGTCAAAAATATTATAATATACCGCCAGGAAAATAGCCCAAAGAATCGTTTCTATTAGCAATTGTATTTTTATGCCTTTTAATACCGGATTATTGTTTTCCGAAATTATTTTTTGAATGTCTGTTTTACTCAATGCTGCTTTTCCTGCATTTTGATACTCTGATTTTAAGTTTTCTAATTCCATAATTATGTATTTAAAATTACTTTTAATTTTTTCTTAATTCTATTCAAGCGAACTCCTATGTGGTTTTCTGAAATCCCAATGATTTCTGCAATTTCTACATAGCTGAAATCGTCCAGATAAAGCCCGATAAGTGCTCTTTCATCATCACTCAGTTGGCGAATCGCCGAAAACAGGAGTTCCTCTCGCCAGTGTTCTGCGGTTTCCGGGACGGTACTTTTATCCGGAACAGTATCAGAATACAATAATTTGACTTTGTTTTTTCTAAATGATGCCATGGCAGTGTTTAATCCTATACGATACATCCATGTTGATATTTTAGACTTTCCCTGAAATTTGGGATAAGATTTCCAAAGTTGATAGATTATCTCCTGAAAAAGATCTTCCTGATCTTCGGGTGTGTCCCTATACATTCGGCAAATCTTATGAATCAATGCCTGATGTGGAAATATTACATCTGTAAATTGATCTTTCATAATTGATTGTTTACTTTTTTCATAATTTCTATTTTATGCATTGGTTGATAAAAACTTGAAAAACTTACAGTTGCCGTATTTTTTTTCTAAATTACTATTTTAAAACAAACAATAATATCCTTTATTGAGGTTAGAGGTCACAAAATTAAATGCCCTTTCATAACGAAGGATATTTTATCCCGTTACAGCATCAATCTGATCCGTTTTCCTGATTTTCTCAACTCCCCTTTCTCTGATCAGTTCTACTGCATCGAGCATTTTGATTAAATAAATATAGCATATCACATGGTCAGCGTCAGGCTCTCCCGCTTGCGGAGACAAGGATAGACAGACGATTTCAGATAGAAATAATTCAAATTGTTCAGGCGTTTTTTCATCAAATGCTTTTTGAAATACCGTAAAAGGATTATCGTATTCTTCCTCCGTCAGGGAAGTAAAATGAAATACTGTTTCAGAGCGCAAAGACTCCTTCATTTTCCATTTTTTGCTTTTCTTTTGCAGGCAATAACAGGCTTTGAGCAAAGAGCAGACAGCAGTATAAAATACAAAAACATTGCTGGGGTTGTCTTGTTCATAAACTCTTGTTTTATAGCTGTAAATTACCGCTTCACTTAAATGCTGTTTATAAAAATCAAGATGGGCATAGTCAAAAAAGGTAGCAATTGCCTTAAATGGATTTTCTGCCTTGAAGGATATTTTATTCTTTTTCATAGTGCGGAGATTTAAAATTGTCCAGCGAATTTCCATTCTTTCAAAAGGATAATCTATTCCTAAATGCGGATATAATATTCTGACAAAAAGAATGCTTTACGGGATATTTTTTTATCTTTGAAATTCAGGATTTTTAACCCGAATGGCTTTATCTTTGAGCCTTTAGAAAAATTGATATTCATTATGGAACAGAAAATACATCAGGGAAGAAACGTAAAACGTTTCAGAGAAATGCTTAACATAAAGCAGGAAGCATTAGCTTATGATCTGGGCGAAGACTGGAACCAAAAGAAAATTTCTATGCTGGAGCAGAAAGATGTAATTGAAGACAACCTGCTGAAACAAATTTCAGCTGTGTTAAAAATTCCTGTTGAAGCTTTTCAGAATTTTGATGAGGAACAAGCGGTGAATATTATTTCGAATACTTTTGATAATGGATCTTTCTTAAATACAGGTCATAGTGCAACATTTAATGTTAATCCGATCGAAAAATTGATTCAACTTCATGAAGAAAAAATCGCTTTGTACGAGCGTATGTTGAAAGAGAAAGATGAGATGATGGTGAGGCTTGAAAAATTGATTAATAAATAATCATTTATAAAGATATATTAATTCTATAAAGAGACTTTTGAAGTCTCTTTTTTTGTTTTGGAATTATTATGAGTTCGAAGTCAGAAGACATTTGCAACTTTATATAACTCCTCGGAGAGCACGACACACTAACTCAAAACGACTGTTGAGAGTTGTTTCTAAACGTTAGAATACATTCTATTAAATCTATTTCTACTTTCATCATTTTCGTTGAGTTCTAATAGGAAATTTTCGAAATCCACTTTAATATCTTCTAGCAATTTTTTTGGATTAATTTTAATATCCATTGTACCTTGAAATCTTATACTTTCTTGATAATTGTAATTTATAATAATTTTTCCCTTAACCATTCCACTATGAAATAGCCCACATCTAGCTTCAGAATATAGACTTTTCAAATTAATATCTGAAAATTGATCCGGATAAATTCTGTGAAGTGCCGATGTAAAAAATACTTTGCTTTGACCATCACTACTTTCGCCCTTTCTATACTGTTCAACACCTTCTAAGTATGACATACAGATCATAAGAACTATAAATCCATTATTTTCCTGAGATATTAAATTTTCAGCACGATTTAAGAACCAATCTTTTACTTGACGTTCATAGATTAATATTTTATCAAATACATCATTTGCATCTAAATCAGTTTTTAATCTTTCATCTTTAACAATAGGGTGGTATTCTTCATCTAACCATCCTACAATGTCTGGTGCAATTTTAATTGGATCTAAATATCTTAATTTTTTTGACATATGTTCTTCTGATGTAATAGTTTATAAATTAGTAAATCAAGCTCTGCTGTTAGTAGCTTTATTTATCCAATCAATATTTCAACTTTATTTTCAATATTTATATTATATTCTTGAAGCCTTTCAAAAAGTTGATTTATATACAATATACTGTTTAATTTCTCTTTGATTATATTGTCTCTGTCGAAAATGATTTCTGGATTTATCCTATGAATTTCATAAACTTCTGATAACGCAGAATTATATTTTTTCTGAACTTCTAATATTTCATCCTTATGGAAAACAATATATCCAAAATATGCAGATGTTAAATTCATTAAATCTTCGCCTAAAATCATATAAATTGGTACGACAAATATATCATTCAAGCTTTCATTTTCAAATCCTATTCTTTCTAAATGAATTTTCGAAATTGAAATTTCTCTAAAACTTCCATTTATAACTTCTATTTCTAGATTATTTTTTAGAATTTGAATTGTACTTGAATTATCTTGAATATCAATAAGTTTAATGGGAGCCCAATTATAATCTTTCTTCTTAATCTCATAATAGTTATTAATTATTTTCATTATTTCTCTGGTATATATTACAAATTATGTTTTGATTTTAAAAGTGAGTAATCTTTTTTGTTAAATTTGGTTTCAAAACTTTCAAGAATTTTCTTTTCAGTTTCTGGTGACCAATATATTTTTAATTTTTTCCTTGCTCTTGTTATTGCTGTATAAAATATATTATGAGAAATTAGCTCCTCAATTTCGTCGGTAATTACGATTTTTACTGAATTATATTCTAAACCTTGAGCCTTATGGATTGAAACTGCATAAGCAACTTGAAACGGAACTACATTACTAGAGTCATCATCATCATTGTCAGTACTTTTATAACTATCAACTATAAAACGAATTATTGAATTTCCATTTTCGGCATTATCTAAAAGTTCAAAATCGTAATATTCAGCATCAAATTCATTAATCACAAGATCAATTTCAACATCAAATTGTATTTCATTTTCAAGTGGTTCAATACAAACTATCTTACCTTTAAGATTATTATATATTAAAGGAGAAAATCTTCCTGAGTCATTAAAAATTACAGGATCATTAACTTTATAAGTATGAGTACCCCAATTGAAAGCTTTATTACTATTATCATTTTGTAGAAATGAATTAATGTTGTTTATACCATAAAGTCCATCGTAATTTAAACATAGAATTATTTCATCTTCCTGCGTATTTTCAAATATTGAATTATCTAAAGTCGCAGAATAATTATTTTTCGTTAATGTTTCAAGAATATTTTCATCAATGTTCCTTACTCTTTCCCACAGTCTAAGTAAATCCTCGTTATTGGTTCTATATGGTTTTTGCAATTCAAATATTGAAGACTGTGGAACAAAGCATTTTATTAAACTAAACCAGTTACCAAATAAAATTGATTCAATTTGAAAAACATCACCTACTAAAATAAGTAATCTGAAACTAGCTCTATTGAGGACCTTTAACATGTCTGAATTACTTACTGTACTACACTCGTCAATTATTAGTAAGTCGTAATCTGTTTGCCGACTCCAATTAAACTTAGCTATAGTTTGAAATGCACAATTTGCGACATTTATCTTTCGTTTTAAGTTATCAACAGCAGGATTAGTATTTGCTAAATAAAGTTTTCTGTCTGAATCAAAATAATTTGAAATATGGTTGATCATTGTTGATTTTCCTGTACCCGCAGAACCATAAATTAAAGCAATCTTTGAATTTTCAAACATTGCTTTAATGGCTATTTCTTTTTCTTCGCAATCAATTGTGTACGAAGAAGATTGAAGCCATGAATTAATAGAATGTGTATAATTTTTAATTCCACTTTTAGAAAATTCTATTAATTTTTTCAAAATTTCAATAGTAGTAGCCTCATAATCAGCTATATATAAATTATTTTTATATACTTCAATTTTTCGATGCTTATGTTTCCAATATAAATTATCATTCCAGTTTTTAATTAGTTCTTCTATATTTTCAAAGTTTTCTATTTCATTAATTGACAAGTATAATTGACCTTTGTTTTCAGTGTTGTTTTTAATATGCCTTGCTAAAAGCTCATGCTGTCTATTTTGTGATTCTATTGATGCAAATAAATCATTTAATTTTGGATTATGATTAATTAAAGCAGAATTATAAGGCATTTGATCAAATGGAATACAACCATACTTTAAATTTAGATTAGATAATTGTGCACAAGGAGAATTTTCAAATTGCTTTTTAATAATTTTATTATTGAGTCTGAGTAATAAATATCTTACTATGTTATTTCCATTATCCTTATTTATACTACCTGTACGGCAAGCATCTAATAATTTAAATATCTGCGAAGATTGGGCTTTTTTTGTTATTTCATTTTTTATATTATTATAATACCAATCATTTAAGTCTATAATTTCAATTAAATCATGACCCGTTGATGTCAGATGTTTCATTAATTCGTATGAATCTCTTCCACTATTGTTGACAGTTACTCCTACTATCTTTGCAAAATTATTTATTTCACATGGTCTTATTGATACCTCCCAATCATCAATAATTTGAATTGGCATTTTTTTACCTAAAATCTCAATATGACCTTTACTTATTGATAATTTGACAGCATAATTATCTGAAATATTCATTTTTGTAAATGCTATAATTCTATCAAACTTACTGGTATAATCGTTAGCTCTTCCAAAAGTTAATTCATAATAAATTTCTTCATTTACAAAAAATGGCTTAATCTTTTGAATATAAAATCTGTCTTTATAGGGAGACTCTACTCTGCTTTTAGCAGATTGATTAATCATTACAGAAATTTTTTCATAGTATTCCTTTAAATTGGAATCTGTTTGAATTGGAAAATCACAAATGTTATGAAGAGTATCTGTATTGTAAGTTTGCTTTAAAAATATTCTAATTTGTAAAAGATATTCATAATATTTGAGCATTAACCTTTCTGAATTTTCTTCATTTAAAGTATAATGCGAAGAAGATATTTGCAATAATTTATGAAGACGTGATAAAAACTTTAAGTCTCCTCTTGCTTTAATATATTCAATAGAAGCTTGTATATTCTCATAAGTATTAACTAATTCTGCATTTTTTGCATCTTCTAATACTTTTAAAGCTATATGTTCTACAAAATTTCGTAGTTGGGATAAAATATTTTGAGATAATAATCCTCGTTCAGCAGAATTAAATTTTTCTATGTTACTACATATTGTCTTATCTATATTTTGTATATGTATTAATAGCTTATTCATTTACGTTTTTTGATCTGTTTGGATTTTTTTTTCAGTTAAGTTCAATTTGTTATAAGACAAACTTAAAAAACTCTTCTTTTCTTTTTTACGGTTTTCCATAAGGGATATTATTAAGCTTGCAAAATAATTCTTTAATAAATAAGTCGATAGAGTATAAATACCCCTTTTTAATTTTTAAAGAATATAACAAACTCCGATCGTGCGGATTAGTAATCCATGCCCGCAAAGTATATCTTAACAGATTTAAAAAAAGAAAATCCAGTTTTAATTAATATTAGGAACGGTCACGAAAAGAATTTCCGCGCTATCGTTTCGCATATCCTAGCGATCGGGTTGTATTTGAAACAAAAATTCATTTTTATCAATAAAGATGCCTTCCTTTTCCAAATACTGGAAAAGGTAATTGTAATTCTCGGTCATTGTTTAGGATTATTTTAAATTTTTTTTGAGGAATTTTTCTAAATCTTCGGGACTAATATTGCTTGCAACTATTTTACCTTCGGGGTTAATTAAAAAATTTGATGGGGTAAAAGAAATGTATTTTTTTACAGCTTCGCTATTGTCAATACCTCTTTTTTCAATCAAATTTTTCCATTTTAGATCATGCATTTTCAAGAAATTTTGCCATTTTTGCAAATCTTTATCAACGGAAACTGCTAAAATCTCAAAATTCCTGTCTTTATACAAATCATGAATCTTTTGTAATTTAGGAAATGTAGCGATACAGATACTACAATAGGTTGCCCAAAAATCTATAAGATACCATTTCCCTTTTAAAGATACTGTTTTAAATACGGTATTGTTTTCATCCGGCAATTCAAAATCATAAACCATATCGTTTACATTTATGTCGTTTTTAGGATAAAGTTTTTTTTCTATAATATAAATATTGCCTCTTCGTTGATTTTTTTTATCTAATTTACTATATATTTTTCTTAACTGATTTCTATCCAAGGTGCTATCCCAACACATTTCCTCAATTAAATTACCCACATAATAATTTTTTGGGTTTTTAACTGCTATTGTGTTTAGCTTTCTGTATAACTTTTGATGTCGATCTTTAGCATATAAATTACTAGCAGCAAATCTTTCATAGTCGTCCTGTATTAGAGCTGTTTTTGTACCCACAATTGAAGTTGTATGAAAAAAAACTGTCGTATCCTTGTTTTGGATTTCTTCATAAAAAGCTAAGTTGATTTTAACGTTTTTATTTTCGAGAAAAAATTCTTTTTTCATTATACAAGTTTTTCCTTTCAACCAGAAAAATACATTTGTCATGTTACCTGGTATATGCCCTTTGAAAGAAAATTTATTATTTTCTAGTAAACAACTATCTTTTTTATCTGCATAAGAAACGTATAAATACCCTTTGTAATTATTTTTTAAAACGCCCTTTAATGTAAAATAATCTGGAGTATTCTTTTGTGCTTGAATTAGATTAATAAAAAAAAATAGGATAATAATATAGGTTTGCTTTTTCATGGGTAATCTTCTTGTAATTAAAATAATTATTGAGATTTGTATAAAAACGTTTATAAAACCCGATCGCGCGGATTTGCAATCCGTGCCGACAAAGTATATCCTAACAGATTTAAAAAAAATCCAGTTTTTATTAATATAGGAACGGGCACGGAAAGAATTTCCGCGCTATCGTTGCGCATATCCGAGCAATCAGGATAAAGATGCGAGATTTTTCGATTAAACACAAATTTTCCAAATACAAAACTAACTTTCCATTAAACCTAAAACCCCAATCTCGCCAAACGGCTGTTAGCGGATGGCTGTTTAATGTTTTATTAAAACTCCTTCACTTTCTGTTTTCTGTAATTGATTTGAATATGTTTTTCTGTACAGCAAAGTTTTTCCATTTGAAGTAATCTCAAAGACTGTTTGCCCTAAACGTTGATAACCATCGTAAACTCCCTTCACAATCGAATCATCGGAAGCATTTGTTTCTGTAATAAATCCATCAGTTTTTTTCAAGATCATTTCGTTACAAACTAATTGGCTTTTTTCAGAGCTAAAAATTAAAGTCCTAAATCTTCCTTTGGAAATTTTTCCATTTTTCCATTTATGAGTAAACTGTTTTTTACTCAGATTAAAAGTATAATTAGTACTGTCCGGCAAAGTAGCCTGATATTCTCCAGTTAGAATTGGGTTTGATTTACAACTTATCACAAGAATACTAATAAGTAAAATGATTATGTTTTTCATAGTGGTTCTTTAGATATTCTGATACGGCTTTCTGCTAACGTTCTGGCGCTACAGCGAGTTTGGGACTAAAATTAAGCACATTCTTCGGATTTGCCAAATCATCCCAAATACAAAACCATTTTTCCATTAAGACTATTGCCCAAATTCGTTGTAGTAGCTGTTATGTGGCGTTTTTTTATTCAATATCTTTAATTTGCCCACTTTTATATAGTTCGCCAATCATCGTGCGTAACTCTTGCCAGTTTATATTTTTTATTTCATTTTTATATCTCTCAGTTGATTGCATAAAAGACAAAAGAAACCAAGCATCAATATGACCAAATTCTGGCGGATTACTTAAAACAACTTCAACTTGTTGTTTGTGTTTTTTGTTATAAAAACCACACTCGCCACCGTGAAAATAATAATTCCAACGTTCAGACAGTTTTCCTTTTCTTGGAATATTTTCATTACTTCTTGATATTAATTTTTCATAGTCTTCCAAATTATTTATATCAAGCTCGAATTTTTTTCCAAGTTCAAACATCAATCTTTTTCCTTGAATTCGATAATCAAAAATGGCTTGCTTTATGATGTTAGAATCAACTTTATTTGTTTTGAAAAAGTTTTTTAACCAATTTTTTATCATTTTAGTAAAGTTGTTGGATTCTCTTTGTTCGTGTAAAATGCCACATAACGTTCTGGTACTACAGCGGGTTTGGGACTAAATTAAGCCCTATTTTCGGATTTGGCAAATATTCCAAATACAAGACCAATTTTCCATTAAGCCAATTGCCCAAATCCGTTATAGTAGCTGTTGTATGCTGTTTTTATTATTAAGCTTCTGTATTAAATTGCACATCATAATACTTATTTGTGCTAAAGTTTAATTTAAAAGAAAATAAACAAGATCCGCCCCCATGCCCTTGTTTTAGAGTATACCTAAAATCGAAATCTTTAGCAATAAAGTCACAAACTAATGCTACAAATATTTCTTTTTGTCCCTTGGAATTTGTCACTACTAAATAACGCCTTATATAGTCTTTCTTTTTTAAAATAAAATCTTCTTGTTTATAATTTTCTTTTGGGTGATTTTTTGATACTTCTTTAAAACTTTGAATTTGTAAAGGATTTTGTTTCTCTATTATTTTATTTATTACGTCTTCTATTTTATTTAATTCTTCATCATTTAAAGTTGCAGGTTTAGCATCTTCAAATATTAGCTTACAATTGTTATTAGTAGGTTCATATTTTATTATTGAAATTCTTGAAGTATCTATTTTTAATAAATTAGGATTTAACTCAGTAATTTTTTCCTTTTTTACGCAAGAATTTAGAGAGAGAACGATACAAATTATTTTGATTGTTGACTTCATGTCTTTAAGATAGATTAGTTTCAAAATAGCATACAACGTTCTGGCGCTTGGCGAGGTTGCGAACTTCGTAACCAAGTTCTTTCGGTTAAGATAAAATTTCTTGCGAAACGTAAACGTGAATTTACCACAAAATTCGCAATCTTGCCAAACGCCTGTTGCATGCAGTTATTTATTTTATAGCTTAAATAAATATTTTACTTTAGTTCTAACATGATATCCTTCATGTTGTCCTTCCAGCCATTTTGGAGACCTTTCTAAAACCCTTTTAAGTTCATTTCCTGAATCAAATTTATCATCCTTAATAATCTCAACATTACTTATACTACCATCCATTTCGACTATAAAATTTGCAATAATTTCAGATCCTTTTTTATATTTTGGATTTTTGAAATTAGCATTTACATATTCATCAAACTTTTTTTGACCTTGTGGAAACTCTGGTCTAACTTGAATATTTTCTATTGTATATATTTCTTTCTGAATAGGGCTTAAATCTTGGGCATTCTGTGCAAATACTCCATTCGCCAATAAAACGAGTATCAATGTTACATTTTTTTTCATTAGTTTTTTTTTATTCTGTATTGTATAATTGTCTATAACGTTTTTGTACTACAGCGGGTTTGGGACTAAATTAAGCCCATTCTTCGGATTTGCCAAATCATCCCAAATACAAAACCAACTTTCCATTAAGCCAAATGCCCAAATCCGTTGTAGTGGCTGTTATAGGTAGCCGTTTTGGCCGTATATATACTCAATTTATCATTTTTACTTGTTTTGCTAATTCTTCGCTGTCAGTCACGGTTAAGTTGTCAAGCATTCCATAAACTTCTTCGCCGTTTTTGTCTAAAAAACCAGCTACACTTACAAACAAATTCTTGTCATTTGAAAAAGTAATTTTTATGTCTTGCGGATATATAAAATTCTTAATCTTCTGTGTCTTTTGTTCTGTTGTTGTAACTGTTTCCCAAGTAATATTTATGTCTGTAATTTTTGTTCCAATAAATTTCTCCCAAAGGTCGTTCGACGAAACATTCCATTTTATATTTCCAGAAAAATCAGATTGCTCGTTTATTTTAATGCCAATACCAAATTGAAAAAATTTGTTATCCCAATAAATCTCAACCAATTTTTCACTGTCGGTATGAAGGAAAATTGAGAAGTCAATTGAGTCAAGATTTTTGTATTTTGTCGAATAGTTAGGTCTAGGATTTATCGGCTCGTAATTAATTTCAGAATATTCGACTTTAATAATTGTCAGCCCAATTAGTTGTCGGCTGAATTTTTCAAAGTCCAAATGTTCTTGTGTTAATGTCATTGTTTTCGTTTCTAACGGTTACTTATAACGTTCTCGCGCTACAAGCAGTTTGATTAAATTAAGCCTTATCTTCGGATTCGCCAAATCGTGCAAATACAAACCATTTTTTTCATTAAGCCTAATACCCAAATTGCTTGTAGCGTGTGTTATGCGTCGTTTTTTTATTTATTCAGTTTTTTCAAGCTTTCATTTATCCATTCATTATACCATTCTGCAAAATTATATCTCGATTTAGTTTCAGTTATCAGTGGATATATACCTTCATCATTTGCTCTTGCATCAATCCATACATTTCCTTTTTCTAATCCTGAAACTACCAAAAAATAATAGATTGCGCATCCATAATGACAAATTCTAATACTGCCATAAATATGTTTTTCATTAAAACGCTCTAATTCCCAATTTTTAAATTCTTCACTTTCAGTATAATCTTCATCATCTTCATTTCCGCCATATATTAAATTCCACTTATCCGTATATGGAAAATTTTCATTTAGAAAATTCTTGTTTTCAATATCAAGTTCAAAATTCCAATCTTCTAACTTAAAAACTCCGTACGCAGGACCAACTCCGCCATTTCCAATATTTTTTATAAAATTTCTGTATTCGAATGGTAGTTCAATTTGATTTGTTTTTTCAAAGTCTAAGATTTTACCCTCTGATAAACAATTATTTAGTTCGTACTTATGTTCTTTGGAACCAAATATTTGAAATGGATTTTTCTTGAAGAACCCATTTCCGTCAATTTTTTTAAGCTTAGAAATTAATTCTTTTTCAATTACCATTTAAGTTTCTGTTTTTTATTTTTGTTTCGTCAGCTAAAATGACGCATAACGTTCTGGTACTACAGCGGGTTTGGGACTAAATTAAGACCATTCTTCGGATTTGCCAAATTCTCACAAATACAAAACCAACTTTCCATTAAGCCAATTGCCCAAATCCGTTGCAGTAGCTGTTATAGGCAGTTCTTATTGTTTTTCTCTGTATGTTATCTTCCAATCCAAACTGTCTAGTTCTTTTTTAGAAAACTTGATTAATTTTAGTTTTCCTGTTTTCAACATAGAGTCTGTATTTTTAAATATAAATTGCCGTTCTTCCGAATCAAAAAACGCAATATAAATTGATTTATCTGGATAACTATTTATATCTGTTTTTAGCCCGTCTGAACTTCCTCTAGCAAAAGGTGAATGATAACTATGAGGTTCAATTTCACCGCCCGATGATATTTCATAAAATTTATTTTCATTGTTTTGAGCAAAAGTAGAATAACCAATTTTTTTATCCGTTTCATTTTGGATTGTCATATTTACTTTATGGTAATGACATCCAACTGTGATAAACAATAATAAAAAGAGAAAAAAATTATAACTTGATTTCATATTCTAAATTAAATTATTTGAATTTTTCATTGAATTGCCTATAACTTATTTATATGTGTGACAAAACCACACAAATCCATCCTAGTTTTGGTAGATATGTGTGATAAATTTCATTCCCCGCTCCACGAAGTGTTCTCTATTCAC
>NZ_JCAXEB010000012.1:0-154445 GCF_059758655.1 Flavobacterium sp. GQ95
AACTGCTAAAGAATGGAATAATATGTTCTCAAAACATTTAGAACATCATTTAAGTCAATTTGGCGTTTAATTTATATTTATTTTATGAGAAATTATATTATACTAATAACATTGCTTTTTGGAATAGTTGCCAATGCACAGAAACAAGAGGTTCAAAAAAACATAGAGATCTTTTTTGAAGGATTTCATCAAAAAGATACAGTTAAAATAAAATCGGTTTGTACTGATAAAATGATTTTGCAGTCAATTAGCGAGAGTGCTGTTAAAGGAAATAAATTATCGGATGAAAATGCAAAAGATTTTTACAAATCAATTGCGACAATTCCTTCTTCTATGAAATTTCAAGAGAAAATTTTAAGTTATACTATTCAAATTGATGGAACAATGGCGCATGTTTGGGCGCCCTATGAGTTTTATTTGAATAATAAATTAAGTCATACCGGTGTAAATACCTTTACTTTATTTAAAGAAAAGGATTCCTGGAAAATTATTTATCTGATTGACACCAGAAGAAAGTAATATCTTTTATGCTACATAAGTGGCATAATAAAGACAAATATCCGCTAACACGCATTCCTCACATTTTGGTTTTGGTCTACAGGTTTCCCTTCCTAAAAAGGAAATCGCCATTCCAATTTCGGACCAAATTGATTTTGGCAGGGCTTGCATAAGCTCTTTTTCGACTTTAGTTCCATCTTTACTTTCTTTTATAATACCAATTCTTGGTGCTACCCTAATAACATGAAGATCAGCTATTATGCCTTCTGCAGGTTGATGAGTTTCCCTTAAAATAACATTGGCAGATTTTCTGCCAATTCCTTTCAAACTAGTTAATTCCTTTAGGTTTAAAGGAATATTTTCGTCTCCTTTGAGAGTTTTTGCAATTTCTAAAATCCATTGAGTTTTGGTTGGATAATTTCGAACTTTACTAATGTAAGGCATTAAAGTTTCAGAATCTGTTTGGGATAAACTTTTCAGTGTGGGAAATTTTTCAAATAAAGACGGAGCAATTTTATTAATATTGGCATCTGAATCTTGTGCAGATAAAATTACCATCACCATCAATTGATATGTATTTTGATATTCAAGAGGATGTTTCTTTCCTTTATATTTTTCTAAAATGGGCTGCAGTTTCGCTTCCCAATCTGATGTTTCTCCAAATAAATTCATTTTGTATTTTTTAGATTTAAATAAAAAGTGAGTAACTATCACAAAATTAGGTACTTTTAATGAAATTGATAATTTTATTTATGACATTTTGATTTCCCAGAATTTTTCTATGACCTAAACCATCAGTTAAAAATAATAATCCGTTTTCTAAATTTTTATGAATATGAATTCCAGCTTTTACAGGAACTTCAGGATCATCATTATCATGTATTACTAAAACTGGAATTTGTACTTTTTGAGCTGCTTTATAAGCTGAAAAATCATCCATTTTTACCTCATATTTGTGCTCAAAATGATCACGTAGCTGGATGCTCATTTCTGGTTTCAAACCTAATTTGGAAGTAAATTCGTCGAGGATATCCTGAACAATATCACCACTGCCAATTATAATTGCCTTATTTACTTTTAAACCATCTTTAATAGCATTCAAAACTGACATTCCTCCCAAAGAATGACCAATTGCAATTTCAAAAGGGCCAAATTGTTTTTCAATTTCTAATATAGAATGAATAAATTCTGACATTATAGTTGTTGTCCCTTGTGACTTCCCGTGCGCTGGCGCATCAAAACTAATAGTAGAATATCCAATTTTTAACAATGCATCTGCTATTTTGAATAATTGTGTACCTCTGCCTGACCAACCGTGGACTAACAAGATTTTATGATCACTTGTTCCATATTGGTACGTGATTATATTTTTGTCAATTGCTGGAACATTGATTACCTTTTTGATACTTTTAGAATCCATTTCAAGCTCCCGTTTTGGAACTTTATGTTTTATCGGTGTTGTAAATAGTTTTGCAGCATAGGTTGTTGCTAATTTAGTAGATATAAAAGCACATAATTTAGCAGATAAAATTATAAGCTGCGGAATTTTTAATGATTTAGTAGGATTAGTTTCCTTTTTTGCCATATTAATAAATTTTTTATAAGAGCTAAATGTTGCTTATTTTTTCCTAAATTTAGGAAACATAAATGTAGTACAATAATATAGATGTTTATAAATTTCTAAAATGGAAATATTTCATATCAGTGCAGAATGTTATCCAATGGCAAAAGTTGGCGGTTTGGCCGATGTTGTTGGAGCATTACCAAAATATCAGACAAATGCCGGTCATAAGGTTCGGGTTGTTGTTCCTTGTTATGATACAAAGTTTAAAAATGAAAATGATTTTGAATGTGTTCATTGGGGAAATGTTAAGTTAGGAAATTTTGATTTCCCTTTTAGTATTTTAAAAGAAACAACGGATAAACTTGGTTATGAATTATATCTGATACAAATTAATGAGTTATTTGATCGACCAAATGTATACGGATATGAAGATGATATAGAGCGTTTTTTATCTTTTCAGATCGCGGCTTTAGATTGGATTATATCTCGAAAAGAAGTTCCGGCTATTATTAATTGCCATGATCATCATACCGGAGTAATTCCGTTCATGATTAAATATGCTTATAAATATGAAGGTTTAAGAAGTATCAGAACAGTAATTACCATTCATAATGGCTTATATCAGGGCTGGTTTGGATTTGATAAATTGCATTATTTACCCGAATTTGATTTGATTCACGTTGGATTTTTAGAATGGAATAATTCTCTTAATTCATTGGCTGTAGGTGTGAAATGTGCTCATGCTGTTACAACTGTTTCTCCTAGTTATTTGAATGAGATTAATTATGCGGCAAATGGATTAGAAAGTCTTTTTACTTCGGTCAGAAGCAAGTCAAAAGGAATTCTAAATGGAATTGATTTTGAGGTTTGGGACCCGTCTAAGGATCAGATGATTGATGCTAATTATTCAATTGAAACTTTTGAAATAGGTAAACAGAAAAATAAAGAAAAGCTTTGTGAACAGTTTGAATTAGATCCATCAAAACCGTTATTTAGTTTTATTGGGCGTTTATTTGAAGAAAAAGGTGGGGATTTACTACCTCAGGCATCGGCTTTGGCCTTATCTGAAAATTTTGAAAACATCAATATTTTGATTCTAGGATCTGGAAATGCTGTAATCGAAGAACAGTTAGTGCAATTGCGAAATGATTATAATGGGAATTATAATGTTTTTATTGGCTATAATGAAGAATTAGCTCATTTGATTTATGCCGGTTCCGATTATATTTTAATGCCTTCACGAGTTGAACCTTGTGGGTTAAACCAAATGTACGCGTTGCGTTATGGAACAGTTCCGATTGTTAGAAGAACTGGAGGATTGCGTGATACAGTAATTGATTTTGGGGATAACGGAAACGGTATTTGCCATGATCAGGCTTCAGTTGGGGATGTTTGTTATTCTATAAATCGTGCCGTGAAATTGTATGCTGATAAAGTCAATTTCAATAAAATTATAAAAAAAGGAATGGCGACAGATCATTCCTGGGAAAGAGTTTGCCAAGAGTACATCGAGATATACAACCTAATAATTGAGAAAAATGAAATTTAAAAAGAAAAATGTAGTTGCTATTATTTTAGGAGGAGGACAAGGGTCACGTTTGTTTCCATTAACAGAGACGAGATCAAAACCTGCGGTGCCAATTGGTGGAAAATATAGATTGGTTGATATTCCTATTTCAAATTGTATCAATTCTGATATTTTTAAAATATTTGTTTTGACACAATTTAATTCGGCATCTTTGAATGCCCATATCAAAAACACTTTTAATTTTAGTATTTTCAGCCAGTCATTTGTTGATATTTTGGCAGCAGAACAAACTCCTGATAATCCAACCTGGTTTCAGGGAACTGCAGATGCCGTTCGACAATGTATGTCGCATTTTCTTAAGCACGAATTTGATTACGCCTTAATTTTATCGGGGGATCAATTGTACCAAATGGATTTCAATGAAATGCTGGAAGCTCATATTGCAGCTGATGCAGCAATCTCTATTGCTACTTTACCTGTAAATGCTAAAGATGCTCCTGAATTCGGGATTCTTAAAACTAATCATGAAAGTTGTATCGAAGCTTTTATTGAAAAACCTGATGCTTCATTATTGCCTGAATGGGAATCTGAAGTTAGTGAGCAAATGCAGGAGAAAGGCAAGAAATACTTAGCTTCAATGGGAATCTATATTTTCAATCGCCAATTATTAGAAGATTTAATGGCCGACCCGCACACTAAGGATTTTGGGAAAGAAATCATTCCGCAAGCTGTTGGAAAACATAAAATCTTAAGTTATCAGTATGAAGGATATTGGACAGATATTGGAAATATTGAATCATTTTTTGAAGCAAATATTGGTCTAACCGCAGATATTCCCGAGTTTAATTTATTTGATAATGACAATAAAATCTTCACACGACCAAGATTACTTCCTCCGTCAAAATTTAGAAATTCAATTATTAATCAATCACTAATTTCTGAAGGATGTATTATCAATGCTAAAGAAATCAAGAGATCTGTAATTGGAATTCGTTCCAGAATTGGAGAGGGAACTGTACTTGAAAACTGCTATGTGATGGGCAACGACTTTTATCAGGATCTTGATGAACTAAATCATGAAGCAAATAACAACAAAATTCATGTAGGAATCGGTGAAAACTGTTTTATTCAAAATGCCTTAGTCGATAAAAATGTACGTATTGGAAACAATGTGCATATCAGCGGAGGGAAACATTTAGATAATTTCACTAATGAATTATACAGTATAAAAGATGGTATTGTAGTGATTAAAAAAGGAGCAATTCTCTCGGATAATTTCAGAATTGAATAAAAGCGTAAAAATTAATTATTGCCTTAAAAACCAAATATGTCTAAAGTAATCACGCATTCTCTATTCACTGATTTTGATATTAATTTATTCAAAGCAGGAAAACACTTCAAATTATATGAAAAGTTAGGAGCGCATTTAGTTGAAGTTAACGGAGTGAAAGGTGTTTATTTTGCCGTTTGGGCACCTACTGCGCAATCTGTTGCTGTTGTTGGGGATTTTAATTATTGGACAGGGAACGAACATCAATTACAAGTTCGTTGGGATTCTTCCGGAATTTGGGAAGGTTTTATTCCAGAAATTACAAAAGGAGCACTTTATAAATATAAAATTCAATCTAATATTAATGACATTGTAACTGAGAAAGCAGATCCATTCGCTTTATATTGTGAAAAGCCACCTCATACTGCTTCTGTAGTATGGGATTTAGATTATAAATGGAAGGATGAAAATTGGATGCAATCCAGAAAGGAAACAAATGCATTAGACAAACCTTATTCGGTTTACGAAGTACATTTGGGTTCATGGAAACGCGCTGATCATAATCGGTTTATGACTTATTTAGAATTGGCAGATGATTTGGTTTCCTACGTAAAAGAAACAGGTTTTACTCATGTTGAATTTATGCCGATTATGGAATATCCGTATGACCCTTCCTGGGGATATCAGTTGACAGGATATTTTGCACCTACTTCTCGTTTTGGAAAACCGCAGGATTTTATGGTTTTGGTTGATAAATTACACCAGGCTGGTATTGGTGTGATTTTAGACTGGGTTCCATCACATTTCCCAGATGATGCTCATGGGTTAGGTTTCTTTGACGGTTCACATTTATATGAACATCCGGATCGCCGAAAAGGATATCATCCGGATTGGAAAAGTTTGATTTTTAATTACGGACGTAATGAAGTCCGTGCTTTTTTAATTAGTAACGCCGTTTTTTGGCTGCAACATTATCATGCTGATGGTTTGAGAGTTGATGCTGTAGCTTCAATGCTATATTTGGATTATTCTCGTGAAGAAGGCGAGTGGGAACCTAATATTTATGGAGGAAGAGAGAATTTAGATACCATAAGTTTTCTTAAAGAATTTAATGAGGTAATCTATGCTAATTTTGATGGAGTTCAAACTATTGCTGAAGAAAGTACTTCTTTTCCAATGGTTTCACGACCTACTTTTACCGGCGGTTTAGGCTTTGGAATGAAATGGATGATGGGCTGGATGCACGATACTTTAAAATACTTTCAAAAAGAAACTGTTTATCGCAAGTATCATCAAAATGATTTGACTTTTTCAATGACTTATGCTTTTACGGAAAATTTTATGCTCCCTTTTTCGCATGATGAAGTCGTGTATGGAAAAAAATCGATTGCCAATAAAATGCCAGGAGATGAATGGCAGAAATTTGCCAATTTAAGATTGCTGTACGGTTATATGTTTACGCATCCAGGAACAAAATTATTGTTTATGGGTTCTGAATTTGGTCAAAGCGATGAATGGAATTTTGAAAAAAGTTTAGATTGGCACTTACTTCAGTACGATTATCATTCAGGTATAAAAAAGTTAATTACAGATTTGAATCAATTGTATAAATCTCGTCCAGCATTGTTCGAAAAGCAGTTTACCGGAGAAGGTTTTGAATGGATTAATTATTCAGATCATCAAAATGCTGTTTTATCCTATATCCGAAAAGGAAATAATTCAGATGAAAATCTAATTGTGGTTTGTAATCTTACTCAGGTTATTCGGGAAAACTACAGAATCGGAATTTCTCAAAAAGGCAAATTAGAAGAGATTTTTAATAGTGATGCAAAGGCTTATGGAGGAAGTGGTGTTGGAAATTCAAAAGCGATAAAAATTGAATCTTCACCATATGATGGCAGAGATTATTCGGTTGAATTAACCTTACCTCCTTTAAGTGTGACTGTTTATTCCTTTACTTAAAATTTCTATATTAATTTATTGAATGCCAATTTATCATTTTTTGATTCTAATATTATCGAATTGTTGATTTTTTGAGATGTAATTTGTTAGTCATACAGAAAAAACGTTTTCGTGAATAAACCTCATATTCATAGTGCTTTATATAGTTTTTTTGTATGTTTGAAATAGCGATATAGTTAGAATAATTAATGCATTAGCAATATGATTACAAATACATCATTAGAATATAAAGGCGATTTATATCCATCAAAAATCGTTTCGCATGAACATGAAGGCGATTCTATTTTTTTTCATACAGATAACAAGGTAATCTTAAAAGTCACTATTCTTAGAGACAGTTTAATTCGATTTCGCTTTACTACAAAAGGATATTTTAGCAATGACTTTTCATATGCAATTGATAAAACGCAACTTCACGGTTATAATTTTTTAGAACTTATTGAAGAGGAAACTTATTTTGTGATTAGAACAAGCAAAGTAAAATGTAAAATTCAGAAAGCAGATCTGCGTTTGTCGATTTACGATTTAAATGATCTTTTAATTCTTGAAGATGAACTTGGTTTTCATTGGGAAGAAAGTTACGAATACGGTGGGAATATCGTAAAAATGAGTAAATCTTCTAAAGATGGAGAATGCTTTTACGGTCTTGGAGATAAAGCCACGCAAATGAATTTAAAAGGCAAAAGACTTGAGAATTTTGCCACTGATCAATATGCCTATCAAAAAGATCAGGAACCTTTGTATAAAGTTGTTCCATTCTATATTGGTTTACATAACAAACAATCATACGGGATTTTCTTTGATAATACTTTTAGAACTTTTTTTGATTTTTGTCAGGAAAGAAGAAACGTTGCCAGCTTTTGGGCTGAAGGCGGTGAAATGAATTATTATTTCATTTACGGCCCCCAAATGCAAGATGTTGTAACAACTTATACAGATTTAACTGGTAAGCCTGAATTACCCCCACTTTGGGTTTTAGGATATCACCAATGTAAATGGAGTTATTATCCGGAAAGTAAAGTAAAAGAAATTACCTCAAAATTTAGGGAACTTAAAATTCCGTGTGATGCCATTTATTTGGATATAGATTATATGGAAGGTTTTCGATGTTTTACCTGGAATAAGGAATATTTTCCTGACCCCAAAAAAATGGTAGCTGAATTAGCCGAAGATGGTTTTAAAACAATTGTAATCATCGATCCCGGAATTAAAATTGATAAAGATTATTGGGTTTACCAGGAAGCTTTAGAAAAAGATTATTTCTGTAAAAGAGCCGACGGACCTTATATGAAAGGGAAAGTTTGGCCAGGAGAATGTAATTTCCCAGATTATACAAATCCCGTAGTCAGAGAGTGGTGGGCAGGATTATTTAAAGAATTAATTTCAGATATTGGCGTAAAAGGAGTTTGGAATGATATGAATGAACCAGCTGTTATGGAGGTTCCTAATAAAACTTTCCCGATGGATGTTCGTCACTCTTACGATGGAAATCCCTGCAGTCATAGAAAAGCACACAATATTTACGGTACACAAATGGCGAGAGCTACATATCATGGTGTAAAGCGTTTTGCTTATCCAAAACGTCCTTTCGTAATAACAAGATCAGCTTATTCTGGAGCACAACGTTATACTTCTTCCTGGACCGGAGATAATGTTGCAACCTGGGAACATTTATGGATTGCAAACATTCAGGTGCAAAGAATGTGTATTTCAGGAATGGGATTCACTGGTTCTGATATTGGTGGTTTTGCAGAACAACCAACAGGTGAATTATATGCACGTTGGATTCAGTTAGGTGTTTTTCATCCTTTTTGCAGAACACACTCTTCAGGAGATCATGGCAATCAGGAACCGTGGGCTTTTGATGAAGAAGTGATCAATATTACCAGAAAATTTGTCAGCCTTCGTTACCAATTGTTGCCTTATTTGTATACGATGTTCTGGCAATATATTGAAGAAGGTGTTCCGATGTTAAAACCATTGGTTTATTATGATCAGGAAGATATTCAAACTCATTATCGTAATGATGAATTTATCTTTGGAAATCAAATTTTAGTTTGCCCAATTCTTGAACCTAATGCTGTGGGTAGACGAATGTATATTCCCAGAGGAGAATGGTATAACTACTGGACAAATGAATTTTCAATAGGCGGAAGAGAAGTTTGGGTTGACACTAAATTTGATGAGATTCCCGTTTTTGTAAAAGCAGGTGCTATTATTCCAAAATATCCAGTTCAGCAATATGTTGGTGAACTTGAATTTGACGAATTAACACTTGATTTATACTTCAAAATAGGAAAAGAACAATCTTTTGTATATGAAGATGCACAAGACGGTTATGATTATAAAAAAGGCCGTTACAGTTACTTATCTTTTAGAACAATTGGAAAAGAAAAGGAATTAATTATTCAATTGCACAAAGAAGGAAAATATGATACTCCATACAGTAAATATAAAATCAACTTAATTGGTTTGCCTTTTAAAGTAACTGAAATTGAAATTGATAATGAAAAAGTAGAATTTGACAAAATTGCTTTTGATGAAAATCATTTCTTAATCGTTGATAAAGAGTTTAATGAACTTCATATTGTAGGCGAATAAGTAAATTCTGATACGTTTGCAAAAAATTATATAAAATAAAAAGTTAATATTAATTGTATTTTTGTGTAGTAAAATATCAAAAATCATGAAAAAATATCTAATATTAGGGATTTGTATAGCTGTTTTAATTGGCTGTGCAACCAATCCAATTACAGGAAAACAAAATTTAAATTTTGTTTCAAATAGTGAATTATTTCCAACTTCTTTTCAGCAATATAACGCATTTATCTCTGAAAATAAGGTTATAACAGGAACTCCTGATGCCAAAAGAGTTGAAACAGTAGGCCTAAGAATTAAGACAGCTGCCGAAAAATATTTAACTTACTTAGGACAAACGCAATATTTAAAAGATTATCGTTGGGAATATAAACTTGTGGATAATAAAGAAGTAAATGCATGGTGTATGCCTGGTGGAAAAATCGTAGTGTATTCAGGAATTTTGCCGGTTACACAGGACGAAGCCGGATTAGCAACAGTTATGGGACACGAAGTTTCACATGCACTGGCTAATCATGGGGCACAAAGAATGTCTGCCGCACAACTACAACAAATTGGAGGTGTCGCATTAGACGCAGCGACAAGTAACAAATCTGAGTCTACCAGACAAATATTTTCACAAGCTTATGGAGTTGGCTCTGAAGTAGGGGTAATGCTTCCTTTTAGCAGAAGCAATGAAAGCGAAGCAGATAAAATTGGTTTGACACTAATGGCAATTGCAGGTTACAATCCTGATGATGCTATTGCTTTTTGGAGCAGAATGTCAGCGAAATCTGGTGCAGCCGGAACGCCGGAATTTATGAGTACACACCCTTCAGACGCTACCAGAATTGCCAATTTGAAAAAATTAATACCAGAAGCAAAAGCAACTGCTCTTAAAGTAGGGACAATCAGATAAATTCAATTCCAAAAATATTTAAAAGCTATTCTGAAAAGAGTGGCTTTTTTTTATGCAAAATTTTAAATTGTTTATAATTTATTAATACACGAATTAGACAAAAATCTATTTGATTATCATAAAAATTAAATAAATTCGTAGCGCATTAACAAAACCACTTCTATGAAAAACCTACAAAAAGGAGATAAAAAATTATTAAATGCCTGGGCATTTTATGATTGGGCAAATTCAGTTTATACGCTTACTATTGCTTCGGCAGTTTTTCCAATATTTTATGAAGCTTTATTTTCAAAGGATAATCATTATATTGATGTTTTTGGTATGCATCTAAAGAATTCTGCATTAATTAGTTTTACAACTGCTTTTGCCTTTTTAGTAGTTTCTTTTATTTCTCCTTTATTGTCAGGAATTGCTGATTATGTTGGGAATAAAAAATCCTTTATGAAATTTTTCTGTTATTTAGGAGCGCTGTCCTGTATGGGATTGTATTGGTTTGATCTTGATAATATTTATATCGGACTGGCATTCTATTTCCTGGGATTGATTGGATATTGGGGGAGTTTGGTTTTTTATAATTCTTATTTGCCAGATATTGCATTTGAAGAACAACAAGATAAAATTAGTGCCAAAGGATATTCTTTAGGTTATATTGGAAGTGTAATTTTATTGATCATTAATTTAGCAATGATCATGAAGCCAAAACTTTTTGGAATCAGCGGAACAGATGGTGAAGCTGCAATGAAGGCTATGCGTTATTCCTTTATAATGGTAGGCGTTTGGTGGATATTATTTAGTCAATATACTTATTATTATTTGCCAAAAGGAAACAAAGAAAATGGTCAAAAACTAACCAATGATGTAATATTTAACGGTTTCAAAGAATTAAAAAAAGTTTGGGCTTTATTACAGGAAAATATTCCCTTAAAGAGATATTTAGGAGGATTTTTCGTTTCTAGTATGGCAGTTCAGACCGTTATGCTTGTAGCAACTTATTTTGGCGCTCAGGAAATTCAATGGTCATCAAAAGAAGAAGGTACAATTGGTTTGATCACCTGTATTTTAATTATACAATTGGTAGCGGTTGTTGGAGCTTTTTTAACTTCCAGAGCTTCGGCTAAATTTGGCAATATTCCAATTTTAATTGTAATAAACTGTATATGGGCTGTTTCTTGTGGTCTTGCTTTTTTCATTACACTGCCAATTCATTTTTATGTTATGGCTACAGTGGCGGGATTTGTAATGGGAGGAATACAAGCCTTGTCACGCTCTACCTATTCAAAACTTCTACCTGAAACAAAAGACACAGCATCATTTTTTAGTTTTTATGATGTTGCAGAGAAAATCGGAATTGTTATCGGAATGTGTTTTTACGGGATTATAGATCAAATAACAGGAAGGCCCCGTGTAGCCTTTACCATTTTAGGAATCTTCTTTGTTGCGGCTATTTTTCTGTTGAGAAGAGTGCATAAAAAAGGCGCTGTAAATTAATTAAGCGCCTTTGATAGATTTATATAAAAGTGATTTATTTGATTGATGATAATCTGAGACTAAGTTGATTTTGCATTCAACTTGGTCATTACAATTATTACACTTTTGAAATACTCCCTGAACCAGAAACTTTTACATCACGTTTCTCTGGGCTTCCAGTATATTTAATGTCTCCTGAACCAGAAACTCTGGCAGTTAAACTTTCATTGCAGTTTACTTTAACATCTCCAGAGCCAGAAACGGTTATATTGGCATTTTTAGATTTCAAATTTGCAGCTTCAATATCCCCTGAACCAGAAAGTTTAATAACTACGCTGTCAGAACTTCCTTTTAACTTAATATCCCCTGAACCACTCAAACTGAAATCAAAGGAATTTGTTGCAACATCTAAATCAATATCCCCTGATCCCGATAATTTTGCTGAAAATTTGTCATTTTTGATTGGAGATTTAGTAGTAATATCGCCTGAACCAGAAAGGCTAAGCTCAGATATTTTGTCAAACGGAATTGTTATTTCTACTTTTTGTCCTGTGCTCGGACGTAAATTTATCCCTTTTTTAACTTGAATTTTTAAAGCATTATCTTCAACTTCAACAATTATTGAAGATAGAATATTTTCTTCGCCCTTAATCGTAATTTTCCCTTCTTTTCCTGACACTAAATCGACATCAAAAAAACCGGATATTTTAATTGCATCATATTCAGATGTTGTTCTTGTTTGAGTTACAACATTACCATTACCGTTAATTTTTTCTTGTGCTTGTGCTGTTAAGCCAGTTAAAAATACACCATAAACTACTAATTGTATTAATTTTTTCATTGTTATAAATTTTTTAAGATTATTGTTTTTTGATTAATGTTACGTTTCCGTAATTGGAATTAATTGTTACTTTGTTTTGGCCTTTTTTCTTATTAAAGCCGCTGATTCTTTTGCTTGAATTTTTACTTTCAGTTACAGAAACATCGAGAGAGTTATCGTTTTTTATATTCCCATATTTAGTATTAATGTCGAAATCAAAAGCATAATTTATATCGTATCCTAAAGAAACATCAGTATAACCTGTATTAATATTTACATTATTTGCTTTACTTGTTATAGTAGAAATATTTATTTTGCTGTAAGTGGCGTCTACATTTATATTGTTTGAAATTTCGGCAATAGAAATGGTAAGATAATTTCCAGATCCGGAAAAAGAACTTATTTTCTGAAATTTTAAGGTTCCATAATTACAGTCATATTTGATATTTTGTCCGTCAGCAACAACTAAATCAGTATAATTAGTATCAAGATTCAAGTTACCGGAATCATTTATTTTTAATCCTGAATAGCGAGCTTCAATAGTTCCATTTTTAATATAATCGATTGTAGAATTTTGGCAATATTCGATTTGAAATCTGTTGTTTGTATTGTTTAATTTTCCTGCGGTAACTTTTCCATACTTGCAGGTAATATCTGAAGCCCCCTCTAAAGTAAGAATGGTAATATTTCCATATTTATTCATCAATTTTACGGTTCCGTTTTTTGGGATTTTTATCACGTAATTAATCTCAAAACTATTATTACTTCCTTTACTTTTTAACGAAGAACTACCAAGTTTTGTCACAGCTGTAACCATAGATTTCAATGCTGTAATATCAACATCAATGCTGTTTAGTCTTTCGTTTACCCAGTTTTCATTAGGTCCGGTAATTTTTATGGTGATATCAATATCGATTTTATCTTCGTCCCAGGTTGATACCGAAATATTTCCGTATTTATTGTCAACATCAATTCCGGCATTCGGGTTTACGATATAGGTTTTTTTAATGTTTTTTTGTTTTGAAATAAAAGTGTCATCATTTGAAAATCCGAGAAAAGGAATCAAAATGAATAGAATAAGTATTTTATAATGTTTTTTCATCTGTGGTGTTTTTTAGATTTTCGTTTTCTTCAATTCTTTTTAGAACGGTTTGCAAAAAAGAGATACGCGTCTGCAGATTACTTATCATGGCGTAAATGATTTGTTTATTTTCGCCGTTTTTTTGCAGTTCATTAATAATTTTTTGGTAATCAGCATCAAAAACTTTCATTTGTTTTAATGCGTCGTTAATAATTTGTTCGTTTTCAGGCGAACTTTTTTCTTTTAATTTTACTAGCTCGTTATCGATTAAAATGCTAAAAATTGAATCAGTTCGCTGCGTTTCTTTAGAGGCAAATTTGAACTCTTTTGGTTTTTCATTCTTATAGAACAATGATATTCCTAACATTAAGACAATCGAGGCCGCAATAGCAGTTACAAACCAGTAATTTTTCTTCTTTGGTTGTTTTTTATTTAATTTATTCAAAAAATCTATCTGATGATCGGAATTCATTTCCTGAACGTCCCATTGATTTTCAAACTTGCTAAATAATTGATCTAAATTGTCATTTTCCTTTTTCATATATCCTAATTTTTGTTTTTCAGAGGTGATATATGGTATCGCCTTTTGTTAATTTGTTTTTGTTGCCACAAAATTGTTTTAAGTGGCGATTTTATATTTCCTCTAATTTTTTTCGTAAGCTTTCTTTAGCTCTGCTTAATGTTGTTCTGCAGTTTGCATAACTAATATTCAAAATTTCGCTAATCTCTTCCTGATCGTAACCTTCAATATAAAAGAGCGTCAATACCATTCGATAATTATCTTTTAGGCCTAAAATGGTATCTAAAACCTGTTTTACTTTAAGCGAATTCAAATCAATGTTTTCAGAATAAAAATTGTCATTTTCTTCGATTTTATAAAGTGTCTTGCTTAGATCTTCGACCTGAAAAGCATTATTCTTTTTATAAAAATCAATACTATAATTGACAATAATTTTTTTCAGCCAGGCGCCAAAAGCGACTTCCTGCTTGTAATCGTTTATTTTTGTAAAAGCTTTCAGGAAACCTTCCTGCATGACGTCTTGTGCAAAATGTTCGTCTTTTACAATCCTGTATGCTACGTTGTACATAGCTTTACTGTAACGATTGTAAATTTCAAACTGTGCCTTCTGATTGTTGTTTTTACAAAGCGCGATTAATTCTTCGATATTTTGATTGGTTATACTCAAGTAATGGTTGCTAGTTTTATATAATGACTATGCTTTTTTTGATATGTTACACTTTTCATAAAATTAATTTTATTTTTTTTGAAATAATTAGATTTGCTACTTAAAATTGAATTTCAAAACTGACTCTTTTGCATTTGGCATAATGATTGTCTATTTTTACCGCCTATGTTGTAAATGAAACACTTATTATGGTTTTATTAAAACCGAGAGTATTTAGGGGTACATTTGCAATTTGGATTTAACTTTTAATGACAAAACGACTTATATATTATTATGTCAAACCATAAAATACTTACTATTGACAATCTGTCACTTCAAGAATTTGATTCAGAAGCAGAATTAATTCCATTACTAACTCCAGAAGACGAAGAGGAAATGAATAACGAGGAGCTTCCGCTTTCGTTACCTATTTTGCCTTTGCGTAATACTGTTTTATTTCCAGGAGTTGTTATTCCAATTTCAGCAGGAAGAGATAAATCTATCAAGCTAATAAATGATGCCAATGCGGGCGGAAAAATTATTGGTGTAGTTTCTCAAATTAATGAAGAAGACGAAGATCCGTCTAAAGATGATATTCATAAAATTGGAACCGTTGCCAGAATTCTTCGTGTTTTAAAAATGCCTGACGGAAATGTTACAGTTATTTTACAAGGAAAAAAACGTTTCGAGATTGACGAAGTTGTTTCTGAAGAACCTTATATAACTGCAACTATTAAAGAAGTTGCAGAAGATCGTCCTGATGAAAATGATACTGAGTTTACGGCAATCTTAGATTCTGTAAAAGAATTGGCTATTCAAATTATTAAGGAAAGTCCAAACATTCCTTCAGAAGCTACGTTTGCGATTAAAAACATTGAAAGCCAGTCGTTTTTAATCAATTTTGTTTCTTCTAATATGAATTTATCGGTAAAAGAAAAACAAGGTTTATTATCGATAAATGGATTAAAAGAACGTGCGTTGGAAACGTTACGTTACATGAATGTTGAACTTCAAAAATTAGAATTGAAGAATGATATTCAATCAAAAGTTCGTTTTGATTTAGATCAGCAACAACGTGAATATTTCTTGCATCAGCAAATGAAAACCATTCAGGAAGAATTGGGAGGCGTTTCGCAGGAAGAAGAAATGGATGAAATGGGGCAGAAGGCGAAAACCAAAAAATGGGACGAAAAAACGCAGAAACATTTCGAAAAAGAATTATCTAAAATGCGCAGAATGAATCCACAATCTCCTGATTTTGGAATTCAGCGTAACTATTTAGAGTTATTTTTAGAATTGCCCTGGGGCGAATATTCTAAAGATAAATTTGATTTAAAATTTGCTCAAAAAGTATTAGATAAAGATCATTTTGGACTTGAAGAAGTTAAGAAAAGAATGATCGAACACTTGGCAGTATTGAAGCTTCGTAACGATATGAAATCGCCAATTATTTGTTTGACGGGACCTCCGGGAGTTGGTAAAACTTCAATTGGGCGTTCAGTTGCCGAAGCTCTTGGGCGTGAATATGTGCGTATTTCTTTAGGAGGATTACGTGATGAAGCAGAAATTCGTGGACACAGAAAAACGTATATTGGTGCCATGCCAGGCCGAATTATTCAAAGTTTAAAGAAAGCCGGAACTTCAAATCCTGTTTTTATTTTAGATGAAATTGATAAATTATCAAGCGGAAATAGTGGAGATCCGTCTTCAGCTTTATTAGAAGTTTTAGATCCGGAGCAAAATAATGCTTTTTACGATAATTTCCTTGAAATGGGATTTGATCTATCTAAAGTGATGTTTATTGCAACCTCAAATAATATGGCAACAATCCAGCCAGCATTGCGTGACAGAATGGAAGTCATCAAAATGTCAGGTTATACTATTGAAGAAAAAGTAGAAATCGCCAAAAGACACCTTTTTCCGAAACAATTAGAAGCCCATGGATTAACTTCGAAAGATTTGACAATTGCTAAAAAACAATTAGAAAAAATCGTTGAAGGTTATACACGTGAATCTGGTGTTCGTAATTTAGAAACTAAAATAGCTCAGGTTATTCGTAATGCTGCCAAAGCAGTTGCAATGGAAGAGGAATACAATAAAAAGGTTACAGATGAAGATATCATAACTGCTTTAGGCGTACCAAGATTAGAGCGTGATAAATACGAAAATAATGATGTTGCAGGAGTGGTTACAGGTCTTGCATGGACAAGTGTTGGAGGAGATATTCTTTTTATTGAATCTTTAATTTCTGAAGGGAAAGGTTCTTTGACCATTACCGGAAACCTAGGGAATGTCATGAAAGAATCGGCGACAATTGCTTTGGAATATATTAAAGCGAATGCCAAAAAATTAGGTTTAAGCATAGAATTGTTCCAAAAATACAATATCCATTTGCACGTTCCGGAAGGAGCAACGCCAAAAGACGGGCCAAGTGCCGGTATTGCCATGCTTACTTCTTTAGTTTCATTACTGACACAAAAGAAAGTGAAGAAAAGCCTTGCTATGACAGGTGAAATTACACTTCGTGGAAAAGTATTACCTGTTGGCGGAATTAAAGAGAAAATCCTTGCTGCTAAAAGAGCTAATATTAAGGAAATCATTTTATGTCACGAAAACAAAAGTGATATTGATGAAATTAAAGCAGAATATTTAGAAGGTCTTACTTTTCATTATGTAAAAGAAATGAGCGAAGTTTTGGCTTTGGCTTTGACAGATCAAAATGCTAAAAATGCAAAAACTTTAAAGTAAAACATCATTTTAAAATCCAATTTTTTTAAAATCCCAAATTCCAAACTGTTAATTAGCAGATTGGAATTTGGGATTTTTTTTATTGGAATTTATTTAAGGTTTAATTTTATTTTTGCTGTTATATAATTTTATATTTGTATTTACGTTATTCCCATATAGGAATCGCCCCAAAAGCATGTTAAAACGATTTGTTTTACTTTTTTTTATCTTGATTTGTTCGATTTCCTACGGGCAAATTGGAGGGCGCTACACCTATCAATTTCTTAATCTGACCTCGTCACCAAGGCAGGCAGCGTTAGGAGGAGAAAACATAACAATTTATGATGAAGACGTTAATCAGGCAATGTCAAATCCTGCAGCCTTAAATGAAGATATGGACAATCATTTAGCAATGAATTACGGGAGTTATTATGGTGAGGCTTCTTATGGAACCGCTTCATATGCTTATACTTATGACAGGCATGTGCAAACTTTTTTTGCGGGTGTGAGTTATGTTAATTACGGAACCTTTGAAGGTTATGACGAAAATGGACAGGCAACTTCAGATTTTTCAGGTAGTGAAGGTGCACTTTCTCTGGGTTACGCCTATAATATTCCTTTTACTGACGTTCATATTGGGGTAAATGCCAAGTTAATAACTTCGACCTTAGAAAGTTATAATTCTGTTGGTGGAGCAATTGATGTGGGAATTATGTATCAAATTCAAAAAAATAATGTAAATTTGGCCGTAGTATTTCGAAATGTTGGGACACAGTTTACTACTTATTCAGGAATACAAGAGAATTTACCGTTTGAAATCATTGCCGGTGTTTCGCAAGAATTAGAACATGTTCCGCTTCGATGGCATCTTTCATTAGAAAATTTGCAACAATGGAATATCTCTTTTTCTAATCCGGTTCGGGGAGAATCCAATATTGATGGTACAATAAGTGAGGAAAAAGTTTCCTTTGTAAATAACGCTTTGAGACATACTGTTATTGGTCTTGAACTTTTCCCGGGAAGAGCAGTCAATTTGCGATTAGGTTACAATTTTAGAAGGGCAGAAGAACTGAGAATTGATGAACAGCGTAATTTTTCGGGGATTTCTTTAGGTTTCGGTTTAAAAATGAACCGTTTAAAATTTAATTATTCATATTCACGATATACTTTGGCAGCCAACACGAGTCTTTTTGGGCTAATTTTAAACTTTCAATAGGTAATATTTATGAAGCTATTTTATCTAATTCTATTTTTTACAGCAGGTCTTTTTAATACCTCAAATCTTAATTTTAAAGATGAATCCCTTAGTGAAGTTGAAATTGAAAGAATCAACTATCACGTAAATACAGTAAGAGAAATGGTTTATGCCGGTCCTCAATACAATACTAAAATTGCTTTTTTAGTTGATATGAGAATCAAATCCGGAAAAAACAGATTCTTTGTTTATGATCTGGTAAATAATAAAATTTTAGATCAGGGACTTGTAGCTCACGGATCTGGTTCTGAAACCGGAATTAGAGGAGAACTTAAATTTAGTAATACACCAAATTCTAATTGCACATCTTTAGGTAGATACTCTATCGAGAAATGCTACAAAGGAATATTCGGAAAAGCTTACCGATTAAATGGATTAGATGAAACAAATAATAACGCTTTAAAAAGAGCTATAGTGCTGCATCATTATTCTGCAGTTCCACTTGAAGAGCAGGAATATTATATTTCGAATAGCCACGGTTGCCCAATGGTTAATGAAGAATTCTTTAAAAGAATCGAAAAAATAGTTGATAATTCTAAATCAAAAATTATACTGGATATCTATTATTAAGCAAATAGTAACCATGTAATTTTAACTTTTATATCTAATACAAGTATCATATGAAGAAGATCTTTATCGTTTTTCTTATGATACTTTTTGTTTTTATAGGCTATAAAATTATTTGGAAAGACAAAAGAAATAATTATTCTGTTACTTCGACAATAGATAGTAAACAAATCAATGAAGTAAAGAGGTTAATAGAAAGCAATTCAAAATATAATAGAAGATTTGCATTTTTTATTAATATGAAAGTACCTTCCGGAAAGAATCGCTTTTTTGTTTATGATCTGAAGACTGATAAAATTATTGATAAAGGCTTAGTTGCTCATGGTTCTGGCTCAGAGACAGGAATTAAAGGGAAATTAAAATTCAGTAATATTCCAAACTCATTAAGTACTTCGATTGGGAAATATTATATCGGAAATTCTTATCAGGGAAAATTTGGAAAAGCTTATAAGCTGTACGGATTAGATCAAACTAATAGCAACGCATTTAAGCGTGATGTTGTTTTTCATTATTATTATGATGTTCCATATAAAGAGCAAAATGGGTATATTTGCAATAGTTTTGGTTGCCCTATGGTTAACAGAAAATATTTTGATCGAATGTCTAAAATAATAGACAATTCTGAATCAAATATTCTCATGAGTATTTATTATTAATAAGGTTCTGAAACTGAAAGATATTAAAATTTAAAATTTAAAAAATTGGAAAAAATCACCATTGCTATCGACGGATTTTCATCGACAGGAAAGAGTACCTTGGCAAAACAATTAGCAAAAGAGTTAGAATATGTTTACGTTGATACCGGTGCTATGTATCGCGCAGTGGCCTATTTTGCTATGCAGAGTCAACTTATTGGAGCTGACTTTTTTGATAAAAAAACTTTAATTGAAGCTTTGCCAAATATTCAATTGGAGTTTAAGTTTAATTCTGATTTAGGCTTTGGCGAAATGTATTTGAATGGTGAGAATATCGAAAAACAAATTAGAACTATTGAAGTTTCTAATTTTGTAAGCAAGGTGGCAGAAGTTTCTGAAGTGCGTTCTAAACTTGTAGAACAGCAAAAGGAAATGGGAAAAAACAAAGGCATCGTTATGGACGGAAGAGACATAGGGACAGTAGTTTTTCCTGATGCTGAACTTAAAATATTTATGACTGCCAGCGCTGAAACCCGTGCGCAAAGACGTTTTGATGAGTTGCAGCAAAAAGGTGATAATGTTTCTTATGAAGAAGTTTTGAAGAATGTTGTAGAACGCGATCATATAGATACGCATCGCGAAGATTCTCCTTTAGTAATTGCCAATGATGCTATAGAAATTGATAATTCTTATTTAACACGAGAAGAACAATTTACAGCTGTTTTAGAATTAGTGAATGATGTTGTTAAAACAGCATAATTTTTTGCAGATATCATTTTTAATGGTAGTTTTACCGCTTCATTTTATTTAAAAGACAATTTCATCATATGGGAATTAAAAACAGATTGATCGTAATGAGTTTTCTTCAATTTTTTGTTTGGGGAGCGTGGCTTATTACAATTGGAAATTATTGGTTTGGAACTAAAAATTGGGAAGGAACCCAATTTGGTCTTGTTTTCGGAACCATGGGAATTGCTTCTTTATTTATGCCTACTTTAACAGGTATTATTGCTGACAGATGGGTAAATGCTGAAAAATTATATGGTACTTTACATATTTTATATGCAGTAGTTTTATTTGGAATTGCGCAAATAACTACACCAGATAACTTTATTTATGTGATGTTCGCAGCAATGTGTTGTTATATGCCAACAATTGCTTTAAGTAATTCTATTTCTTATACTTCATTAAAGCTTAACGATAAAAATATAGTAAAAGATTTTCCACCCATTCGTGTTTGGGGAACAATTGGTTTTATTGTCGCGATGTGGATCACGAATTTAAGTGGAAGCAAAGCAACGGAATATCAGTTTTATATTGCCGGAATTGGTGCTTTAATTCTTGGAATTTATGCTTTTACATTGCCAAAATGTGAGCCACAGCGTTTGACTAAAGAAAATGCTTCTTGGGTAGAAACTTTTGGTTTAGAGGCTTTTAAATTATTTGGGAATTACAAAATGGCTTTGTTTTTTGTTTTCTCTATGTTTTTAGGAGGAGCTTTACAGTTGACAAACGCTTATGGTGATGTTTTTCTTGATGAGTTTAAACATTTTCCAAAATACGCAGATTCTTTCGTAATCAAATATTCGACTATTATTATGTCGATTTCTCAGGTTTCTGAAACCTTATTTATTTTGGCAATTCCGTTTTTCTTGAGACGATTTGGAATCAAACAAGTAATGTTGATTTCTATGTTAGCTTGGGTATTGCGTTTCGGGTTATTTGCTTTTGGAGATCCTGTTGGCGGATTATGGATGATTATTATGTCTTGTATCGTTTACGGAATGGCATTTGATTTCTTTAATATTTCGGGTTCATTATTTGTAGAAAGCAATACCGATTCTAAAATACGTTCATCGGCACAAGGTTTGTTTATGATGATGACTAATGGAGTAGGAGCTGTTTTAGGGAGTTTAACTTCAGGTTGGGCAATTGATCGATTTTTTACCAAATCGTTTAGTAATACAATTGAGTTATCTGGATTTTTGCAAACCGAAACTACAAATCCTAAAATGTTAGAATTTGTAAAAGGACAGGGAAATTCTATTTCTGCAGAAGGAATTTTCAGTAATCCTATTTTAATGAAAGACTGGCATACGATCTGGTTGTCATTTGCAGCTTATGCTTTGGTTATTGCAATTGCTTTTGCTGTTTTGTTTAAGCATAAACATGATCCAAAGGAATTGGAGAATTTGAGTCATTAAAAAAAAGTTTTTTCAAGACTTTTAGTTTTGAAAAATTAAAATAAAAATTTTTAACCAACATAAAAATACCACAAAAGTTTCTAAATTTAGAAACTTTTGTGGTATTTTTGTTATATCTGAATGAAATATTTTGAAACAAAATTTTTAAAAGAAGCAGATGAATTTGTGTCACGACTTGATAAAAAAGCTATCGCAAAACTATTGTATAATATTGATTTAGCAGAAAAGAATCACGGTCCTAGATTGTTTAAAAAACTGAGAGGCGACATTTGGGAATTTAGGGTGAGATTTAGTAGTGTTCAGATTAGATTATTAGCATTTTGGGATAAAACGGATAATAAGCAAACTTTTGTTATTGCAACTCATGGTTTTTTGAAGAAGGTAGATAAAGTTCCTTTAGATGAGATTGAAAGAGGAAAGAAAATAAGAATTGATTATTTTGAAAATAAATAAAAATAAGATTATGAAAAAAAAGAAGGTAATTACATCGTATTCTCTTTCTGAAATGAAAGATCGATATATTGGAGAGATTGGTACGGCAGAAAGAGATCAATATGAATATGAACTTAATATGGAGATCTTAGGAAGAATGATTAAAACTGCCAGAAAAGAAAGGAATCTTACTCAGGAACAATTGGGAGAATTAATTGGAGTCAAAAAAGCCCAAATATCTAAATTAGAAAGTAGTACAAATAGTGCTACAATAGATACAATAATCAAAGTTTTTAAAGCATTAAAAGCTGAAATTAGTTTTAATGTAAAAATTGAAAATCAGAATTTACAAGTTTCTTAATTAATAACAATTTTGAATTTTAGAAACGAATTCTACATAGAGTAAACCCGATAGGTTTTTAAAAACCTGTAGGGTTTGTTGTTTTCTGTCGTATTGTGTTTCAAATAAAAACGATAACTTAGTATTTCATTTTAAGACTTTAATGATGCAGAAACTTAGATTATTTATTTTGTTTTTGATTGGAATTTCTGGTTTTGCGCAAACTAAGGTTTTGTATGATCAAAGCATAGAAGCTTATAAAAACAAAGATTATGTTTTGTTTTTAAAATTGGCGAAACAATTGGATAGTATCCGGCCAATGCATCCTGCTTTTACTTATAATTGGCATCGGCCTATTCTTTGAATGGTAAAAGTGAAGAGGCTTTATCGGTTTTAAAAAAGATTGTTCTGGCAAATAACACTATTGTTTTTGAAGACGATACTGATTTTGAATCTATTAAAAACGAGAAAGATTTTAAAGATTTACGGACATTGAAAGTTTTACAATCAAAAACAGCTGAAACTTCTGTGGAGAAAATAAGTCTTTCTGAAAAAGATCTTCATCCGGAGGGATTACTTTATTTGCAGAAACACAAAGTATGGCTGGTATCGAGTATTCGGAATAAAAAGATTGTTTCTTTTGATGAAAATGGAAAATGTTCTGATTGGTTTACGGAATGTTCTTATTCGGTTTTTGCTTTAAAAACAGATTCGGATGAAAAATATATTTGGGTTGCCTGCTCAGCGATTCCTGAGATGAAAGGTTTTTCTAAAGAAATGAATGGAAAAAGCGAAATTCTAAAAATTGAAATTGCCACGAAAAAACTAGTCAAACGTTATACTGTTGATGGAAATCATGTTTTTGGAGATTTAATTGTGACTAAAAATAATGAGGTTTATGTTTCAGATAGTGCTGAACCGATTATTTATAAAGTTGAAAAAGAGAATTTGGTTATTTGGAAAGATTTGAGGACAGAGGCTTTTAATCTGCAAGGAATTGCTTTGAATAAAAAGGAATCTAAATTGTTTGTTGCTGATTATTTGAAAGGGATTATTTCAATTGATATAAAGTCACAAAAAGGAAACTGGCTGGAATTTTCGGAAGAAACTTCTAAAAAAGGAATTGACGGATTGGCTTTTTACAATAATTCGTTAATTGCGATTCAGAATGGAGTAGTGCCGATTCGGATTGTACGTTATGATCTGAATGAAGCTGAAAATGAAATAATTGGTTTTAAGGTTTTAGATAATAACAGGAAGGAATTTAATGAACCTGCATTGGCAACTTTGGTTAAAAACAAAATGTATTTCTTTGCTAATTCGCCTTGGAAATTTTATGATAAAGATTTTCAATTGGATGAAAGTAAATTTGAAAATCCGAAGTTGTTTGAACTTGAGCTACAGTAAATCTTTGCCAAAGTTTTAAACTTTGACAATGATAGTTGCGCATAGTAAACCCGACAGGTTTTTTAAAATCTGTCGGGTTTGTTTTTAATCGAAAGTAAAAGGGCTTAAAAACTACTATTCGTTCTTGTCTAGCCCCGATAGAAACGGTATCCTTTTTTGCTTTTTCTGCAAAAAAGATACAAGCGGATAGCGGGACTGAACGTCTTGAAAAGTCTGAAATCGTCTGCTCCTGAACAATTGGCTGATAATCATTTAGAATTGTTTTGCTATTACAAATATTTGTATTAATTTTGCAAACCTTTTGGCAAAGAAGAGTTTCCTTTAGGTATCAACTATTTATGTAAAACAACTTCTGTTTTTTCTACTGCTTTATGAAACTCGAGGAAAACAGAATACAAATTTTTTATCAGCATGTCTGAACAATTAAAATCACAAGAAGAGTTTTTAGCAAATTTTAACTGGCATAACTTCCAAGAAGGAATTGATGCAGTAGATGAGAAAAACTTACAAGAATTCGAAGAACTAGTTTCAAAAACTTTCATCGCTACAGATCAAGAAGAAGTAGTTGAAGGTGTAGTTGTTAGAATTACAGATAGAGACGTTATCGTTGATATCAATGCAAAATCGGAAGGTGTTATTTCTTTAAACGAATTCCGTTATAACCCGAACTTAAAAGTTGGTGACAAAGTAGAAGTATTAATCGACATCCGTGAGGACAAAACAGGTCAGTTAGTATTATCTCACAGAAAAGCACGTACTATTAAATCATGGGATAGAGTTATTTCTGCAAACGAAACAGGAGAAATCGTTAATGGTTTTGTAAAATGCAGAACTAAAGGTGGTATGATCGTTGACGTTTTTGGAATTGAAGCTTTCTTACCTGGTTCTCAAATTGACGTTAAGCCAATTAGAGACTACGATGTATACGTAAACAAAATGATGGAATTCAAAGTGGTAAAAATTAACCACGAATTCAAAAACGTTGTTGTATCTCATAAAGCGCTTATCGAAGCTGATATCGAAGTACAGAAAAAAGAAATCATCGGTCAATTACAAAAAGGACAAGTATTAGAAGGTGTTGTTAAAAACATTACTTCTTATGGTGTGTTTATTGATTTAGGTGGTGTTGATGGATTAATTCACATTACTGACCTTTCTTGGAGTAGAATCAACCATCCAAGTGAAGTTCTTGAATTAGACCAAAAATTAAACGTTGTAATCCTTGATTTCGATGATGAGAAAACAAGAATTCAATTAGGATTGAAACAATTAAACGCTCACCCATGGGATGCTTTAGATGCTAATTTAACTATTGGTGATAAAGTAAAAGGTAAAGTAGTTGTAATCGCTGATTACGGTGCATTTATTGAAGTTGCTGAAGGTGTTGAAGGTTTAATCCACGTTTCTGAAATGTCATGGTCAACTCATTTACGTTCTGCTCAGGATTTCGTAAAAGTTGGAGATGTTGTTGAGGCTGTTATCTTAACTTTAGATAGAGATGACCGTAAAATGTCATTAGGTATCAAACAATTGACTCAAGATCCATGGACTGACATTACTTCTAAATACCCAGTAGGTTCTAAACATACAGGTATCGTTAGAAACTTTACAAACTTTGGTATTTTCGTAGAATTAGAAGAAGGAATTGATGGATTAATTTACATCTCTGACTTATCTTGGACTAAGAAAATTAAACACCCATCTGAATTTGTAAATGTTGGTGAGAAACTTGATGTAGTTGTATTAGAATTAGATGTTGAAGGACGTAAATTATCTTTAGGTCACAAACAAACTACTGCTAATCCTTGGGATCAATACGAAGATTCTTTCGCTGTAGGAACTATCCACAATGGTGAAATTTCTGAAATCGTTGACAAAGGAGCTACTGTAGAATTCGGAGATGATATCGTTGCTTTCATTCCTACTCGTCACCTTGAAAAAGAAGACGGAAAGAAATTGAAAAAAGGTGATACTGCTGATTTCAAAGTAATCGAATTTAACAAAGAATTCAAAAGAGTAGTTGCTTCTCACACTGCTATCTTCCGTGAAGAAGAAGAGAAAAACGTGAAAGCTGCAACTGAAAATACTTCATCTAACTCTTCTAACACAAATGCACCAGCTGCAACTTTAGGAGATAACAATGATGTATTGGCTGCATTAAAAGCTAAAATGGAAAAAACTGAGAAAAAATAATTCTTAAGTTTCCTCTAAATAGAAAGTCCCACAGTAATGTGGGACTTTTTTTATGTTCTTTTGTTTCAGGTCTTGTTTGTTTCAAGTTTCAGGTTTGTAAGTTTGAACGGAGTCTAGAACTTAATTTAATTGAAGTTTGATTTTTAATTTGGAGCTATTTCCAGCTATCATTCCAAATCTTTTATGCCTCCCGGAGCCTCGGGACCGGCACAAAAAGATTTTCCCTTCTATCTGGACTAGGGGCAGTCGTTTTCAAAAGTAGTTTGATTATTTTACTGCCAATAATTTTGATTCTTCGGGAGTAAATTCATTGACAATTGCATATGTACCAATTTGTGCAATTGCCATTTCATCTAAAATATCCACCAAATTTTTAAAATTTGATTTTTTGCTCGGTTTTATAATTACAATTGGACCGTTTCTCGGTCTTCCAATTTTAGCAGAATATTCCCGAATAATTTTATTTTTAATTGCTAGTTCTTTTCTGATTCCATTTTTGCCGTAGTTTAAAATTTTAGGATTTTCTAACGAATAAAATAAAGGCCCGGAATAAGTAACTATTTTATCATTATCATCGAGTAAAATAGTTATTAAACGATCGTCAGCTCCTAAACCACAATGTATGACGTGACTCCATTTGTCTTCGTAATATTTTTCAGGTAAACTTAAATCCATCACTTTCGGCTTTGCCAACTCAATTGTAACCATAAAAAATATAATTAACAAAAACGAAACGCTGACCATTGCAGTTAAATCGACTCTCGTGCTTAATTTTTTACTTCTTACTTTTTTAGGTAGATTTTCCATGGTTTTAAGGTTTTTATTTAGAAGCTAATAATTTTGATTCCTCTAGGGTATATTCATCTACAATTGCATAGTTGTCAATTTTTGCAATCTTCATTTCATCTAAAATATCAACTAGGTTTTTAAAGTTGCATTTTTGACTTGGTTTTATAATAATGATTACACCACTTTTTGGTTTTCCTACAGATGCCATATATTCAGTTACTTCTTTCTTTTTTAGAAAAATTTCTTTTCGAATTTCATTTTTTCCAAATTCGATTTTCTTCGCTGTATCGAGATCAAATTCTAATATCCCTGAATAAGTTACCATTTTATCATTTTCATCCAATAAAATTGTATACAAACGATTTCCTCTAACACAACCACCGCAACCACCACGCTCTTTATCTGGTAGTCCTAAGTCAAAACCTTTCGGCTTGGCCAACTCAATTGTCACCATAAAAAATATAATCAGCAAAAATGAAACGCTGACCATCGCAGTTAAATCGACTCTTGAATTTAGCTTTTTACTTCTTACTTTTTTAGGTAGATTTTCCATGGTCTAAAGTGTTTTATTTTGGAGCTAATAGTTTTGATTCTTCTGGAGTAAATTCAGGCACGATTGCATAAGTATCAATTTTAGTAATTGCCATTTCGTCTAAAATAGCAACTAAATTTTTATAGGTTGATTTTGCACTAGGTTTTATGATTACAATTAGTTTGTTAGATTTAGGAACTTTGGACGAATTTTTAAGTATATTTTTATTCTGCAGAGTTAATTCTTTACGTATTCCTTTTTCGCCATATTTTGTTTCTTTCGGTGAAATTACTGGAGAATATAAAGATCCTCTATAATATATTATTCTGCCATTTTCTCCTAGTAATATAGTAATTGTATTGTTTTCGTCAAGTTTTGAATGCGTTATATTTTTACTTGTTTGAGGTAAATTTAAAGTCATTACTGTCGGTTCCGATAATTTTGCAATCACTATAAAAAACACTAAAAACAAAAGACAGATACTGGCAAGGGTAATTACAATAACTTTTATTGTTCTATTTTGACTTTTTGTTTTCTCCTGCAAATTTTCCATATATAAATTTATTTGTTATGAAAGTTAGTAATAAAAGTAATACAATAAGATTATCGATTTGAAAAATATTTAAAAATAAATTCACGAATTAATATGTTGTTTTACAGGAGTTTTTGAAGTTTTTTCAAAGGTTTTAAATCTTTTTTAAATTTTACATAAAAACTAAATCGAAAAATATCCCGTAAATGAGCTTATAACTTAAAATAGAATTTATGAAAACTAGAAATTTTTTAGCCGTAGCAATCTTAACACTTGGAATTGCATTTACCTCATTTGCACAAAAAACTGTAATGGTTGGTGGAGCTGCAATGTATCCTAACAAAAATATTGTTGAAAATGCTTTAAACTCAAAAGATCACACTACATTGGTAGCTGCTGTAAAAGCTGCAGGTTTAGTTGAAACATTACAAAGTAAAGGACCGTTCACCGTTTTTGCACCAACAAATGCTGCATTCGATAAATTACCTGCTGGAACTGTGGAAACATTATTAAAACCAGAGAACATCAAAACATTGCAAACGATCTTAACCTATCATGTTGTTGCAGGGAAGATGAACTCTTCTGACATTGCCAAAGCAATTAAAATGGGGAAGGGAAAAGCAACTCTTAAAACTGTAAGTGGCAGAATTTTAACTGCCTGGATGGATGGTGCAGCTCTTTACATTAGCGACGAAAGCGGTAACAAATCTAAAGTTACAATTGCAGATGTTAATCAGTCAAATGGAGTAATTCACGTTGTTGATACCGTTTTATTACCAAAAATATAATACTTATTGAAATCCCAAATAGTAAAAATTCCAAATTCCAATTTTAAATCGGAGTTTGGAATTTTATAGCTTTATCGTTTTGAAGTTAAAGTCGAGCCAGCCGAAGCGATAACAACACAGACAACGGCAAGAATTTCATAAAAATTTAGATTTTCCTGCAAAAATATAAAAGCACAAATTGCTGCAGCTGCAGGCTCTAAGCTCATTAAAATACTAAAAGTACGTGGGGGAAGCTGACCTAATGCTTTCATTTCTAAAGTAAACGGAATAGCACTAGACAAAAGAGCTAGTGCAGCTCCCATACCTAAAAATTTTGGAGTAAGATTGGCTAATCCGTTTTCGTAAAAGCCAAACGGTAATATTAAAATTGCAGCAAATAACATTCCTGTAGCAACTGCTTGTCCATCGTGCATAATTTTAGAAATTTTTCCGCCCAAAATAATATAAGCAGCCCAAAGCGCACCAGCTAAAAGAGCAAAAAAGACTCCTAGTAAATCTACTTTGTCGTTTGACCATGGAGCAATTAAAACGATACCTAAACCGGCCAGTAATACCCAACAATAATCTATTAAACGTTTTGATCCAATTATAGCTAACAATAATGGGCCCATAAATTCTAAAGTTACTGCCAGACCAATCGGAATTCTTTCAATAGCTAAATAAAACACTAAATTCATGGCGCCTAAAGTCAAACCATACGGAACTACAATTTTCCATTGATTGGGAGTGATTTGCTTTAAATTTGGTCGGTATGCTAAAAGTAAAATTATAGCTGAAATTCCAATTCTTAGAGAAGCTGTTCCCGCAGCTCCAATTGCCGGAAATAGCGTTTTGGCAATTGCTGCACCACATTGTACACTGATAATAGATAATAGTACTGCAGGGACAGGAGGAAGGTTGAATTCTTTATTTTTCATGAGAAATTGAAATGGACTGCAAAACTACGAAATAAGTTTTGAAGGATCCATTTCTGCTCTATTCAAATAAAAAATAAGCAGAAAAGAATATAAAGAGTTGTTTTAACTATTCCAAAGCACGTTTTGTCACATACGCACGATAGCCAATAATAGCCATTTGCCATTTTTTTGCTTTTGAAATGTCTAATCCTTGTTTGGTAAAACTTGGTAAAAGGATTTTATTTATTTTGGCCAAAATTTTAAACATAGCAGGTTTGTTTTTTTCAAAGATATAAAAAAAGACTTAGTGGTTGGCAAAGTCTTTTTTGAAGTGTTTTTTAACTGAAAATTTATGTCATTCAATAACTAAAAGCAAGTTTTGATCTGGTCCTTTTTCTATATTTAAAGCATTTTTAGGCGCTTCAATCCAGCCAGTTTTGTTAATTACAAATTTGAACATTTTAATTTTATCATTTTCAAACTGTTTTTTGGGAAGAGAAAGTTCAAAAGTATTCTTATTTTTTCGAATCATTTGGTAATTATTATCATTTGGATTCCAATTATCAAAAGAACCTGCTATTGATACGCTTTTTACTAAATCGGAATTGAGCGACTTATCATGTTCATAAGAAAAAACAACATTTTTATTGACGATTTTATACCCGTAAATTTCTTTTTTAGAGTCATTTTTAGACAGTAAAACTTGTGATAAATTTACAACGGCAGCCCCTAACGCATTTGCAGTTTTTTCACTGCTGATATTTACAATGATCGAAATTCCTAAACTACGTTCTGGATAAATCAACAACATATTTTGTGTCCCGAAAGCTCCTCCATGTTTCCAGCAATTTCTACCATTATCATCTACCTGAATATTATCCCAGAAATAACCGTTCCAATCGGTATCAGAATTTAAAAGATTTCTTTGCGATTCCACAACTAATTTATTTTTGATATCTAATTCAAAAGCAATGAATTTCGTCATGTCATCTAAAGTAGATTTTAGATATCCTGCGGCACCCCAAAGGTTATCAGACAAGTTCGGCATCAATTTGTTATTACCGTTATAACCATTGGCAATAGCAGTGTTTTTATCCACAAATAATTGTGTTGATTTCATATTCAGTTTTGCTATAATATTTTCTTTTAACAAAGCTTCATAACTTTTATGATATACATTTTCTAAAATGTGCGCTGCTAACTGAAGACTTCCGTTACTGTATTTAAACTTCGTTCCTGGTAAAGTGTCCAATTGAATCGTTTTTAAATCTGAGAAGAATTTTTCTCTGGAATATGTCTCATCCATTTTTTTAAAACCAATATAACTGCTGTCACTTGGATTTTTTCTAAATTCGGAATTGTCGGGTAAATCTTTATTAAAACCAGTTCTGAAGGAAACTAAATCTTTAATTTTTATTGGGTACCCATGATATTCTAAATTAGGATAGGAACCCGTAATATATTTTCTGATGTCATCATCGGCCTTTATTTTATGTTCGACGACTGCCTGGGCCATTAATAATCCGGTAAATAATTTGGTGATTGACGCCACTTCAAAAACGGTATTGTTTTTTGCCTGATTACCTTTTTCTTTGTCTATTTCGCCATAGTGCCTGGTATAAGTTTTACCGTCTTTTACAATGCCAATAGATGCAGAATTTGCTTTTGAAGTTTCTAATAGCTTTTTAGCGGTGTTGTCCATTAATTCCAGGATTTCTTTTTCCGAAATTGTTGCCCGTTGTGCCCAACATGAAAAAGTAAAGAATATAAGCAGTACTAAAATTATTCTTTTCATTTTATAGTATATTAGATTTATCAAAAAAACCAGTGTTTTTTGTACACTGGCTTTGTTTTTTTAAATTTTTAGAAATTAGGATTTTTTACTTTCTTTCTCCATCTTCTTCATCTCTTTTTCATAAGCCTTCATGTCCTTTTCGTATTCTTTCATGCTTTTTTCATACTCTTTCATGTCTTTTCCAACCGTTTCTTCTATGTACTTGCCATACTTTTCCATCTCAATACTGAATTTTTCCATGGCAATTTCATACTTTTCCATATCCTTACCATATAGCGCTTCGTGTTTAGACATGATTTCATCAACTTGTTTTTCATAAGCAGAAAGAGTTGGTTCAAAAGTTTCCATTTTTTTCTCAAATTCGGACATATCTTTTTCAAATTTAGCCATAGCTACTTTATCTCTTGGATTTGCCGGTGGTGCTGGCGCTTTAGGCATTTTGGACATGTCTATAGTTGGTAACTTTGGCATTGATCCGCCAGGAAAAGCGGGTGCGATAGGTGCAGCCGGAGGAGCTATTGAACCAACTCTAACAGGTGGAGCTGGTGGTGCAGGTGGTACAACAGTCATTCCATTATCTGGATCGTTTACTTCATCAACATCTGCGATGTGATCTTGAAGCATCATTGAGTTGTTTGTGTCACCATCTGTAACAACGCCAATTTTTTTGGCATTATTATCGTCGGTTGATACTACCAGACCAAAGCTTTTTATTGCTTCATCTCCATCGATTTGAATGGTTTGAACTTCTTGAGCCCCTTTTTTAATATTCATTTTAATGGCCGTCAATTCCTTATCTGTGTTTCTTTTTACATTCGATATAGCAACATCAAAATCATGGTTTTGCTTTATTTTTTCAGCGATTACTTTTAATTCCTGATCTGTTGTTGTTTTTTCGATTTTGTAAACATCATCTGAAGTATTTTTTTGAGAAACTTCCTGATTTTCTTTTCTCTCCTGCGCAATGATTTCTATTTGAAATAAAAATACAAATGCAGCAAGTGCTGGAATTATGGTACAATACTTCCAGTAATTTGTTTTTTTTGATTGATTTTTGTTTAACATGACAATTCGTTTTTTGATTAATGATTGATAAAAATGATTGGTGATGGCAACACAGTTTTCATGCGTTGTTATTTTTAAAAGCGTGTATTGATACGCTTTTTTGTCAGATATTTTTTTGGCGGCTTCATTATCAGCAATAAATTCAAGGTTTTGTAGAATTGCTTTTTTGTACAACCAAATAATTGGATTGAACCAAAAAAGAACACAAAAAATCCTCGAAATAATGACATCAACGGTATGATTTTGATCGCTATGCACTTTTTCGTGCTCAATGATACTTTCTAATTCTGATGCCGTAAACATTGATGAGTTGTAAACGATATAATCAAAATAAGAAAATGGAGCAATGTTTTCCTCAATATCTATGAATTTAAAATCTTCTTCTCGCTGTACTTCTTTACCTTTTAAAACGGAATTTAGACTGTAAAAATCAGCAGCAAATTTTATAATAAGGGCTAAAAATCCAATACCGTAAATAGCAAGTGCAACATAATCCCAATTGATTTCAAAAGATTCTTCCGGAATAGTAGTATAAGTATGTGGAATATAACCCGCAGCATAATTCATAACAGGCGTTGGAGCAGGGTCGACCCATACAATTTTAGTATAAACCACAAAAGGCAAAATTACTGATGTAACCAAACCGGCCAATAAAAACCATCTGTTACTATTGAAGAAAGTCTCTTTTCGAAGTAGGAAAAAATAAGCGAAATAAAATAGTACTAATAATCCACTTGATTTTGCGATAAAGATAAAAAGTGCTTCCATAATGATTATTTTTCTTCTTTTGGAGTTTCGATCATAGCCAGGATTTCGCGTAATTCGGCCGCAGAGATTTTTTCTTCTTTAGCAAAAAATGAAACCATACTTTTATAAGAACTATTAAAATAATTATCAATAGCGGTGCTCATAAAACCTTTTCGATATTCTTCAATACTTACAATTGGGTAGTACTGATGCGTATTTCCAAAGGCATTGTGACTTACATATCCTTTATCTTCAAGATTGCGAACAATAGTCGAAAGCGTATTATAATGCGGTTGATCTTCAGGGATTTCAGCCTGAACCTCTTTTACAAAAGCTTTTTTAAGCTTCCATAAAATGTGCATTATTTCTTCTTCCTTGTTGGTTAGTTTTAACATGGTTTTGGGTAGTTTTTAAAGAAATGAAAAAAGTATTAATTAATTTGCGCCATCGTTGCATTTATCTCCTTATTTCTCAAATGCTGGAGCACCCTCGTTGCTATTTATTGTTTTGGTATTTTCAGGAGCATTATCATATATTTTAGTAGCATCATAAACAATCTTTCCATTTACAATCACTAATTGTTTTGTCTGATTTTTGGTGTTATCTCCATTTGATACAATATTTATGCTTGTTTGCATTTTTGGTTCAGTAGCTATATATCTATTAAAACCAACTTTAACATTTGTATTTACGTTTGTATTTACATTATTATCTGTATTATTTGCACTATTGCTTGTACTAATGCTTGTATGAGTATTATCAGTAGTTTTAACATCACAATTAGTTTTAGAGTTTGTAACTTTTTTTACTTCAACTTTACGTTCTTTATCAATGATTTTTACTTCACCAATTTGGTTATCTGTTTTTAAACCTATTTTTTTAGAACCGTCACTCTCCGTTTCGATAACAATTTCACAATCTTTAATTGCTTTACTTCCTTTGACTCTGTAAGACTGTGATTGTTCGGAACCGCTTTTTAGATCAAATCTGATAGCTGTTAATTCATTATCTGAATTTCTTTCAACATCAGAAATCTTTGCGTCAACATTGTGATTTAGCTTCATTTTTTCAGCCATTTCTTTTAATTGCTGATCAGTTGTTGTTTTACTGATTTTGTAAACATCAATGTTGCCATCCTTGACTTTCGCTTCTTTTGCAAACTCTCTTTTTTCTTTTGCAATTACTTCTATTTGAAATAATAGTGCAAAAGCTACAAGTGCCGGAATTATAACATACAGTTTCCAGGACTTTCCCTTTTTTGATTGATTTTTGTTTAACATGACAATTCGTTTTTTGATTAATGATTGATAAAAATGATTGGTGATTGATAGACAACTCTCGTGAGTTGTAATTTTTAAAAGCGTGTATTGATAGGCTTTTTTGTCTGCTATTTTTTGAGCTGCTGCTGCATCTGCAATAAATTCAAGATTTTGAGTAATTGCTTTTTTATAAAGCCAGATAATGGGATTGAACCAAAATAAGATACAGAAAGCTCTGGAAATCAAAACGTCGATAGTGTGGTTTTGATCGCTGTGCACTTTTTCATGTTCGATGATACTTTCTAATTCAGAAGCCGTGTACATTGATGAATTGTATACGATGTATTCAAAATAAGAAAATGGAGCAATGTTTTCATTGATATCAACAAATTTAAAATCAGCTTGTTGTTTTATCTGTTTTCCTTTTAGCACTGAATTTAAGCAATAAAAATCAAAAGCGAATTTTATTAGCAAAGCTAAAAATCCAATACTGTAAATGGTTATTAGAACTAAATTCCAGTTAATCTCAAAGATATCTTTTTCTATCTGCGGCGAGTATAGTGATACATAATTGACATTTGAAAGTGGGGTAGGATTAACCCATATCACTTTGTTGTAAACTGCAAAAGGTAGTATTGCAGATGTAATTAAACCAGCTAATAAAAACCATCTGTTACTATTGAAAAAAGTTTCTTTGCGTAACAAAAAATAGTAAGCGAAATAGAATAATAGAACTAATCCAGACGATTTTGCGATATAAATGAAAAGTGCTTCCATAAACAATTATTTTTCTTTTTTTGGATCTTCGATCATAGCCAGGATTTCGCGTAATTCTGCTGCAGATATTTTTTCTTCTTTGGCAAAAAACGAAACCATATTTTTATAAGAACTATTGAAATAGTTGTCAATAGCTGTTTTCATGTACTTTTTGCTGTAGGCTTCTAAAGTAACAATCGGGTAATATTGGTGTGTATTTCCGAAAGCATTATGCGCCACAAAACCTTTCTCCTCAAGATTACGAACAATAGTCGAAAGTGTGTTGTAATGCGGTTGATCTTCGGTGATTTCAGCCTGAACCTCTTTTACAAAAGCTTTTTTTAGCTTCCATAAAATGTGCATGATTTCTTCTTCTTTGTTGGTTAACTTTTGCATGTTTTCTAATTTTAATTCAAACCTACAACTATTTTTCTAGTTGCACAACTATAAAAATAGTTATTTAACTAAAAATTAAGTTTTATTTGAATTAAAAGCGCAGAAAATCCATTCGAATTTAAAAGTAATAAATTGAATTTGAATGATTTATGAGTTAAAATTGTTTAATATTTTTTTTCGAGAACCAAAGCTTTTTTGATCCAAAAGCAACAAAGGGTAGCTACAACTCCAATTGAAGCCATAAAAAACCAGTTGATTTGATATCCTAATCGGGTGATGATTTCAAAACCAACTTTTGAACTAATAATGTGAGCCAAACTAAAACTCATGGTATAAAGAGCCATATAACGGCCTTCCTGACCACGCGGTGCACGGCTTAGAGCAAAAGCATTCGAAAATGGAAAGGTTAAAATCTCTCCAATCGAAATACAGATCATACTTATGACCAGAATTCCGGCCCAAACATTTATCAGAAGCAAAAAGAAACTTGAAGCCATAATAAAGGAACCTAGAATAATGATTTTTATTTTCGGAAAACCTTTTCGCTCCATAAATCCAACAGTTGGCATTTCTAAAGCAAAAATCAAAAGTCCGTTTAAAGTCATTAATAATCCGGTTTGAAATTCACTTAAACCAAATTTCTCATTATGATATAAAGGAAGCGTCGTGAAAAGCTGAAAGAAAATCATAGCGGTTACAAAACTCACAAATAAGAAAACCCAAAAGATTCGATCATGAAAAACTGATTTTTTATCTGAGGCGCTTTCAATTTTATCATCATGAGCAACTTTTTTCTTTTCTTTTACCAATAACGCGAAAATTGAAATTGATATAATGCAGGAAGCTCCATCAACCCAAAACAATCCGGAATAACCAATTCCCATAATAATCAATCCTCCTAAAGCTGGCCCGGCCGCGAAACCTAAATTTACGGCTAAACGTACTAAAGTCAAGGCACGTGTTCTGTTTTCGGGTTTGGCATAAGCTCCCAAGGATACAAACATAGCCGGTCTGAACATGTCTGCAATCACCATTAAAAGAAACATGGCGATACATAATCCCCAGAATGTTGTTATATATTGTACGAAGAAAAGTGAAACTCCACTAGTAAATAAGCTAAAAATCATAATTTTATAAAACCCGATTTTATCTGAAAGTTTTCCGCCAAGCCATGATCCTAACATAGAACCAAGGCCAAATGAAACCATAATCCAACCTACCTGATTATAAGAGAAATGAAGATCTTCTTTTAAATATTTCGATAAAAAAGGAAGTACCATTGTACCGGCACGATTGATAAAAGTGACCAATGTAAGTATCCAAATTTCTCTTGAAAATCCTCTAAAATTATTGATGTAGTGGTTGGCTGCAGTTTTTAGCATTATAAAAATATGTTATTTGCAACAAAGTTAGGAAACTTTGTCACGTATCGCGGTTGCTGCTTTGTTACTTTTAAACTATTTTTGTTCAAAATTTCCAAGATGAAAAAAATCGTATTTCTTACTTTATTATTAACTTTTAGTTTTGGCTTCAGTCAAAAGAAATTTGATAAAAAAGAAACTGAGAAATTTCAGAAGACTATAAATTCAGAATATGCTGATCCTAAGACGAGTCCGTTAATGGAAGAAGATTTAAAAGTTTTTAAAACTTTAGATTTTTATCCTGTTAATGCCAAATATTTTGTCAATGCAAAGTTTGTAAAAGCCAAAAATGAAAAGGTTTTTGAAATGAAAACCACCGGAACAAGAACCCCAAAATATATAAAATACGGAACGCTGTATTTTACTTTAGATGGTGCAAACCTGAAATTGAATGTGTACAGAAGTATTGATCTTTCTAAAACGGAAGAATACAAAGACCATTTATTTTTACCTTTTTCTGATTTAACCTCAGGTAAAGAAAGTTATATAGGAGGAAGATATATCGACTTAAAGATTCCAAAAGGAAACACTATTGCAATTGATTTTAATCAGGCCTACAATCCGTATTGTGCTTACAATCACAAATATTCTTGTCCGTTAGTTCCTTTAGAGAATGATTTGAATATAGAAATTAAAGCGGGAGTTAAAACTTTTCACTAATGGAATTCTTCAATTTTCATACGCATCAGTTTACGAATCAATCTAATGTTTTGGAATTGGTGAATCAATATCCAAATGAATTTGATGCCTCGGTTCCGTTTTATTCGATCGGAATTCATCCGTGGTATATTGTTGATGACAGAATTGATGCCGATCTAAGATTAATCGAAGAAAAATTGCAAACAGAAAATTGTCTGGCTTTAGGCGAATGTGGTTTAGATAAACGAATTGAAATTCCATTAGAACAACAAATTATTGTTTTTGAGAAACAATTGGCTTTAGCCGAAAAATATAATAAACCTGTCGTTATCCATTGTGTAGCTGCTTTTCAGGAATTGATTGAAATTAAAAAGAAAATGAAAATCTCTGTTCCGATGATCATTCACGGATTTTCGAAAAACAGCCAACTTGCCAATCAGCTTATTGCGGCAGGATTTTATATTTCTTTTGGAAAATATTTGCTGAAAAATCCCGAATTAAAAACAGTATTTCAACAGATTCCAAACGATCGTTTTTTATTAGAAACCGATACAATTGAAGAAAGTATCAAACAAGTTTACGATTTAGCGTCAAGGTATAAAAATATAACAATTAAAGAGTTACAAGGGATTATCTCAAGTAATTACGAAGCTATATTTAGAAGATAAAAAAGAATAAAAAATAAAGAATAAAGAGTCAAGACTTTAGGGTGAAACCTGAAACTTGAAACAAAAGAAACAAAATTAACAAAAGAAGATATATGGCAGAGTGGACAGAAAGAGCCGAGCTTTTATTTACAAAAGAAGGATTAGAAAACTTAAAAAACTCCAATGTTTTGGTAGTGGGTTTAGGAGGAGTGGGATCATTTGCAGCTGAGTTTTTGGCAAGAGCAGGAGTAGGGAATATGACGATTGTAGATGGAGATGTTGTTGATATTACAAATATCAACAGACAATTGCCGGCTTTGCATTCAACAGTTGGGCAACCAAAAATAACTATTGTAGGAGATCGTTTGATGGATATTAATCCGGAATTAAAACTAACACGAGTTCAGGAATTTTTATCTCCGGAGAGAGCTTTTGAAATCGTTTCTCCTGAATTTGATTATGTTCTGGATTGTATTGATAGTATTACGCCAAAACTTAATTTAATTATTGCAGCGAAACGCAAAAGAGTAAAAATCATAAGCAGTATGGGAGCAGGCGGAAAAATGCTGGCTTCGAAAGTTAAAGTTGCTGATATTTCTAAAACCATAAATTGTTATTTTTCAAAAGCAATTCGTAAACGTCTAAAAGCGGTAAAAATCAACAAATTGAAAGTGGTTTTTTCTTCTGAGATTCAGGATGAAAAAAGCTTAAAATTAACTGACGGAAAAAACTTCAAAAAATCGTTCTACGGAACCAATAGTTATATGCCGGGATTATTTGGCCTTCACGCAGCAGAAACGGTGATTCGTCATTTATTAAAAAAAGAATAAAAAAAAGATACTAAGCTACTAAGGTTCTGAGACACTATGCTTTTAGCAGAAAACCTTAGAACCTTAGCATCTCAGAACCTTAGCAACTTAAAAAAAAAATGATAAAAACAGTAATTTTTGACATGGATGGTGTAATTGTAGACACTGAACCCGTACACCGTTATTCCTATTACAAACAATTTTCAGAATTAAATATTGAAGTACCTGAAGAAATGTATACTTCGTTTACCGGGTTTTCTACCCGAAATACATTTCAGACTTTAAAAGGTTTTTTTCCGGTGATTGAACATGAAGTAGAAGATTTGATTCAGAGAAAGAGAAGTATTTTTAATGATGCTTTTGATACCAAAGAAGATTTGTATTTACTTGAAGGGGTTGAAGATTTGATTAAAGATTTATATGCAAATGGTATCCAGCTGATTCTGGCTTCTTCTGCGTCAAAAGTTACGATTGAACGTGTTTTTACAAGATTTAATCTGCATCAGTATTTCTCTCATATTGTAAGTGGCGAAGATTTTCCGCAATCAAAACCAGATCCTGCGATTTTTGTGCATGCTGCATCATTGTCAATTGCTCCAAAAGAAAATTGTATTATCATTGAAGATAGTACAAATGGGGTAAAAGCAGCAAAAGCAGCAGGTATTTATTGTGTCGGCTACAATAGTCACCATTCTAAATTACAAGATTTGTCAGAAGCTAATTTAATTATAAATCATTTTAATGAATTAGACGCTCAAAAAATATCACAGCTAGGCGCTTGAATTAAGTTAAATTTAACATTTGTTCCCTAATTGAATTTGTAAATTTGAACAAAACAAATAAAACCTAACAATGAAAAAACTACTTATTGCATTAGCTATTATAATAGCACCTTTTGCTACAGAGGCTCAAATAAAAACACCACAAGCGAGTCCTAAAGCTTATATCAAACAAACTGTTGGTTTGACAGATGTTGAAGTTACGTATTCAAGACCAGGTGCGAGAGGAAGAGCTGTATTCGGAAATTTAGTTCCGTTTGGTAAACTTTGGAGAACGGGAGCTAATGAAAACACAATCATCAATTTTAGCGATGATGTTATTATTGATGGCAAAACGTTGAAAAAGGGAAAATATGCAATTTATACTATTCCTAAAATCGAAAGCTGGGAAGTGATTTTCTATCTTTCTACAGACAACTGGGGATTGCCGGAAAACTGGAGCGATGCTTATGTGGCTTTAAGAACTACGGTTAAAGAAAATGCGTTACCAACGCCTGTTGAAACATTTACAATTGGAATCAATGGTTTAGATCCTAATTTTGCATATTTAGAAATGGCTTGGGAAAACTCTCATGTAGCTTTAAAATTCGAAGTTCCGACTGCAAAAACAGCTACTGCAAGTATTGATAAAGTTTTGGCTGGACCATCTGCAAATGATTATTTTGCTGCAGCACAATACTTGTTCCAATCAAACGGAAACATTGAAACTGCCAGAACATACGTTGACAAATCTTTAGATATGAGCGCTGACAAACCCTATTTTATCTTAAGATTAAAATCATTAATCCAGGCTAAACAAGGTGATAAAAAAGGTGCTGTTGAAACTGCGAAAGCTTCATTAGCAGCAGCTGAAACAGCTAAAAATCAAGATTACGTAAAAATGAATAAAGACAGTATCACGGAGTGGAGCAGATAAGGCTTTAGAAATTCCAATATTTTTAAATTCCAAATTCCAAGGCTTGTTAAAGTTTGGAATTTGGAATTTTTTTGTTTTTATCAATCTTTGTCAAAGTTTTGAACCTTGACAAGTATATCGTTTAATAACATTTTTTCAAATAAATAGACAGACTTGTCTGTTTATTTGAAAAAAGGTCATATATTTGTCATTCATAAATTTAATCCGAATGTCACCGAGAGAACGAATTTTAGAAAAAACATTTACATTGTTTCATCAACAAGGTTATAATGCTACTGGAATTAATCAGATTATTGAGGAGGCCAAAGTAGCAAAAGCCAGTTTTTACCAGCACTTTAAATCAAAAGAAGATTTATGTGTTGCTTTTTTAAACGAACGTCATTCTTTCTGGTTTAATCAATTGGAACAATTTACTTCTACTGAAAAAGGGGCCAAATCAAAAGTATTGGCTTCGTTTGATTTTTTAATCTTTATGAATAAAAATGAAAACTTCAGAGGCTGTAGTTTTTTAAATATACTTTCTGAAATTCCTTCAGATAATCTTAAAATTTTAAGTGTACTGCAAAGTCACAAACACGACTTGAGAGCTTATTTTCAGAATATTATAAATAACGAACTGTTATCAGATCATGTTTATTTATTGTTTGAGAGTTGTATAATCGAAAGTCAATTATTCAAATCGAATCAGCTTATTGAGCAATCCAAAAAAATTATTCAAACTTTAATTTCATAAAAATGGAGCAAAAATTACCATTGCCACCTTTCGCCTTAGAAACAGCAATAGAAAAAATTCAGTTGGCAGAAGATGCCTGGAACAGTCAGGATCCGGAACGAGTTTCAAAAGCTTACACCGTTGATAGCGAATGGAGAAACCGGGATCAATTTGTAAATGGAAGAGAAGAAATTGTTCATTTTCTAACTCAAAAATGGAAAAAAGAAACCAATTACAAATTAAAGAAAGAATATTGGGCTCATACAGATAATAGAATTGCTGTTCGTTTTGAATATGAATACCAAGATCTTAACGGAAACTGGTTTAGAGCCTACGGAAATGAAAATTGGGAGTTTGACTCGAATGGTTTAATGCAAAAAAGATTTGCAAGCATAAATGATCTTGCAATTAAAGAAGAAGATCGAAAACTGAAATAAATCAATTCATACTCGGTGGCTCGGGGATCTTGATATTTCTTTTGATCTTTTTTACAATCAGAAGATAGAAAGTGATTCCGCCCAAAACGATTAGTAAAGCAATCTGTAATTGCCCGAGACTATTATTGTCGTTATACATCTTGTTGGCACTGGCTAACTTTGCTTTTCCTTCTTTTATTTGAATTTGAGACAGCGATTCTAAAGTTTTCAAGGCTTCACCGCTAGCAAAGGCAATCTTATTCCAGTTTTTATTTTCAACCTGATTGTTGATTTCCTTACAAGAAGCTAAAAAAGCATCGAAATGTTCTTTTTCTTTATTGGTCAAAACTGTTTTGGCGTATAAATCATCAATGCTGTGAACAATTTTTAAGGTGTGAATAATTTCATCCTTTTTAATATTATCGCTCAAATTCAGTTTTTCGGCTTCACTTTTTATAAAATGCAGTTCTTTTGAATATTGAAAAATATAATGGGAGACCATCAAACGGTCGTTGTAAATCGCATTGATGTTTTCGTTTACTTTTTTTGAATTACGTAATGTATTGAAGTTACTCAATAAGATTATCAACATCACAATCAGTAAAATGAAAGCAGCTTTTGTTTTATTGCTGTATTTTTTTAGATCTTTCATAATAAATATATTTTGTGAATTTTTAATACCAATTTAAATGGAAAAGCAATTTCAAATTACTAAATAAATTTACCAAATTTTAATTGTGCTTAAATAGACCCACACAATAAATAAAAGTTGCAATGGAACCCTGAACCACAAGTAAGTTATTCCATTGCCATCAAAATTACCTTTTTCATAATCTATGTGTTTTACAGCTGCGTAGATATTAGCAGGAAGTAGAAAGATAAGGAAAAAGATTATCGACCATGCTGCATATATTTTTAAACCGGATATCAAAAGACCAATCCCTAGAAATATTTCAATTACTCCTGTAATGTAGATTAATTCAGTTTTAAAAGGTATTTGAGGCGGAATCATCATAGCCATTCCTTTGGTGAAAAAAAAATGAGCAACAGCTGTAAAACAAAGCATGGCGCACATTGCAATTCTGGCTGCTAAAGGAAAATCAAATTGGTCAGTCGTAAATCTTATTAAAAGATTAAATAATAAAAAAACAGAAATTAAAACAATTAATGGCTTCATTTTTAGTGTTTTATTAGTACTAAATTAGACCTGAATAAGATACAAAAGTTTATTGATTTATAAAATCAATTATGCATTTTAAAATTTCTGATTGTTGTTTCTCGCGGGAAATTCTGGCCGAATTATATCCAAACTGAAATTCAAAATAACCAAACTGAGGATGATTGGCACTTTTAATTTTTATAAAATTTGAAGTTTTAGAACTTTCATTTATTAGTCATTTTTACAATCTGAATTTTTTTCCTTCTTTATAATTAATTGGAAGCGTCGGACTTTTAATGCCAAAGGGAGCTGATCCATCACTTCTATAGTAAAATTCTTCTTTGCTATCAGAATATCTTCCAGCACAAAGAAGATTAAAAGTTGTACTTTTTCTGCTTAACTTAAGAACACTTATATCTATCCAAATTGGAATTTTATTATTTCGATAAAGTAAATTCACAACTTCGTTATCAGTCAAATTTAATTTTATGATTCCCTCATCTTCAGGATAAAAATCAAAATGACTTGGGTTTATAGTTTGATGAGAAGGTGTGAAAATTACATTGTATTTAAAATCAGTAGTCAACTTGTCTTTGACATAGCGTTCAGCAAATTTAAGAGCAACTAAACTAGCTCCGTGCAGATGGAATAAAAATTCTTGCTTTGTCATGTAGGGTTGTTTAATTACTCCAAAACCACTTCCTCATCATCCGGTTTCCCTTTAAAAAATAAAACCTGCATTATTAACGCCAATACTATTGTCAAAATCGCACCAATAAAATTCAACCATAAGTAACCTAGTTTTTCCTGACCGCTTGGGTAAATAGCAATCATAAAATAATAGATAATAAAAATAGTGATCTGGCTGATAATTGCGCTGTAGAACATTGGCTTTGCCTGAACTCTACGCAGATAAAATCCGACCAAAAAGATTCCTAAAACTGTTCCGTAGAAAATGGATCCAATGATATTTACTAACTGGATTAGATTTTCAAACAAAGTTCCCACGCAGGCGAAAAGTATTGCTACAATTCCCCAAAGCAAGGTGAAGAATTTGGTTGCATTCAAATAATGTTTTTCAGATTTTTCGGTTTTCAGATTTCGTTTGTAAATGTCAATTGCCGTTGTCGAAGCCAAAGCATTTAATCCTGAAGCCGTTGATGACATTGCTGCCGATAGAATTACCGCTAATAATAATCCAATTAAACCTTTTGGCAAGTAATGCAAAATGAAATGGAAAAAGACATAATCTTTATCGTTGGTTTCGCTATTGCTATCTGCTTTCGAAATGATTTCTTTGGCACGGTCGCGAAGATCTTTTTCTTTGTTGGATAAAGCCACCAATTCTTTACGCAGAATAGGGTTATCATAATCCTGATTAAGCTGATCGATGTACAATAAATTGATTACTTTTTTATCTTCTGAAAGTGTGATTAGTTTTTTCTCTAAAGCGTGATATTCTTCTTTATAAGCCGATTTTTCAATTACAATTTTATTATTCGGATTAAAATTTAGCGGAACAGGATTGAATTGAAAAAAGACAAAAACCATAACTCCGGTCAGCAAAATAAAGAATTGCATCGGAACTTTCAAAAGCCCGTTCATGATTAGTCCCATCTGACTTTCACGAACCGATTTTCCGGATAAATAGCGACCAACCTGAGACTGATCTGTACCAAAATAGGCGAGGGCCAGAAAGAAACCTCCTGTAATTCCACTCCAAAAAGTATATTTTTCTTCCGGATCAAAAGAGAAATCAACAATATTCATTTTATCGTTGGCACCTGCAATATGCATCGCGCTGGTAAAAGTCATATCATTTGGAAGGTAATGCAAGATCAGGAAAAAGGTGATGAACATTCCGGACATAATCACAAACATTTGCTGTTTCTGCGTTACATTGACGGCTTTTGTTCCTCCTGAAAAAGTATAAATAATAACCAAAAGTCCAATGATGATGTTCATGATGGTTAAATTCCAACCTAAAAGTGCCGACAAAATAATCGCCGGAGCATAAATGGTCAATCCGGTTCCTAAACCTCTTTGCACTAAAAAAAGAATTGCTGCCAATGAGCGTGTTTTAACATCAAAACGTTTCTCTAGAAATTCATAGGCGGTATAAACCTTGTTTTTATGATATAAGGGAATAAAAGTCACACAAATCACAATCATAGCAATTGGCAAACCAAAATAGAATTGCACAAATCCCATTCCGTCATGATAAGCCTGACCAGGTGTGGATAAAAACGTAATTGCGCTGGCCTGAGTTGCCATAACCGAAAGTCCCACAGTATACCAAGGCGTTTCGTTGTTTCCCAGAATAAAATCTTCAACATTTTTACTTCCTTTGGTTTTCCAGGAACCATATCCAACAATGAATAAAAGGGTAACAATCAGTACGATCCAGTCAAATAGTTGCATAGGTTATGAATATAATTGCATGATTAAGAAAAAAATCAGGATGTAAATGGCGTTAGCTACCAAAACGTAGGTATAGCTTTTCTTCCATTTTTTTTGTTTTTTGGTTTCCATTTTTGCGATTTTTATTTCTTTAATTCTTGTTTAGGAGCTTCTATTGGTTGTTTTAGCGAAATGATATTAGAGAGCAATCGGTATGCTCCGGCAACTCCTTCCGGCAATTCTCTAAAAAAGCTTAAACCAGTGTAAATATAGTATCCTTTTCCATATGGTGCGATTAATAAGGCACCATCTTTAGCCGATTCACCTTTATCATGTGATGAAATGATAGGAGTGAAGGCAGGGTCATATTGGTTTGGATAATACAAGCCTTGTTCTTGTGTCCAGCCTTGAAAGTCTTTTTCAGTGATTTTATTTGGCGTATTTAAAACAGGGTGATTTGGTGCTAAGAAAGTTATTTTGGCATTTTCCTCCGTTACACGATCGTTTGATACTTTTAACGGATAAGGTGCAATCTGATCAGTTACCATTCTGCCATATGTATTATACTGCACAATCATGTTTTTACCACTTTTTACAAAATCAAAAAGTATTTTTTGTTTGTTAGCCAAAGCATTTACAGTATTGTAAGCACGAACACCTGTCATAACTGTACTGAAAGAATCTAGCCTTTCAGGCGTAATTTCTTCGGGTTTTAAAATGGTAACTTTATATCCCATTTGAGCCAGGCTTTCCGGAACTTCATCACCAGCACCCATAATATAAGCAATGGCATCACCAGAAGTTTTCAAATCAATTCGTATACATTTTGACTCAGCTGGTTTTAAAACCATTTGTTTCGTAATATGGCTATAATCGATAATCGTTTCGTCTTTGTCAAAACGTTTACTGTCAACAATAGCTATGGCTTTTGCAACAGTTTCTTCCTGATTTACCGGAGGAGTAACTTCAAAATAAAAAGTTTGTTCATTTCCTTTTTTATTTAATGAAAACGTAATCTCTTTTGGCGAAACTACCCAGCTTTTTGGCAATTCTAATTGTAATTTCCCCGTAATAGCATCTTTTCCGGCGCGAACTTTTACCGGAATCATTTTGCTATTAGTGTCTTTAAAAATCAATACTTTTTCAGAAATTGAAGTCGTAACTTCTGGTACAATATCAAGGAAATTATACATTTCTCCCTTTACACCATCATTGTATTTGTAAACAACAGTGCGCTCAAACGGAATTTCTACTCCATTAATTTTTATATTAAAGACCACTTTAACTTCTCTGATAATATCCGGAATTCCGATATTTTCCTGATTAGAAACCGTGTACATTCCAACAGTTGCTTTTTCTTTAAGCCAGTACGGCTGTGTGTATTCTAAATTCTCCGGAAGTTGTATTTGAAGGATACTCTTCTGGTCGTTATTATTTTTTAGAATGCTATTTTGAACAGTTGTTTTGTTATCTGGTAAAGAAGTTACACTTGTCAATTGCATCTCAACAGGACTTCTGTTAATCACTTCGAGACTTAATTTGATTGTACTTCCTGGTGTTGCTTCCTGTTCGCTGGCAACAGCTTCAAGATATAAACCAGAGCAAGAAGCAATAATATTTTTTATCGCTGTAGCTTTTAAAGGTTTCCAATGATCATCATCTAAAGCTTCAATCATGGAATACGCCTTAACCAAGTCAGGAATACTTGCTGAAGGATTACTGAAATCATATTTTGAGATGATTTTTGAAATTAATTCACCAATTGTTTTACCGTTTTTAACGCGGTTCCATGAAGTATCAATTCCATCAAATAAATTATCTCTTTCCGTTGGAGTTTCTCCGTTTATAAGTTCCAGATATTCTGTTTCTTCACCACGAGCGCCAGTACTTCCAAATCCTTGAGACTGGTGGCGGCTGCGGCTTAAAGCAGCAATTTCCTGATTTGATTTTCCGATACCGGTGTAATAAACGCCGGTTTCTAATTTGGTAAACTTCGATTTATTGGCAGCATCAAATTTTTCCTGGCTTCCATAAAACCACCAGGAAGGATTAAAAAACTGTCTTTTAACCTGCCATGGTTTTACATATTTTAATTGTTCAGGATAGATTTTAGAATCATTTGTCAGTTTAAAACTTTCGACACTTAACATCGCTGATGATGTGTGATGTCCGTGTGTAGTGCCCGGCGAGCGGTGATCAAATCGATTAATGATTACATCTGGCTGAAATTTTCGTATTGTCCAGACAACATCAGCAAGGACTTTATCTTTATCCCAGATTTGTAAAGTTTCATCTGGCGTTTTTGAAAAACCAAAGTCATTTGCTCGTGAAAAAAACTGTTCTCCACCATCAATTTTTCGGGCTTCAATTAATTCCTGTGTTCTGATTACACCAAGTAATTCGCGCAACTGCGGACCTATCAAATTCTGACCACCATCTCCGCGAGTCAGTGACAAATAACCAGTTCTGGCATTCATTTCGTTTGCCATATAAGAAATTAAACGTGTATTTTCATCATCAGGATGAGCGGCAACATATAAAACAGAACCTAAAAAGTTAAGTTTTTTTATTTGATTATAAATCTCAACAGAACTAGGTTTTTGTGGTTGTTGTGCAAAAGAAATTGAAATTCCTGTTAAAAAAAATAGAAGAATTTGTAACTGAATTTTTCGCATAGCGTATTGTGGTGTTTTTGAAAGAGGCTCAAAAATAGTAATTATATTGTTGAACACTATTTAAATGAAATGTTAATGTTTAGTTATTGACTTTCTTTCAACAAAATTTATTCCAAAAAAAAAGCTGCCAGATAAAATCTGACAGCTTTAAAAGAATTGATCTAAAAATTTAAATCATGTGGTATTTCTTAGGATTACAGAAATTATTTCAATTTGTTTTCTGTGTCTTTATAATTTCCAGTAATGGTTACGCCGCTATTTTTTGTTACTTTTCCGTAAATGGTAATCGAAGAATCGGTTCCGATAAAATTAATTTTAGCACCGCTGTTTAATCTCAAATCTCCCCAGATTACGACAGAACCTTCAATTTGTAATGTTGCATTACTATTGATGATAAGTTCCGTTGGATTTTGTTGTTGATATTTTCCCTGAGCTAGAGTTCCTCTCATATTAAAAGTTCCTCCGCTATTTAAAATCAATGTATTTTGGACTGATATAGAACCACAATGTGTTAGTATTCCACCAGAATTAATAATCACAGAGCTAATAGCTGTTGAACCTGAGAATGATTTTATTTCATTTGAATTTAAAATCAAATTTTGACCTTGATTGTAAGCTCCGTACTGTGAACAGCTTGCAAATGTCGTATTTGGTTTTTCCATTTTAATGATTTTTAAACCACCTTTTCCGCTGGCAACATAGATATAATTACCGCTCGATTTTACATAGTTTGATGAACCGGTTATGCCAACAGTTCCAACTAAACTAAACTGAGAACCTGACTGGTAAACATTTAAACCTGCCGCACCATTTGCTACGAAAGCGTATCCATCATTTACAGAAACTGCATTGGTTACATTATCTTCTCCGGCAGTTGTTATTCCGATTGTTTGCAGTTTAGAACCATTGTTAATATCGTAAACTCCTAAACCATTATATCCTTCAGAAACTAATAATTTTGTTCCGTCAAAATCCATTGTTCTTTTTGCTCCACTAACATCTGTAGATGTTACAAAAGTTTTTTGCAATGCTAAAGTAGATTCATTGTAAATATTTACACCTTTAGTACCACTTAAAGTAACAATTTTATCACCACTTACGGCTACCGTACGTAAATCTGCCAATTCAATTTTTCCTGAAATTGTTTTAGATGAGCTGTTGATTTTATATAAACTTCCGGCATCTCCAGTTACTGCAAAATACGATGCTGAATTTGCAGCAACATCCGTTGTAACTTTTCCTTCAAGGTTATTAATGGTATATTTATCCGTAAGCAAACCTGAACTCAATTGCATATTAATTACAATTGACGGATTGGTTAATGTTTGATCTTTATCGATATCAGTCGCTCCGGCAATAATTAAATTTCCGTTAGAGTAGGTAAGTGATGTAATATCAGTATTAGCAATTAATGCTGATGTAATTAATTTAGGTTTATAAGGATCTGAAACATCAATCACATCAATTGCACCAGAATAAACATCGCCACTCATTGTGTACGCTACATAAGCATAGTTTCCGTTTACAGCTACGTGGTTGGCTTGTAAAGTTTTTCCGTTACTATCGATTGGTGGATTTATTTCAGCAATTTGTACTAAAGGCAAATCACTAGTTGCCTGACTGCTTTTTAATAATTTTGATGCTGAAGCATTTGTAATGGTAATAACTCCTGAATTTGTGTAATCCAATCTTTTGTTCAAAGATGTAACATCATTGTTGATTTCAATAGTATTTTCTTTTGCCTGGTCGTTATTAGTGGTTTCATCATTATTATCACAAAACGTGAAAAGTGACATAGCTAAAAACGAAAATAAATAAACACTCTTTTTCATTACCTTTTTTTGGGTTTAATTGGGTGCAAAGGTATATTATATTTATAATAATTCATGCTAAGTGTTTGTTTCTTATATATTTATATCAAATTCTTAATGAATTAACAATATCCTGAAATACTATGTGTGCATAAAAAAAGAGTATCAAATTTTTGATACTCTTTTGTGTTGAATGCTAACTATTTAGCAAATATTTATCTTCTTCCATGTCCATGATCATCGTGTCTATCATGTTTGTCGTGTCTGTCATGGTGATCATCGTGACGATCATGCTTATCATAATGCTTGTAATTTCTGTGATTATCATGACGATCACTATAACCATAAACCGGTCTTGGTTTGTAAGGTCTTTGAGGAGCACCATGATATCCTTTGTAATATCTTACTCTATGACGGTCAAAGTATGTATATGGAGTTCTACCGTGATAATCATTCAAGACTACTTTATAACCACCATATAAATCATAATTTCTGTATTGTCTCGGTAAATAAGTCGTTCTAACCCATCTTCCACCACCAAAATAAATGAATTGTGATGCTCTTACGTCGTAATATGCTTCAATGTCCGGCAAATAATAATATTCTGTTTCAGCATATCCTGAAGGACCCCAAGCTGGAGGTGTACCTATATTAACATTAATTGATACTTGGGCTTGCGTGGCGTTTGCAACCAAAAGGAATAATCCGGCGATTGCTATTTTTATTGTTTTCATTTTTTTTAAGTTTTAATGTTACTCTTGTTTAAGGATATTCATATACTGTGCCAAAAATAAAATGCAAATGTATTTGGTCGGATAAAATATGCATTTTACCGATCGGTAATTGGTTAGTTTTGTTGTAAATATTTGATTTTTAATTTGTTTTGAAATGCTTAGGAAATGAAATAAAATTGAAAAATATTTCATTTTTATTTATAATCCACAATTCTTGGTTTTCCAAGTTCAAAACTCTGTAAACCATAATCTGTAGTTTCAAAAGTATTGGTTTTGAAAACATTATCTCCTTCAAATGGTATAGTTGGATAGTATGACAATGACAATTGAAAAGAACTGAAAACTAAGTAGTCATTACTGATGACCAGGCCAAGGGTCACTTTAGAATAGGCTTTATTTCGTCCCATCGCATTATTAGGGCTTCCTAAAACTGCAATTGAATAATTAAAAAACGGATTCATACGAAACCCCCAAAGTGCATGAGGAGAATAAGTTTGGGTTTGAAGAGACAGAAGCATTTTATTTGTTCCGTATACAGCACTGTTAAATCCGGCTAAACCATTTCGTTCGTTTATATTTAATTGATCACCAATAATATCTTCACGATTTACTCCAATAACAATTCTCGGATTAACAAATTGTCTTAGTTTCCAATTTCCTATACGATATAGTTTTGTAAAATAATTACTTTCAATCGCAAAGGCTGTTTCATAAGTCTTGGACTGATGAAAAAAAGTACCTGCTTCAAAATTAGTACTGAAAAATCCCCATCTGTAATAGTTTCCAAAAGAAAATTGCCCTCCTATATAAGGCCGCCAAAATGTGTTTTTATACTGATAACCGAGTGTAATTCCATAAATTCGACCAATAGGAACATCTTCAGTTTGTCCATTTCTAAAAATATAACTGTCTTTGATAAACTTTCTGGTATTGAGCCCAATTCCTGATAAAATTAGTTTTTGATCCGAATAAAAATTTGTCGGATCATACAAATCTGACGGACTCTCACTAAAATTCACATTTAGAAAACGAGCTGAAACTATCAGATTGGTTATGCCACCATTCTCGGTTTCAAATACTTTAGATGCTTTTCCAGCCCAAAAATCCTGAAAATTATATTTAAAAGGCTGATACGCATATGTCATATCTGGTGCCTGTAAAGTATCTTTTCTAAAATCCTGTCCTACATATACGCCACCGGCCCATTTGGTTAACGGAGAATAAAAGAGACGTTCTATATTTATTGTTTTAGAATAGTTATTGTCAAGATCAATATTGTAATGTAAAGTTGCTCCGATATATGTGTTTTTGATATTCGGTACGGTATACGTTACATCATTACCGTTTCTCCCATCATCAAAACGATTAGTAAAACGGTATTCCAGTTGTTGACCAGACCCAAAAAAATCTTTTTCTTTAAATCCAACCGAAACCTGATTACTCGAAATCGAAAATCTCGGAATAGTACTCCAGGAGTCTAAAACACGAATAGTAATGTCAATAGAATCAGAAGCTGCCCCGACCACTTCACGACTTATTCGAACTGCGGTCACATATTTTTGAGCACGAATTAAACGCTCCGATTCCTGTACTTTATAACTGTCATAAACAGAATTTCGCTTAAATAATAATAGATTTTTAATGGCAATCTTTTTCGTTTTTAGGTGTAGCCTGTTTCCTGTTCTTTCTCCCCAATTTTGTGGTACCTGAGTCGTATCGGTAATGGAATGTCCAAATGGATCTAATGTTACAATATTTATTCGACGGATAATTTTACCAGTATAGTCGGCAGTATCCTGATGAACAATAAAATTTTCCTTTTTTCGAGGTTTTTTTGCTCTAAATAAAAGTTTATGAAGTGTTTGAGTAAATTTATTTTTCTTAGAGTAATTCCGAATCTTTGTATAGATTTCAGTGGTATCTTTTTTACCTTTATGGTCTTCTTTTTTAGTATCTACTTGTGCTTGAGTAATTTGCACGCAAAAGCATAATAAGATAAAAAACACTATTTTTTTAATTTGAGACATTCAGGTATTTTTTTTACTATACAAATAAGATTTTGACATGAATATAAGTAAAATAAGAGTAAAATCTTTGTTATTAGCCTACTTTCGATTCAATTTTAGCTTTTCTAATCCGCCACGTAAATTTTCTTGGCATGTGATTGCCCATTAAATAGCCCCACGGTTCTAAAGATTCGATTCGTTCAAAAATAATTTTTAAAATTGCTAATAATGGAATTGCCAAAAACATACCCGAAATTCCTGCTGCTGCACCACCAACAATAATTCCCAAAATAGATACAAAAGCGTTGATCTCTACTTTTGAATTAATTATTAAAGGCACAAGAAGATTATTATCGATTAACTGAACAATAATATTTACAAGTAAAATACTTAAAATTACCGAAGTTTCAGGAGTTCCGGTCAAGGAAGCTAAAAGACTAATCACGCCGGCGATTGTTATTCCTATATAAGGTATCAAATTTAATATTCCGGTTATTAATCCTAAAAGAACAAAATATTTTACTCCAACAATCCACAGGCCTAAACCTGTAAGAATTGAAACGACTATCATTTCTAACAATAAGCTGACAATATAATTGTTTATTGAAAGTCTAATTTGTGACAGAATATCTTTTAAAGCAGCGTGATCTTCTTTATTAATCAATTTTGCCAGGAAAAGAATAAAATGATCTTTATAAAGCAGAAACAAGAAAGTGTAAATAGGAATGATGGTACAATCTAAAAGAAGATCTGTAATAGATAATATCGCCGAACCGACAGTACCAGCGCCTCCATTTTTTACCGAATCTTTTGTTACGGTGTCAAGGTATTTTTTTTGTTCGCCAATGCTTATATGAAAATTCTCCTTTACAAATTTATGAACCTCAGAGATAAAATAATTGGTATTTTTCTTTATAGCGTCAAAATCATTGGCAATATCCTTAACCTGATAAGAGATAAAAACCAATATTCCAACAATAAATGCGGCAAATGTAAGGACACAAATTATTGCAGCAAGATGCCGTGGAAATTTAAATCTTACATTTAATAAGGTGAAAACTGGAAGTAATAAAACGGCAAATAAAAAGGCCATTAATACAGGTGTAATAATATCTTTTCCGATGCAGAATATTGCAGCAAAACAAATTAAACTTACAAGTATAAGGGAAAGTTTTGCATAAAAAGGCAATTTTATTGAACGAATCATTGTGGTGATAAAAATTAGGTTTAGAAATCTGAATTAGATCTAAACAAAATTCTTAATTTTTTCCAAAAATAACGTTGTACGTTTCTGTACTAACGTTATAAAATTCCCATTCAATCCTTAATCAAAAAACTCCTTGTCCTCGTAGTGCGTTGGCATAATCGAAATACCTTTTTGGAGTAATAAGTTATTAGGAAAAATAATTCTTTCGCCTTCTTTGGTTCTTAAGTTAACATGAAAAGCACTAATATCTTCGATTTCAGCTTCAATTGGAAAATCCTTATCATGAATTTTGATCGTGTCACCAATTTTGAAAGGAAATGAGAAAAATAAAATCATTCCAGAAGTAATATTACTTAGAATAGACCATTGTGCAAACAATGCAACGCCAATTACAGTTGTAACGGAGGAAACCGTAAAAAAAATATCCTCGGTATTAACCCCCCATATTATAATCAAACTTATCGTAACCAAAATATTCATCAAAATATGAATGTATTTGATCACTAAATTTGTTCGATGTTCTAATAATTGACTGCTGCTGGCGTAGCGACGAATTAATTTGGCAACAATAATTCTTAAAGCCACCAGGGTTAAAAGAAGTATTATAGTTGTTAATATTTCCTGACTATATTCTTTAAAAGAAAACATAAATTATTTTTTTACACTAAAGTACTTAAATATTCGTAAACTTTTGCTGTCGGTAATCCCATAACATTGGTGTAAGAGCCTTCAACTTTTGCAACTGCCATAAAACCAAACCATTCCTGAATACCATATGCACCAGCTTTGTCGTAAGGTTTATAGTTTTCTATATAATATAAAATAGCTTCGTCTGATAAATCATTGAAAGTTACCTTAGTAACATCATTTAAAAGAGTAGAAGCAGTGTTGGTTTTAAAACAAACGGATGTAAAAACTTCGTGAGTGGTATTCGACATTGATCTGATCATTTCAAAAGCTTCTTCAGCATTTTTAGGTTTTCCTAAAGCTTTATTTTGATGCCATACAATTGTGTCGCTGGTTATTAATATTTCATTTTCTTTGAGTTCACCTTCAAAGGCATCTGCTTTTAATTCCGCTAAAAAATCAGTGATCTCGACTGCTTTTAATTCAGGCGGATAAATTTCTTCAACATCTTTCAGTCGAATTTCAAAATCTAAATCTAAATCCTTAAAAAATTGCTGTCTTCGTGGCGAACCAGAAGCCAGAATCAGTGTGTATTTTTTTAATTTTTCTTTAAGCATTGAACTTAATATTTAAGGTAATAACTAATATTGATAAAATTCCGAAAAGCAAAATTAATTTTAAAACGGTACTTAAATGATGAAAATCTTTTTGTGATTTTGCGTTAAATATTTTTACAATGAAATATAAAAGAGGGGCTAAAACAAAAGCAAAGGCATATAAAGTTACAATAAGAAGATCGTTTTCTACAAAGTATTTATTGATATAAAGCAACGATAATATAAAGGGAACAATAGCAAATCCCAAAGCAATTTTTGCGGCTCGGCTAATTCCAATTGCAATTGGTAATGTATTTATTCCTTGATTATAATCGCCATTTACATCTTCAATATCTTTAACTATTTCACGAATAAAGTTAATCATAAAAGCAAACAAAGCGTAATCAAGTAATATTGAAAATAAACTTGCCATTTGCGCCTGATTGTCAACATCTGTTGCCGGGAAAATATCAAAGACACCAATAATGATAACACTTAATCCAAGTAGTAATGCCACCACAAAATTTCCTAAAAGCATGATCTGTTTTAAAGTTGTCGAATAGAAATAAAGCAAAGAAGCAATTAAGATAAAAATAGTAGCAAAACCAGGCCTCATGATCACATTTGACAAGTAGAATCCAATAGCAACGCCCGTAATATTCAATCCGAAGTAAATATTATAGGCTCTGGTTTCAGAAATTCCTTTGCCAATAACAACATCATTTGGTTTATTAATGGTGTCTGAGGCAACATCAAATATGTTATTAATGACATAACCTGCAGCTGCCAGTAAAACAGTACTCAAAACCAATAATCCATATTGCCAATCAGTTAAAGCCAACTGAATATCTTGTTGTTTTAAAAATGAATAACGAAATAATAGCTGCATAAAAGCAAGCATTAATAGATTTTGGTACCGAATGAGTTTGAGATATTTCATTTCTTGTAGGTTCTAAGGTTCTGAGGGACTAAGTTGCGAAGTTTTTTTTAGGTTTCTTTGTTTCATGTTTCAAGTTTCAGGCTTGTGGGAAACTTGTCAAAGTTTACGCGATTCCAAAACTTGAAACATGAAACAAAATAAACACTTAGATTAATCATGTTTTCCGTTAAAATATTCCATCCATTTTCCCTGCACTTTCATTACTTGTTCAATTACATCACGTGCAGCACCTCTTCCGCCTTTCACGTGTGAGATATAACGGCTAATATTTTTGATTTCAGGACTTGCATCTTGTGGGCAGGTTGGTAATCCAACTAATTTCATAACATGAAAATCAGGAATATCATCACCCATATATAAAACTTGTTCCGGTTTTATGTTATAAATATCGGTGTATTCTTTAAAGGTTTTTACTTTATCCGGTGTCCCTAAATGAATGTCTGTAATCCCTAAATTACGAAGTCTCACACGAACTCCTTCATTGCTTCCGCCAGAAATAACGCAGACATTATAGCCACTTTCTACAGCCGCTTTCATGGCGAAACCGTCACGAATATTCATCGTGCGAAGAATTTCTCCTTCATTGGTTACAAAAACTGAACTGTCTGTAAGTACGCCATCAACATCAAAAATAAACGTTGTGATGTCATTCATTATTTCTTTATAACTTTTTGCCATTATGCTGTATAGATTGTGTTAGTATTTTATAAATATTCTTTTGATTTTCTTTGGTTAAATAATTCAAATGTGTTTCAATTGTGCTGGAATCATGGCGTTTTGCAGGTCCGGTTTGTGCATCAATTGGATCTAAAGTTTTTATCTTTTCGGCCGTTTCCTGAATCAGTGGTTGCAGAATTTCAAACGAAACCTGATTTTCCTCGCAAATTTCCTGACCAATCTGATATAAATGGTTCGTGAAATTATTTACAAAAACGGCTGCGACATGCAATGCTTTTCGTTGTTCTGAATTTATTGGAAAAACAGCATTTGATATACTTTTTGCAACAGTTTCCAAAATACGAAAGTCAAATGTATTTTCAGCTTCCAGACAAATCGGAATTACAGAAAAATCGATGTCTTTATTCTTTGAAAAAGTTTGAAGTGGATAAAAAACACCTTTACGATTTTTATCGTCTAAAGTTTCAATAGAAGCTGCTCCAGAAGTATGAACCACAAGTTGATTGTTGAACGGTAATTGTTGTGAAACTTCTGAAATTGCATTATCTGAAACAGTAATGATATATAAGTCAGCTTCTTTTAAATCTTCAAAATCATTTACAATTTTAACATAATCAATTAGAGAAGCCAGAGTTTCTTTTTTTCTCGAAAATACTTGTACAATTTCAACAGCTTCACTTTTAGAGAAAGCTTTTATCAAATGCTGAGCAACATTTCCGGAACCAATTAACGTTATTCGAATCATATCGCAAAATTAAGATTATTTTTTAAAGTAGATTGTTTTTGTATCGTTTGTCTTCTATTTAAAAGGCCCTTGACTATTTAAACTTTTAAACAAAATAAAAACCCGTTACTTAACTAATTATAAGTAACGGGTTTATTGTGGATTTTAGTGCTTTTAAAGTTTTACAGCTCCTTTTGAAACAGCTTCGCTAATAGTTGTTTTTTTAGCATATTCTGTTTTTTTAGAAGAAACTAATTCTATTTTTTCACTTGCAGCACCATCAATTGTAACGGCTTTTGCTGAAGTTGAGTTGAATTCAACATCTTTCAGTATCATATTTTTACCATTGTAAATTTCGAATATCGTTGCATTCTTAATATCTAGTTTTGCGTTTGTAATTTTAATTCCATTGGCATCAATTATTGAAAACCCTTTATCAGCCGTTATAATCAAATTAGAAAGTTCGATGTTTTGCAGATTCATTTCTGGCAACCCTTGCAAAAACACGGCTTGTTGTGCACCTTTAATCGTAATATTTTTGATTGAGATATTTTTAAACTGAGGAGTTTCTTCGTTTACAGGAAGTATTTTGGTTTTAATTTTAGTATCGCCTTCCGCTAACGTTTCTTCTATAGATTTTCCTCCATAATAAAGATTGAAAGAAATAGCCTGTGATGGAATATCAGTCATAAAAATATCCGAAATAAAAATGTTTTCTACGACTCCACCACGTCCTCTGTTGCTTTTAAAACGAAGTCCAACATCAGTTCCCATAAAAGTACAATTTGAAACATGCAGGTTCTTTACGCCACCCGACATTTCACTTCCAACAGTTACACCGCCATGTCCGTGATATACGATATTGTTTTTTACGATAATATTTTCGCATGGAACACCTCTTTCACGACCATCTTTGTCTTTTCCGGATTTGATGCAAATGGCATCATCACCAACATCAAAACTAGAGTTTTCTACCAATACATTTTTACATGATTCAACGTCAAGTCCGTCTCCGTTTTGAGAATACCATGGATTTCTAACCGTAACATTACGAACGATTAAATCTTCAACCATAAGCGGGTGAATGTTCCATGCTGGTGAATTTTGAAAAACCGGTCCGTCAAAAAGAACTCTTTTACTATTCTGAATACTCACCATTACCGGACGAAGAAAATCATGAATAGCCTCAAATTCTTCTTTGGTTTTTAAATCCAAACGTACATTTTGATCAGCACCAACAGAAGCCTTCATAAAAGTCTCAGATGGATACCAGCTTTCTTTTTTATCATTTAAAACACCGCCAGAAGCGATGACTTTTTTCCATTGACTTTCAGTTAATTTGCTCTTTTTAACTTGTCTCCAAACTTCTCCTGAACCATCCCAAACACCATTTCCTGTAAAAGCAATATTTTCAAGGTTTTTACCATAAATAGGAGAGATGCAACGCCATGTATTTAGCCCTTCAAAACTGGTTTGAATAATTGGATACAAACTTTTGTCGGTTGAAAATTTTATTAAAGCGCCTGTTTCAGCGTGTAATTCAATATTACTTTTCAAGATAATCGGACCTGTAAGCCAGATTCCGGGAGGGATAATAACTTTTCCTCCACCTTTTTTTGAAACGGCATCTATGGCATCGGCGAAAGCCTTAGTATTTAAAACATACCCACCGTTAATAGCGCCAAAATCCTTTATGTTTACAGTATTATTAGGGATTTGTGGCTCCTGGATTTTTGCCATTTTAAACTCAATGTTTTCGTACGAATCGTAAGGCTTTGAATTTTGGGCCATTATATTATTTGACCAGCTGGCTAGTAAAACAGTCAGAGCAATACAGAATAAGTTAATAGGTTTAGTTTTCATGCTTTTTAGTTATATGAAGTTTGGTGTTAGTAGATCTAATTCTTATAAATAAGTTTATTTTTTATTGATACTAAAAAAATATCTCTTTTAAAAAATAAATTAACAATGTAATCGATTACACAAATCTAATAAAAAATATTTACTATCAAAGAGATTATTGAATTCTATTTAATTCGAGTTTGTTAATGAAATTTAAAAATGAAACTACTCTTTTTTGGTTTTTATTAACAAAAGGCAAATATCGGAACTCAACATTTTTAAGTACTTTTGTGGCACTTTTATACAATGTAATTCCTCAGAAATGGATAAAAAAATATTCTCTTTTTTGTTTTCTACACGATTAATGGCCGTTCTTTTTTTAACATTTGCAATCGCAATGGGTATTGGAACTTTTATCGAAAGTAAGTACAATACTGATACTGCCAGAATTTTAATTTACAATACATGGTGGTTCGAGGCTATAATGGTCTTTTTTATGATCAACTTTTTCGGAAACATCAAACGCTACCAATTATTAAGAAAAGAAAAATGGGCAACTTTATTACTACATATTGCCTTTATCTTTATTCTTCTAGGAGCTTTTATTACGCGTTATATCAGTTACGAAGGTATGATGCCAATTCGTGAAGGCGCTGCAGAAAATCAAATTTATTCAGATAAAACATTCTTAACTGTTTTTGCAGACGGAGAATACAAAGGCGAAATGAAACGCAGGGTTTTTGAAAAAAGCCTTTTGTTTTCGCCTGTTACCAATAATGATTTTACGCTTTCAGGTCAATTTGACGAAACTCCTTTTGAAGTTACTTACGTAAACTACATTATGGGAGCCAAAGAAACAGTAAAACCAGATCCTAACGGAACTTTATACTTAAAATTAGTTGAAGCAGGAGCGGGGGGACGTGAAGAACACTATCTGAAAGAAGGTGAAGTCCAGAATATTCACAACGTTTTATTTGCTTTAAATAAACAAACGGACGGTGCTATTAATATAACTACAACCGGAGAAAAATATACAATTCAAACGCCATTTGAAGGAGAATTTATGCGAATGGCAGATAAATTGAAAGGAACTGTTACAAAAGATAATTTACAGCCTTTGATGATGCGATCTTTATACAGCATTGGTGATATACGAATTGTTTTTCCTGATCCCGCTGTTAGAGGGATTATCGATTATGAATCCGACAAAGATTTCAAGGCAAAATCACATCATGACGCTTTAATTGTAAAAGTAAAAGCAGATGGAGAGGAAAAGCAAGTACGTCTTTTAGGTTCTAAAGGTTCAGTAGGAGAGCCACAGACGGTTAAAATTGGTAAAATTGAGTACAGTTTGTTCTACGGAAGTAAAGCGTACGTATTGCCTTTTAAAGTAAAACTAAACGATTTTATTGCCACTAAATATCCGGGAACAGAAAAAAGTTATTCGGCTTTTGAAAGTAAAGTTACCGTTCAGGATTCAGCAGAAACTTTTGATGCCAGAATTTATATGAATCACGTTTTAGACCATAAAGGGTATCGTTTCTTCCAATCTTCATTTGATCCGGACGAAAAAGGAACTGTGTTGTCTGTAAATCACGATTTCTGGGGGACTTCAATTACTTATTTAGGCTATTTTATGTTATTCTTCGGGTTGATGGCTATTATGTTTACTAAAGGTTCTCGTTTTACAGATCTTAAGCGAAAACTGGAGAAAGTAAAAGAGAAAAAAGAAAAGCTAATTACTATTTTGGTTTTAATGATCGGTTTGAGTGGTTTTGCGCAGGCACCACACGTTCATACACCTGGACATGATCACAATCATACGGCAGATCCAAGTGATCATGCGAATCATGTTACAGCGCCACCAAGTCAGAAACAATTAGATTCATTACTATCTATCTACAAAGCTCCGGAAGCGCATGCCGCCAAATTTGGTCGTTTGATTATTCAGGATGCAGGTGGTAGAATGAAACCAATAAATACTTTTTCATCTGAATTACTTCGAAAAGTAAGTCATAATGATAATTATAATGGAATGAATTCTGATCAGGTATTTTTGTCAATGACACAATATGCTCAGGTTTGGATCCAGATTCCGATTATTTATATTAAACCGGAAAACGATAGTATTCGTAAAATTATCGGAATTGAAAAAGAAGCAAAATTTGCTCCTTTTGTAAAATTCTTTGATGAAAACGGAAATTATAAACTTTCACCTTATTTAGATGCAGCTTACAAAGCAGCAAATCCAAATAACTTTGAAAAAGATTTTATTGAAACAGATAAAAAGGTAAATTTAATGGAATCTGCATTAAGCGGAAGTATCCTGAAAATTTTCCCAATTCCAAATGATCCAAACAACAAATGGATTTCTTATTTAGAAATTGATCACGCTGGATTAAAAGGAATGGATGCTACTTATGTGAAGCAGATTTTACCTTTATATTTTAGTGCCCTTAATAATGGATCGATTTCAAAAGATTTTAAAACTGCCGATCAATTAGTAGAAAGCATTAATGGTTTTCAAAAGAAATTTGGAAGTAAAGTTCGTCCAGGTGAAAATAAAATTGATCTTGAAATCGCGTATAACAAATACAATATTTTACCAAAAATGTTTTATTGGTATTCGCTTTCGGGAATCTTAATGTTGATTTTTACCTTGTTTAGTATTTTCTTCGATAAAAAGTTTTTACGTATTACTGTAAACGGTTTTCACATTCTAATTGGGTTAATATTTGCACTTCATACCCTTGCATTAATTGCTCGTTGGTATATTTCGGGTCATGCACCATGGAGTAATGCTTATGAAGCAATTGTTTATGTGGCATGGGCAACTATGTTCTTTGGATTGGCTTTTGACAGAAAATCAAAACTTACTGTGGCATCTGCAGCGTTTGTTACTTCGATGATTTTCATGGCAGCAAATGCCAACTGGATTGATCCTGAAATTGCTAATTTACAACCCGTTTTGAATTCGTATTGGTTAATGATTCACGTTGCGGTTATTGTTGCAAGTTACGGGCCTTTTGCATTGGGAATGATTTTAGGTTTTGTCGCCTTGATATTGATTTTCTTTACCAATGAGAAGAACAAAGTCAAAATGGAATTAAACATCAAAGAAATTACCTATATCAACGAAATGTCTCTTACAATTGGTTTGATCATGTTAACTATTGGTAACTTCCTTGGAGGACAATGGGCCAATGAAAGCTGGGGACGTTACTGGGGATGGGATCCTAAAGAAACCTGGGCTTTGATTTCGATTATGGTTTATGCGTTTGTAATTCACGCTCGATTTGTTCCGTCTTTGAGAGGGAAATGGTTCTTCAACTTAATGAGCATGTTTGCTTTTATTTCGATTTTGTTTACGTATTATGGTGTAAATTTCCATTTAGTTGGATTGCACTCGTACGCAAGTGGAGAAGCGCATTCATTAAGCTGGATATGGTATTCGTTAGGAACGATATCTTTAATTGGAATTGTTACTTATCCAAAATACAGCAAATATTATAAAAGTAAAAAAGTCAAAAAATAGATAATTATCAAGTGTAATTATTAATTCATAAAAAAAGGTTCAACGTAATGTTGAACCTTTTTTTATGAATTAATCGAGATAAAATTATTTAGGCAGATAAAAAAATCATGCTTTTTAGTTTAAGAAAAGTACTTTTTCCTGAACCAAGAAGCAACATTTACCAATGCAATTAAGGCAGGAACTTCAACTAAAGGACCAATAACTCCTGTAAAAGCCTGACCACTGTTTATTCCAAATACACCAATTGCAACTGCAATTGCTAATTCAAAATTATTTCCGGTCGCTGTAAAAGCAATCGCTGTACTTTTCGAATAATCAGCTCCAAAATATTTCCCAATAAAGAAGCTTATTATAAACATTATAACAAAATAAATAACCAGGGGAATTGTAATACGAATAACATCTAATGGAATTTGAACAATCAGGCTGCCTTTAAGGCTAAACATAAGTACAATTGTAAAAAGCAAGGCAATCAAAGTTATAGGTGAGATAAACGGCAAATATTTCTTCTGAAACCATTCCTCACCTTTTAATTTTATCAAACCGTAATGGCTAATGAGTCCTAAAGCAAAAGGAATTCCTAAATAAATTCCAACACTTTCAGCAATCTGCATAATACTGATATCGATGTCAAAACCATTATAACCAAAATAAGGTGGTAATATGGTGATAAACAGATAAGCATACAGACTATAAAGTAAAACCTGGAAAACACTATTTAATGCAATTAATCCGGCAGCATACTCCCTGTTGCCATCGGCAAGATCATTCCAGACAACTACCATTGCAATACAACGTGCTAGTCCAATTAAAATTAAGCCAATCATATATTCAGGATACTCTTTTAAAAATAGCAATGCCAGAATAAACATCAGTATCGGGCCTACGATCCAGTTTAAAAATAAAGAAGCTCCTAATACTTTGGTGTTTTTAAAAACACTTCCGATACTTTCGTACTTTACTTTTGCTAATGGTGGATACATCATTAAGATAAGTCCAATAGCAAGCGGAATATTTGTTGTTCCACTTGAGAATGAATTGATGAAATTTCCGCTTGACGGAATAAGATATCCAATCGAAACACCAATTATCATGGCAAAGAAAATCCATATAGTTAAAAAACGATCCAGAAAACCAAGTTTTTTTCTTTCGGTAGCTGGGGTGCAATGATTTACTGACATATGATTTTTTTTATTTCAGAAAAAACATAAAACATTTCAGTTGCAATCTGCAGGCTTCGTTCCTGATATTTTTCAGTTTGTTGCGGAGAATTATCAAAAGTTTTCGGATCCTCAAAAGTAATCGGAATACGTTTTTCTGCTCCTGCTATAAAAGGACAGCCTCCATCAGCCTGTGAGCAGGTCATAATAGCAGCAAAATCACTTTCCGGATTAAAAACATGATCATATGCTTTCGAAAATCCAATGACGGGAGATTGTGTTGCTGCAAATTTTATAGCATAAACAGGATTGTTTCCTTCAGAAAGTAACTCAATAAGAAACCCTGATTTTCTCAGAGTTTCTGCAACTTTCGGGAATAACGCTGTAGCTTCTGTTCCGCCAGAATAGCAAAAAACATTTTTCACATTAAAATAATAAGCGGCCGTTTGTGCCCAAACCTGTGATAAATGACTCCGTCTTGAATTATGGGTACAAATAAAATTTAATCTGATTTCACTATTATCGTTTGCTTTTAACTGAATAAAATCAATCAAGAGTTGTAATACTTCCTTTCGTTCCGCTGTAATCTTATCAAAATTAAATAAAGAAACGATTTTATTCAACTCAGGAAATAAGGTCTTTGAATAAGTCATTTTTATAGAATTGATTAGCAACATCCGCCACCAGGTGTACAAGAATTGGCAGTATCGGCGTTTAATTGTGTAAGTTTAAGTTTCGGTTTTTCTGATGGAATTCCGCATTGTTCCTGCGCTAAACAAGCTGTCTTTTTATTCAGTAATTCAAAATCTTTTCCGTTAAAACCTAAGTCATATTTGCCAATTGTAGTATCCTGATATTCGACTTCGATTTCATAATCTTCTATGCCCAAAACTTTTTCTGAAAGTTCAATGATATGAATTAGTTTTTGTGGTTTTAAGCGATGTTCAAAATCATTGGCATCCCAAAGTTGGAAATTTACAACCGTTTCTTTTCGAACTGTTCCGCCGCAATCAATAAAGTTTTTAGTGATTAAGCCTATTTCCGTAACATGAAAGTATTCCGGGACAAAGCTTCCGTTTGGCAATTGAAAATTTACTGCCTCAACAGTAGTAAGTACTTTTTTAATTTCTGAAAGTTTCATAATAATTTGATTTAATAATTAACAACATTCGTTTTTCTTTTTTTCGATATGAAGTGTAATGATTTCGAAGAAACCTTTTATTTTTTCAAAACCAGCTTCATTAATGCAATAACAAATGGCATTTCCGTCAATGTTTCCTTTTATTAATCCGGCATTCTTTAATTCCTTTAAATGTTGAGAAACTGTTGGTTGCGAAAGCGGTAGTTCGTTTACTATGTCTCCACAAATACAGGTATTTACTTTTATCAAATATTCAATAATAGCAATTCGTGCCGGATGGCCTAATGCTTTTGTTAAAATGGCCAATTCATTTTGATGATCCGTAAAATGATCTGATTTTGATGCTCCCATTGTGTTATTTTTATATTGCAATATTACGATATAGATTTATATAAAAAAAGAAAACAAGTGATTATTTTCTTTTTATGATTCTAACTTCTGTTTAATCAGGCATTTTTCCAGTCAATGAAAGTACTATTGCTACAAGTATGATAAAACAGGTTAAAAATATTATATGACTTAATAGTGTTAAAAAGAATGCTCTGGTTTTCGATATTTTATTAAAAAATTGAATGTTAGTCCAAAATGTCAAAATAATTCCAATTAGATAAGTCATAGTCGAAAACTTTTCAACATGATTTTTGCTACTTAAGTATAATAATATTGGAAATGTCAAAATTTGCACAAAAAGCCTTTGCGAAGCTTTGAACGTATTGAGAACAAAAAATTCGAAAAAATTATACCCTTGTTTCCTGAATACAATAAAGGTTCCAATGGTATAAATTGGTATAGTAGCAATGGCTACCCATGAAAAGTGTGTCGCCATCCATTCGTTATAATCGCGTAAATCTATATTGGAGTTCTCTGAATTTGCAAATATATTGATCTCATAATAATGACATAAAAAACCGTACAGAGCTCCAAGAACAGCAACTAATGATAAAGGTTTAAAATGTTTAACACGTTTCCCTTCAATAAATTCACGAATAGAGTGCCCAGGTCTTGTAAATAATTGTTTTAAAGAATAAGGAATTCCTGCGTCAAAATGCAATAACCCATGTTGAATATCATGCCACAAAAAATGAGCATTTATTTTATGCGTGTCGGCTGGCTGCCCACAGTTATTACAGTAATGGCCTCTAAAAACCTGATGGCAATTTTTGCAGATTACTTCCATTCTAAACTTTTTTATTTTTTTAATCTGGATTATTCGATTGTATCTTTCTTAAAACCATTTGGATACATAATTGCCAGTAAAACGACAATTAATAAAAAATTATATTCAACGCCGTTTCTTCCTCCGCCAACGACAAACCAGCCTTCCTTAAAATGCACCAGAATAATTCCCATTAGTAAAACAAAAATGGTTACAAATCCAGCCAATTTTATATATTTATTTAAAATCAAAAGTATCGCTGCAACAATGTGCGACAATTTGATAGACCAGGCCAGAAAAACGCCAAAAGGAGCAAACCCAATCTGATTTAGATATAAATTTCCAAAGTCATTTATACCGTTGTTAAACATTCCAAAAACGGAATGGGTGAGAAGGATAATAGCTACTGCAATTCTTAAAAGTAAAGTTCCGTTCATTTTGGTTTTTGTTTGTTAGTTGAATTAAAAATAATAAAAAAACGCACATTAAATAAAAATTAATATGCGTTTTAAGTTTTATACTGAGTTTATATTTTAAACTTTTCCTAAAGTATACAATTGTGTCATTGTTGGAGTTAAACTTCCTCCGGCAGGTTCCAATGTAATCCCAAAAGCCTCAGCTTCGTTAGTACGATCTACAGCAAAGATTTTATTTGAATTTCCTTCAAAATCGCTCAATAAACCAATACTTGTTGGCGTAAGCACAGGACTTAATTTTAAAGCCCAGACCTGATAAACCATTCCTTTTGGTGGTTTTGGTAAACCTGCAGCATCAATATAAGTTGTTTTAGTGTCTTTGTTCCAATACACTTTTGCAAATGATGTTGGCGAAACCGCCTGACCGCCAAGTGTTACTCCGGTATTTTTGATATCTCTAACGATCGTTAAACTTTTCTCAGTTTCTTTATTTTTTTGATCTAAATAAGCAAACTCTCTTTCGATTTTAGTTTTTTCATTACCAACAGTTGAAATAGCATCTTTGGTTTTTGTCAATTCTAAAGTTTGATATCCAAGCCCAAAAAGCAATAAAACTGCTGCAGCCCACCCCACATATTGTGACCATTTTGAAGTCGGTTTCATTTCGACTACTTTGCCATGTTTCAGTTCTAAACGAGCTTTTATCTTCTCGAAATTCGCTACAGAATGGAAAGGAGAGAAGCTTGATGATAAAGCTACAATTGCTTTTTCTATCGAAATAATTTCCTGATCGACTTCCGGGCTTTTTTTAGCCATTTCGGCTATTTCTAAATTTTCTGTTTCGGTTAATAAACCATAAACGTAAAGTTCTAGAATTCCTGATTCTATATATTCTTGTGCTTCCATTAGATTTTTAAATAATTACGTAAATCATTAATACAGTTTCTGTTTTGCGTTTTGATAGTTCCCAGTGGCAATGCCAATTCTTCTGAAGCTTCTTGTTGGGTATATCCTTTGAAAAATAACAAATCGATAATTTCAATACATTTTGGTTTCAGTTTTTTGACAAATTCCTGAATCCCAATCGTATCAATTTTATTAAGCAGTTTGTTACTGTCGTCTAACAGATTTACGAAATTATCTGAGGAAAGGTTTTTTTTGCTGTTATTATAATTTTTTGATCTTAATTTATCTATAGAAGTATTTCGGGCAATATTAAGGATCCACGTATAAAAGCGGCCTTTACTTTCATTATATGAATCGATATTTTTCCAGATTTTGACAAAAACTTCCTGTAAAACATCTTCAGATTCTTCCCTGTTTTTTATCAAAACATGGATGACCGAAAATAAACTTTTGGAATACATATCATACAAGTGGGTAAAAGCTCTTTCGTCTTTCTTGTAGATCAAAACTAATAATTCTTCTTGACTCATAGATTAAGGTTTTTAAAGTTTAAACAAAATTTATTAATCGATATTGTGTTAATTGAGATAAAGATAATTTATTTTTTGATCACAAATGGATTTTTTTTAATAGCCAAATACTTAGTAAAATAAGGGATTTAGAAAAAATATTGATTTTTTTTCATTTTTTTAAAACCAAAAGCAATCCAATTACGTAAATGCTATTATAACATGAAAATTACTATTAGATAAATAGCAAATTTTAAAAAGACCACTTTTTATTTGTTTATAATTAGCATGTTAGCAATAAATCAAAAATATTGATTTTAACATTCGTTTAAAGAATTATTTAAAATTAATCGTGATGAAAAAGAATGATACTATGAAAAATCTGACTAAATTGAAAATTTTAATTGTAGGTCTGACTTGTGTTTTTGCATTATCAAATTGAATAATAAAGATTTTCGAAAAGGAATGATCAGGCTTCATTATTCCGTTTTAAATGTTGCAGTTTGTCAAAGCGATTGCATTCAAATTAAAAGTTAAAGGCTTAATAGTTGATGTCCCCGGACTTCCAACCCGAAAATTATTTGCAAACTGTATTTTCCAAACTAAAGCAAATTGAAATTTCCATATATACGCCATTAAAAAGATCAGCTGGGGAATATGAATTAGAGTTTTAAAATTAATTTTTACTATAACCGGGAGGCATCAACTATAATTTAAACACAAAGTAACTTTAAAGTAAGAATTCAGGATAGTACCAATTTTCTTATTTTATAAAATTAAAGGATAATATTAATTCATGGTTTGATTTGTTTGTATGGGGAGAAGCCTAACGAGTGATTAACGTTAGGCTTCGTTTTTTATTTAACTTATGTTTAATAAAAATAAAGCAACCAAAGTCTTTCTGTAAAACAGATTTTAACTAATTTTATAAAAAATTAAACGATGAATAAAATAGCATTTTTAGTTTGTAGTGCAGTCTTTTTAATGGCGTCACAACTTCAGGCTCAAACAAGTATCAATAAATCTAAAACAGAAAAAGTTATGGATAAACAAACCATCTATCAATTTAAAGTTGAAGATTTATCAGGAAACGTTTTTGATTTTGCTTCTCTAAAAGGAAAAAAAATCATGATTGTAAACACCGCTTCAAAATGTGGATTAACGCCTCAATACAAAGATCTTGAAGCTGTTTACAAAGAATATAAAGACAAAGGTTTTGTAATTGTTGGTTTTCCTGCAAACAATTTTGCGTCTCAGGAACCAGGTACCAATGAAGAAATCCAAACGTTTTGCCAATTAAATTACGGTGTAACTTTCCCGATGATGGACAAAGTTTCGGTAAAAGGAGATGATATGTGTGAGGTTTATAAATTCTTAACGCAAAAATCGAAAAACGGTTTACAGGATTCTGAAGTAGAATGGAATTTTCAAAAATACTTAATCAATGAAAAAGGTGAGCTCGTAAAAGTGATCAAACCAAAAACACTAGTTACAGAACCAGAAGTAATCAATTGGATTAAAAGTTAATTCAAAACGATCTAAACCAAAAAATCCACAAGTTTGAAGTAAATTCAGATTTGTGGATTTTTTTTAGGAGCCGTTCCCATCAGGGCTAGGGCAATCGTTTTCAAAAGATCAATCAATTTGTATTTTATTATTCCTTGTTATTAAAAATAAAGAGAAATCAGTTTTAAATCCGCGTCATCCGCGTACCATCTTTCCACGTTAGTTCAAACCTTAGCGAACATTGCGTAAAATCCTTGTGTCCTTTGCGGTTAAATTAATATCAACTGCATAAAAACCAAATCAAGCCAATGATCAAATTTGTAACCCACTTCACGAATGGTTCCTGTTACAACAAAACCAAATTTTTCATGAAAAGCAATACTTCCGGCGTTATCTGCATCAATAGCACCAATCATAACATGATAACCCTGTTCTTTCGCTAATCTAATTAATTCGGTCAATAATTGAGATCCGATTCCTTTTCCAATTACATGATCCACTACATAAACAGAATGTTCAACTGTAAATTGATAACCAATTTTTTCGCGAAACTGTCCATAACTTCCAAAACCAACCACTTCGCCATCTAAGTCAGCAACCACAATAGGAAGATTTTTTGCAGTTTTATCTTCAAACCATTTTGTTTGAACGTCAATAGTTTGAATGTCGTAACTGTAATTTGCAGTTGTGTGTAAAATGGAATGGTTTACAATGTCCAGAATTTTTTCTAAATCATTTTTTGTTGCAGGTCTCAGGGTAAGGCTCATGGTTTTATAAAATATTATTTTGTATTTAATTCAGTTAACAAAGTATCAACTTCTTTGGTATTCCAGGTCATTTCGGTACAAATCACTTTGGCATCATTGGCATATTGTAAAGCTGATTTTTTATCTTTAATTTTATTATAAAGTCTTGCGACGAGCAAATTTCCGTCATAAGAATCATTTAATTCTAAAGAATGTTTTACCCAGAAAATAGATTTCTTCAGACTTTCTGTATCGTTAATATGTTTCAAATAAGTTTGCCCAATATCTTTCAAAAAGCTGGTATCATTCCAAACTAATTTCTGTGTATTATCTAATGTGACTTTTTTATAAAATTGCCATTTTTCGGTTCTTTCGGCCAGAGTTAAATCAAATTTAAAAACCAAAGAATCTGCCTTTTGCAATCGGATAGATTTGGCAACTTCTCTTTGTTTATAATAGTTTACAGTATCTAAATTATCCACTAACGGCCGAAGTAATTCAGTAACAATGCTTTCTACTTTACGATCTACACGATTCTGCGAAGCCACAGCGGCAAACTCTTTCTGATGTTTTAAAACATATTGAAATTCTCTCGAATTAATATCTGTAACGCCATTGGCAATAATTCGCCAGTTGATTTCGCTAACTAATTGTACATCAGACTGGGTTTTTAGATAAATATGAGTTGGAACTGATAATTCCGTTCTGTCTTTTCCTTTTTTTAAAGTGTTCAGATAAGCAAAAAACTTGGTAGAATTACTTGGGTCTGAAAGGAATTCTTTCTCTAAATAGGGCAATTGCATTCTTGAATTCAACGCATATTTTGCTTCGCTCATGAATTCGGCTGTTTTCATTTCGCCTTTCAGTGCATATAAAAGTGTTTCATTAGAATCTAAAAACAAAAAAGTAGGCAACGATTTGGTATTGTATTTATTCTTAAGTGCTAATCCTTCTTCTTTCTCGATATTTTTCCAGATGCAAACATAATTTTCCTTTAAAAAATCTATTACATTTGGATCACTGAAAACTTCTTTTTTCATCAGATTACAGTGCGGACACCAGTCGGCATAAAGCATTATAAAAAGAGGTTTTCCTTCTGTTTTTGCAGTTTCTAAGGCTTTTTTATAAGGCGTATCGTTGGGAATAAATTGATTTTGCGACTTTACGGTTTGTATCGAAATACAAAGTAAAAAAAGATAGAGGATACGCATGTAAAGTTTATTTTTGATCAAAGAAAATGCTTTTACAAATATATTTCCTTTTTCTAAAAACAGCCTTAATATCTTCCTAATTTATAAGTAAATCAAATGTGAAGTTTGTAACTTTGTGAGATCAAAAAAAATCTTCAAGTTTAGATTTTCTTTAAAATAATACGCCATAAGAATGATTTACCCCAAAATACCGCTTGCTCAGAGCATTATCGAAATTTGTTTAGCAAAAGGAATTACCAATATTATTATTTCTCCCGGATCAAGAAATGCGCCTTTAACAATAGGTTTTGCACAAAATCCTAATTTTACATGTTATAGTATAGCAGATGAACGTTGTGCTGCTTTTTTTGCATTGGGAATTGCACAGCAAACTAAAAAACCAACGGCAATTGTTTGTACTTCTGGTTCTGCCTTATTGAATTATTATCCGGCTGTGGCCGAAGCATTTTACAGTCAGATTCCGTTGATTGTAATCTCGGCAGATCGCCCACAAAGTAAGATAGACATTGGCGACGGACAAACGATTCGTCAGGAAAATGTTTTTCAGAATCATTCGGTTTTTAATGCCAATTTAACTGAAGAAGCGTCTGAAGAAAATGATTTAAAAATCAACAAAGCCATCGAAACAGCTATTCTTCAAAAAGGACCGGTTCATATTAATGCACCTTTTGAAGAGCCTTTATATGAAACTATTTCAGCGCTTTCTGTTCGACCGAAAATTACCCATTCAGAAGAAATCCTCGGAACAAAAACTATTAAAAATGCAGCCGATTTTGTTTCAATTTGGAATTCAGCCAAACGCAAATTAATCTTGGTAGGAGTTAATGAAGCTAATGTTATCGAGCAGGAAATTATAGAAAACTTCGCAAAAGATCCGTCTATTGTAGTGTTGACAGAAACGACTTCAAACTTGCATCATCCGGATTTTATTAATAGTATCGATACTTTAATTACACCATTTGATGATGTTGATTTTAAAGAACTTAATCCAGATATATTAATAACCTTTGGTGGCATGATTGTATCTAAACGTATAAAAGGATTTTTGCGCAAACACAAACCAAAAGAGCATTGGCATATTGACACTTTACGAGCTTACGATACATTTAATGCTTTGACGCATCATTTTGTAATGCAGCCAAATGATTTTTTTAAGGATTTGTTATCAAAAACGACGCATATAAAAAGTAAATATGCTGAAAAAATTGGTACAATTTATAAATTTCGTAAAATCAGAAGAAATCAATATCTGGAAAAAATCCCTTTCTCAGACTTTAAAGTTTTCGAAAAAGTTATTGAATCGCTACCTAAAAATAGTCAATTGCAAATTAGTAATAGCTCTGCCATTCGATATGCACAATTAATTCATATTGATCCATCGATTGAAGTTTTTTGCAATCGCGGAACGAGTGGAATTGACGGCAGCACATCTACAGCAATCGGAGCTTCAGTTGGGAGCGGAAAACCAAATGTTTTTATTACGGGAGATATTAGTTTCTTATACGACAGTAATGCTTTGTGGAATTCGTATATCCCAAAAAACTTCAAAATTATTTTAATAAATAATGGAGGAGGAGGGATCTTCAGAATTTTGCCTGGCCATGAAGAGAAACCTGTTTTTAATACCTATTTTGAAACGTCACATCATTTAACAGCTGAGCATTTGGCCAAAATGTATCAGTTTGAGTATTTGACGGCTTCTGATACTGAATCGTTAGAAACTGGAATTGACAATTTATATTCACAGAACGATAAACCTGTTATTTTAGAAATTTTTACGCCAACTTTGGAGAATGATGTTATTTTAAAACAATATTTTAAAGAACTGGTTTAAAAAATAGTATATAAAAGAAAAGCGCCTTGTAAGGCGCTTTCTTATTGAAATAAATTCTTAACGAATCGGAATTGGAAAGACCGGTATACTGGCATGACCTAAGGCATCAACTGTTTGTACCGCAAAGAAATAATTATCTTTTGAATACGGAATCTCAGCCTTAGTATCTTTTACAAAAAATGTTTTTTCCCAATGAGATGATGCTGTTTCTCTCATCAAAATTTGATAGCCATATTGAGGTTTATCTTCTGGAGCACTCCAAATTAATGTAGAGGAATTAGAAAGGTTTTTAACTTCAATTCCCACATTTATCGGCGCTTTTGGAGACCATGCCAGATTAGCTAAAACCGCTAAATTGGCACAGGTATTTTTTCTTAAATAATCAAAATCCATGAATTCAGGAAGATCGCCATATTTTATATTGTTCTCTGTTCTTAAATCCTGATGCTGGTGATCAAAATTTTCATTCATTTCACAAAAGCGAACGGCTGTAAAACCATTTTGGCTAAACGGAGTATGATCGCCACCTCTTAAAAAACGGTCATTTCTGTATACTAATTTTACAGAAAGCTGATCCACATATTGTTCTGTCGTTGTTTTAATATAACGCGCCAATAATCTTGAAGGGCTGTCATTATCACGATTAATTGATTTACGCATTTTAGTTTCATCTTCAGTTTCTAAAAACGGAATAGTTTCACTAAAAACTCTGATTTGCGTATTGTCTCTTAAATTGGTTCCACTAGATAAACTGTTACCGATCATGTCATTATTAAGCATGGCGATGATATTCCAGTTTGATTCTTTAGCGAATTCAGCCAAATGGCGCGCACCAATAAGGCCTTGCTCTTCACCAACAACGGCAACAAAAATAATAGTAGCCGGAAAAGATCTTTTACTCATTATTTTAGCCAGTTCAATAACAGCTGCAACACCAGAACCATCGTCGTTGGCACCAGGAGCATCAGATTTAATATTCATTACATCAGAAACACGAGAATCAAGATGACCGCTAATTATAAGAACACGATTGTCATTAGGATCAGTTCCTTTTAAAGTAGCCATTACATTGCCAAGCTGGCTATCTACTTTAACACGTTTTCCATCTGCTTTAACCGTAAAATAATCTATTGTAGAAGTTAATCTTCCACCAGATTCTAATGAATATTTATCAAATTCAGATTTTACCCATTGTTGTGCGGCACCAATGCCTTTTGTTTTGCTTTTAGTGTCGCTTAAAGTATGTCTGGTTCCAAAAGTCACTAGTTTACGAACAGTTGCTTCTAGATTTTCGGCTTTAACTTCTGAAATCATCTTTTTAATTTCCGGATCTTCAGCAACCTGCGAAATACCGACCTGCGAAAATAATAAAAAGGCAAAAACGAAGTAAAAAGTATTTTTTTTCATTGATTTGGAGTTAATTTATGTTCTCAAATTTAATTAAAAAGCATAAACTATAATTAAGATGGACTTGCTTTTTTTTAATCCAAAATATTTTTCGGTTTACCATTTTCAAACTTCGTACATTTGCAGCTAGAAACTTAGTCATTTACCGACTCAGAACTTAAGAATATGATTGAAATAGGAAAATACAATACACTTACCATATTACGCGATACCAAAGTTGGGTTATTTTTAGGAAATCCTGAAAAAGATCCTGAAGGAATTCACGATATATTATTACCTAATAAATACGTTCCAAATGAATTTGAAATAGGCGAGGAACTTATAGTTTTCGTTTACTTAGACCACGAACAACGTCCGGTTGCAACAACACTTGAACCTTATATTTTATTGAATGAATTTGCACTTTTAAGAGTAAATTATATCAATCAGGTTGGTGCCTTTATGGATTGGGGAATGGAGAAAGATATTCTTGTTCCTTTTAAAGAACAGGCGCGCCCAATGGAAAAAGGAAAACGTTACTTAGTTTACCTTTATATGGATGAAAAAACCAATCGTTTGGTAGCTTCAAGTAAATTGAATCAATTTTTAAATAACGATCAGCTTTCAGTTGAAAAAGGAGAAGAAGTTGATTTGATAGTTTCACACATTACCGAATTAGGTATCAATGTTATCATCAATGAACAGCATAAAGGTTTGTTGTATAAAGATGAAGTTTACGATGACGCAATCAGAACCGGAGACAGAATGATTGGTTTTATTAAAAACATTCGTCCTGATAATAAAATCGATGTTGCGCTACAAGTACAAGGTTATCAAAGTATTGAACCAAATGCTGAGAAAATTCTGGATGAGTTACGTGCCAATCGTGGTTTCCTGAGACTAAATGATGCTTCACACCCTGAAGACATTAAAACAGTTTTAAAAATGAGTAAAAAAACCTTTAAAAAAGCAATTGGAGCTTTATATAAAGATAAACTCATCGAAATTAAAGAAGACGGGATTTATCTGGTAAAGGAAGATTAGACTCTCTAAAATTTCAAATATTTAAATTCCAAATTCCAATAGGAATTATTTAGAGTTTATAGATTGGAATTTGGAATTTTAAAAAATTGGAATTTATTCGCAAGAATTATTATAACAAGAAAGGCTGCTCATTACAAGCAGCCTTTCTCTTTTTATTCAGTTTTAAAAAAAATTGTAATTAAAAAAAAACAGAAATAAAATAATTCGAATCCATTAAAAGAATAACAACTTTATAAATTTTAGGAGTTACTCTCTCATCTGGTATGTCTTTAAACAATCAATACGTTCATCTTAAAAGCAAAAAATCAATTTCGCGGCTAATCCATTTGGTTGATAAATAACTTATAGAATGTTCTGGTTAGCATTTTTCTTCTTTTTCGTAATCAATCTTATACTAATTACTTAAACAATTCTAGCATTTAACCTTAGGTGTTACTATCTCCTTTTTGAAGTCTTAACAAACGCATAAATCATTTGCTCATTAGTCAAAGGTTTACTAATAAAAACCGTAAAAAAATGAGCGACAAAATTTTTAATTTTTCTCAAAAAAAGTCATTTTTTAGGTTAATAAATCAGTGAAAGAAAATCAATCATAAATCAGTGAAATAAAATGTATCTCATTGATTTCTAGGGTGTAAAATTACTTAATTATTTTTGAAATCCAATGTTAAATAATGTTATTTTTTGTATGTAAATAAGATTTGCTGTATTCTAAAGTTATTTTCACGCAGACTTAAGCCGATTTGAGTAGGTAAAAATGTAAAAATGCTTTATTTTTACACTATAATTATTTAAAACTAAACAAATAGAAATGGATTGGATCACTGCCAGAGAATTTGAAGATATCACCTATAAAAAATGTAATGGAGTTGCCAGAATAGCGTTTAACAGACCTAATGTTAGAAATGCTTTCCGCCCAAAAACAACTTCAGAATTATACCAGGCTTTTTACGATGCTCAAGAAGATACTTCGATAGGAGTAGTCTTGCTTTCTGCTGAAGGCCCATCAACTAAAGATGGGGTTTATTCTTTTTGCAGCGGTGGCGATCAAAACGCTCGTGGACATCAGGGTTATGTAGGTGAAGATGGACAACATCGTTTAAATATTCTGGAAGTACAACGTTTAATTCGTTTTATGCCAAAAGTAGTTATTGCCGTTGTTCCGGGATGGGCAGTAGGTGGCGGACACAGCTTACACGTAGTATGTGATATGACTTTGGCTAGTAAAGAACACGCTATTTTTAAACAAACAGATGCTGACGTTACCAGTTTTGACGGTGGTTACGGATCAGCTTATTTAGCTAAAATGGTAGGGCAGAAAAAAGCACGTGAAATTTTCTTTTTAGGAAGAAATTATTCAGCGCAGGAAGCAATGGATATGGGAATGGTAAATGCCGTTATTCCACACGATGAGCTTGAAGCTACTGCTTACGAATGGGCGCAGGAAATACTTCAAAAATCGCCAACTTCTATAAAAATGCTGAAATTTGCTATGAATCTTACAGACGACGGAATGGTCGGACAACAGGTTTTCGCAGGAGAAGCAACTCGTTTGGCCTACATGACCGAAGAAGCAAAAGAAGGCAGAAACGCATTCTTAGAAAAAAGAAAACCAAATTTCGGAGAGAATAAATGGCTTCCTTAAAAATAGTAATCAGTCTCAGTCACAGCCTTCAGTATTTAACTGTTTACAGAGACTGCGACTGAAAACTCTTAAAGAACCTGAAACAAAATTTAAAACTAAACAAAACAGAATGAAACATTGGATTGAAGCCGCCAGACTGCGCACATTGCCTTTATCAGTTTCCGGAATTATAGTAGGAAGTATATACGCCTTATCAAACCCAACTGCAACCATTAATACACCAACAGAAGTATTCAGTTGGAAAATTTTTGGTTTTGCACTTTTAACCACGCTTGGTTTACAGGTTTTATCCAATTTTGCAAATGATTATGGAGATGGTGTAAAAGGTACTGATAATGCTGATCGAGTAGGGCCGCAACGTGCTATTCAGAGTGGAGTGATTACGCCTCAGGCTATGAAAAAAGCGATAATCATTACGGCTGCGTTGACTCTATTGTCAGCGATCATTTTGATTTATTTTGCTTTTGGAGAAAGTAACTTTGGTTATTCAATTTTCTTTTTATTGTTAGGAATTGCAGCAATTGTTTCTGCAATTCGTTATACAGTAGGAAATTCAGCTTATGGATACAGGGGTTTTGGAGATGCTTTTGTTTTCGTTTTCTTCGGATTAGTAAGTACTTTGGGTGTTAACTTTTTATATTCAAAAGAAGTTGATCCTCTTTTAGTTTTACCGGCAATTTCTATCGGATTATTAAGTGTTGGCGTTTTAAACCTGAACAATATGCGTGATGAAGAATCAGACAGAAAATCAGGAAAAAATACTATCGTAGTGCAAATTGGTGGTGCAAAAGCTAAAATTTATCATTTTTCATTAATCATTACAGCGATGCTTTTGGTAGTTATTTTTGCTATTTTAAGTGATTATCGCTTCGATCAATATTTATTTTTATTGGCTTACATTCCTTTAACTAAACATTTAATTACAGTTTATAAAAATCATGATCCTAAACTTTTAGATCCTGAATTAAAAAAACTGGCGTTAAGTACCTTCTTGCTTTCTTTATTATTAACAGTTTGTATGATTTCATTGATTTCAGACATTTTTGTTAATTTATTTCTTGGTGGAAGATAAAATAAAGTTCAACTTTAAATTTCTATAAAAATGAAAATTACATTCTACGGACACGCATCTTTAGGTATTGAAGTTGGAGGAAAACATATTCTTGTTGATCCTTTTATTACAGGAAATCCACAAGCTTCGGCAATCGATATAAACACATTAAAAGCGGACTACATTTTGTTGACACATGCACACGGCGACCACGTTTTAGACGTTGAAGCTATTGCAAATCGCACCAATGCAGTAATCGTTTCTAATGCAGAAATAACCAGTTATTATGCCAAATTAGGCCATAATGCACACCCGATGAATCACGGCGGAAGCTGGAAATTCGATTTTGGAATAGTAAAATATGTGAACGCCATTCACTCAAGTTCTTTTCCAGACGGAAGTTACGGTGGAAATCCAGGAGGTTTTGTAATCGAAGGCGAACACAAAAATATCTACATTGCTGGTGATACGGCTCTTACAATGGATATGAAACTGATTCCAATGCGTACCAAATTAGATTTAGCCATTCTTCCAATTGGAAGCAATTTTACCATGGATGTTGAAGATGCTATCATTGCGTCTGATTTTATAGAATGTGATAAAATCCTGGGTTATCATTTTGATACTTTTGGTTATATCGAAATCAATCACGAAGAATCAATTCGTAAATTTTTCGATAAAGGAAAAGATTTAATGCTTTTAGAAATCGGAGAATCTATTGAATTGTAATTAATTAAGTTTACACATGTCATCCTGAGCGTCCCGAAATTTCGGGAGAAGGATAAGGAGCTATTCCCGCTTTCGGCTATATCTTTTTTGAAACGATAAAAAATCGCTTCAAAAAAGGATACCGGCTCTATCGGGGCTAGGACACTTGGTTTCAAAAGAAATATTTGGCATAATTTGTGTCATTTCGACTGAGGAGAAATGACAATCTGATGTTTAAAAATTAGTTTTATTATAGAATATTCGTGAATTCCTACTTAAAAACTTATTACAAGAAATATGAATTTAAAAAAAATTGCCCTATTCTTTTTAATTACAGTTTCATACAGTTCTTTTGCTCAAAAAGACGGTTATTGGGACAAAGAGCGCGCCACAACTAAAGAAATTATCGTTTCTGCCCGTGACCGAATCACTTTAAAAACAGAAGACCTTCCTGTTGGAACCACAGAAATTGTATACCGAATTACACTATTAGACGAAAACCAGCAAATGGCAAATAGTTTGGTTTCGGTATTAAAAGCAATTCCAGACCCAACCGGAATCAGTCAGGGTTCTGCCGGAGCTGTTTTTCTAATGTCAAAAATTTCTGGTGACGACAACTGTAGTTATGCTCTCTTTACTTCAGAGGAAAATGCAAAAAAATACATTGATGACGGAAAAACAGACAAAGCCTGTTATGCACAAGTGGATGAAGTAAGTAAAGATGCGAAAAGATTGTCACTAGACAAATCTTCTTGTTTAGGACAAGACATCAGTACAATTTGGTTTGGTTTTCACAGTAAAAACTGGCTTTTGAATCAAAAGATTGTTTTGGAAGTTGTGCCTTGGGTTGACACTAAATTAAACCGTGGTTGGAATCAGGATAACAAAAACGAAATTATTAGTTTATGCAAGACATCAACAATGGCTCAAAAAATGGCGAATTCTGATGATTTTTGCGTTTGTATTTTGGATAAAATTATAAAACAATATCGTTACTCAGAATTTCAAAAGTTATTGCCAATCGAAAAAAACAAAGTCTATAAAGATTTTGGGAATGCTTGTTACAAAGATGCTGATATCTCTAAAAACGTTTATAATGATTTGAGAGTTCAGGCTTCGACTTTAATAAAGCTTCAAAAATACAACGAAGCAATTCAAAAATTAAACACCATCATTAATGACGGTAAAGCAACAGCGATTGATTATGGTTCCATTGGTTACTGCTATATTTTGACTAAACAATATGCAAAAGCGATAAAGTTCCTTAAAGAAGGCGAAAAACTAGATGATACCGAATTATTAGTTAAACTAAATTTAGCTCATGTTTATTTGGTTAGTGACGATTACAGTGAAGCAAAAGTAATCTATAAAAAATACCAAACTCAAAATGTAACAGACAGCCTAAGCTGGAAAGACAAAACAAAAAAAGACTTTGAAATTTTTCAAAAAGCCGGATTACCATCAAAAGACTTCGAAAAAGTACTAAAGCTTTATAATTAAATTTTTTTTTCCACCATATAAGTGATTATAAGTTGATTTAAATGGAATTGCGCTATCTTTAAGTTTATTGTGACATTATGATCAGAGATCATATAAGCTTGTTTATAATGTGCTAAATGATAGATAGCTCACTAATATTTCCTTAGTAAACTTAGATTAAGCAAAACTTAAATACCTTACATCACTTATATGGTGAAAAAATCAAATCATGAGAGCGACATATCATAAATACATGCTTGAGTTTAAACGTCCTTCCGGGACGTCGCGAGGGGTTATGACCGAAAAAGAAACCTGGTTTATTGTTCTTGAGGAAAACGGCAAAAAAGGAATAGGAGAGTGTGGTATTTTACGTGGTTTAAGTGTTGATGATCGGGATGATTATGAAGAAAAACTCAATTGGGCCTGCCAGAATATTCATTTGCGAGAAACTGCACTTTGGGAAGCTTTGTTAGAATTTCCCTCTATACAATTCGGAATCGAAATGGCTTTTTTATCATTGAAAAGCGAAAATCCTTATCTTTTATTTCCTTCTAATTTTACCAATAATTCTCAATCAATTATTATAAATGGTTTGGTTTGGATGGGAGAAGCTTCTTTCATGAAAGAGCAAATAGAAGAGAAATTGTCACAAGGTTTTGATTGTATAAAATTAAAAATTGGAGCGATCGATTTCCAAAAAGAACTCGAATTATTACAATTTATAAGAAGCCATTTTTCTGCAGAACAAATCGAAATCAGGGTAGATGCCAACGGCGCTTTTGCTTTAAATGAAGCTTTAGATAAATTAAATCAATTAAAAGCATTTCAGTTACATAGTATCGAGCAGCCTATTAAGAAAGGGAATATTCAGGCTATGGCAGATTTGTGTAAAACAACACCTTTTCCTATTGCATTAGATGAAGAATTAATTGGCGTATTTTCATTCGAAGAAAAAGAAAACTTATTACAGAAAATTAAACCACAATACATTATCCTAAAACCAAGTTTTGTTGGCGGTTTTAGAGGAACGCAGGAATGGATTGATCTGGCCAATAAATATAATATCGGTTGGTGGATTACATCGGCTTTAGAAAGTAATATCGGACTTAATGCAATCTCGCAATGGACCTTTACACTAAATTCAAAAATGCCCCAAGGCTTAGGAACAGGAGCACTTTACACCAATAATTTTGATTGCCCCCTAGAAGTTTCAAAAGGACAATTGTGGTACAACAAAACAAAAAACTGGGATGCTGCATTTTTTGATAGAAGCATAAAAAAACTAACCTAATTCAGTTAAGAAAAACAAGATTTAAGTAAAGAGACGGAAGAAAAACCTTTGTCTCTATGAACCTTTGAACCTCTTTTCTTCACTCTTTCCCTCCGCGCAATCCGGCTTTCCAGGCTTTAAGTTCTTCCCATTTACCTTCATAAGCCAGCAAAGCCTGCTTGCCCCAAGTGCTGGGATTATGTATCGCATAATTCTCTCCGCCGCCGTCTAATATCGCTTGCAATTTTTCAGTTGGTGCTTCAGACAAATCTTTCCATGTTGTGATTCCGGCTGCATTAAATAAACCTTCTATTTTCGGTCCAATTCCTTCAACGATTTTCAGATCATTTTCTTTTATTTTTTTGCCAAAAACTGTTTTGGCTATTCCTGCATCAAATAAAAATGTCGGTGTTGAATTAGTTACAATAGATTTCTTTTTAACAGATTTTGTTTTCTTTTGTGCTAAATCAGCTTCCAACGATGAGATTCGGGTAGTCAAACTTTTTGTATGTTTTTTGCAGGCATCTAACTCTGATTGTAGAGAGGAGGCAAGTGAATGATCTATATTTGATGCTGATTTCTTTCCTAAAAAATAGCCTAAAATTCCAAAAACTACTCCCGTTAAGATGGGGATTAAGATACTAGAGATATCCATAACAGTATATTTTTAATTGAATATTAATTATTGCCTGATGGGAATAAGACTGAATGCTCTATCAAATTAACAAAAAAATAAATACAGAATGTATTAATAATCAGTTAATTTAATGTTATTGATTTAATTTTTAAGCAGTTATGTTTTGAGATTCTTATAGACATTATGTGATCTCAATTTCAGGACTGAATTAAAATGAGTAACTTGCATTAAAAATTAATTACAATACTAAAATGATAGAAATTGAAAGAAAGTTTCTTGTAAAGTCTAGTGATTTTAAGGAACAGGCTTTTGCTCAAAATCAAATTGCGCAAGGTTATTTAAGTTCGCTTCCAGAGCGAACTGTGCGTGTTCGAATTAAAGGAAAAAAAGGCTTTCTTACTATTAAGGGAATTGGTCATCACGGTGGTATGTCCCGATTTGAATGGGAAAATGAAATTCCGTTGGATGAAGCGCAGGAATTGCTAAAATTATGCGAAAAGGGAAAAATAGAGAAAACACGGTATGAAATACAATCAGGAAAACATGTTTTTGAAGTAGATGAATTTTATGGTGAAAATGAAGGTTTGATAATGGCTGAAATTGAATTACAATCAGAAACAGATTCTTTTGAAAAACCGGACTGGCTGGGAGAAGAAGTAACAAACGATGAACGATATTACAATGCCTATTTGAGCAAAAATCCTTTTAAGACCTGGGAAAAATAATAATTTATGACAGAATATGATTTGATAATTGTGGGAGGCGGTCCGATTGGATTGGCTTGTGCAATTGAAGCCCAAAAGAAAAATTTACGATATTTAATTATAGAAAAAGGCGCGATTGTAAATAGTATTTTTAATTATCCGTTGTATATGACCTTTTTCTCTACTGCAGAAAGATTAGAGATTGGAGATATTCCTTTTAATTGTCTGGCACCAAAGCCAGGCCGTCAGGAAGCACTTGAATATTATCGAAATATTCATCGCTATTTTAATTTTTCGATCCATTTGTTTGAAAGAGTGATTAGTGTTCAAAAACTGGAAAATAAACTCTTCAAAATCACTTCAGATAAAAAATCATACGAAGCTAAAAACGTAGTTATCGCAACAGGCTTTTATGATATTCCGATAGAAATGAGCGTAAAAGGTGAGGAGTTATCAAAAGTGCGTCATTATTATAAGGAGGCACATGAATATGCTTTCAGAAATGTTTTGATTGTTGGAGCTAATAATTCTTCTGTTGATGCTGCATTGGAATGCTGGAGAAAAGGTGCAAACGTTACTATGGTTATTCGTAAAAACGAAATCAATAACAGAGTAAAATATTGGGTAAAACCCGATATTGAAAACCGAATCGCTGAAGGAAGTATTACGGCTTATTTTGAATCGAATATTACTGATATTAGGGAAAATGAAGTCGAAATTCAAACAACGAATGGAAAAGTAACCATTGAAAATGACTTTGTTTTAGCCTTAACCGGTTATAAACCAGATTTTACTTTTCTCGAAAAAACGGGAATTCAATTATCGGATGATGAATTAAAAATACCAACCTACAATCCGGAAACAATGGAAACCAATGTTAAAGGCTTATTTTTGGCCGGAGTAGTTTGTGGCGGAATGCAAACGCATAAATGGTTTATAGAAAACTCCCGCGTTCACTCTAGTATGATTGTGGATTATATTACATCCAAATAAAAAAAGTTTGCCACAAATTACACTAATTTTCACTAATTGGATTATGCACAAAACTGAATTGTCCAAATTTTAAATTAGTGAAAATTAGTGTAATTTGTGGCAGAAAACTTTAAGAACTACAGGAAAGCATAGAACAACCTACTTTTGAGCGTGCCCAATCTGGTCGTTTTGCAAACCATTTTTCAGATTCCGCTTGTTCATCGTATGGTTTTTGTAGTAGTAAATACAGCTCATTTATTGCAGCATAATCTCCTTTATCTGCGTCATCAATTGCCAATTGCGCCATATAATTTCGCAATACATATTTCGGATTAACTTGATTCATTTTTTCTGTACGATCCGTATCTGAAAGCTCTTCCTGATTTAATCTTTGAAGATAAACAGTAAACCATTTCTTCCAGGAATCTAAGATATCTCCTTTAATTTCTTCCGGTAAATAAAAAGAATCCTGAATTGTTTTAATTGCATTTTCAACAGAATCTCCCTTCGTAATCTTGCTTAAATTTCTAAAAAAGATCGTCATATCTGTTTCAGATAATTGTAAAACAGTTTCTAAGCCTGCAATTAGTTTACTGTCAGTTTCAGTTGAAGTAAATAATCCTAATTTACTTAAAAACATTGTTTTATACTCTGATTCGAAATCATTTATAAAGGATTCTAATATCTTTTCTAAAGGTTCTGCTTCGTTAATTAACGGATAAAGAGCGTTGGCTAATTGATACAAATTCCACTGTGCCACCTGAGGCTGATTCCCAAAACGATATCTTCTATTTTGTGAGTCTGTAGTATTTGGAGTCCAATTCGGATCGTAGTTTTCCAACCATCCATATGGGCCGTAATCAATCGTTAATCCGTGAATCGACATATTATCAGTATTCATAACGCCATGAACAAAACCAACACGTTGCCAATCTACAATCATTTTTCGTGTTGTTTCTGCAACGGTTTTAAAGAATTGTAAATATTGCTCTTTTGGTTCGCCTTTTATTTCCGGGAAATAATGTTTGATCGTGTACTCAACAAACTCTTTTAGATTTTTCAGTTCATTTCGTGCAGTAAGCATTTCAAAACTTCCAAAACGAATAAAAGATGGCGCTACGCGACAAACGATTGCTCCTTTTTCGTAAGCAGGATTTCCGTTATATAAAACATCTCTCAATACCTGATCTCCGGATAACATTAATGAAAGTGATCGGGTAGTAGGAACTCCCAAATAATGCATCGCTTCAGCACATAAATATTCACGTATTGAAGAGCGTAAAACAGCCAAACCATCTGCAGTTCTTGAATAGGGAGTTTTTCCAGCACCTTTTAATTGTAAGGTGAAAAACTTGTTATTGTGTTCAACCTCGGTTAAATTAATAGCACGGCCATCACCCAATTGTCCAGCCCAATTTCCAAATTGATGTCCTGCATAACACATAGCATACGGGCGAGTCTCAGGCAAAATCTCTTTTCCTGAAAAAGCATTCAAAAATGATTCGGACTGAATTTCTTCCTTTGTTATTCCGACCATTTCACCTACTTCTTCGGAAGCATGAATTAAAGTTGGATTAGAGGGTGTTGTCGGATTTACATAGGAAAACAGCGTGTTTTTAACCTGTCGAATTTCATTGGTTTCATCAGGATCTGCAGGTAATTCAGCTGTAAATCGATTATTTATTTTTAAATTTTTCATTGAAATTATTATTTTTTCTGTCACAGATTAAAGGATTATAAAGATTATTCTGATGATTTAACGACCCCCAGAATAAAAAAATCTATTTAATCTGTGTAATCTGTGGCAAAAACTTTTAAATTAGTTCACTAATCTGTCTGCGTACATTTTTTTCAATTTTTGTACTTTTGGATCAATCACGATTTGGCAATAACGCGCATCCTGATTGTTATTGTAATAGTTTTGATGATCTTCTTCCGCTTCATAAAATACCTCAAAAGCAGTAAGTTCGGTTACAATTAGATCCTCATAAAATGGTTTTACTTCTTCAAAAACCTGTTCTGAAATAGCTTTTTGTTCTGCATCATGATATAAAATGATTGAACGATACTGTGTTCCTATATCAGCTCCTTGTCGATTGAGTGTTGTTGGATCATGGCTTGTCATAAAGATAAAAATTAAATCGTGATATGAAATAATGTCAGGATTAAAAGTGATTTGTATGACTTCAGCATGACCCGTTCTGCCAGTACAAACTTCACGATAAGGAGGGTTTTTAATAAAACCTCCGGAATAGCCTGATTTCAAAGCCCGTACACCGTTTAAACGCTGAATTACAGCTTCAATACACCAAAAACATCCACCACCAAAAGTGGCTACTGATAAATTCTTCATAGAATAGTCTCGTTTAAGTTTCTATTGCCCTATTAATCCGATAGAATATTATGATAATTTGCTAAAAAAATCGCATTTTAGTTAAATAAACTAATCAGTTCTTGAATATTTGAAGTTTACAATTGATAAATTCGCAATTTTATAAAAAACCCATTATATTTGCATCAAACTCAGGCACACTAATGGATAGCAAAAATAATACCATCACTTTAGAGACTTATTTTCAGGATTTTCGTAAAAATATCGTTGGAATTAATCAGGAATTTAAATCTCCATACGGTAAAAAACAGATTATTTATACCGATTGGACCGCCAGCGGAAGGTTATATCGACCAATTGAAGAGAAACTTCTGAATGATTTCGGACCTTTTGTAGCGAATACTCATACTGAAACTACTGTGTCAGGTACTGCCATGACAAAAGCCTATCATCATGCCAGAAATATTATTAAGCGTCATGCCAATGCGAATCAGGATGATGTTTTAATTACGGACGGAACCGGTATGACTGGTGTAATCAATAAGTTTCAACGTATTTTAGGCTTAAAAATTCCTGAAAACCTGAAAGATTTTATCACTGTGCCAGCTGAAAAGAAACCTGTAGTTTTTATTTCGCATATGGAACATCACTCGAATCAAACTTCGTGGTTGGAGACCATTGCAGATGTTGAAATTATTCCGTCATGCGAAAAGGGACTTTTTTGCTTAGATAATTTAGCTGCATTATTAAAAAAGTATGCAGATCGAACTATTAAAATCGCTTCAATTACTTCCTGTTCAAATGTAACCGGTTTGAAAACTCCATTTCACGAAGCTGCAAAATTGATGCACCAGCATAATGGAGTTTGTTTTGTAGATTTTGCCTGTTCAGGACCTTATGTAGCAATTGACATGCATCCTGCAGATCCGGAAGCGTATCTGGATGCTATATTCTTTTCACCACACAAATTTTTGGGTGGCCCGGGAACTTCAGGTGTTTTGATTTTTAGCAAAAAATTATATAATAATATGATTCCGGATTGTCCTGGAGGTGGAACAGTAAGCTGGACAAATCCTTGGGGAGAACATAAATATATTGACAATATAGAAGACCGCGAAGATGGAGGTACTCCTGGATTTTTGCAGGTTATAAAAACGGCGTTGGCAATTGAGTTGAAGGAAGAAATGGGAATAGAGAACATTTTACAACGTGAGCATGAAATCGTTGATTATGTTTTTGATGCATTAGAACCAGTTGAAAACATTAAAATTCTGGCCGGACAACATAAAAACCGTCTAGGAGTAGTTTCTTTTTTTATAGAAAATCTTCACTTTAATTTAGGTGTAAAATTACTGAATGATAAATTCGGAATCCAGACCAGAGGAGGCTGTAGCTGTGCAGGAACTTACGGTCACTTTTTACTGCATGTTGATCAGGAAACTTCAAATAAATTGGTTGATGAAATCACGATTGGAGATTTGATCAAAAAACCGGGATGGATTAGAATGTCAATTCATCCAACAACTACAAATGAAGAAATCGCTTATGTTTGTGACAGTATTAAAGACCTGGCTAAAAACCATGAAACATGGGCTTTAGATTATTCTTATAATAACAAAACAAATGAATTTGTTCATAAAAATGCTACTTCATTTGAAGATGAATTAGTTGCTGGCTGGTTTAAATCTTAAAAATTTAACCGCAAAGTCCGCAAAGGTTTTTTACATTGTAGCTGCTTATAAACACAAAGTTCGCAAAGCTGTTGGTGACAATTGATGTGATAAAATATAAACCCAACAGGTTTTATCTCGAAGTTTCGGAATAAAACCTGTTGGGTTTCTTGTTTCATTCCTCTTGTTTCTTTCTTCTTGCTTCTTTTGAAAACTAAACTTCTAATATAGCCCCGATAGGACTGGAAATCCTTTTGTGCCGGGGTTCGGCACAAAAGATTGGAAGGGATATCGGGACTGGTCGTCTTTAAAAACCGGATACATTTGCTCCTGAAAAAAATCAGAAGTTACATGATTAAACGAACTCCGCCTAAGTCTGAAACGCGGTAGGAGAATTTATTTCCGGGTGAACCTATGAACATGAAGTTTTTTGGAATTTTCCATTTTTCAGAAAGTTCGTCGATAATTTCAGGTCCAAAAACACCTTTTATTTCAAGGAATTCGATATCAATATCGTCGTAAGCACGATCTAAAACTTCTAAATCTTTTTTTAGCGCTTCATTGTTTGCGCCGTCGCTTTTGATGTGAACGATCTTTAGTTTTTTAGTTGTTTCATTGTTTTCAACGTATTGCAGTACTTTGTTCAGTATTGCGATATCATCGCCTTTGGTAAAAAAGACAAATTCCTGTGAATTAATTTCAATACTCATTTTTTGTAAATAGCGATTGCTTACAATTACCATTCTGCGTAGCGGCTGATAGAAATATTCTAATGCTTCGATTAAAAGTTTGATCAGCATGACGCGGTTAAGCATTATTGCGATGAAAATTAGCGACGGAATCATGTACTGTAAAAAGGTATAAAATGCATTGATGTTCAACTTCATATTTCCGATAAAGGCTGCAATGATAAAAAATACGGCAGTGACAACTGCGATTCCACGTGCACGTTCCGGTCTTGGCAATTTTCGGCGTTTGAATTTTAGTAATAAATTCCCGATTCCGAATAACGCCATTACGGCCAAAAATGAAAAAGTATAAACTCCAGCCAGCGATTCCAGATGTCCGCTTGTGGCGAAAAGTACTGAGATACAAAGCACTAAAAAGCTAATTACAATTCTGTAATGTGAACCTCTTTTATTTTGTTTCAGGAAAAAATTGGGTAGAATTCGGTCTAAGGTCATTCGGTTTAACAATCCCGAAACACCCACAAATGAAGTTAAAACGGCACCGCATAAAACTAGTACGGCATCTATAGAAATTAGCCATGCGAGCCAGGATCCACCGGTAGTTTCTCCAAGATGTGCCAAAAGTGATTCTTTGTTTTCGCCAACTTCGGTAAGTGGAATGACACTTATTAATAGTATGGCAATTACGGGATTAAAAAAGCTGACAATTGCCCACATGTTACGAAGTGTTTTTGGAAAAACTCCAGATTCTTGCTCTTCAACAAAATTAGCAGAACTTTCAAAACCTGAGATTCCAAGCATAGCGGCAGAAAATCCCAGAAAAAGAGCTGTTTTTATATTTCCGGTGGCAATGGGAGTTTGCCAGTTGATATGAAAGGTTTCTAAACCATTATGCATCAAAAACCATAATGAAGCTAAAACAAGTAAAGTTAAAGTTGCAATATGTGTTAAGAAAATAATTACCGCGACAAACGCCGATTCTCCAATACCTAAAATAGCGAGTCCGGTAAATAATATTAAAACAATGACAGTAGCAATAGTCACATTTAATCCTTCGAAAATTCCGTGCAGATAATGCATTCCTTCAGATGCTGAAATTACTGCTGTTGCCATGTAGGATAAAACCGTTAATGTAGCAGCGAGAGAGGCGAGGCGTTTTGTTGAAGTGTTTAGTAAAACATTGTAAGCGCCTCCGTTTAATGGAATTGCACCAACAACTTCGCCATAAATTCGTCTGAATAAAAATAAAACGACAGCAACGATTAATAAAGAAATCCAGGCATATTGACCTGCGTACAAAATGGTTAAAGCCGAAACATACAAACAGGAAGAACTAATATCGTTTCCGCAAATTGCTGTTGCCTGTAATTGATTTAATTTTTTATGTATGACTTCTTTCATAAGTATTGAAAATTAAAAAAATGACTAATTCAATATTACAAGCAACTAAAATAAAATCTCAATAAGGCAGATATTTAAATAAGGAGGAAATATATTTTGACTAATCAGAATTTTGAAATTTCAATTTATGAAAATTATTTTGATTACTGAAATTTTTTAAGTGACAATAAGGCTTGTTCTCTGATTTTTGCCTGAAAAAAACCGGTCCAGCCCAACAGATATCCTGTAACTCCAAAGGCTTGTTTAGACCATTTCCATACATCAAAATTATCGGTATGCTTAATAATCAAGCCATCCTGAAAAACAAATTCAGCTGAAATTTTGTTGATTACTTTTCGATTTGTTTTACTGAAATTATAAGTAGCAACCCATTTTGCAGAGCCAGTAAATTCATCAGCCTTAATATCTGAAAATTCAATTTTAAGATTGCCTTTGCTTTTTAAAATCAACATTTCCCACATTTTGGAGACCTGTTCTTCTTTTAGTAAGCCAAAAGCAGGGTCGATAAAATGCACTTTTGGGTGATAACATTCACTCATTGTTTTAGCATCGGCATTTGCAAAAGCAGTGTAGAATTTTGCAATTAAATTTTCGTTTGCATTCATTTAAATAAAATTAGAATATAAATATAAGAGTAATTATACTAAATATTTTATTTATAATGTACTAATTGCTGTTGCAGTATCAAATGTTTTTTTTGATTTATCGTATGCTGTCGAAAAGTAAGCTATTTTATTTACAGCAGTAAAATAACCCGTTTGATTTCCAAAAGATTTTGAATTTCCGGTTACAATAAATCTGATACCTTGTATGTCAGCTTTTTTAAGCTTAACCATTTCGGCTGGAGTGAAATAGTAATAAGATGTAGTTTTGCCTTCAACTGTTTCTTTTACATTTTTGTCGACACAGGCAATAACGTCGCCGTTGGCCAGATCAACATAAACTCCTCCGGAAATTCTTGCTTCACCATTGGCGGTGGCTATTGATAATTTTAAAATTCCACCTTTTTCTGTTTTGGCAATCTGAACATTTGTTTCTCCAGAAAAAGCATATTTTTCACAGATAAATGTATAATTTTGCGTTGCCGGATATGCTTTTGAGCCTTTTACACTCATTGTTTCCTGAGCACTTACAAAAGTTGAAAGTAACAGTAAGATTAAAAAAGGTGTTTTAAATTTCATAGTTTTAGTTTATTGTCCTTCTAATTTAGAATCAAATTTTTCATCCCAATCCATTGATTTTATTGCAGAAACTAAATTGTCTTCATTTACAAAAATACGTAACTCTTTGTTGGCCACTTTTTTGGTGTAGAGCGCGTGATAGCGGTAAATAACTTCTTGTTTAGTTCTGTAAACGCCGTCTAATTTCAAATCAATAAAACTTCCGTAATATTGTCTAAATCGCTGGCAGGTTTTCGTCAATCGTTCTTCTGTCGTATTTTCCATAACCGACTTTGTAACCTCAGTTTCGTTAAAAGGTTTAAATTTTGACGTATTGCAGGTTTCCAAAACCCGCTTGCCCAAATCGTATGCTTTTTTCTGCTGATTGGCATTAATTTCAGCGGTTGGAACTGGTTTAATTTTTAAATCTTCGGTATCCCTGTTTATAGTTTTAGATTTACATCCAATTAGCAACAACAAACATATAATCAATCCTGCTTTCTTCATAACTATTTATGTTATTTTTAATAATAAGTTAGGGTCGGGGCAATTTTCGATGTAAAAATTCAAATCATTACTGTTGCAAACACCGGGATAATCTCCCCAATAATCTTCAATATTTTGTATAATCTGAAAATGTACGTGAGGCGCATAATCTCCGTTAATAGCTGCACTTCCAAGAGTTGCAATTTTTTCACCCTTTTTAAATTGCTTCCCAACGCTTAGGTCTTTTATACTTTCTAACGATAAATGTCCGTATAAAGTATAAAATTTTTCCTTTTCAATTTCGTGTTCTAAAATGATTGTCGGTCCATAATCACCTAAACCAATATTATTTTTAAAACTATGTACTTTTCCGTCAAGTGCCGCCAATACAGATGTATCAACTTTTGTCCAGAGATCAAGACCTATATGAATATTACGTTCCGGAATAGATTCATTTTTAAAAATGGTACTCCTTTTATATAAAGTCCGTCCTTCTATATAACCTCCAAAGGCTACTTCGGCATTATTGGTTTTTAAATAATTAGAAATAAAAATCTCAAATTCAGTAGCATTTTCTGGTTTGCTTTCCATTAATTCTTTATTCGTTATTGATAAATCTAAAGGAATATATTGTGAAAAATCAATGCTGGAATCGATAATTTTAGTAGGTGGAATGGCTTTTAAAATAGAAACTAGGGTTTTCATAAAAGGTGAAATTTAGGCGACTTTTTCAATTATTATTAGTTCATTATGATCTTCAATACGCGGCAACATTTTTGAAGAGAAAAGTTTAGAATTTATTTCTGCAATATACTTCCGATTTCTGACATTATGTGCTTCATCGAGTATCATGGTATTAAAAAGCACAAATCCCTGATCTTTTAAAAGAGAACAAACCCGTTCACTAAAAAATCGTTCAAACAAAAAATTCGGCATTTTGGTATCTTCAAAAATATCAATGATAATTAGGTTATATTGATGTTTGGTTTTCAAAACAAATTCAAAAGCATCGTCAATTATAACTTCAAGTTGCTTGATCTGATTGAGATTAAAATATTCATTTGCAATCTGAATGATGTCTGAGTCAATTTCAACCCCGGTAATTTTACCTTTGTATTCAATTTCGTCTACCAAAGTTTTTACAACACTTCCACCGGCAACTCCTAACAATAATATATGATCCATATTAAGAATGGCTTTATAACCGATATTACGTAATCCGTACCTTAATATACGTTGCAAACTTCCGTACGAATAATTTGTATTTTCAGAATCTAAAACCAATTCGCCATTTGCCCAGGTAACTTCGATCATTTTACTTCTTGCTGATTTTTTTTTGAAAATTTTGATTGGAATCAGATAACTAAAAATTTTTTGGATCATTTGTAAAGCTTTTACTCAAAAATACCATTTTAAATCTTTTATTTTGCATGAAATAATAAATTTTAATGAAGAAACAGTTGTACAAATTCATCTTTTTTAAGCTAATGGGCTGGAAAATAAGAGGAATTGAAAATGCGGAAGTGAAAAAATGCGTTATGATGGTGATGCCACATACAAGTAATCATGATTTTTATTTAGGAATTTTTACCCGTGGCATTTCAGGATTAGAAATGAACTGGGTTGGAAAGAAAGAATTATTCAAATTTCCTTTCGGATATTATTTCAGAAGTGTGGGCGGTGAGCCTTTAGATCGTTCAGGTGGATTGAACAAAGTGGATTCAATTGCTGCAATTTTTGATCGCAAAGAAGTTTTTCGTTTAGCCGTAGCTCCAGAAGGAACACGTAAAGAAGTAACAGAAATTAAAAGTGGATTTTATTATATTGCACTTAAAGCAAATGTGCCAATTATCCCAGTTGCTTTTGATTGGGGCAAAAAAGAAGTTAATTTAGGAAAACCTTTTCATCCGACCGGAGATTACGAAGCCGACTTACAAATTTTGAAAAAACATTACGATGGCGTTTTAGGTAAAATTCCTAACGACGGATTTAAATTGTAAATTTCAGCTATTTTTCGAATTACGTGAGAATCGCTTAAATCAAAAATATTTTGAAAAATTTTCAAATACGCGAAAATTTAAATTACGGGATATACACCTTAAATGTCCCGTTTCTATAAAAAAAGACAATTTTCTCAATTTCGCCTTCTTCTGAAATTAAATTATAGCTTTTTACTTCTACTGAATTTTTTGTTTCTGATTTTTCATCTTCTTTAAAATTGATTTGAGAAAATAAATTTCCGCCTGTGAAATTTTCATTTGGTGAAATAGGAGTGGGAGGTTTTACAATTTCTGAAGGTATTTCTTCTTTTGAATGTAAAGGTTGACTTTCGGTTTTAGGAAAACTTCCTGCTCCATTTAATATCCAATAAAGATCAACATCTGGGAAAACTTCTAAAATTTTCATGACAAAATCTAAGCTAGGTTTGTTTCTCCCAGAAAGTAGGTGAGACATGCTGGAACGCTGCACCCCAATTTTATCAGCAAAAGAAGAGGCATTTAAACTATAATAATCCAATATAATTTCAAGCCGTTTTACAAAATCATCGATGTTTACCATTGTAAATTCCTATTTAAAAAATCTTTGTTTACAAATGTAACTAAAAGGATACAATAAAGCAATTTTACAGATGTAAATCATCAATATAAAGCGTGATACCACTATATATAGCTTTAGATAAGCACATCTAACTTACTGATATATTAATATTTATGTTTTGTTATTTGAATTAATAACAAATGTTAACCGGCAATCTGTCAGAGGATGGATTTAACCTTAAAAAACTGTTTACAATTATAAATTTCTTTCTTTTTTCATTGTTTACAATTGTAAAAATAAAGATGTTTACTTTTGTAAACTAATCAAAAGATAATGAATTTAGAAGAATTATTTAGCCAACACAAAGAACGATCTATAGAAGGACGATACCTGACATTAGAGCATATTCAACCTTTATTAGACAAATTGAATACCAACAATCAGATAAAACTTATTGGAAAATCTGTTTTAGATAAACCTATATATAGTTACGAAATTGGTACAGGAAAAACTCGTATTTACCTTTGGTCGCAAATGCACGGAAATGAGAGTACAACGACTAAAGCACTTTTTGATTTTATTAATGTATTAAACAGTGGATCAGATTTTGCCCATAAATTACTTGAAACGTTTACTTTTTATGCTATTCCAATTTTAAATCCTGATGGAGCGGCACTTTATACCCGTGAAAACGCCAATAAAATTGACTTAAATCGTGACTCGCAAAACCTGACTCAACCAGAAAGTAAGGTTCTAAGAGAGGCTTTCGAAACCATTAAACCACATTATTGCTTTAATCTTCATGATCAGCGTACTATTTTTGGCGCAGGTGATACCGGGAAACCAGCAACAGTTTCGTTTTTAGCACCATCTTATAATGAAGAAAGAGAAATAAATGAAAACAGATTAAAGGCTATAAATTTAATTGCAGGACTCAATGATGTACTGCAAAAATATATTCCGGGACAAGTAGGACGTTTTGATGATTCATTCAATATCAACTGTATAGGAGATACTTTTCAATTTTTGGGTGTACCTACTATTTTATTTGAAGCAGGGCATTTTCCCAATGATTATGAGCGTGAAATTACTCGAAAGTTCATATTTTTCTCACTTATTTCAAGTTTTAAACTGCTTGGCGAAAACGATTTAGTTGATAACAGAATTAATGATTATTTGAATATTTCACAAAATAAAGTGGTTTTTTATGATTTTATGTATAAAAACATCAAAATAAATTATGATGGTATCGAAATTATTACGAATTTTGTCGCACAATACAAAGAAGAATTGATTGAAAATAAGATTCACTTTAATGCCTACATCGCTGAAGTAGGTGAATTAGAAAATTATTTTGGACATTATGAATATGACGCTCAGGGAGCAAATTATTATGATGATCACAATAATTTTCCGAAAGTGAACGAAAAAGCAGATTTTTATTTAAATAAAAATGTTAAATTTGTTAACGGATTGATAAAAAGTTAATTTTTTTGTGAATTTGTTGTTTTTTATATATATTTTTATACTTTGTAATAGCAATTAGTAATATTAATTAAAGAATTATGAGTAAATTTCGTTTAGATGAAGTAGATCACCAGATTTTAGATATGTTAATAGACAATACGAGAGTTCCGTTTACTGACATTGCAAAAAAACTATTGATATCTGCTGGAACAGTACATGTTAGAGTAAAAAAGATGGAAGACGCCGGTATAATAATGGGATCTTCACTAGCCTTAGATTACGACAAATTAGGGTATTCATTTATTGCTTATGTGGGTGTATTCCTTAATAATACATCTCAAACAAAATTTGTATTAGAGCGAATCAATCAAATTCCATTCGTTACTGTAGCTTCTGTAACTACAGGAAAATTTAATATTTTTTGCAAAATTAGAGCAAAAGACACTAAACACGCGAAAGAAGTTATCTTCATGATTGATGATATTGAAGGAGTTTACAGAACAGAAACTATGATTTCATTAGAGGAAAGTATTAACGATAAGAAGCGTTTGATGCATACTATTTTTAAAAATATGTAATATTTTCTTGAATGCTATATTAAAATATAACCTCAAGTTTATTCTTGGGGTTTTTTTATGACTAATTAACCAACCAACTACAACACGATTATGTACACGTTGCCAAAAATTGAACGTTTTAATCAAGATGTTCTCTCAAAATATCACATTTATAATAGTGTTTTTATAACATTACCCTTTGATTCTATTGATAATACAGGAGTTTTACTTCCTTTATTTACAGAAACATGCGAAACGGGATTCAGAAAACAAGAAACACCTAAAGAAATTTTTGATTTCTTTTCAAATAAATACCTAAATAACGCCTCTGAGAAGGAAAAAATCGATTTAATGTTTCGGTTTATTCAATATATAGAGCGACAAATTGTATTGTTTGATGCTATTGAAGACGCTGCTTTTCCTGCTGTTAATAATATGGAAGGACGTGGATCTTTGCGCGATATCAAAGAAAAAACAGATGCTAAAGAGAAAAATGAGGAACTAATTGAGTTTCTTGAAAGCTTTAATGTCAGAACTGTTCTAACAGCACATCCAACACAATTTTACCCTGGGCCAGTTTTAGGAATTATAAATGATTTAACGGATGCTATTCGTTTAAATGATTTGCTAAAAATAAAACAATTACTGGCGCAATTAGGAAAGACACCTTTTATTCAGAATGAAAAGCCAAATCCATATGACGAGGCGGTTAGTTTGATCTGGTACTTGGAGAATGTGTTTTATGCAACTTCCGGAGAAATTGTTCATTATTTGCAGAAAAACATCCTTCATGGAAGTGCTATTAAAAACCAGTTAATCAAACTTGGTTTTTGGCCAGGAGGGGATCGTGACGGAAATCCTTTTGTAACAACTGAAATTACTTTGAAAGTAGCAGAACGTTTACGTACTTCTATTTTAAAGTGTTATTACGTTGAAATGAGAAACTTGAAAAGGAAGTTAACTTTCTCAGGTGTAGATACTTTAGTATCCGAACTTGAACATAAACTTTATCGTTCGGTTTTTTATTCTAAAGGTGAAATCTATATCACTTTAGAAGAATTATTAGCGCAATTAAATAAAATAAGAACGATTATTATCGAAAAACACCAGTCGCTATATTTAGACGAATTGGAAGCTTTTTTAGTAAAAATCAATTTGTTCGGATTCCATTTTGCAACTTTAGATATTCGTCAGAATAGTAAAATTCATGACGCAGTTTTCAAGGACGTAGTAAATCATTATTTAAACTCAGATTCAAAAATATTCCCTGAAAACTATTTTGAATTGTCTGAAACTGAAAAGTTAGACGTTTTATCAAAAGTAAAAGGAGATTTGAATCCTGCTGATTTTAATGATGAAATTACAAGATCAACATTAGAATCTGTACAAGCAATTAAAACTATTCAGGAACGCAATGGTGAATTTGGTGCCAATCGTTATATTATTAGTAATAACGAAAGTGCATTAAACGTAATGGAAACTTTCGCGATGATTCGTTTGAATAACTGGGAAAACCCAACTGTTGATATTATTCCACTTTTTGAATCGGTTGACGATTTGCAGAATGCACACGAAATTATGGAACAGTTGTATACTAATCCTGAATATTCTAAGCATTTACAGGCAAGAGGAAACAAACAAACTATTATGCTTGGTTTCTCTGACGGAACCAAAGACGGTGGTTATTTGATGGCAAACTGGAGTATTTACCAGGCTAAGATTTCGCTGACTGAAATCTCAAGAAAATATGGCATTCATGCTATTTTCTTTGATGGACGTGGCGGACCTCCGGCTCGTGGTGGTGGAAAAACACATAAATTTTATGCTTCTTTAGGACCAAAAATTGAAAACAATGAAATTCAGATTACGGTTCAGGGGCAAACGATCAGCTCGAACTTTGGAACTTTAGATTCTTGTCGTTATAACATCGAAAACTTATTAAGTGCTGGTGTTACCAATCAGGTTTTTAGCAAAGAAGATAATGAATTGACTGTTGAAGAAACTCAGATTTTGACGCAATTGGCAGGTTTAGGATATGATAAATACTTAAGTTTTAAGAATCACCCGAAATTCATTCCCTATTTAGAGAAGATGAGTACGTTGAAATATTACTCTAAAACAAATATCGGAAGCCGTCCATCAAAAAGAAGCAAATCAGAATCGTTGGATTTTGCTGATTTAAGAGCAATTCCATTTGTTGGCTCTTGGAGTCAGTTAAAACAAAATGTACCTGGATTTTTTGGAGTAGGTTCTGCTTTAAGATATTTTGAAGAAAGTGGTCAATGGGATAAAGTAAGTGATTTGTATCATAATTCATTGTTCTTTAAAACGTTGTTGGAAAACAGTATGATGTCATTGGCAAAATCATTTTTGCCATTAACAGCATACATGCGAAATGATCCTGAATTTGGTGAATTCTGGCAAATTATTTACGATGAATTTTCAGAAACAAAACGCCTTTTATTAAAAATTGCCGGTCATAAAACCTTAATGGAAAATTATCCTGATGGTATAGCTTCAATTCAAATAAGAGAGCGTATTGTATTGCCATTGTTGACAATACAACAATATGCATTATTAAGAATTAACGAATTGAATAATGATAAAAGTACTAACGAAGAGTTGATTAAAGTTTATGAAAAAATCGTAACAAGATCTCTTTTCGGAAATACAAATGCGAGTAGAAACTCTGCCTAAAAATTAAAGTTAATGAAATTACCTGAAACTGAATATTCCGGACCTTTTGCAAATTACATTCAGGAAGCCGGAGAAATTAATTTGATTGAGGAATTAGAAATTTCTCTTCATGATTTTATAAAATTTGTTCAAAATATCCCATTAGATAAATTTGATTATCGTTATGCTGAAGGAAAATGGACAATAAAAGATATTATTCAACATCTAATTGACAGCGAGCGTGTTTTTGCATATCGTGCTTTGCGTTTTTCAAGAAATGATAAAACAGCTTTGCCTGGATTTGAAGAAAATGATTATGTAGACAATACAGATGCAAACGGAAGAAGTATCCAGGAATTATTAACGGAGCTTTCTGCAGTAAGACATTCTAGTTTATTGTTTTATAAAAGTCTTTCTGAAGAACAACTTAAACGAATAGGAACTGCGTCAACGCATCAGCTTTCGGTTCGAGCTTTGGGATATGTGATTATCGGACATCAAAAACATCATCAAAATGTTTTTCAGGAACGATATTTATAATGACTTAAAATATTTAAGAAAAAAAATCCTGTGAAATTTCTTCACAGGATTTTTTATTTTCGAGAATTATTGTGATTTCACCTTAGTCGAAAATGACAAAAACGAGAAATTTATTTTTTCAGTTCTAATTTTTTCAACCTGGAACTTATTGCGCCATCATTTCTTCCTAACAAAAGCGCTATTTCTTTTACTTTCTTTCCTTGATAAAAAAAATGAACAAGATTTGAATCTTCCTCTGAACTCCATTTTTTATAAGCTTCAGAATTTTCTAATCTTTTCTCATCCAATGAATAAACTTTAATTTTTAGTTTTTCATCGTCATTTTTGTGCCTTTCAAGAAAAGCTAGTCCAAATCGAATTTTATCGTAAGACATTTTTTCTTCAAAATGATCATAATACGGTTTCAATGCAGTTGGAAATTCAAGTTCGATTTGTGCTTTTTGCAATTGAGAAATTTCCTTTTCAGAAACAAATTGACTTAATTCAAAATCATGTCCGTCAACATATAATTTTGCTAAATGCGAAATAATTGTAGTTTGCCCCAAATTTCGTTTCCCGGCAATTTCTTCAACACTGTTGCCTTCTTTAAAAAGTGCTAAAGTCGTTTTATAAGTGTTGCCTTCCTTTTTAACTTTAGTATTTGCTTTTTTTACCTTTTCATAATAAATAATTGCATCAATAAATTCTGAACCATATTTCTCGAGTTTTACTTTTCCAACACCTTCAATTGCAAGGAATTCTTCATCGCTCATTGGTCGCAGCGTTTCCATTTGTCTTAAAGCAGCGTCACTAAAAATTACATAGGCAGGAACTTCTTCATCCTTAGCAATTTCGTAGCGTAATTTTCTAAGTATTTCAAAAAGCGAGCTTTTAGTTGTTTTAGTTTTTGCTTCTTTGATTTCGTTTTTATCAATTACTTTCTTAACAACCGTATTCAATTTTACTTTTTCCCCTTCGAATAAAACTTTTTTAGCAAAAGAAGTTAGTAAGATTTTGTTGTGCTGGTGAAAGGCAATTTCACAATATCCCAAATTAATTAACTGAATCAAATATTGGTTCCAATCGTACCATGAGATGTCAGCGCCAATTCCGTACGTTTTTAAGTTCTGATAATTTTTTTCGTAGATATATGCATTTTTCGAGCCTCTTAAAAAATCGACAATTACAGCCAATGGTTCTGATTCCTGCAAACGGCTAATTGCTGATAAAGCTTTTTGCGCGAGAATCGTCCCATCGAAAAAAGTTGGAGGATTTTTGCAAATATCGCAGTTACCGCAATTCTCTTTAACCAATTCACCAAAATAAGAGAGTAAAATTTTTCTTCTGCAGCTCAATGCATCGGCATATTGCTTCATTCTTTCCAATTTTGCCAACTGAACATCGGAATTCAAACCTTCAGAAGCAAATTTTTGCAATTGAATTACATCGGCATAACTTTCAAACAAAACGGTTTCTGCCGGCAATCCATCACGACCGGCACGACCAATTTCCTGATAATAGCCTTCAATATTTTTAGGCAAATTATAATGAATCACCCATCGAACATTCGATTTGTCAATTCCCATGCCGAAAGCAATTGTAGCACAAACTACCTGACAATCATCATTTATAAATTCATCCTGTGTTTTGGCACGAAGTTTATTATCTAAACCTGCATGATATGCTTTTGCAGTAATTCCCTGCTTTTGTAATTTATCAGCAAGTTCCTCAGTTGTTTTTCTGCTTAGACAATAAATAATCCCGGATTCATTTGGTTTATTTTCGACAAAATCTATAATTTGTTTTACACGATCAAGTGCCGGGCGAACTTCTAAACTTAAATTCTTCCTATCAAATGATGCAATAAATATTTTCGGATTTTTTAATTTGAGTTGTTTTGTAATATCGGTACGTGTTGCTTTATCAGCTGTTGCAGTCAAAGCTAAAACGGGAGTAGAAGGGAAGCGGCTTTTTAAATATCCCAAATTGGTGTAAGCAGGTCTGAAATCATGCCCCCAGGATGAAATACAATGTGCTTCATCAATTGCAATAAGACTAATAGTTAATTCATTAAAAACAACATCCAGATAAGATAAACTTTCCGGAGCAATATAAACCAGTTTAAAATTATTCGATTTTAAATTATCAATATAAAATTGTTGCTCCTCGCTAGATTGACTACTATTAATATAACAGGCATTGATTCCGTTAGTTTTTAAACTATCAACCTGATCTTTCATTAGCGCGATTAGTGGCGAAATGACTATTGTAATTCCAGGTAAAACTAAAGCGGGTAGTTGAAAACATATTGATTTTCCACCACCTGTAGGCATAATAGCTAAAGTATCCTGACCAGAAAGTATTGTATTGATTATTGTTTCCTGATTTGGACGAAATTTTTCAAATCCAAAATTCTCTTTTAGTTTGGCGTGTAGAAGTTGTGTGTTCATCGATTTTATTTTTAAATATAAATTTAAAGAAATTTCTTATAAAATATAAAAACATTAAATTTATTATTTAAAGAAAATATCAGGTTTTAATCCGGAATAAAAAAAAGGAACCCGAGTAGAGTTCCTTTAGTTTATTTATAAAGAGAAATTAATCTTCATCGTCTTCATCATCATCTTCGTCAGCAATGTCATCCGGGTCTCTATCATCGTCATCATCATCTCCTCCGTCAACATCAGGCTTATCTTCTTTTTCATCTTCATCGTCATCGTCAATATCATCATCAAGATCAAGGCCTTTTACTGGTTCGATTGTATCAACATCAACGTCGATATCATCATCTTCATCGTAATTTTCAATTCTATCAGCAAGTTTAGTACTAATTTTTACTAAATAAATAGTGTCTTCAGTACGAACTTCAACAGCTTCGATCAATTCGTTTTTAGCATTTCTAAAACGGATTACATCCGAATCATCATAACCATCAGGAAACTTTTCTACCAAAAGGTTTAAAATTTCATTGGTAAGTTTAGCGTAGTCTACTATAACTCTTTTCATAAAATATCTATAAATCTAATAAATAAGCAAAAATTAACGGTGCAACAATCGTAGCATCCGACTCAATAATAAATTTCGGGGTTTTAATATCTAATTTACCCCAAGTGATTTTCTCATTAGGTACTGCCCCAGAGTAAGAACCATAACTGGTTGTTGAATCTGAAATTTGGCAGAAATAACTCCAAAACGGAATATCATGCATTTCCATATCCTGGTACAGCATTGGTACCACACAAATAGGAAAATCTCCTGCAATACCACCACCGATTTGGAAAAATCCAATTCCGTTAGTGCTATTTTTTGGATACCAGTCAGCAAGGAACGTCATATATTCAATTCCTGATTTCATGGTAGATGCTTTTAAATCACCTTTAATTACGTATGATGCAAAAATATTACCCATTGTACTATCTTCCCATCCCGGAACAATAATAGGTAAATTTTTCTCCGCTGCAGCATACATCCAGCTATCTTTTAAATCTATCTCATAATATTCTTCTAACACACCAGACAACAACATTTTATACATGAATTCATGAGGAAAATAACGTTCTCCTTTGTCATCTGCATCTTTCCAGATCTTGTAAATGTGTTTTTGTAAACGACGAAATGCTTCATGCTCAGGAATACAAGTGTCTGTAACACGATTTAATCCTCTTTCAAGCAAAGCCCATTCGTCTTCTGGTGTTAAATCACGATAATTAGGCACTCTTTCATAGTGAGAGTGTGCCACTAAATTCATAACATCTTCTTCTAGATTGGCTCCAGTACAAGAAATAATTTGTACTTTATCTTGTCTAATTATTTCGGCAAAAATTTTACCAATTTCTGCTGTACTCATAGCGCCAGCCATACTTACCATCATTTTAGCACCGTTTGCAAGTTGTTGTTCATACGCTTTTGCAGCATCAACTAAAGCAGCAGAGTTAAAGTGTAAATAATGTTTTTCAATAAACTGACTGATTGGTCCTTTCATTTTTTTTGTTTTTTGTTTTTTTTTTGAATTAAAAAGTTTAACCTTTTAGATGATACTGCAAATTAATAATTTTATAGATATTAACATTTAATTTGCAAGTTTTTTTTTATACTTTTTTTGTATAACCTAAAATCTTTAACACATCGTCAGAAGTCTGTTGTTCTGAGAAGACTTCGGTACCAATTATTCCGTTTTCATCACGATCTATTAAAATATGTTTAGGCTGTGGAATCAAACAGTGGTGTAAACCTCCATATCCTCCAATTGTTTCCTGATACGCACCTGTATTAAAGAAACCAATGTACAATGGCTTTTCTTTGTTGTATTTAGGCAGATAAATTGCGTTCATATTTTGTTCTGAATTGTAATAGTCGTCACTATCGCAAGTCAAACCACCTAATAAAACCCGCTCGTAAGTATCATTCCAACGGTTAACCGCTAACATGATAAAACGTTTGTTTATCGCCCAAGTATCTGGCAAAGTAGTAATGAATGACGAATCAATCATATTCCATTTTTCTCTATCATTTTGTTGTTTTTGATACAAAATCTGATAGATTGCACCACCGCTTTCACCAACTGTAAATGATCCAAATTCTGTAAAGATATTTGGGACATCAACTTCGGCTTCATCGCATGCAATTTTAATCTGATTGATAATTTCATCAATCATATATTGGTAATCATATTCAAATGCAAGAGAGTTTTTAATCGGGAAACCACCTCCAATGTTCAAGCCATCAAGAGTAGGGCATTCCTTTTTAAGTGCAATGTATACTTTAATACATTTTACCAACTCATTCCAGTAATAGGCCGTATCGTTAATTCCGGTATTGATGAAAAAGTGAAGCATTTTCAGCTCTAATTTATCATTTTCCTGAATTTGTTTTTTATAAAACGAAACTATGTTTTTGTATCCTATACCTAATCTTGATGTATAAAATTCAAATTTAGGTTCTTCTTCAGCTGCAATACGAATTCCAATTTTGAATTTTCCTTTGATTTCAGCCTGAAGCAGATCTAATTCTTCATAATTGTCAATAATTGGAATAGTGTTTTTATGTCCGTTATTGATTAATCTCGCGATATTGGTAATATATTCGTCTCTTTTAAAACCATTACAAATTACATACGTACTCTTGTTGATTTTCCCGTTTTCTAACAAATTCTCTACAATATTAATGTCAAAAGCAGATGAAGTTTCAACATGAATATTATTTTTAAAAGCTTCATTCATGATATATTCAAAATGCGAGCTTTTTGTACAGTAGCAATAGTAATACTTTGCTTCGTACTTGTTTTTTTCCATTGATTTTCTGAACCAGGCTTTTGCCTTATTTATGTTTTCAGAAATTTGTGGTAAGTAGGTAAATTTTAATGGGGTTCCGTATTGTTCAACCAATTTCATCAAATCGATATTGTGAAACTGTAAGTTGTCTTTGTTCAATTTAAATTCCTCCTGAGGAAAGTAATAAGTTTGATTAATTAGATCGGAATATTTTGTATTCATTTATTTTAAATATTTTAAGTTGTCATTTTTAAATTTAGTAAACAGTATTAAATCTAAAATTCAAACCCTAATATTGGCAAATACAATTTCCAGTTTTTCGTGTTCTGCTTTCGAGTCTAAAAACACATCAAAACAAAACGGACTTTTACTATTATAAAAACGGTTCAACATTCTTAGTAAAGAACTATTGAGGCGGTTTCTATAAGAACTAAAGTGTCTTTGTTTTCTGTTTGTTTTCATCGTGGCAAATGTAAAAAATAATATATACCTAAAGCAATGCTTTTGATTAAAAAAAGTTTAAGATTTATAATCTTGAAACGCTTCGAGAATCAATTTATTTTCAACGGATTGATTAATTTTTATTTTTCCGATTCCTTCAATTAAAGCAAATTGAATTAATCCATACTCATTTTTTTTGTCATGAATAAGCAATTCCAATATCGGATCGATGTCATTTTCTTCAATTTGGACATCATCATAAATGCTTTTAAGAGCAGTTTTAATTTCAGCATATTCTTCAGCAGAAATTAAGCCTTTATGTAGTGATATGTAACTTTCCAAAATCATTCCAATAGCAATTGCTTCGCCATGTAATAAAGTTGTTTTGGTTTCGCTTTCCAAAAAGTAACTTTCAATAGCATGTCCTAAAGTATGTCCGAAATTTAAGGCTTTACGAATATTTTTCTCGGTTGGATCCTGAATTACGATATTATTTTTAATTTCAACAGAACGATAAATCAATTCATCAAAATCAGCATAATCAATAGATTTTAAATTCAAAAACTGTTTCCAGTAAGCGGAGTCATATATAAGTCCGTGTTTTAGCATTTCAGCCAAACCAGAACGCATTTCGCTTTGCGATAAAGTTTCAAGATAGTTTGTATCGATTAAAACCATTTGAGGTACGTTAATAACGCCAATTTGATTTTTAAGATTTCCTAAGTCAACTCCCGTTTTTCCTCCAACAGAAGCATCAACCATAGATAATAGGGTAGTTGGGATATTGATAAAATTAACGCCACGTTTGAAAGTTGACGCTACAAATCCACCTAAATCAGTTACAACACCACCACCAACGTTTATAATAAGTGATTTTCTGTCTGCGCCAAGCTCAGTTAGAACATTCCAGATCTGAATACAGGTCTCTATATTTTTATTTGCTTCTCCGGCTTCAAATTCAATGATTTCAATATTTAAATCGGTTTCAAGTAAAGGCAAAAATTTAGGCAAGCAATGTTCATTAGTCTCATTATCAACTATAATAAACAAATTAGAGTATTTATTTTCTTTTAAATGTGTATTTAAGGCTTCGTATGCATTTTGGTTGAAATGCACGAGATAATTATTGGCTTGAATTGATTGCATATTTCTTTTTGGTTTATGAAACCACAAAATACGGCATTTTTAACTAAATAATATTCAAACTTTGAGTATAATTTGTTTTAAAAACAGCTTAAATAAAATGGTATTAAATAACGAAATTCTATTTTGTCATAATTTTTTGTCATTTTTTTAAATGTGTGTTTTTTGTTAAAGCTTCCTTAATCACTTTAACAGTATTGTACGCAAAATATGACCTGTTTTATTAAATAATATTCAAAACTCTCTCTATATTTGCACAAAAAAACAACCTAAATGGAAAAAATATTTGATAACACTCAAGTAGCATTTTCGCTAAAAAGTGATACTGAACTTGACAGAGCTTATTTTCTTTTTAAAATGATTGATAGCGAACCTTTGGTAAGAATTGGAACTGCTGTAACTAATTTTGCTATCAAAGCACATCTTCCTGTTGAAGGATTGATTCGTGCAACGGTTTTTGATCATTTTTGTGGAGGAGTAAATGAAGATGACTGTATAACGGTAGTAGATAAAATGTTTACAAAGGGCGTTTCATCTGTTTTAGATTATTCAGTTGAAGGAAAAGAAGAAGAAGCTCAATTTGATGCAGCTTTAGAAATGACTTTAAAAACAATCGAATTTGCTAAAGAGCGTTTAGCAATTCCGTTTGCAGTTTTCAAACCAACAGGTTTAGGACGTTTTGAATTATATGAAAAATTGGGCGAAAAACAAACTTTAAGTCAGGCAGAACAAGCAGAGTGGGATAGAGTTGTAGCGCGTTTTGACAAAGTTTGCAGTGAAGCTCATAAAAAAGACGTTGCTTTATTGATTGATGGTGAAGAAAGCTGGATGCAGGATGCTGCCGATGATTTGGTTACTGATATGATGCGTAAATACAATAAAGAAAAAGCTATTGTTTTTAATACATTGCAAATGTACCGTTGGGACCGCTTGGATTATTTGAAAAAACTACATGAAATTGCCAAAAAAGAAGGCTTTTTTATTGGAATGAAATTAGTTCGCGGTGCTTATATGGAAAAAGAAAACAAAAGAGCCGAAGAGAAAAATTATGTTTCACCAATTTGTGTTTCTAAAGAAGCAACGGATGTAAATTATGATGCCGCTGTTCATTATATGTTAGATCATTTAGAAACTATGTCAATTTTTGCTGGAACTCACAACGAATTGAGTTCTTATAAATTGATGGATATGATGCAGGAAAAAGGAATTGCCAAAAACGATAACAGAATCTGGTTTGGACAATTATACGGAATGAGTGATAATATAAGCTACAATTTAGCTGAAAATGGATATAATGTTGCGAAGTACTTACCATTTGGACCAGTTAAAGATGTTATGCCGTACTTGATTCGTCGTGCTGAAGAAAATACTTCAGTTGCAGGGCAAACAAGCCGTGAATTATCAATGATTAAAGCAGAACGCAAGAGAAGAAAAGGGAAATAGTCTGGATTTAGATTTTAGATTTTAGATTTTAGATTTTAGATTTTAGATTTTACAAAAAAATCCATTCGCCGCGGCGAATGGATTTTTTTATTGGAATTTGGTCCCGAAGCTTCGGGATAAAAAAATGGAATTTCTTACTTAAGAATTACTAAACTGTAAATTACTCAGGTTTTTATAAATACCATTTTCAAGATTTATAAGTTCCTGGTGTGTTCCTTCTTCCGTGATTTTTCCGTTGTCTAAAACCAGAATTTTATCTGCGTTTCTAATAGTTGAAAGACGGTGGGCGATAATAATACTTGTTCTTCCTTCCATTAAAACTTCTAATGCTTCCTGAACTAATTTTTCGCTTTCACTATCTAAAGATGAAGTTGCTTCATCTAAAATTAAAATACTCGGATTTTTAAGCAAAGCTCTTGCTATTGCAATTCTTTGACGTTGTCCGCCAGATAATTTTACACCGCGTTCTCCAACCAGTGTTTCAAATTTTTCAGGGAAACCTTCTACAAAATTTAATGCATTTGCCTGTTTTGCCGCTAACATGATTTCTTCGTCAGAAGCATCAGGTTTTCCATAAGCAATGTTTTCTCTGATAGTTCCTCCAAATAAAATGACATCCTGAGGAACAATACTCATATTTCCACGAAGATTTTCTAAATCATAATCGTAGATGTTTTTTCCGTCAACCAAAATTTCACCTGAAGTTATATCGTAAAAACGTAATAATAAAGAGGATATAGTAGATTTTCCAGCACCACTCGGACCAACAATCGCTATTTTTTGACCAAATTCTGCAGAAAAATTTACATCTTTTAAAACTTCAACTTCCTTACGGGAAGGATAACTAAAAGCAACATTTTTGAAAGAAACTGTTCCTTTTATTTTTTCTATAAGAGTTCCTTTTTGATTTGCATTGATAGCTTCCGGAGTTTCTTCTAATAATTCAAAAACGCGTTCCGTTGCTCCAACAGCTTTCTGAATTTGAGCGTACATCTCGGCAATTCCGCCAAAAGAAGCACCAATAAAGGTTGTATAGAGCACAAACGAAATTAAATCTCCAACACCTTCAACTTCACCCTTTATAGTCAATGTTATTCCATACCATACTACAGCAACCACACATCCAAAAAGACATAATATGATAAATGAAGCGAAATAACCTCTATATTGACCACCTTTAATTGCGATTTTCACAATCTCTTTGATCTTGTTTTTATATCTCTGAATTTCGTACCATTCGTTTGCAAAAGCTTTCACATTGCTGATTCCTTGTAAAGTTTCTTCAACAATTACCTGGCTTTCGGCTACTTTATCCTGTGTTTTTTTTCCGTATTTACGAATAAATCTTCCAAAAATAACCGCTGCAACAGCAACAACCGGAACAATGGCCAACATCATCAAAGTCAGTTTTGGGCTGATACTTCCTAAAATAACAAATCCTCCAATAATTAAGATAAACTGACGTAAAAACTCAGCAATTGTTGTAGTGAAAGTATCCTGTAATTGAGAGATATCGGCACTAATTCTACTATTAAGTTCACCCACACGCTTTTGAGAATAAAAAGACATTGGCAGTTTTACCAGATTTTCATATAATGCAAAACGAATGTTTGATAATGAATTTTCAGTAAAGTTGACGAAAAGTGAAATCCTGAAAAACGAGAAGATTGCCTGTAATGCAAGAATTACCATAAGAGCAACAGCAATTTCGTTTGCCCTGCTTAGATCTTTATTAGTAACACAATCGACCAACATTCCCATTAGTTTAGGAAAGGCGAGGGCAGTGGCACTGGTAAGTAATAAAAAGAGTAAGCCCAGAAAAAATTTCCATTTATGATTTTTACCATATTTAAAAATTCGGAGTGCTTTTTGAAGTGAGTTAGAGTCTAATTTAGCTTTAGGTAAATCGTTTTCTTGAAATCTAGCCATTTGAGTATACAATTAAGGTATGCAAATGTATGATTCTAACGAGTGAATACAAAAGAATATTCTAAATTCCCTTTTCAGATTTCCTTTTTTAACTTAATACTAAGAAAATGGTATTTTATTTACTTTTTAAAAAGCTGAAAAATAGATTGGTAAACGGAATCATTAAAAAATATTTCATTTTTTTTGTAAAAACACTTGCAAATACAAATTCTAGCTGTATATTTGCACTCGCTATCACAAAATAGCAGCCTAGTAAAATAGGGCGATTAGCTCAGCTGGTTCAGAGCACCTCGTTTACACCGAGGGGGTCGGGGGTTCGAACCCCTCATCGCCCACAAAAGACTCCTTAAGAAATTAAGGAGTTTTTTTTTAACCCATTTAATGAAAATCTTGCATTGTTTTACCTAAAACAAGGTTTCCTAATATGAAGTCAAACATATAATTGTTATATTCTTCATCACTGCATTGGATGTTCGGTCCAATTTGTGAGTCTGACACACTTATTTCGTAAGATGTTAATACTTTGTTGCCTTCCATTATTTTCCATTTCCAAAATGGTTCGTCTGTAAAAGTCAACAATAGATGGCGATTTTGGTATTTGAATTTTTGGTTAAAACCAAGTCCTATTTCTATAATAGTTTCTCCTTGCTCATTTAATATGCAACTACTGTTTTTACGAAAAATACCAAATCGGATTTTGATTATATAATTTTCTGAATCTATGTTGAAAGTTGTTGGTTGCCTAGCCCAATCATCTCCTCTTTTAAGTGTTCCAATTTCCAGTTCATCGTCGTAAAGTGAGAAAGAACCGTCGTCGTTATATATCCATATTTTATTCATAATAGTCGCTAGTTGTTCTTTTGTTGATTGAGGGATTATTGTAGTAGGACGCCCAACTCTATTATATCCAATACTTTTTTTGAGTTGGTTTATGAGTTTTGTTATTTGAAAAACTCATCATAACTTTCATTCTTTGATTTTTGATACTTTTGAATATAGACATATAAAAAACCACTCTGTTTTAAAAAGCGCATGGGGTCTTTTATATTGATTATTTCGTCAATTGCTTTTTGTTTGTCTTTCTGTTTATTAAAATAAGATTCTGTTATTTTATAGCCTATCCAATATCCTAAATCATTTGGTCTGTCATCTTTTTTGGAGGTACCGTATAACCAATCCTGATAATCAGGATTTTTTAATCTTATTACAAATTCCTGACATAATTTATCCAGGTTTTGTTCGCCATATTTATATTCAAACTTATTTATTGATTCTCCTGAAATCAGTTCACCTATAAAATCAGCACCTCCTTCAAGTAAGCACCATTTCAACAGCATATCTTTTCCTTCTATCTTTTGCTGATAGTGAATAAGTTCGTGTGCTACTAAACCTGAAACTCCATCCAAATTTTTAAGCATTTCAGTTCCAATAATAATTCCCTCGGGAGAAGAAGTTCCACCTGAATTAAATCTTCCATAAACAAAATAAATAGGAGGAAACTTAGCCTTTGGATACCAATATTTTAAGGCACTATATATAGCTCTTACTCTCTTTTCTTTAGAAGGAAGACCATCTAAAACATTTCTTGAAAGTTCGTAATCTGCTTTTCTTTTCTTCACAGCAGAAAAAAGAGAATCTGCATTAAGTATTCTGTTCTCCGTAAATCCTTTAATACCAGGAGAACCTTTTTGCATGTAGGCTACAAATGGATTTTCTTCTGATTTGCTCATTTTGTCAAATGCTTCCCAAAAGTTTTTTGAATCTGTTGTTTCAAATACGGCATCTAAAGGATTGTCTGAGAAATTACTTTGTGCAAAAATAAAATTAGAAAAAACAATAAAAAGTGATGTGCAAATAAGGTTTAATTTCATATTTGGTAGTTTAAAAAACGAATATAAGGAATATTATTACTATAAATAATTTACCTTTTTAAAAGAAAGAATTATCCTGTCTTTTATCAATATTCTAAATTTTTTATTTAGTTAAAAAACATTTTATAAAACCAATCAATAAAAAATGAAGCATTAATTTTTAGAATGTTTCGTATTTACGGCATTAAAAGAATAAGATATCATTAGATAACTCCAAAACGCCAACTTGTTTTCATCCTGTATTTTTGGTAAGTATTCCATTGATTCAGTTGATTTATAAAATGAAAAAGCATAATTTATTTCTAATTGCCTAACGGGTATATATTTCATTGAAAAATCATTTTCAAATCCGAGAAACTTTGACACTGATTGGTCTAAATTATTGATTAAGGGGTACTGATTATAAAAAAGATGAAAATCGGAGCGCAGCGATAATTTAGTATTTATTGGTATTGTAATAAATAAATAAGGGTTCACTAAGCCTTTTCCACCAACATCAGTGGGGAAGCGGGTAAATACATTCATATTCCCATTAAATTTCCAGGTTACACCATATAAAACATCAAAATCTGCCGACTTGTTGGTAGATAATGAAGAACTGCTTCCGCTAATTATTTCGGCCCCCAGTCTCCAGATTGAATTTTTAAGAGTTAATCGAACTTCTGGCTGAAGATAGTATGCAAATAATTTTTGACCTTTTGTATTTTTTCCAAATTGTAAATAAGAGTTAAGTGTATAATACCATTGCGCCTTTTTAAATTCAATTCTTCCGCCTGTAGTAGCGCGGGTATGCATTTGGTCTGAAGTAGTACTTTTTAAAAAATCAACTATATTCATTGAATTAAAAGAAAAATACTTATTAGAATTATAATGAAAATTATTCATTAAGAGGTATTTATACCGATTTGAAGCAACCGGAGAATAAAACGTTTCAAATTCGTCATTATAATTGCGTGTAAATAAGAAGAAAAAATCATTAGAAATGTGATTCGAATATTTCATAAGCCTTATTCCTTCGTGTGATCTGCCTTGTTGAGCCCATGGTGCATCAGAGAAGAGTCTGCCATTATCCAATAAAATACTTTGTCTTCCTAATCTGAAGTTGAACGATTTAAATTTCGTTTCTAGAAACAACTGATAGAAATTAATACTTCCTACTTTGGAAGCTTTATTATTCTGATCCCAAAGATGAATTTCCTGGACATCAGATTTTATTAGCCATTTTTCTCTGGCATATTGCATTGAAATCCTGTTTCTCTGTGTTATATAGAAATAAGGATCGATAGAATCATTGGGAGGAAGTACATAATTTGAAGTGTATTCGGCTCTGGGTCTTATTTCTATATCCATTATAAACTGCCTTGACAAACTATCTGTTTGTTGTGCATTAAGTTGAAATATGATAAAAAAAAGTAATAACTGATTTGCTTTTATTAACGTTTTTATTGTCATAATTCTTTTATTCTATAGATTTAGTATTAATACAATAATAATCAAATTTCTTTTAATATTTGAGCCATAAAAAAACTCCAATTTTTAATTGGAGCTTTTTGTATTCAATTCTCAAAGTGGCTTGAGCTATTATTTACCCAGCAACTTTTTTATTTCAGCTGCTATGTTCTCTAAATTATCCGGAGCATTTCCTGTTGCAACAAATTTGATAACTCCATTTTGGTCTATTAAAAAGTTTTTAGGAATGGAAGCCGTTGCATAACCATTCCATATTTTTCTATCTGAATCAACGCCATAATTAAAGTCAATTCCGTCTTTTCTTAGTTTGGTAACTTTATTCAATACTTTTTCTTGTGTTTCTCCACTCGAAATCGCTAAAAATACAAAATCATCCTTTTTAAATGGCTCAATTATTTTTGATGGAATATCATAGAATTCCATTAAACAAGGCGCGCACCAGGTAGCCCAGAAATTTACTAAAACAACTTTCCCTTTTAAATCAGAAAGCTTTATTTCTTTACCATCAACCAGTTTTAAAGTAAAATCTGTTGCCTTGTCATTTACATTTAAGATATATTCTTTTGTATCAGCTTTAGCTACACTTTTATTTTCTACTGGTTGGGAACTCATTTTTTTCTCATTTTCAATTTTTTCCTGTTCTGTATAAATTCCAACTATAATTATGAATTCCTTTTCTCCAATTTTATCCCCAAATTTACTGGCTAATTCCTTTCTTTTTTCTTCTGAAACCCCTTTGGCCATTGATTTAACATAACCATCGGCACCATATTTTTCGACCTTTTCCATTGAGACAATCTCATTGTTTGCAATAATTACATATTCAGGTTTTTTGACAGCATTATTTTGCCCATAAAAGGATTGAGAAATTATTATAAGAGCCAAAAGAAGTAGTTTTTTCATGGTTCGATAGTTTTTGATACAGTTGTTTTTATTTGTGATAGTTTAGTGTTTGTGAATATAGGAATTATCACTATTAAAAAAATCTTAAAACTTTACCTGTTACAAGAATGTCCTATGAAACCACAAAAAAAACTCCATTATTTCTAATGAAGTTTTATGAATCTAATATGATTTACATTTTTCTGTTTTACATCAATGCTATCTCATTTCCATTAATCAATAAAATAAACTTTTTTAATCTTATTGTTTTCAATATGATAAATGGCAACCGCTTCTACGATTTCTTTTCCAAATTGAACACGTTCTTTATCTATAACAGTATTTCCCTGAACAATTCGACCCATTAATTCACAATGTAAATTAGGAACTTTTTCAAACATTGCTGCGTAATTTTTTCGCATTTCTGCCTTTCCTTTTTCTATTAATTTATCCGGATAATTATAAATTTCAACATCATCTGCGTACGGTTCTAAAAAAGCCTCTATATTTCTGAAATTATATGCATTTAACTGTCTTTGTACTAATGCAATTGGAGTTTCTTCAATAATTGATTCGGGATTAAAAACAACGCCTTTATTGATTACACGATATATTTTTGAAAGGTTTTCAATATTATCAACCGGATTAGCATCCAGCAAAATCAGATTGGCTTTTTTACCAACGGAGATTGTTCCAAATTCATTTTCCTTATTTAAAATTTTTGCTCCGTTAATGGTAGAAGCCTGAATGATTTTCCAATTATTCATCCCACTTTTTTGCATCGCTATAAGTTCATTTAAATAAGATGAAGCGTGCAAAGTACCAATGTTTCCCGCATCTGTTCCCGTTGCGATTAAAACTCCTGCTTCTGAAAGTTTTTTAAGATTTTCTGAAGTTATGGCATTAACTTTATTAATTCTTGCAATTTCTTTCTCTGAATCTATTCGTCTTTTGTATTTATTGACAAGCAACGTATCAGATAAATGTTTCAGGTCTAAAAGCGATCCTAATTGAAAAGGATTTGCAGCTTGTAATTCATGATTGCTCATTTGTAGTTTCTGTCCGAAAGTATTCTCGTAGCCGTTATATACGACCAAAGTAGGGCAGAGGATTGTTTTATTCTTTTTCAGCAATTGAACAAAATCATCTTTTATAATTTCATCCTCCACACTATGTACCAAATAATCACACCCATTTTCTACTGCTAGCTGTGCAGTAATTCGTTCTGTAGCATGAACAGCTACTTTTAAATTGTTTTTGTGTGCTTCTTCAATAATTGCTTTAATAATAGACAAATTTTTTCGGGCACTCGCTTCGGTTTCTAAACCATCTGCTCCGGCGATATACCAAATTTTGATAAAATCAGGATGGTAAGGCAGTTGTTCCTGAACCATTTTTATTCCATCATCAACATTTTTAACTAAACTAAAGGGTTCCTCATCCTTTAGATTTTCATAAGCTTTAGGCTCGTATGTTGTCAACAGCGGACCAGTCATATAAATGGATGGTGCAAAATCTTTATTTTTGAATGATTCTCTTTGTTTTAAATAACTGTATGATGCACCTACATCGATCACATTAGTAATACCATTTTGAAGATATCTTCTTAATTTATCTTCCATGGTCTCATGTGCCAGTTTCATTTCTTTTTCATAAGGAAATTCACTTCTTAAATTAATAACATCAGGACGCGCGTACAATCCTCCATTCTGAAAAAAATGTACATGGGCATCGGTCAATCCGGGTAACAGATATTTACCTTTTCCATCAATTACTATTGCATTCGTGGGAATTTTTATTTTACCGGATTGAATTTTAGAAATTAAATCATTAGTAATAATAACGGTTTGGTTAGAAACTAATTTTTGTTTTTCAACATCAACTATCGTTACATTGGTAATATAAGTCTGGGCGAACAGCGGAGAAAATAAAACTAGAAATACGACTGTAAAAAGGATTTTTTTTATCATAGTGACCTTAATATTGATTATTTTATCTAATTCAATACAAGTAAATTAAGCTCATATTATCCTAAATTAGACTTAGCTAATATAAGAAATATCTTTAATCTTGATAATTAATCAATTCTATGGTAAAATATAGTATCAGTTTACTTTTTCTCTGAATTGAGCTGGAGAAATTCCTTCCTTATTTTTAAAAAACCTACTGAAGCTTTGTAAATCTTCATAACCAAGGTCGTAAGCAATTTCTTTTATGGACAATTGTGTATAAGCAATTTGCTTTCTCGCATGAATCATAATACGATCATGAATAATGCTTAAAGGAGGTCTTTCAGAAAAAACAGCAAAAAGATTAGATAAGGTTTTTGGAGATTTATTCAATTTTGAAGCATAAAAGGCTACATCATGATGTTTTGCAAAATGTCCTTCAACGAGGTAATTAAATTCTCTTATAATATCCGCCTGACTATTTTCAAGTTTGACATAATTTGCTGTCGTCATCAGGCTTCTTGCACACAAAATCAGCACACGTTTTAACATTGACTGCAACATGTCAATCTGTAAATTATCTTTGGCATCCATTTCAGCTAACAAAATATCCCATGTGTTTTCCAGGCTTTTAAGATGGTTTTCCGAGATCGAAACTACTGGAATTCCCATGGCACCATAAAACAAAAGTCCTTTACTTCCGACTTCATTATCATTATTAATGATACAAAAAAAGTTCTGATTAAATCTTAACATTTTGGCACTTTCAACTTCTAAATAATCAATTTGATGAAATTCAGTTAAAAAAATAATTTCATTCTGAGCTAATTGATATTTGACTTTATCAATCGAAATATTCATTTCAGCACCTGTATTCCAAAGTAATGTCAATTCGGTGTCTTTAGCTCCAAATACCAGATTCTTATTCTCGGCATTAATTTCTGTCAACAATAAAAATTCGTGTGAAGTTCCTTTATAAACCATGATTAGATGTAGTAGTTATGAAGTGTAAATGTAATTATTATAGCTTTTAAAATGGTACTGAAATTTAAAAATAAGAATCGTACACTTTAGGAAAAATTGCCAAACCTTCGGGAATATGTGCCTATAACTGCCTTTGTAAATTGATTCAATTTTGCAATGTCAAAGAGACAAACAAAATAAAACAATTTATAAATAACAAAATGAAAACAATTTACCAAACAAGAAAAATCAACGGGGTTGAAATTTTCTACAGAGAAGCAGGAGATAAAAATAAACCAACTTTAGTGTTGTTACATGGTTATCCAAGCTCATCTCATATGTACAGAAATCTTATCAAAGATTTGTCAGATCGTTATCACTTAATTGCTCCTGATTATCCCGGATACGGACGAAGCGAGCAACCTCCAATGTCCGAATTCGAATATACTTTTGACAGTTATGCCAAAATTGTTCATACACTTCTTGAAGAGCTGGAAATCAATAAATTTAGTCTTTATTTAATGGATTACGGAGCTCCGGTAGGTTTTAGAATTGCCAGTGAAAATCCAACGAAAATTGACAGTCTTATTGTTCAAAATGGATGTGCATACGAAGATGGACTTGAGGAATTCTGGAATCCGATTAAAGCTTATTGGAAAAATATAAATGATAAGGAAGCCGAAAATACACTTGCTACTTTTCATCAGCCGGAATTGCTTAAATGGCAATATACACACGGAATTCCTGATCCAAGTGTAGTTTCGCCAGATAATTGGGAAATTGATTTAAGACATTTAGAACGCCCGGAAAACAATGATATTCAGTTAGCTATGTTTTACGATTATCAAAACAATGTTACTTTATATCCAAAATGGCAGGAATATTTTAGAACCTACAATCCGGAAATGCTGATCGTGTATGGTAAAAATGATTATATTTTTCCCGCATCGGGAGCAGAAGCTTTCAAAAAAGACATTAAAAATCTTGAATATCATCTTTTTGATGCAGGACATTTTGCATTAGAAAGTAAAGGAAGCGAGATTGCAACAATTATCGGCGATTTCCTTTCACGTAAAGTAAGCAAATAAATAAAAGAGAATTCAAATTCTGCAATCTATTCAGAATCAGATTGCAGGATTTAACAAATAATAGAGTTACTCTCTTGATTACTAAAGTTGTATATTTATAAAACTTCTCGTTAGTGCTTATAAAAAATGATAAAGTTTTTTACATCTTAAGGAAAAATAGCCAACACTTCGGGAAAAACTGTCTAACCCCAACGACAGAAATAAGTGGAACTTTGTAGTGTTTTTAGATAACTAAATTTTAATAAAATGAAAAAAATAGCAATTAATGGTTTTGGAAGAATTGGAAGATCATCACTAAAAATAATTTTGGATACACCGGATTTAGAAGTGGTAGGAATTAATGATTTAATGACAATTGAAAATGCAGTTTACTTATTAAAGTACGATAGTATTTATGGCAAATACGATCGAAAAGTAACTTTTGAAGGTGATTTTATATTGATTGATAATCATAAAATAAGATATACCGCTATAAAAGATCCCGCTGAATTACCCTGGAAAGAGTTACAAGTTGATATAGTAATAGAAAGTACAGGTTTTTTTACCAATAAAGCAGACGCTGAGAAACATTTAACCGCAGGATCTAAATTTGTTGTAATATCCGGGCCAACTAAAGATACTCCAACCGTTGTTCATGGAGTTAATACAGAAGATGGTAAAGTGGCTGTTTTTTCATGTGCAAGCTGTACCACGAATAATATAAGTCCGATCATAGAAATTCTAGGACGAAGAATTGGTATTAAAAAAGCCATTTTAAATACAACTCACGCTTATACAGCATCACAAACATTGGTTGATGCTCCGTCTAAAAGAGAACCAAGAATGGGAAGAACAGCAGGAATGAATTTAGCTCCAGCTGCGACAGGGGCCGCAATTGCAACAACAAAAGCTTTACCTCAATATCTGGGAAAATTTGACGGCGTTGCTGTGAGAGTTCCGGTTGCCGTTGGTTCTATATCTGATATTACTTTTGTGACCGAAAGACCAACCACAGTTGAAGAAATTAATTCCATCTTAATCGAAGAAGCAAAAACAGATCGCTATCATAAAGTAGTTGCCGTTACAGATGAACCTCTTGTTTCTACAGATATTATCAAAAGCCCATTTGCTGCCACTGTCGATTTAGAAATGACAAGAGTAGTTGATGGTGATTTGGTAAAAGTAATGGCCTGGTATGACAATGAATGGGGTTTTACCAACCAAATGATCAGACAGATTCAGGAATTATAAGTTTAAAATTCTCCGGAAGTAAAGTAGAAAATCTAAAGCATCAGTTATGAATTACGCACAATTAGCCTTTACAGATAACATTAAAAAGATTCAGGAAGAAGCCGGAAGCAGAAATTCTTATGACCGAATGGAAAAAATGTCGGTTGTGGATGGATTAACAGAAAATGAAATCAACTTTATTGATGACAGAGATAGTTTCTATATGGCCAGTTTTGGAGAAAATGAATATCCTTACATTCAACATCGTGGTGGACCGGCCGGATTTATTAAAGTCATTGACAACAAAACAATTGGCATTGTTGATTTTTCAGGAAACAGACAATATATTTCAACGGGAAATATTTCTAAGAATGAAAAAGTAGCACTTATTATGGTTTCCTATCCGCAAAGAGCACGATTAAAAATCTATGCAAAGGCAAAAATTGTAGAACTGAAAGACAATGAAGCATTATATAATTCTTTAAAACCCGAAGATTATAAATTCCGCCCGGAAAGAATGATGATTTTTGAAATTCAGGCTTACGATTGGAATTGCCCGCAACATATTACACCACGTTATTCAACAGAAGAAATAGAGGAAGCTTTATTACCTCAAAAAAAATACATCATTGATCTGGAAAATAAAGTAAAAGAACTTGAATTGAAATTATTAGAAAAATAAGCAAACATGAATATTGATATTTTGGCTTTTGGTGCGCATCCTGATGATGTAGAATGTGCAGTGTCGGGAATTATTTTAAGTGCAACAGCAAATGAAGGAAAAGTTGTTATTGTTGATTTGAGCAAGGGAGAACTAGGTAGTTTTGGTGATGAACATTCAAGAAAAAGCGAAGCAGATGTGGCTTCAAAAATGCTTAACCTCTTTGCAAGGGAACAATTGGATTTAAAAGATGGGAATATAGAGAATACCCACGAAAACCGTCTAAAAATAATTCATCTTATTAGAAAATACCGCCCAAAAATTGTTCTGGCAAATGCTGTTCGGGATCGTCATCCGGATCATCACAAGGCAGCCGAACTAGTTTCAGAAGCCTCTTTTTTATCCGGATTAAAGAAAATTGAAACTTTTGACGATGAAGGAAAAGTTCAGGAAAAATGGCGTCCAAAGGTTGTATACCATTATATTCAGGATCATTTTATTGAGCCAGATATTGTAGTTGATATCAGCGATTTTTTTGATCAGAAAATAGAAGTAATTAAAGCTTATGATTCTCAGTTTGTTACTGCCAATGACAATAAAGCAAATGGCATAATGAATTTGTTAAAGCAAATTGAAAGCACGAATCAAATTTTTGGCAGGGCAATTAATGTAAAATATGCAGAAGGACTAACAAGTGAGCGTTATGTGGGAACTCGCAATTTGCTGGATTTATTATAATAGAACAAACTCCACTCGCCGAGGCGAATGGAGTTTTATTCAAATAAATCAAAATCAGTTTTTTACCAGGGACTAATTCCGCTTTCATCTTCAATATCATTACTATAAAACATCCCCGTTGGCGCATCATCAGCTGTCACGGTATGTTTAATAATAAAAGAGGCAGCGCTTTCAACTGTTCCGGGTCCACTGTGGTGATTAAAATCTGTTGCAGTATATCCTGGATCAATTGCATTTACTTTGAATGATAAATCCTTGAGTTCATAAGCCAATGTAATGGTATAGGCGTTTAAAGCAGCTTTTGAAGTCACATAACTAGCGGCTTTAAAGTTGTAATATTTCCAGCTTGGATCGCTATGCAAAGTCAAAGATCCTAAACCAGATGTAATATTGCTTATTCGTGGGCTATCTGATTTTTTAAGCAATTCTAAAAATGCTTGTGTAACACTAATAACACCAAAAAAATTGGTGTCAAATACATACTGAATATCTGCAATTGATGCATTTGACGCATTCTGAGGAAATTCGCCACTGATACCGGCATTGTTTATCAGTATATCTAATTTTCCCTGTTCTTTTTCTACAGCATTCTTTGCTAATAAAATCGATTCTTGTTTTGTGACATCAATTTCAATGGCTTTAATATTCTGAAAACCATTATCATTCAGTTCTTTTACAACTTCATTGCCTTTTTCAAGGTTTCGGCTTCCCAAATAAACAAACAAACCTTTTTTTGAAAGTTGTTTTGCAATTTCTAATCCAATACTTCTATTAGCTCCTGTAATTAATACTATCTTCATTTTTATTTTTTTTTAAATTATTGAAGCAAAGCTCCTTTATTAAAAAATGAAATCATTTGTCAAATGACAAAAAGCGATTTAGTGGATATTTTTTCTGATTCTACTCAACGAAGATTGTGTAATTCCTAAATAAGAAGCGACATAAGAAAGCGGAATGCGATTGACCGCATTAGGATAGTTTTTTAGAAACATCAAATATTTTGTTGAAGCATCTTCTGAAACCAGGTGACTTATTCTTTCTATTTTTTTTCTCATTGCCCTCGACATAATTTTATTTACAATGCCCACCCACGGAATAATGATTTCCAAAAGTTCTTTCCAGTCTTTTTTAGAAAAAACAAGCATTTTGCAGTTTGTAATTGCCTGCAAATAGGCATTTGAACAAATATCATTGTCAAAACTTTCCCAATCAACTACCATATTATTTTCATCTATAAAATATTTGGTAATTTCTTCTCCTCTGTTGTTGTAGTAACAAACTCTTATTATTCCTTCTAAAACAAACCCAACTTCCTGCCCAATTTTCCCTGCCTCAGAAAAATATTCGTCTTTTAGAAGGATTTTTTCCGTTGCCTTTTTTGAAATTAAATCAAGTTGCTGCTGATTTAAGTTGCCAAATTGCAATATATATTCTATAAATTCTTTCATACTGCAAGTTAGGTAAAGTTATTTTCTGATGATTTGCCATATGGCAAAAGATGAAGCATAATTTATAATGCCATTTTACTCAACTCATCCTCAAGACGATCAAAATTCTCTTCATTTTTATCTACAACATATGGTCTCAGTTTGGCGCATTCTTCAGCAGTTTCAAAAACCATTCTGAAAACGACTTTTGTTTCATCATCAGATACTTTTTCAAATGTTGCTACTATGTTGAATAAAGGTTTAGAAATGCGAATCCAGGCAATTTCAGTAGGCTTTTCAATCTTTACAAATTCGCATTCATTCTGAAAATTTCCTTGCTCAGGAGCGTGCATTACAAATTTCCATCTGCCGCCGGGCCTAAGATCAAATTCTTCAAATGTATTGGTAAAGCCTTTTGGTCCCCACCAGTTTTTTAAATGATTTGGATCTGTCCAGGCTTTAAAAACAAGTTCCTGAGAAAAGTTTACAATTCTCAAACTAACAATTTCGCAATCAGGGCTTGTAGGGAAAATTACTGTTGCCATTTGTATATTTATTAAATTATATAATAGTTAACTCCATTATCGGCATATATCTGTCCTTAATAGAAGTTTCAATTTCTCCCACTTTTATGAAACCCAATTTAGAATAGAACGGTTCTGCGTTAGGTTCTGAATTAAGGGTTACGGTTTTTACGTGTGTTTTATCGATGTTCAATAAAAAGTGTTTCATTAACAAGCGACCTAATCCCTTCCCAATATATTCCGGAAGAACAAATAAATTATCCAGTTTTATAGTCTTCTCATCTTGATAAAAAAAGGAATAATAGCCAACAATCTGATATTCAATAGATAATTTATAAACCGGATTTGCATCTATATAACTCGGAGTGACTGTTAGAAACTTGGACCAAATTTCAATTTGTTCTTCTGAATATCCCCAAAATGCTTTTGATTTTTTTGTGACTTGGGTCAAAATCTGATGATCGGTATTAATCGCTTTTTCTATTGTCATTTCTTTTATAAAACTAAAAAATTGAACACTAAAAATAAATAAAAAAGTTGTTGCTAAAAAATTAAAGCTTTCTTAAATTGGTTTGAATGCATGTTTAGTTATTGTAAATTAGCTACATACGATAATTTAAAATGTAAAAAACCATGAAAAATAGAATCCTAACAGTCGTTTTATTACTAGGTTTTGTAATATCGGCGAAAGCACAGAAAAAAATTGAAACTACCGAATTGCCTAAACCAGCACAAGAATTTCTTCAAAAATACTTTAGCAATACCACAGTTGATATTGCTAAAAAAGATGCTGAACACGGTGAAAAAGGGTATGAGGTAAAACTAAAAGATGGAACCGAAGTTGAATTCTGGAAAGACGGTTCGTATCGTGAAGTCGATGGCGATGATAAGCCAATTCCAACCGGATTTATTCCTGCGTCTGTCAAAGATTATGTGGCAAAAAACTATCCAAATGAAAAAATAACGCATATTGACTATGGTCACAAAGATCTCGACGTTGATTTAACAAATGACATTGACCTTGAATTTACTAAAGAAGGTAAAATTTTAAAAGATAAAAATAAAGACGTCAAGTAATTTTCTAAAAAGAGAAGCCTCCAAAATCAATGAATTTGGAGGCTTTTTTTTTTGAGTTTTTAGTATAAACTTTTCACAAGTGTATAATCTTTATACACCGCAATTTTAGCTTAAATTTCCTAATCAACTCATTGTCAATTTAAAATGATAATGGCATAAGGCTTGTAAAATGGGATATAGTCATATTTCTTCAAATAAATATTTTTATCATTTTTTGACATTAATTAATTATTCAAAAGGAATGCCAATTTAATAAAAGCCATTAAGAAACAGCAATTGCCATTATGAAAAGCGAAACAATTATTCAGGAACAATTTTACACTTCAAGCAATATTAGCAACAGAAATGAACTCCAAATTAGCAGTTCTATTTTCAATATTAATAATCAATCTTCAAATAAAGATTTAAAGAAAAACGTAAATTCATTAAGTTTTATTGTACTTATTGGCACCTTTGCATTAATGCTTGCCGGGTCTTTTTTAGTCTATAAATTACAATCAGACTTTGATCAGTTTCACATCGACAGAATAAATTCCGCATGGGGTCTGCCATTTTTAATTTTAACTGCAGCATTATTCTTTTTTCAAACAGGATCATTTCTATATAATTTATACCTGTATTTTAAATACAAACCGATTGAATCAGTTTCAGATGAATTATTACCAACATGTACTGTAATTGTACCAGCATATAACGAAGGAAAATTGGTTTGGGAAACTTTACTAAGTCTTGCTAACAGTGATTTTCCCGAGCAAAAATTACAAATTCTTGCAATTGATGATGGAAGTAAAGATGATACCTGGTACTGGATGCAACAGGCAAAACTTAAATTAGGAGATCGTTTATCAATTTACCAACAGCCAGAAAACAAAGGAAAACGCCACGCTTTACACCGTGGATTTGAACTTGGTACAGGAGAAATTTTCGTAACCGTTGACAGTGATTCAATTGTAAAGAAAGATACTTTGCGAAATCTTGTAAGTCCGTTTGTTGTTGATGAAAAATGTGGCGCCGTTGCCGGAAATGTTCACGTTTTGAACAATAAAAAAGCTTTATTACCTAAAATGCTAAATGTGAGTTTTGTAATGAGTTTTGAATTCATGCGTTCTGCCGAAAGTATGTTAGGTTCTGTTCTTTGTACTCCTGGTGCGGCAGCAGCGTATCGTCGTGATGCAGTATTTAATTGTCTTCCAGAATGGATTGACCAAACTTTTATGGGACAGCCATCAGACATTGGAGAAGACCGTGCTATGACCAATATGATTTTGAAACAAGGATTCCATGTTTTGTTCCAAAGAAACGCAGTGGTTCTTACGAATGTTCCGGAAGAATATGTTGGCTTGTATAAAATGTTTATCAGATGGGGCAGAAGCAATGTGCGCGAAAATATCATGATGGCACAATATGTTTTTAAAAATTTTAGAAAGGAGTCTAAATTTGGCGCCCGACTTCTATTTTTAAATCAATCATTAAAGATTGTTATGGCTTATCCATTCTTATTATTTATGTTGTTTTTTATAGCGATACATCCAATATTATTTTTTAGCTCTACACTTTTAAGCATTTTAATTGTATCGAGTTTCTCTGTATTGTTTTATGCAAAAAGATACAGTTTATCTGAAGCTTTCTGGGCATATTCATACAGTATTTTTTATACTTTTAGTTTATTCTGGATTACGCCATATGCTATTGCAACAGCAAACAAAAGAGGCTGGTTAACTAGAGGTTTATCTGAAGTAAAATAAATTTTTTTTATATATCAAAACGCCGCAAAATAGATAATTTTGCGGCGTTTTATTTTATAGATTTAATGTCTTGAAATTATGTTTTATGAAGGGCAAAAGAAATATATTCACCATGATGTGAAATGCCTTTGCCTTTGGCAACAAAACCTCTTTTTTTATAAAATTCAATAGCGCTGATATTCTTTTCCAAACATTTTAATGTAATTGGAGTTTTCATTATCTGAATAGCTTCTTCCAGTAGTCTTGTTCCAATTTTATGCTGCTGAAATTCATCATCAATATAAAAATGATGGATAAAATTTCCCGGAAGCCATAACGAAATAAATCCGACAACTTTATTTTTAAACATGGCAACCAGAACAAATTCACCCTGTGTTTCATGATCAAAATCTGTAAGATTATAATGTTGAGTATCCAGCCAATAAAAGGTCTTTTGGCGGACTTCCAGAAATATTCTTTGTAAATCAGTTATGTGATTTTTATTTTTTTCAACGATTTGAAGCATCTTTTTCATTTAAACTCATACGACTCAAATTTACAATAAAATAGAGCTTGCTGCGGTTTTAAGTTTACAAAATGCTTAGTTCATAATATAAAAAAGCTCCTAAAAACTGAGATAATTAGGAGCTGCTTATATTTTATGGTATGTTATTCTTTGATTTTAAATTGCTGTAAAATGAATTTTGTACTTAAATTTTCTTAAGTGTAATTTTTACTTCTTTTAATTTTAATATCAGCTCATCATCTGTTATAGTGCTTTCGCTTGGAAACGGTGTACCAGTTTCGTCTTTAATAACTAAACTTTTTCCTCCTTTTGTCAAGGCATAAGTACCATTTGTAATTGGCTGCAGTAAGAATCCCGTTACATGCCCATCTTTTGTAAAAGTTAGGTTTCCAGATGTTAAAATAACATGTTTTGCTGAATCCGAAAGCACTATTTTATTAGTTTCAACAGCTGTTATTTTCCAAGAATTTACCAATTTATTTCTTTTACTATGGCATGAAATCATTAATAATGTCAACAATGCTATTCCGAGGATAAATAATTTAGATTTTTTCATGGTTTTGAGATTAAAAATTAAACATGAAAAGTTACAAAAAAAATATATTCGTTTTATATTTTTCTAGGAAAATATCTAATAATTAGTGTCTTACGATTAAAAATAATTATTTTTGGTTTTCTTTTAAAGAGCAAAACCTAGTTCAGCGTAAGAGCTCCCAGAATCTCTTCATATAAAAATGGCCCACCAGGATAAGTCGCCGTATAATCAAGATTCATCCAGACCTGACCACGGTCGTCAATATGGTAATGAATTCTTTTACCATAACTTTCTTTTACAAAAAGTACGTTTTTTATAAGATAATTGACTTTTTCCAGATCAATTAAGGAACCAATGAGAATTTCAGGATAAATATGCCCTTTTGTATGAATAAGTCTTGGAGTACCGCCAATAGAACGTATTGCAGCAGCCATTAAAATAGAATGATCATCGCAATCTCCTGAAAAATAAGCCAATGATTCACTGGCAGTAGCTATGTAATCACCTTCCTTTGGATCATTTACATAATTCCAACGACTATTGATCTCTTTAAAGACAGCAAAACACTGAATTATAGTTCTGTAATCTGAATACCCTTTAACGCCTTTAAAATGCTTTGTTGTGGCCATAATTGCAAAATTGCGAACCTTCGGATTTTGATATTCTATGGCATTTATAATTTTTGATTTATTGGGAAACGGAAGCAGTTTTGCCGCAATGATATCTTGTGGAAAAGGATTATCAGACATCGTGTAAATCATCGAATTATAATCTTCAGAAATTTCATTGAAACCATAATTCCCGATCACGCTTCCGTAAAACAAAATCAATAAATACAACGCAATACAAAGAATAATGATCGTTCGAAGCAACATCAAAAAAAAGAAAATAGCTGCAAAAACCAATATAAAAATAAAAACACGATCTAAATTGAAAGGCCATTTCAGATCGATTAAATTTTGATGTAGAATGATGAATACCGGAATGGTAATTAAAAGACTCAGCAGCATAATAATAATCCTATCCCAAGGTGATTTCACCTGTAATTTGGATTTTAATTGCGGGAAGTCGATTTTAGGGAATTTCATCATAAGAATCAAAAGCAGTTTTTACAGCGCTTTTACCGTTTCAACAAAAGTACTTTTTTTATCAATAATTCCCAGATCAAATAATTGATTTTGAATTTTATCGAATGCTTTTTCACTTAAATGTTTTTGAGACCACTGCGTTAGCTTTAGCCATTCCTGAATATCTTCTATTTTTTGATTGAAAAGATCTGCTAAAGTTTTATCAATATCCGGAATCTGTGTAAAATCATGAGTTGTTTTGTTGATGATTTCAAGGATTTTCTCCACGACTTTCGGATTTTTTTTCAAAAATTCATCGCGAACGGTAATCACAAAAGAAGGCCATGGAGTAGGGCAGTCGCCTACACGTCTAAAAATACCCTTATCAACAAGTGGTTTCGTCATAAAACGTTCCCACATAAAATAATCAGCCGTTCCGTTGGTCAAAGCTTCAACTGCACCGTCAATGGTATTTATAATTTCAAATTTCAAATTATCAGTTTCCCAGCCTTGTTCATGTGCGTTTACATATGCCATCAATTCCGAACCTGAACCTAATCTGGAAATGGCTACTTTTTTATTTTCAAGGTCTTTAACCGTATTAAAATCTGATTTTGCAGCAACGTGAATTCCCCAAATTAAAGGAGATTGCACATAAATCTGAACAATTTTACTTGGGTTTCCGGCAACAATATCTTTTACAATTCCTTCTGTCAAAATAACGGCAATATCAGCTTCACCATCACGTAACATCTGGCACATTCTGCCGGTACCTTCAGGAATATTTTTCCATTGTAAATCAATATTTTCTGCTTCGAATTCACCATTTTCAATGCATAGATGCCATGGCAAATTGAAGTGCTCAGGAACACCAACAATTTTTACAGTTTTCATTAGTTTAAGTTTAAGTTAAGTTTGGTATGCGTATTTTAAGTTTGTTTAGTTTTTTAATAAATCCGCTCTGTGTTTTTCAGAAAGACAAGGCTCTGCAAAATCTATTACCGAAAGTTCTACATACTCATTTAAGATGCTTTTTACGATAGAATAATCCACTTCCCGAGTAATTTCAACAGCAAAAAGAGTCTCGTTCATACCTTCGGATTCGCAATTAACTTCTTTCAGTTTCTCTCTAATAATTGCTGTGTCAAAACCTTTTTCTAAAATTACAACCTGAACGATTGAGTTTCCGGAAATTTCAATAGTTTCTCTATAAATTAGTTTTTGTTCCTCTTCATCAAATTCTGCAAAGAAAATGTCGTCTGTTGCAATTAAAGGTCCAAAAAACGGAATATTATCTAATTTAAAATATCCTTTTTCTAAATCGATAATTTCTGCCCACATGGTTTCTACAACCATATCTTCTAATAAATCACTATAGTATCTAAATAGGATTTTTTTATGCGTTTCTGCCATTATTTTATTTTGTAATTATTTCGAAGTTTTAACCTTCGATCTTTTTAATCAAAAAAATGAAACTAATAAATATGATTATACCTGTTAGGAAGTTCTTCTGAGCAGTTGTAAAACCATTTTTATCCACAGTATTGTCTTTTTGATCCATATAATATTCTAAATTTTTAGAGTATTTCTCTTCAAATGAAACATTCAGTAATTGGAAAAAACTCCATCTGAACAATCCTCCGATTCCTAAAAAAAATGAACCCAACACGTGTTGCAATAAATGCCCCATAATTTTTTTATTATCTAATTTTCAAATTGGCTAATTATCTAATTAATCTCATCAATAATTGCTTTTAAAGGTGATATAACAATTCGATAACCATCAGGATCCTGAAACATTTTTCCGTTTTCATTCCAAAACGGATTAATTGCAGTTATTATTGAAATATTGTTACGCATAAGCTTATTTTCCAATTCATTATAATCTAAAATTGTCTTCGGATAAAGCACAATTGCATCTTCTTCATCAAAAGTATGTTTCGCTTTTGAATCCGACTGTGTAAATTCAAAATGCCAGTCCAAACCCGATTTTCCAATAAAAACGCCATCGTAATTATTGTGATTTTGAAAACCACCTAATCGTTCAAAACCGAGAATATTGACATAAAAATCTTCTATTCTCTCTAAATCATTTGTGTGTCGGGCGACTCTTAAAAACATAATCTATGATCTAATTTGATTAATATGATGTTCTAAATGTTCTACGTAATCTGTCATCAGAAATCTTAAATCAATAACAGAATCATCACTTAAAATAATTTTATAATCTAAAGCTTCTTCTTCAACAGACTTCATAATTCTAACAATTTGTCTGTTCAATGAAAGCCACAATTGTGTCAATTCATTAATCTCTTTTGTCTGATACTGATTTAAATTTACTAAATCAATCTGATTGTAAGGCCTGTGACGATACGGTTTTTCTACATAATTAATTTCTGTAAAACGAACTAAATTGTGAATAGCAGAATCGATTAAATGCCCCAAAATTTCTTTTTTAGACCATTTTCCATGCTTTCTTTCTTCTAATATAACAGGATTAATTGTTAAGAAGTAATTTGAATTTTCATTCAACAACTGCTCAAATCTAAGAATAGAATCTTTCATGAATTATCTAATTTTCTAATGGACAAATTATCTAATTATTTCCCAGCCAGTTTATTCAGCGTATAAGCAATAAGCTCATCAACTGCTTTATATGGATCTTCACTAAAAGTTCCTGAAGCACGATTGGCAATAATAGCATTTAAAGATAGTGCATTATGACCTAAAAGTGCCGAAAGTCCATAAATAGCTGCTGTCTCCATTTCTAAATTGGTGATTCGATTATCATCAAAATCGAAATTATCCATTTTATTGTTTAATTCCTCATCCTGAATACCTAAACGCAATACACGCCCTTGCGGACCGTAAAATCCTCCGGCAGTTGCTGTAATTCCTTTAAAAATTTTATCTGATTCTATAATTTTTTCTAATGTTTCAGAACACGGAATCGCGTAAGGTCTTCCTTTTCGGATATCCCAATTGGTATGCATTATAAAAGCATCTTCCAATGCGTCTTGTGAAACATCATCAATCAAATAGGAGCGGAGCATATTGTCTAATCCCAATCCGAATTTTGACATTACAAAACTATCCACAGGAATATCAGCGTGCAAAGAACCTGAAGTTCCAATTCTAATGATATTCAGGGAAGTTAAATTTTCTTTTGGCTGACGTGTTTCTAAATCAATGTTTACCAACGCATCCAATTCATTCAAAACAATGTCAATATTGTCCGGTCCAATTCCGGTAGACATTACAGAAATTCTTTTCCCTTTATAAGTTCCGGTTTGAGTTTTAAATTCTCTTTTTTGTGTTGAATATTCGATGGTATCAAAAAACTGAGTGATTTTTTCAACTCGATTCTGATCTCCCACAAAAATTATATCGTTTGCAATATGTTCAGGACGAAGGTTTAAGTGGTAAACACTTCCGTCTGGATTTAGTATTAATTCTGATTGTTTTATCATTTTTTTTGAGGTTCTGAGGTTCTGAGTGGCTAAGGTTCTAAGGTTTTCTAACTTCACGGACAACTTGAAACTTGAAACCAGATAAACTTTTATCCTCCAACACGTTTTGTTTTAAATCCTTTTTCTTTTAAAATCGCCATGATTTTGTCACGATAATCGCCCTGAATGATGATTGAATCATCTTTAAAAGTTCCGCCAACGCTTAGTTTGGTTTTAATTTCCTTGGCCAGAATTTTAAAATCTTCATCAGATCCTTCATAGCCTTCGATTATGGTGGTTGCTTTTCCTTTTCGCTTTTCAAATTTGCAGATCATAGGCTCTTTTTGAACGTAAAGAACATGTTCTTGTTCCTGAATTTCCTCAGGTTCATTTGATTCAACGTGATCGGGAAATAAATTTTTTAATTGATCTTGTAAGTCCATAAATTTTTTATTCTAAAAAATAAGCTCCAATAAATATAGTTCATAAAAATCAAATTCCAAACTCCAAGTTGAATTGGAATTTGGAATTTTAATATTGGGATTTAATAAGTTTATTTTTTAATTAAACCTAAATCTACTAAACGTTCGTATAAATAATCTCCTGCTGTGATGTCTTCAAATTTCTTAGGATTTTCAGCATCGATGCAGTTTTCTAAACAATCTAAGCGCATATCACTTACAGGGTGCATGAAAAATGGTACAGAAAAACGAGATGTTCCCCATAATTCTCTTGGCGGATTTACAACCTGGTGAATCGTTGATTTTAATTTGTTATTGGTATGTCTTGACAACATATCTCCAACATTAATCACTAATTCATCATCTGCTGCGATTGCGTCAATCCATTCTCCATCATGATTTTGAACCTGAAGTCCTTTTCCCTGAGCCCCCATTAAAAGTGTAATCAGGTTGATATCACCGTGAGCCGCTGCACGAATGGCATTTTCTGGCTCAGAAGTAATTGGCGGATAATGAATTGGTCTTAAAATTGAGTTTCCTTCTTTAGCATATTGATCAAAATAAAACTCATCTAAACCTAAATGCAAAGCCAAAGCTCTCAACACATAAACGCCTGTTTTTTCAAGCATTTGATACGCTTCTTTACCAACAATATTAAAACGTGGTAATTCTTTAACTTCAACATTTTCAGGATATTCTGAAGCATATTTTGAATCTTTGTCAACATATTGACCAAAATGCCAAAATTCTTTCAAATCTCCCTCCTTGCGTCCTTTAGCATGCTCTTTTCCAAAAGATACATAACCTCTTTGTCCGCCAATGCCGGGAATTTCATAATTATGCTTAGTTTCTACTGGCAAAGCGAAAAATTTTCTAATTTCGCTATAAAGCTCGTTTACTAACTGGTCGTCTAAAAAATGACCTTTTAGGGCTACGAAGCCAATGTTTTCAAATGCACTGCCGATTTCATTTACAAATTTTTGTTTACGTTTCGGGTCGTCCGAAAGGAAATCACGTAAGTCTACACTAGGAATGTTTTGCATACTTTACATTTTTTATTTTAAGATGAAAGGTGTCGAAAAACCTTTCAATAACAAAGGTAGAGAATATTTTAGAATTGAATTTTAAAAGTTATAATAAAATTAAAAATATATAACAAAAATGAATAAAATTGTTATATTTTTCTATATTTGAAACAATAAAAAAACCAAACAACCCTATGATCTTTTACAGACAAAACCTAACTGATGCCAAATTACTGGAATTATATAAAAGAATCCTGAAACCTCGCTTGATCGAAGAAAAGATGTTAATCCTGATTCGCCAGGGAAAAGTATCCAAATGGTTTTCCGGAATAGGGCAGGAAGCTATTGCAGTAGGGGTTACATCTGTTTTGGATGAATCAGAATATGTATTGCCAATGCACAGAAATCTTGGTGTTTTTACCACGCGTGATATCCCATTACATAGACTATTCTCTCAATGGCAGGGCAAAGCAAATGGGTTTACTAAAGGAAGAGACCGCAGTTTTCACTTTGGAACGCAGGAATATAAAATTATCGGAATGATTTCGCATTTGGGTCCGCAATTAGGAATTGCTGACGGAATTGCATTAGCCGATAAACTTCAGAATAATAAAAAAATAACAGCCGTTTTTACTGGTGAAGGTGCTACCAGCGAAGGAGATTTTCACGAAGCATTGAATATTGCTGCAGTTTGGAAATTGCCCGTAATGTTTATTATTGAAAATAATGGTTATGGCCTTTCAACACCTACAAACGAACAATATTTATGTACGAACCTGGCTGACAAAGGAATTGGTTACGGCATTGAGAGTTATATTATTGACGGAAATAATATTCTGGAAGTTTACAACAAGCTTTCTGAGTTAAAAGAACAAATGCAAAATGATCCGCATCCGGTTTTATTAGAATTTAAAACTTTTAGAATGCGTGGGCATGAAGAGGCGAGTGGTACAAAATATGTTCCGCAGGAATTGATGGACGAATGGGCTGAAAAAGATCCGGTGACAAATTATCGAAAATTTCTAACGGAAACTGGAGTCTTAACAGCTGAATTTGATGAACAATTACATGCTGAAATTAAACAGGAAATCGATGAAAATTTAGCCATTGCAAATGCCGAGGCTGAAATCATACCAACTTACAGCGGAGAATTAGATGATGTTTACAAACCCTTTATTTATGAAGAAGTTACTCATTCTGAAGAAACTAAGAATATTCGATTTATAGATGCGATCAGAAACAGTTTGGAGCAATCGATGCAAAATCATAGAAACCTGATTATTATGGGTCAGGATATTGCAGAATATGGTGGTGCATTTAAAATAACAGATGGATTTGTTGAGTTTTTTGGAAAAGACAGGGTTCGCAATACACCAATTTGTGAAAGTGCTGTGGTTTCAACAGGAATGGGATTATCAATTAACGGATACAAAGCGATTGTAGAAATGCAATTTGCTGATTTTGTTTCAACAGGATTTAATCCGATTGTGAATTTATTAGCAAAATCACATTACCGTTGGGGCGAAAATGCAGATGTCGTGGTTCGTATGCCTTGCGGTGGCGGTACACAGGCTGGCCCTTTTCACTCGCAAACAAACGAAGCCTGGTTTACCAAAACGCCTGGTTTAAAAGTGGTGTACCCGGCTTTTCCTTATGATGCAAAAGGGTTATTAAATACTTCAATTAATGATCCGAATCCGGTTTTGTTTTTTGAGCATAAACAATTGTACCGAAGCGTTTATCAGGATGTTCCAACAGATTATTACACGATTCCGCTTGGAAAAGCAGCTCTTTTAAAAGAAGGAAATACGGTTACGATTATTGCTTTTGGAGCTCCTGTTCATTGGGCATTAGAAACTTTAGCTAAAAACCCGGAAATTGATGCAGATTTAATTGATTTAAGAACGCTTCAGCCTTTAGATACCGAAACTATTTTTGCATCAGTTAAGAAAACTGGGAAAGTAATTATTTATCAGGAAGACACTATGTTTGGCGGAATTGCCAGTGATATTTCGGCTTTAATTATGGAAGAATGTTTTGAATATCTGGATGCTCCGGTAAAAAGAGTGGCCAGTTTAGATTCGCCAATTCCTTTTACAAAAGCATTAGAAGATCAATTTTTACCGAAAAATCGTTTTGAAGAGGTTTTAAAAGAATTATTAGAATACTAACTTAATCTGAACTTTATAACAAAGCAACTTTGGACTTTACAACAAAGTTGCTTTTTGTTTTTATACTGAAATTTGTGCCATAAAAATTTATGGATATGAATTCAAATAATTTAAAAATAGTTTTAGTTACAGGAGGTTCCGGTTTTGTTGGTATACATTGCGTTTTGCAATTACTTAAGCAAGGATATATTGTAAAAACAACGCTTCGGTCCATGAACAGACAGGACGAAGTAAAAAATATGCTTAAAGGTGGCGGTATAACTTCTTTCGAAAATTTATCTTTTATCGAAACAAATCTTTCCAAAGATGATAATTGGGATGAGGCTGTAAAAGATTGCACTTATGTTTTGCATGTTGCAACTCCAATTTCATTGGCCGTTCCTAAAGACGAAAACGAAGTAATTTTACCAGCAGTTGAAGGAACTATTCGTGTTTTGAAAGCAGCAAAAAAAGCCAATGTAAAAAGAGTAGTCCTCACTTCATCTTTTGCGGCGGTAGGGTATAGCCATAACGATCCTACAACATTAATTACCGAAGAATGCTGGACTGATCCAAACGACAAAACACTTTCAGCATACTTAAAATCAAAGACTTTAGCAGAAAAAGCAGCCTGGGATTTTATTGCCGATGAAGGAAACGGACTGGAACTTTCAGTAATAAACCCAATGGGGATTTTCGGACCTTCTTTAGGCCCGGATATCTCAAGCGGTTTTGAAGTTTTAAAACAAATGCTGGATGGTTCCATGAAATTTATCCCAAAAGTTTCATTCGGAATTGTAGATGTCCGTGATGTTGCCGATTTACATTTACGCGCTATGACAAATCCTGCAGCAAATGGTCAACGATTTTTGGCCTTTTCCGGAGATATAATTTCGTTGCCGGAAATTGCTTATCTTTTAAAAAATAAATTAGGAAACCAGGCAAACAAAGTCTCTACAAGGATTTTACCTAATTGGGGTGTAAGAATTATTGCTTTGTTTAATGATAAAACCAAAAATATTCTGCCTCAATTAAACAAAGTAAAAAATGCAAGTAATCAAAAAGCAAAAACAATTCTAGACTGGAAACCAAGAACTAGTGAGGAAGCATTATTGGCCTCTGCGGAAAGTCTGTTTGAATTTGGAGGAGTTAAAATCTAATATTAAGTAAGCTATGAAAGTAATTATTACAGGTGCCACAGGAATGGTAGGCGAGGGCGTTTTGTTAGAATGCCTGGAAAACAAAGCCGTAAAAAATGTTTTGATGATCAACAGAAAACCTTCACCCATAAAACATCCAAAACTAACAGAGTTAATAGTACCCAACTTTATGAATTTAGACGTATTTGATAATGTGCTTACAGGTTATGATGCTTGTTTTTATTGTGCCGGAATTAGTTCTGTAGGCATGGACGAGGCAAAATACACCCAAATAACATATGATACAACATTAAATTTTGCCAGCAAATTAGCCACTTTAAATCCTGAAATGGTTTTTACATACGTATCAGGAAGTCACACCGATAGCTCCGAAAAGGGAAAAATTATGTGGGCGAGAGTAAAAGGAAAAACTGAAAATGATTTAATGAAACTACCATTTAAAAGAGTTTATAATTATAGACCCGGATTTATGAAACCTTTTAAGGAACAAAAAAATGTAAAGCCTTTTTTTAAGCCTATTATTTTCTTGTTTCCAATTTTATTTCCTAAAAAATCTTTGACCTTAAAACAAGTTGGCCAGGCAATGATTAATAATGTTTTGCATAGATATTCAAAGCAAATTCTTGAAATTGAAGATATAAAAATTGTTGCCAAAAACTAATTTGATGAAAAAAGCTTTAAGAATATTAAAAAAAATTATGATCACACTTTTCCTAATAACAATTATACTTGCAATAGCTACTTACCTGTATTTGCAACAACCTCAGTTTGGTAAGGCTCCAATTGGCGAAAGACTTACTACAATTGAAAAATCATCTCATTATAAAAATGAAAGATTCAACAATTTAGTAGAAAGGCCAACAATATCAGAAGGTTATTCTATTTTGGGAGAAATTTATAAAACTGTTTTTAAAGAATACCCCAAAAGAGAACCGAAAGATTCATTACCCTCGATAAAAACCGATTTAAAACATATCCCTCTCGATTCTGATGCATTAATTTGGTTTGGACATTCTTCTGTTTTTATTCAACTTGACGGAAAAAGAATTCTGGTAGATCCCGTCTTTAGCGGTAAAGCATCTCCTTTGCCCTGGGGAGTTCGTGCTTATAAAGGAAGTGACATTTATACTGCAGCAGACCTGCCAATAGTAGATTATTTATTCATTTCGCATGACCATTATGACCATTTAGATTACGAAACCATTATTGCATTGAAGGATAAAGTTAAACATGTAGTTTGTGGACTGGGAGTAGGAGCACATTTTGAGTATTGGGGATATAAACCGGAACAAATTATTGAAAAGGACTGGAATGAAAAAATAGAACTGGAAAAGAACTTTACTATTTTTACAGAAACATCCCATCATGATTCCGGTCGTGGATTTACGCGAGGTAAAACATTATGGATGTCTTATTTAATAAAAACTCCCAATTTTAAAATTTATGTTAGTGGAGACGGTGGTTACGATAATAGATTTAAAGAAATTGGGAAGAAATTTGGTCCAATTGATTGGGCAGTAATGGAATGTGGGCAATATGATAAAGCCTGGCAATCTGTACATAATTTGCCTGAAGAAGTGATGCAGGCCACGTTAGATTTAGGTGCAAAAAATATGATTCCGGTGCATCATTCAAAATTTACTTTAGGCAAACATTCCTGGGATGATCCATTGAAAAAAATTACAATGCTTTCTAAAAACAAACCGTATCGATTAGTAACTCCAATGATTGGTGAACAAGTATATCTGGATAGTAAAACCCAACAATTTAAAAATTGGTGGGAAGGAATTAACTAATTTCATTTTAAAGAACAATGAAAATAACAGAAATTAAATCATGTTATATTGGTCCGGAAATTTCGCCGGAGCAATTCATTGCGGAGCATTTCTTTTTATACCTCGCAAAAGGAACGATAAATGGCTATGACGGAAATAAAAATTATAGCTTGAGGTCTGGAGAATATTGTTTGGTACGCAAAAATTATTTAGCGCGATATAATAAACAACGAGAAAATGATGAATTCGAGAAAGTTGTGATCATTTTTGATGAGTTATTTCTCAAAAAAATAAAAGATAAATATCAAAAATCTAGTTCTCAATCTGTTTATAATGAAGCTTTTGTTACTATTGAACAAAATGAACTGATTCCTAATTTCATTAGGTCGTTATCTCCATATTACAATACATCTGGCAAAATTGATGAAACATTTCAAATATTAAACGAGAAGAATTAATAACGATTCTGCTAAAAATAAAACCTGAATTGGCGAATATTTTTTTTGATTTCGCTGCTCCTGAAAAAATCAATCTGGAGAAATTTATGCTTCAAAATTATAAATTTAATGTGAGTCTTGAACGATTCGCTTATTTAACAGGCAGGAGTTTATCATCCTTTAAAAGAGATTTTGTAAAAATATTCAATGCAACTCCAAGTCAGTGGTTGATAAAGAAAAGGTTGGAAGAAGCTTATTTTTTAATCGAGAAAAAAGATAAAAAACCTTCGGATATTTACCTTGATTTAGGTTTTGAAAATCTATCCCATTTTTCATTTGCTTTCAAAAAATTATTTGGATATGCTCCCAAAGAATTGATAAACAGAAAATAGGATTCAGAAATTCATCAATTTATTAAAACCATAATTTTGAATGAAATTGACGGCATATATTGAAATATTAATTACAAAGAACAAATTGCTTTGCTGAATGAACATTTTTTCTATCTTTAAAACATCAAAACTTAACTTATGAAAAAACTGTTTATTTCAATTTTTGCCATTTCATTATTTTTTTCCTGTAATAAAAGCACTAAAACCACTACAGACAAAGCTTTAGATCAAAAATTTGATAAGTACAAAGACGGATTTGTTACCGATTTATGGAAAATTAATCCGGGTTGGGCTTCAGGTGTTGGTTATCATAAATTAGATAGCGTTCTGGTGGTTCCGGATGCACAGGAAACGAAAGCACAACTTGATTTTGCCAATGCCCAATTAGATTCATTAAAACAATATGATATTGAAAGTTTGTCTGACAATAACAAGACCGATTTTCAAATGATAAAAAATCAGTTAGAAGCGACAATTTTCAGTATTAAAGAATTAAAAGCGTCAGAATGGAATCCTGCAGAATATAATGTTTGTGGCGCTTTCGCAGAAATTTTAAATGGAAAATACGATTCTTTGGAAGTTCGCTTACGTGCTTTTAATATCAAAATGAATAACATTCCGGCTTATTACGAAGCTGCCAAAAAGAATATCAAAAATCCAACAATTGAACATACTGATCTTGCAATTTCACAAAATATTGGTGGTTCTTCTGTTTTTGAAGATGATTTAAACGCTGCTTTAACACAAAGCAAATTGAGTGCTGCTGAGAAAAAAGAAATGCAGGACAAAGCAAAAGTTTCAATAAAAGCCATTAAAGATTATGCTGACTGGCTTCAAAAATTACCAAATAAAACGCCACGTTCGTTTAGATTAGGAGCTGATTTATATGCAAAAAAATTCAATTTCGACATTCAGTCAAGTTATACAGCCAATGAAATTTATAAAATTGCGGTTGATCACAAAAATGATTTACATGACAAAATGTTTGTAATCGCAGATAAACTTTGGTCAAAATACAAAGGAAATACGCCAAAACCAGCCGATAAATTAGACTTAATCAAACAAGTTATTGACAAAATCTCATTGCAACACACTACTCCGGAGAAATTTCAATCGGAAATTGAAAAACAAATTCCAGAGTTGACAGCTTACGTTAAAGCCAAAGATTTACTATATATCGATCCGTCAAAACCTTTAGTGGTGCGCAAAGAACCAGCTTATATGGCGGGTGTTGCAGGTGCTTCCATTTCTGCTCCGGGACCTTATGATAAAAATGCAGATACTTATTATAATGTGGGAAGTATGTCAGGCTGGACGGTTGAAAATGCCGAAAGTTATTTACGCGAATACAACGACTATATTCTTCAAATTTTAAACATTCACGAAGCGGTTCCAGGGCATTACACACAATTGGTTTACAGTAATCAGTCGCCAAGTATTATAAAATCTATTTTAGGAAATGGTGCCATGGTAGAAGGCTGGGCTGTTTATGCTGAAAAAATGATGTTAGAGAGCGGTTATAAAAACTCTGATGAAATGTGGTTGATGTATTATAAATGGAATTTAAGAGCAACTTGTAATACTATTTTAGACTTTAGCGTTCATACCAAAGATATGTCTAAGGAACAAGCCATGATATTACTTACCAGAGAAGCTTTTCAGCAACAAGCAGAGGCAGAAGGGAAGTGGAAGCGCGTTACCCTATCTCAGGTACAATTGTGTTCGTATTTTACAGGATATACCGAGATTTATAATCTACGAGAAGAACTTAAGAAAAAAGAAGGTGATAAATTTAATTTGAAACAATTTCACGAAAAATTCCTAAGTTTTGGAAGTGCTCCCGTAAAATACATTAAAGAATTAATGTTATCTAAAGAGTAATATTTTCCAAGATATTTAAATTGAAAAGGTTTGATGAGATTAGTATCTCATCAAACCTTTTCTTTTGTTAGATCATTACAACTAAACGTTTACCATCTGAAACATCAGCATTCCACATTTGTTCAATATCAATTAGTTTAACTTCTTTGATATTTACTTTAATTTTATTTTGAGCGGCCAGAAGAAACATTTCCGGAAGTATTTCCGATAACAACAATTTTAGTTCCTCTTTTGTCCAGCTGCCTAGACCTGACCCTGATAATTGAAGATCAACGCTTCTTAAAATCCCCGCTGATAATTGAATAGCATCTCCAGCCATACTTCCGATATTAACATAACGTACTTTATGGGTGAAGGAGCCATTTCCTTTTAAAGCTGAGAGAATTAATTCTGCTGTATTTCCCCATAAATAATCTAAAACGATATCTATTGGTGTATTTAAATGAATTTCCTTAAGCTTTTTGATAATAGTTTCATCATCTTGTTTTAGTGAAATAATTTCGTCAGCACCCAGATCTAATAATTTTTGGAATGTTTTTTCATTTCTTGCGGTAACAATTATTCTCTTTGCTCCATAATATTTGGCAATTTGAATAGCCATTTGACCTGTAAAACCAGCACCGCCGTTTATCAAAACAGTTTCTCCGTGTTTTATTTCTGCTCTGAATTTAAGTGCCATTGCAGAGCCTGCAACCGCATTTGGCATCGCAGCTGCTATTGTATCACTAATTCCTTCCGGTAATGGCACTAAAATATTTTTATCTATAATTGTTTTCTCTGCCATTGTACCTGTAACTCCGCGAGCGTAAACTCTTGTTCCGTTTTCCAATAAACCTATAGCATCACTACCAACAACAAATCCATTTTCATTTTGATTTTCTGATGAATAATGTTTACCGCTGGCTTTTCCTTTGTCTAAATTAGTAATGGCTACGGCTTTAACCAATAGTAAAATTTGATTTTCATTTTGTGGAATTGGTTCTGCAAATTCTGCATATTTTGGCGACTCGCCTTTTTTAAAAACTACTGCTGCTTTCATAATTATTTAATTTTATGATGCAAAGTTAGAGTGTCATTTTTCTGCCGACGATAACATTTGTTATCAAATGAAACGTAGTTATTTTTTGTGGTGCAGTTGACTTTTGATTCGGCTTAAATGAACGGTACTGACTCCAAGATAGGAAGAAATATAATGTTGTGGTACACGCTGCAGCACCTGAGGCCTTTCTTCAATTAAATTAAGATAACGCTGAGTAGGAGAGTCTTTTATAAACGAGACAAAATGTTTCATGTAATCAAAAGTTCGCTCAAAAAGCATGTTAATAAAACGATCTCTTAATTCTGGAATTTCTTTAATTTCTTCCAAAATTTTATCCAAATCGTTTTTTTGTATCCACCATAAAACAGATGGTTCAATGGTTTCAATAACAACCGGACTCGGCATTTTTTTTATGAAACTTTCAATAGATGCAACGCTTTGATTTTCAAAGAAAAACTGAGTTGTTAAATCTTTTCCGTTATTATTAAACCAAACTCTGATACACCCTTTTTCAATTATAAAAAGCCTTTTTGAGATTTCTCCTTCTTCTAAAAGTATCGTTTTGGCAGAAACTTCAAGACGCTTGAAATGGTTTGTGTATTCGATCCATTTTGAATCGTCGAGGGAAAATTTATTTCGGAATTGATCAAACATTATCTTTTATTACTTTAGTTCTTGAAATTGCATCATGAAAGCCATTTCGAGAATAGAGAAATGAAAATCTATCAAAAGGAATAAGTCTGCAAAATGTTCTGCTAATAATATCTATAAGTTCTGGTTTGTTTCCTTCTAAAGTTACAACCTTAGTTTTAGTTACAATTTTTCCCAAAGTTTTTTGAAGTCCATATTCAAGCGGAATATAATACAGTGCAACAAAAAACACTAGGGAACCAATTCTGTAAATAGCTCGTTCAGTTTGATTTATTAATGGTAAAAATGCTTCGATGACAGGAACAATTATAAAGTAAAGAATAAATATTACCATAAAATCAATTAAAAAATTTACAAATCGAATTCGTGATCTAACTGTATTGTTTTCAATCTTTTTGATCACCTGATTTTCGATTTCAACTTTTGCAGTAATTTTTTCAAATTGAGATGCATCAATTTTTCTCAAATCGATTTCCTTTTCGGCCGCTTCAATTGCCAATTCTTGATATTTAGCACGATTTACTGTAACAATTTTAATTAATTCTTCGTCTGTTTTGTTAGACATTACTTTAATAAAGTTGTTCTCCATACTTGACATTGGTATTATTTAAATAATATAAAACTAATTCGAATTCGATTCCAATTCAAACAACTGCACCTGACTTTTCAAGCGATCAATCAATAAGTTCATCATTCTTTTGTTCAGACTTGAAGAATTTTGAATGTAAGTTTCATATTCTTCAATGGTAAAAAGTGCCATGACAATTCCTTTTAAAGAATTTCTGAACTTAATATCTTTTTGAATCGAATTTTCTATGACCTGAAGTTTCTTTTCGACCGTGTACGAATAGAAATCGGCTTTGTTTTTATTTACGTAGTTGATAAAGACCGCAATAAACAAATCATTTTGCAGTTTTAAAATAGGTCTAATCGTCTGATTTTGAAATAACTCATCTGCCGAAGATTGAGCACTCACAGTTCCTAAAGTTTCGCCTCTGAATTCTCTTAAAAAAGTGTCTCTATCTGCCATGTTTTTTCTTTAAATTTAGAAAAAATTCCAATACAAAAAATCTATTTTTATTCATATAAATTAAAATTATGCGATTTCATACCAGAAAGTGGGTTAAGCCCGAAGATTTAAATCCAAACGGAACTTTATTTGGCGGAAAATTATTAGCGTGGATTGATGAAGAATTAGCTTTGTACTCCATTGTTCAGCTTCAAAATCCAAGAGTAGTTACCAAATACATGTCCGAAATCAATTTTAAAAGCTCTGCCCGCCAGGGTGATATCGTAGAAATTGGAATTGATGTCGTTAAATTCGGAAATACATCACTGGTTTTAAAATGCGCCGTAAGGAATATGATGACACGTGAAATAATCATCACAATTGACCACACAACAATGGTTAATTTAGATGAAGACGGGAAACCAAAAGCCCACGGAAAAACACAAATCGAATTCGTAAAAGATCGTTTATAATTTTTTTCCACTATATAAGTGATATAAGTTCATTTAATTAAGTTTTAAAAACGCACGCAGGATGCTTAAAAAATTTATAACTATTTTTATTCTATTTACCTTTTTGATGTCTTGTAATTCTAAAGAAGAAAAGGATAAATACAATCATGTTTTTTATCGTGCCGTGAATGGCAAGGATACCGCGATTTTAGACATTAAAATAAATGACAAAAGATTTTACGGACGTTATGAAATACTATATCATAAATTTGGGAAGGATTCAGGCGATGTAAGAGGGGATATGCGAGGTGACACGCTAAGAGGTGATTTCCATTTTATCTCTAACGGAGGAAGCTGGAAAAGGATTCCGATAGCTTTACTAAAAAAAGATAACAAACTGATTCTGGGAAAAGGTGTAATCGGAACTTATTTTAATCTTCCGCTTTATCTTCCCGAAATTCCTATAGAATACAATAACTCAGAATTTATTTTTGAAAAGATTGAAAAATAGTTTTAGGTTTTCTTTGTTTCAGGTTTCAAGTTATAACGATGTATTTAACCGCAAAGTTCGCAAAGGTTTTTTCGCAAGGTTCGCAAAGTCAAACTTTGCGTTCATAGCGTAAATCTTTGCGAACTTTGCGGTTAAATTATACTCAAAGGCAAACAACCTGAAACTTGAAACAAAATAAACTTTAATCTAATCGACCTATTTTTGAAGGCAACTCAAATATTTCAAGATCAAAATATTCAACAGAGGCCATTATATGATCAAAAATATCGGCCATGATATATTCATAATTTGCCCAGCGTTTATCACTCGAAAAAGCATAAATCTCTAACGGAACTCCATGCTCAGTAGATTGCAGCTGGCGGCACATAATATGCATATCTTTATTCAAACCGGGATGCGTCACTAAATACTGCATGATATATTTTCGGAACAAACCTAAATTAGTCATGTTTCGACCATTCAAAGACAAGGTTTTATCGACACCATGCATTGCATTATATTTTTCAATTTCAGCTTGTCTGGTAACGATATAAGACGAAATAAGTTGTACTTTTTTCATCTGATTCAAATCTTCATTAGTCAAAAAGCGAATGCTGCTGCTTTTGATTAAAACATGTCTTTTAATTCTTCTTCCTGTAGATTTTTGCATACCCCGCCAGTTCTGAAACGAATCTGAACTTAAAGAATACGTTGGAATCGTGGTAATTGTATTATCAAAATTTCGAACTTTCACGGTCGTTAAATTGATTTCGATTACATCTCCATCAGCGCCAAATTTATCCATCGTGATCCAGTCGCCAATACGAACCATGTCGTTAATCGCAACCTGAACGCTTGAAACAAATCCTAAAATTGTATCCCTGAAAATTAAGATAATAATCGCCGAAAGTGTCCCTAAAATAGTAAGTAATTCACCTTTCTTGATTCCGAATAAAGTCGAAATAATCATAGCAACCCCAAAAATCCAAAGCACAATCATAATAACCTGAACGAAACTATCGATTGGCTTGTCGCTGTATTCCGGCTTTTGTTTTAAATAATCACGTAAGGCATTAAAAATCGTTCTGATAATCCATAAACTGATCAAAACGATATAAATACCAACTATTTTCCCAAAAAGAGTTTCCCAATATTCATAACGGTCCAGGATAATTGGAACGGCCTTATAGATAAAGAAAAACGGAATTAAATACGCCGTATATTTTGTAGTTTTATTGTGAATCAAATAATCATCAAACTTTGTTTTAGTTTTTTGCGCAAAAATGGCGGTCAACGTTACTAAAACAAATTTTGCGACATAATAAATGGCATAAGCCAATGCCACCATGATGGCAATATTAAAGACGAGACTAATATAAGACGCAAAGTTGCGACTCATTCCCCAATCTCTAAAAAGCGGATATAAAAAGTTAAATATTTTATCCAAAGGCTTATGCATTACTTTCTAAATATTTTTTCTCGATGTAGAAAGTTCCAAACGGAATAAGAGAAGCAATCAAAATAATTCCGAAGGTTTTTAAATCCCAGTTTTGAGATTTTCTTAGTAAAAATGCCAAAATAATATACCCAATAAATAATATACCGTGTGTCATTCCTAATGGGCGTAATACAGTATGATAAAGTTCCGGATTGCTATTTTTAATGATAAGCATGTTTGCGAATAAAACTAAATAGGAGATTCCTTCTAAAATTGCAGTAACTTTGAAAATCTTGAGCATGTATCTATTTTTTGAATTTATACGAGCAAAATTAAGTATTATGGTTGGTTTTTGCGATATGAATCCGGAAACTATTTATTTTTGTATTCTTAAACTTTGATAATGAGTAAGCGCGATTTAAAAAAATATTTAGCCGAATTAAATAAGGAACAACTCGAAGAACAAATTATCGAATTATACGAGAAGTTTATTCCGGTAAAAACGTTTTATGATTTTGTTTTCAATCCAAAAGAAGACAAACTCTTACAGGAAAGTAAAACAAAAATTTCTCATGAATATTTTCCTGTCAAAAAACCAAATGCAAAATGGCGTCCAAAAGCAAAAATGCGTCGGTCTGTAGCACAGAAAATGATCAAGCATTTTATTTTGTTAGGTGTTGATCCTTTTATCATTGCTGATTTGATGTTGTACAATATCGAAATAGCGCAAACGTTTTCTTCGGGAAATTTAGTAAAGCAGGAATTGTTTTACAAAAGCATATTTAATTCTTTCGAGCAAGCTGTAAATTTTATAATTTCTAATGGAATTTTGTTTGACTTTAAACCCCGAATTTTAGAAATTCAACAGCAAACTGTTAAACAAAAATGGAAAAACAAGTATGATTTTGAGGCAGTTTTAGAAAAAATTGACCTTTAAATAACATTCTCATAAAAAATCTTATTTAAAAAAAACATTTATTTTAGGTTAAAATAAGATGAATAACTGTTTTTTAGGTGTATTTTTGCAAAAATCCAAAAATAAACAATGTCTCAAAACACTTTAGAAATAGAAAGAGAAGAGAAAAAAGAACTTTATGCATACCAAAAAGGCGACATTGACGCCATTTTTGAACGTTTAGATAATGCTCCTGCTCAACATCATCTATTGTACCAATTACCTACCGGTGGAGGAAAAACAGTTATTTTTTCTGAAATCGTTCGTCGTTATTTAGCTCATAATGACAAAAAAGTGGTTGTATTAACACACCGTATCGAACTTTGTAAGCAAACTTCAAAAATGCTTAAAGGGTTTGGTGTTAGCAACAAAATAATCAATAGTAAAGTAAAAGAATTGCCTGATCAAAACGATTATTCTTGTTTTGTGGCGATGGTTGAAACTTTAAAAAACCGTATCAATGATGAGAAGTTACATCTTGATAACATTGGTTTGGTAATTATTGATGAGGCGCATTACAATTCATTCAGAAAATTATTAAACTCATTCAAAAATGCTTTTATTCTTGGAGTAACAGCAACACCTTTGAGTTCGAATATAAAATTACCAATGCACCAGAGTTATGACGAACTTATTGTGGGTGACACTATTAGTTCATTGATTGACAAAGGATTTCTTGCACGCGCTACAACGTATAGCTATGATGTTGGTTTGACTTCATTAAAAGTAGGTATTAACGGAGATTACACCGTAAAATCTTCTGATGATTTGTATACCAATACTATTATGCAGGAAAAACTGTTACATGCGTATACAGAGCGTTCATTAGGTAAAAAAACGTTGATTTTCAACAACGGTATTCATACTTCACTATATGTATATGAAACGTTTAGAGAAGCAGGTTACGACATTAGACACCTTGATAACACTAGTAGTTCAGAAGAACGTAAAGATATTTTAGCGTGGTTTAAGAAAACTCCGGATGCGATTTTAACATCAGTAGGAATTTTAACTACTGGTTTTGATGAGCCAACTGTTGAGACCATTATCTTAAACAGAGCAACAAAATCGTTAACTTTATACTACCAGATGATTGGTCGTGGATCTCGTAAATTACCTGGTAAAGACGAGTTTACGGTTATCGATTTAGGTAACAATGCCGCGCGTTTTGGATTGTGGAGCGAACCGGTAAACTGGCAACATATTTTTAAATCACCTGAATTTTATTTAGAAAATCTGCGTGATGATACTGAAATCGAATTGTATTTCAAATACAGTATGCCTCCGGAATTGCGTGCAAAATTCAGTAAAACTGCCGATGTTACTTTTGATGTTGATGAAGAACACAAATTAATCATCAAACAAAATTTACGTTCTAAAGTAGTATTAGACAAATCATTAGAGCAGCATGCTGCAATGTGCGTAGACAATACTGAAACTTTACAAGAAGCAAAATCATTAGGAAAAGAACTTGATGACGATATCGAATGCCGAATCAAACGTTACGCAAAATGTTTGAGCCAATGCAGTAAAAACTACCGCGAATGGCTGGTTGACGATTATAAATTGAAAATGGTTTTATTAATCGGTAAAAAATACCGTGAAAAAATCATGAACGAACCGGATTGATTCGGAAAAAGGTTAAAAAAGTTTCAGGTTTCAGGTTTCAAGTTGTCTTACTTTGAACATAATTTAACCGCAAAGTTCGCAAAGGTTTTTCGCAAGGTTCGCAAAGACAACTTTGCGTTCATAGCGTAAATCTTAGCGAACTTTGCGGTTGAATAAACAATCCAATAACTTGAAACGTGACACGAGGCTTTAGCCGAATTGGCGAAGCAAACAAAAAAAACAATAAAAACAAAAATTAAAAGATGTCTAAACAATTCTCAGCATTAGGAGTTTCAGCACCAATTTTAAAAGCTTTAGGCGAATTAAACATTGTTGAACCAACAGAAATTCAACAAAAAACAATTCCGCTTTTATTGTCTGAAACGCACGATGTTGTTGGTTTAGCCAAAACAGGAACTGGTAAAACAGCCGCTTTCGGATTGCCATTATTACAGCTAATCAATACTGAAGTAGCAACAATTCAAGCCGTAATTTTAGTTCCGACAAGGGAACTTGGACAGCAAATATTTAGAAATTTAGAAGATTTTGGAAAACATATTCCAAACATATCTATAGCTTCAACTTGTGGTGGAATCCCAATAAAACCACAAATTGAACGTCTAACACAACCAACACAAATTGTTGTGGCGACACCGGGACGTTTAATTGATTTGATTCAGCGTAAAGCAATTGATTTAAAACAAACTCAATATTTAGTTTTAGACGAAGCCGATGAAATGGTTTCTATTCTAAAAGAAAGTTTAGACGAAATTGTAGCTGAACTTCCTAAAAAACACCGCACTTTATTGTTTTCAGCAACCTTGCCAGGAACAATCAAACAACTGATTCAGAATTACTTAAATAAAAATGTAGTTCAGGTGAGTGCCAACATGGAAACTGTTGGTAACCAAGGAATCGATCACGAATATATTGTAGTTGACCCAATTGAGAAATTAGATGTTTTAATGCATTTTCTAAATTCTAAAGAAGGCGAACGCGGAATTATTTTCTGTAAAACAAAAGCTTCAGTTAATAAATTAGCTAAAAATCTGGCCATAAACCGTTTTTCTTCAGGAGCACTTCATGGAAGTTTATCTCAGGGAATTCGCGACAGAATTATGGAGCAATTCCGTGAAGGCCATATTAATATTTTAGTGGCAACAGATTTGGCGGCAAGAGGAATTGACGTAAAAGAAATCTCTTATGTAGTTAATTATCATTTGCCGGACACTTACGAAACTTACGTTCACAGAAGCGGAAGAACGGCAAGGGCAGGAGCAAAGGGGCTTTCGTTAACCGTTTTACAAGAGGAAGAAGTAATTGAAATTCCGGAATTTGAAAAGGAATTAGGAATTAAATTTACTAAATTCCAAAAACCTTCTGTAATTAGTTTAGAAGAAAACAATACGCTTTTATGGGCCAAACAAATCTTCAAAACCAAACCAAACCACGATATTTCAGCGGACTTAAAAACAAAAGTAAAAACTGTTTTTCATCATCTTACTAAAGACGAACTAATAGAAAAACTGATGGCTAATTATGTTTTACAAAACAAAGTTGAAATAACAGAAAAGCCTGTTAAAAAATTCAAAAAGTAATATTTGGCACCATTGATTTAGCTGATTTATGTTGTATTTTTATAAACAAATGAAAATTTGAATTATAAAAATACAATGGTACAATGGCAGAAAATATCCAAATAAAAAAAATATCTCTAAACGAGATTGACCAATTACAAAAAATTGGGCGACAAACTTTTTATGAAACATTTTCAGAAGCAAATTCTGAAGAAAATATGAAAGATTACCTGGAAAAAGGTTTTTCACCTGAAAAACTTACTACCGAACTTACAGATAAAAACTCCGAATTCTACTTCGCCACTCTTAATAATGAAGTAATTGGTTATTTGAAAATTAATTTCGGAGAATCTCAAACCGAATTAAAAGACGATAAAACACTTGAAATCGAAAGAATATATGTTTCAAAAGAATTTCATGGAAAAAAGATAGGACAATTGCTTTATGACAAAGCTATCGAAATAGCAAAACAAAAAAATAGTGAATATGTGTGGCTGGGCGTTTGGGAAGAAAATCTTAGAGCATTAAGTTTTTACAGAAAAAATGGTTTTGTTGAATTTGACAAACATATTTTTAAGCTAGGAGATGATGAGCAAACCGATCTTATGATGAAACTAAAATTGGATAATTAATTACAAAAAAAATTAACATAAATCTCAAAATTGGTTTTTGTATGTGGAATTATAATGTTAAATTTATACAACTGCTATAAGCAGAAATAGTTTTATTCATAGAAGCCTACTTAATAACAACATATATGAACATAGTAATTATAGGAGGTGGTTTTGCAGGAATCAATCTCGCAAAAGAGCTTGTAGACCATCCACAGATACAAGTAACACTTGTAGACAAAAACAATTATAACTTTTTTCCACCACTTATATACCAGGTTGCTACAGCATTTTTAGAGCCTTCAAGTATCAGTTACCCTTTCAGAAAATTTTTTGCAGGAAAAAAAAACCTGCAATTTCGTTTAGGAGAATTATTATCTGTTGTTCCTGAAGAAAATAAAATCATCCTCAACAACGGCGAATTAACGTATGATCACTTGGTCTTTGCTACAGGAGCCGAAACAAGCTACTTTGGTATGGAAAACGTGATGAAAAACGCCATTCCAATGAAAACCTTAAATGATGCCATCGAAATGCGTAATGCATTGCTTAAAAACCTGGAAAAAGCTGCTATTTGTAAAGATATTAGAAAGCGTCGTAAATTATTAACGATTGTAGTTGCCGGAGGAGGGCCTACAGGAGTAGAAGTTTCCGGAATGTTTGCCGAAATGCGAAAAAATATTTTGCTGAAAGAATATCCGGAACTAGAAACTTCTGCAAGTAATGTTTACTTAGTAGATGGAGGTGATGCGTTACTTGCTCCAATGAGCGAAGCTTCTCAAAAAGATACTTTAGAGGCACTTACAAAATTGGGTGTTGTAGTTAAACTACACACTCGTGTTACAGATTATGTTGATGATACTGTGTTTTTTGAAAACGGTGAAACAATCAAAACCAAAAATTTAATTTGGGCAGCAGGAGTTTCTGCTAAACTTTTTGAAGGAATCCCAAAAGAAAGTTATGGTCGCGGAAGACGTATGGCAACTGATCAATATAGTAAGGTAAACGGGCTTCAGAATATTTATGCTATTGGCGATACTGCAATTTCAGCCGGAGATAAAAATTTCCCTGACGGACATCCTCAGGTGGCTCAGGTTGCTATTCAGCAAGGATTAAATTTGGCAAAAAATTTTAAAGCAATGGTTCAGAATAAACCTCTTAAACCATTTGTTTATAATGATAAAGGTTCAATGGCAATTATCGGAAAGAATCAAGCGGTTGTTGATCTACCAAACCCAAAATGGCATTTTAAAGGCTTTTTTGCATGGATAATCTGGTTGTTTATCCATTTAATTTCTTTGATAACATATAGAAACAGATTAAATACTTTTTGGAATTGGATGGTAGCTTATTTTGCAAGAGATCAATCTCTTAGAATGATTATAAGGCCAGATAAAAAACAACAAAGTGAATAATTCCAATTTTTAAAATTCTAAGCTGCATAAAAAAGCCAAAATCAAGATAGATTTTGGCTTTTTTCTATTTTATCACTTTATATTAGACGCCTTTATTAAGAATTGGAGTTTATTATTTCTTTCTAATGTCCGGTCAAAACATCATCTTCATTAGAAACTTCAATTTTTTCTTTGATAAATCGTTTTCCAATATTCAAAACTACAAATGCAATGATAGTCGTTGCTGTCATTATAATAACCATTGGTGCGACAGAATTTTTGACAAAAATTCCGACAGCAAAAGAGGCCAGTGCGCCCAAACCTAACTGAATCGCACCCATTAATGCTGAAGCACTTCCTGCATTTTTGGCAAATGGAGCCATTGTAAGTCCGGCAGTATTTGGGTTTGAGATTCCTAAACAGGCTAAAAACAAAAATAACATGGTAATTGTTTCATATAAACCTAAAAGATTGTTTAACACCAATATTAAAAAAATGATGCTAATGACAGATTGAGAAATTAAGGCTCCAAAAATCATTTGTTCACTTGAAAATTTTTTCAATAAAAGTGAATTTAACTGGCTTGAACCAATAAAACTTACAGACATGAAAGCAAAAACCCAACCGTATGTTTTGGCATCAACATGATAAATATCCATAAAAACTATAGGAGAGGCTGCTACATATGTAAATAACCCCGAAAATGCTATAGAACCAGTAAAAGCGTAAGTATAAAATTGTGGTTCTTTCAACACTTTTAGGAAATTAGAAATAATTGGCTTTGGCTTTAATGAAATAGTAGTATCCGGTTTATAACTATTTGGCAAACCAATTTGTGAGGCGATTAAAATAGCAATTCCCATACACATCAAAATAAAAAAAACGGTATGCCAACCATAATCTTCAGTTACATAACCACCAATTGTTGGTGCCAACATCGGCGAAAGCCCAAGAACAAGCATTAATAAGGAAAAAACTTTCGGAATATCTTTCACCGGAAATAAATCACGAACCATTGCCACAGAAGCTACTGTAGCAGCACAACTACCAATAGCCTGAATAAAACGTAAGCCTATAAAAGTATCTATATCAGTAACATAAACGCAGCCCAATGAAGCTAAAATATAAACCATCAAACCCATAAATAAAGGTTTTTTTCGCCCAAAACGGTCTAACAAAGGTCCATATAGTAATTGTCCGGCAGAGATTCCTATAAAATAACTTGACAAACTCATCGAAACTTTTGCCACAGTTGTGTGTAAATCTTTTGCAATACCAGAAAAACCAGGCAAATACATATCAATTGAAAAAGGACCAAGCGCTGTCAATGAGCCTAAAATAAGAATTAGCTGTACGTATTTCTTTGTTGTCATTATCTTAAAAGATTGCTTTTTATTTTCGGCAAAGGTAAATATTTAGTACCTTGTTAGGTAGAGAAACTCTCTATATCTTAAAAAGACTGGTTTTTCTACATATTCGGCTTTCAAAAGTGTTTTGAAAACGATTAATCTAAAATTAAAAATATGAAAAAGTACATTTTACTATTAGCCTTTATCACAACAACCATTTCATTTGCTCAAACAATTACATCTAAACAAGAAGATGCAAACGCAGCACAATATGCCTTGCTTCAAAAAGTAAACGAATTTTACCCGGACATTACATTGAGTAAAACAGTCACTAATTTTTATGCTGACGGAAAAATAATTGATTCACAGCAAGAATTTAAATTAAAGGGAACAAAATTCTCCAGTTATAAAATTGGAATTGAACCAGATAATAAAAAAGTATTGTTCGAATATGTTTCAGATGAAAACGGAAAAGTTTATGGAGATGTTTCTCTTTTTAAAGGAAGTGTTTTAAGAACAACATTTACTGAAAAAACCGGAGAAGTCGAAGTTTCTTTAAATGGTAAAGCTGTTTATCAAACAAAAATTTAATTCTGAAATGATATTTTAAACTTTCATTTTTGAAACAAAGAAAGCATCACATTTGTGATGCTTTTTTGATTTATATTTGAGTCACAAAATAAATGTCAAAAATTTTTCTCAAAATGAAAAAAATTATCTTATTGTTATTATTTATTTCTTTTTCAACATACGCACAAACAAATCTGTTTACAGGAACGTGGAGCAATG
>NZ_JCAXEB010000013.1:0-154169 GCF_059758655.1 Flavobacterium sp. GQ95
AGGTGATTTTGAAAATATCGAAAATGGACTTCTGGTTTCTGTAAAAGATAAAACTATAAAAGTTACTTCGGCAAAAGAAACTATCAAAGAAGTTACGATTTTTGATATCAACGGAAAACTACTTTATAACAAAAAGAAAGTTGGATCTACAGAGTTACAAATTTCAAACCTGCAGGCAGCCAATCAGGTTTTATTGGTAAAAGTTACACTGGAGAATGATTATGTTGTAACGAAAAAAATAGTATTTCAATAAATAACAAACCAGTAATATAAAAAAATCCATTCGCCGCGGCGAATGGATTTTTTATTTATAATCACTTCCAAATATTACATTATCTCTTTTCAATCAGAATACTTACTGCATTTCCTCCAAAACCAACTGCATTAATTAAAACCTTTTTAATTGATTTGGCCTGAGTTTGCTTTTCTCCAAATGGTACTCCAACAAATATATCATGCTGCATCATCAAAAGAGCTAATTCTAAACTCAATATTCCGGAAGCTCCAAACGTATGCCCAATTTTCCATTTGTTTGTAGTCAACAAAGGCAGTTTTGATCCGAATACTTTTTCGATGGCACGTAATTCTGTTAAATCTCCTTTTATGGTTCCGGGAGCATGCATTACAATAACATCAATATCTTGTAAATTTTCATTTTTTAATGCCATTTTCATCGATTTTTGAAAACAGTCTGCTTCTGCAGAAATAGAAATATTATGTTCAAGAATTTCTGTTGCATAACCAACACCTGTAATATATGCGATAGCATTGTCTTTTTCTCCAGCTTCTAAACAACACACTGCTGAGCCTTCACCCAAAATCATAGTGTTTTGCGTTTTCTCAAAATCAAAAGCCAGATTTGGCCAAGCTTCTTCTTCTTGATTAATGCGTGAGTAGATTTTCAACGCTCTCATTTGGGCAATTGTAAAATCGGTTAAAGGTGCTTCACTCCCTCCTACTAAAAACTTATCGGCCATTCCGGATCTTAACCAGGCTACTCCATTTAACAATGCATGAAGTGCTGTTGAACAAGTTATCGAATGTGAAATTTCAGGACCAACACTTTGTAAATCATGCGCAATCCAGGACGAAATATTCCCTAAAGTGGTTGTCGGAGAAGCTAAGGTTTGTGCTTTCCCGGTATCTATGTATTCCTTATAATGCTTTTCAAATAAATCAGTAGCACCACGAGATGAGCCAATATTTATTCCAAAGATATCATCTGAACTCCAGCCTGCTTGCTCAACTGCTTTTCGAGAAGCTGCTAAAGCAAATAAAACTGAATCATCTAAAAATTTATATTTAGGATCTGATTCCCTAATCTCAGCAACAATCTGTTTTGATTCAGCACTTAAAGCCGCAACCGAAGTTTTCTGCTGATCCAGGAATTGTTGTGAAAAACAATGTTGGTTATTGAGATATTTTTGCCAAACTTCATCCACATTATTCCCTAAAGGGGAAATAGAAGAAAAAGCTGTTATGGAGATTTTTTGTGTATTCAAAATAATGTTTTTATGCTGGTTGTTTTTTTAACCGCAAAGATCGCAAAGGATTACGCAAAGGTCGCAAAAGTTTCTAAAATGCGGGAATTAATTGTGTGTAAAGTTCTCAAAGCTTCGAAAAAATGGACCATGGATGACGCGTATTAAACGCATTTACACAGATTTCAAATTATTAATCTGCGTAAATACGTCAAATACGTGGGCAAAATCATACCATTTCTATGGCTTCTTCAATTGTTTTATATACTTTCTGAAGTTGTTCATCAGTCATTATATACGGTGGTAGAATATAAACTATATTTCCAACCGGTCTTAAAATAACTCCTTTATCGATAAAGAAATTATACAATTTTGTACGCATCGATCCGTAGTAACTTTCTTCAGCATCTGATTTGATTTCAACTGCAAAAATAACTCCTAATGTTCTGGCTGTAATTACTTTTGAATGATTTTCTATTTTTTGCTGAAATGCTAAATGACTTTTATTGATTCTCTTAATATTAGCCTGCATTTCATCGGTTTGCAATAAATCGATACTGGCCAACGCTGCCGCACAACCTGTTGGGTTCGCCGTAAAAGTGTGACCATGAAATAAAGCTTTATTGATATCATCGTCATAAAAAGCATCAAAAACTTCTTGCGTAAATGTTGTAATTGCCATCGGAATTGTGCCTCCGGTTAACGCTTTCGATAAACAAATCATATCCGGATTTTCCGCAACATAATCCATTGCAAAGGTTTTTCCTGTTTTGCCAAAACCCGTCATTACTTCATCAGCAATTGTCAGGACTTTGTTTTCTTTACAAATCTGAATTAGTTTTGCTAAAGCTTCGGGTTCGTGCATAACCATTCCCGCAGCGCCCTGAACTAAAGGCTCAAATATAAATCCGGCGCAATTATGGGTTTGAATTACATTTTTTAAAGCATCAAAGCTCACCTGCTCCTGCCCTTTTACCGGAACCGGAATCCGAACTACATCTATAAACATTCCTTGAAAAGCCTGCGTATAAAATGAAATTCCACTTGCTGCCATTGCCGCAAAAGTATCTCCGTGAAAGGCATTTTCAAACGCAATTATTGTAGTTCGTTTTTGGTTTTTATTGAAGAAATATTGCAAAGCTACTTTAATCGCCACTTCAACAGCGGTTGAACCGTTATCTGAAAAGAAAATCTTTTGCTGATTTTTTGGTAGAATTTCCATCAATCTTTCAGCCACTTTTATCGCGGGTTCATGGGTAAAACCTCCAAATAAAACATGTTCTAAAGTCGTCAATTGTTTGTAAATCGCATCGGCAATAAATTTATTACTGTGTCCAAACGGGTTCACCCACCAGGAGGCGATCGCATCAATATATTCTTTATTGTTTTCATCCCAAAGCAAGGCACCTTCTCCTCTTGAAATGGCAATTGGTGTTTGCGAAGTTTTGTGTTGGGTATAAGGATGCCACAGATATTGGCTGTCTTTTTCTGTTAATGTCATTTTTTTAGAAAATAGAGTATAGAGCATAGAAAAAAGACTAGGCCGCTATCGTTTTGACAAAGATAAGAAAGTCTATTTTCTTTATTCTATATTCTTTGCGCTATAAATTCAGTAGATTTTCTCTGAACAAATCAGCATATTCTCGAATTACATTTTGGTCGAAATACGGTTCTTCATCAATTCTTCCAATACATTTTATTCCGGTTTTAGTGAGAATCAAACTTTCAGTCGATTTGTTTTCGCTTCCGCTAAAGATAATTCCGGCCACTTTAAAACCTCTATTCTGAATCGCTTCAATAGTCAACAAAGTATGATTGATACTTCCTAAATAATGTCTCGAAACCACAATCACTTTGTAGTCTGCCTGAATTAAATCAATAATTGTATCTTTTTCGTTTAATGGAACAAAAATTCCTCCCGCACCTTCAATAACCAAATGATTTTCAGTTTTTGGTTCCTGAATTTGTTTTAAATCAATTGTAACTCCATCAATTTCTGCCGCCAAATGAGGACTTGCAGGTGTATTCAGTTTATATGCATTTGGATAAAATTGAGATTTAGAATTTGAAATTTGAGTCTTTACCTTATGACTATCCGAATTGTCTAAATCTCCCGCCTGAATTGGTTTCCAATAATCGGCTTCTAAAGCTTCAACTACTATTGCAGAAGTCACTGTTTTACCAACATCAGTTGAAATTCCTGTTATAAATATTTTCATAATTAATAGACCGCGGATAACGCGGATTAAACCGATTATTGCGGATTTTTTTATTTTTCAATCTATACAGCTACTTGATAATCTGTGTAAATCCGTAGCATCCGTTTTATCTGTGGGCCGTGATGCAAAAATACCAATAAAAACAACAAACCCATCAATTGCGATGGGTTGTATTTTATTCTTCTTTTAATTCGTCGATTACTTTTTTGATTTCTTTGGCATATTTTCCGTAAAATTTATGAACCCACCACTCCAGGGCAATTCCCATAAAAAGCATACTAAAAACAACAACCGAAACCAATCCTGCCAACTGGTAATTGGTAATATCGCTTGCAAAAAAACCAGGAATTTTAGATAATTGAAAGTAAAAGAAACCTATTAAAAACAGAATTAAAAAAGGTGTTAAGGCGAATCCGAAAGTTTTATACAATTCCATATTCAGTCTTATATCAAAATAAGTTTCATACAAACTGTCCTTTGTCTTTAATTCTATCGCCCCCAATCTCTTATAAAAAAAGTAGAGTTTTACCAGATAATAAATGCTAACAGCTGTAAAAAGACTATAGAGCAAATAAAATAAAACTACCCCCTTCTGAGGAAAATCGAATAATAAAGGAATAAATCCCATCAACACAATTGAAATGATTTGGTAAATAAATTCATTTTTCAAATTGTATTTAATTTTATCGAGTGGCGTATTAGCCGATTGAATTTTTTTTAAATTATTTGGAAGAACCACATTTTCAGTTTGTTCATTTTTCCATGCGTTTTGTATGTCGTTAAAATCCATATCCTTGATTTTTAATAATTTCTTTTAATTTTTCTTTTGCTCTGTTAAGTTTCACCCTCGCATTTCCTTCAGAAATTCCGAGATTATCCCCTATTTCTTTATGCGAAAAACCTTCTAACTGATAGAAAATAATCGCTTTGTCAATTTTTTCCAGTTTCTGAACCGCTTTATAAAAATGATCCAGCTGACTTTCTTTAATATGCGAGTCGCCTTCATCATCTTTAATATTCTCCGAAGCAATTTCATACTTATCAATTTTCCGTTTTTCTTTTCTAAGGAAAACAATCGCTGTATTTACTGCCACGCGATACATCCAGGTCGAAAACTGACTTTCGTTTCGAAAAGTATGATACGATTTCCAAAGCTGACAAACAATCTCCTGAAACAAATCCTGTTGATCGTCATGATTGTCCATGTACATCTTAGAAACTTTGTACAGAATTCCCTTGTGACTTTCTATCCGGTTTAAAAACTCTTGCTCTTTTTCTTTCAAAACAGTTCTAATTCAGTATTGGTTTTACACTATATCCCGATTTTCTCAATAAATTAATTACTCCTTCTTCACCTCCTAAATGTGCCGCACCAACTGCGAAGAAAACACTTTCTTTTTTCATTAGTTCAGGCATGTTTTTTACCCAATTATTATTTCTATTATCAAGCATAATCTTTTTTGTTTTGTCGCTTGTAAATTTCTCATCAGTGGTAATATCATACAAACCCTCAATATTTTCTGATTTGTAAGATGCTACTAATTTAGCCGTTTCTTCAGAAGTTGATTCTGATAGCATAGTAATCATCTCATCATTAGAATAAGCACTGTCAAACATTGCAAATTGGGATTTAACCGTTTCTAATCCTCCAATTATAATATTTCGTTTTTTAGCTTGCTCTATAAATTCCATCTCATAAAGTTTTATATCGGTACAACCAAAAGTCTTCATCGAAATTAAACTCATTACCGTCATTAAACTAAAGCTGTCTACTTGCTGAACGGCCATTCCGGTTGTCTTTTTTAGAATTGCATCTAATTTAGCCAATTGTTCCGGATTTAATTTTTTGCTCAAAGGCTCTTTTCCCATTGCCATTTTTTGCATGTCTGCCATTTCGTTGGGATCAGCAAAATTAATTTCTAAAACTAATTTATTTGAAGCTTCGAATGCTTTTTTTGTTTTTTCCGAAAGAAAATAATCTCCTCCACAAATCATATGAACAGTTCCGTACAGATAGGAAGGTTTCGATAATCCGTTTCCTGATACTTCCCACAAAAGTGAATTTTCAAGTTTTGAAGATTTGGTTTGTGCCTGAATAGATAAACTAAAAACAATTGCGATTGCTGTTACTACTGATTTGAATAAATTTTTCATTTTGTTGATTGATTAAAATTATTGATTGATTTGATGATTAAAACTCCTGTTATTGTTTACTGTCTTTTTCTTTTTTTATTGAAGCAAAAGTTGCTACAAGCAAACAAATAATAATAATAATAAAAAGATGTGGATAAGGCGTACCATACGCATGGTGGTTTACTACTGAATACGTTAGCTGTAATGAGGTTAAAAAAAGCAATACATTACAAATGATTTTTTTTACTGAAGTGATTATAGTTTTCATAATTATTTTGGTTTATTTGATTACGACTCGTAAGTAATCGAATAATCAAAACGTTACAAAAAATTTAATCTTTTTTAAAAAAGTGAGGAAACTCAGCTATTGCACAGAGCTCCGCGAAACAAAAAAACAGAGATTCACAAAAATCTTTGTGGTTCTCTGTTGTACTTTGTGTATCTCTCTGGTATAATTTAAACTCTAAACACGAAATCTCTCAGAAGTTCTAAAACCTGTTTGATTTCTTCTTCGGAATTATAACTATGAATACAAAAACGCAAACGCTCCTGACCTTCCGGAACCGTTGGAGAAAGAATTGGTTTTACATCAAAACCTTTATCTTGTAGTTGTTGTGCTAATTGTTTGACTTTTTCATTTCCGGGAACTATAGCTGATTGTATTGCCGATTTACTTCGGACAAACATCGGCTTTAAACCTAATAAGTTTTTCTGTTGATTAAAAAATACAATGTTTTGACGCAGTTTATCAATATTTTCCTTTTCGATTTCTAAATGTTGATAAGCCACTAAAATGGTGGCAACAGAATGTGGAGACAGTCCTGTTGTATAAATAAAACTTCGGGCGAAGTTTACCAGATATTCTTTAAGTTCGAGACTTCCTAAAACAACTGCGCCGTGACATCCCAAACCTTTTCCAAAAGTCATAATGCGGGCAAAAATTCTTTGATGCAAGTTTAGATATTGTGTCATGCCTTCGCCTTTTTCACCAAAAACGCCAAGAGTGTGGGCTTCATCCACAACCAAATAACAGTTATATTTTTCTGAAAGTGCTACTAGCTCTTCTAAATTTGGACTATCACCGTCCATAGAAAAAACGGTTTCAGTAACTATATAGATATTTGTGTCTGGAAATTTTAAGATAAGATGCTCTAAATCTTCAAAATCATTGTGATTGAATTTGTATGATTTCGCGTTTGACATTACTATTCCGTCACGAATGGAAGCATGACTTAGTTCATCATACAAAATAACATCATTTCGCTGCGGTACAGCGCTAAAAAAACCAACATTGACATCATAACCCGAATTAAAAATCAAAGCCGATTCTGCGTCTTGAAATTCAGCAATAAAAGTTTCTGCTATTTGATACAAAGAATGGTTACCGGAAATTAATCGGGAACCCGTCGCACCATTTTGAATAATCTCATTTTCGATCAAATAATGATGTGCCAATTTGAAAATAGCTTCAGATCTTGAAAAGCCAATATAATCGTTTGAAGAAAAATCGACAAGATTATTAAAACTTGGCAATTGTCTTAACGCATTATTTTGCTTTCGGGTTTCAAGCTTTTGAATAAGATTTTCAGGTAATTTCATAAAAGCAAAGTTATGAAATTGAAAATTAAATTTATAAATAGCATTTCAATTACATAATTATTCTGATTTTTTCCAAATAAAAAAAGCCAAACATTTCTGTCTGGCTTTTTGATTTATTTTAAAATTGTTTTAGTCAACTAAAACAATAATCTTATTGTCTTTCATTTCGATAGTACCTGACGTAATCTCTAATGTATAGGTTTGGTCATTTACTTTCGTGAATTTACTCGCTACCTCTTTTGAAAAATTGAAACTTGAAGCTACAATTTTAATAGTTCCTTTTTCTAGAATAGAAACAATAGGAGCGTGATGATTCAATATTTGAAAGCTTCCATCAACTCCAGGCAATGTAACGGATGTTACTTCTCCTGAAAATAATTTTGCTTCTGGTGATACTATTTCTAAAATCATATTTTTTTAGTTTACAGTCTCAGTTAAAAGTCTCAGTACTGAATACTGCGACTGAATACTGAAAACTAGATTTATGCTTCAGCTAACATTTTTTCTCCAGCTTCGATAGCATCCTGAATAGAACCTTTCAAGTTGAAAGCTGCTTCCGGAAGATGATCTAACTCACCGTCGATAATCATGTTGAATCCTTTGATAGTATCTTTAATGTCAACCAATACTCCAGGAATACCTGTAAATTGCTCCGCTACGTGGAAAGGTTGAGATAAGAAACGTTGAACACGACGTGCTCTTGATACTGATAATTTATCTTCTTCAGATAACTCTTCCATACCCAAAATCGCGATAATATCTTGCAATTGTTTGTATTTTTGAAGAATCTCTTTTACTCTTTGTGCACAGTCGTAGTGTTCAGCTCCTAAAATTTGAGGAGTCAAAATTCTTGAAGTAGAATCTAACGGGTCAACCGCTGGATAAATACCTAACTCAGCAATTTTACGAGACAATACAGTTGTAGCATCTAAGTGAGCAAACGTTGTTGCCGGCGCCGGGTCAGTTAAATCATCCGCAGGAACGTAAACCGCTTGTACAGATGTAATAGATCCTTTGTTTGTAGATGTAATACGTTCTTGCATAGCTCCCATTTCTGTTGCCAAAGTTGGTTGGTATCCTACTGCAGAAGGCATACGACCTAAAAGTGCTGATACTTCAGAACCTGCTTGTGTAAAACGGAAGATATTATCAACGAAAAACAATACGTCTTTACCTTGATCAGTTCCAGCTCCATCACGGAAATACTCAGCGATAGATAATCCTGAAAGTGCCACACGTGCACGAGCTCCAGGAGGCTCATTCATTTGTCCAAAAACGAAAGTAGCTTTAGACTCTCTCATTCCTGGCATATCTACTTTAGATAAATCCCATCCTCCATTTTCCATAGAGTGCATAAAATCATCACCATATTTAATAATTCCTGACTCTAACATCTCACGAAGCAAGTCATTTCCTTCACGTGTTCTTTCACCTACTCCTGCGAATACTGAAAGTCCACCGTGACCTTTTGCAATATTGTTGATCAACTCCTGAATCAATACTGTTTTACCAACACCAGCACCACCAAACAATCCAATTTTACCCCCTTTTGCGTAAGGCTCGATCAAATCGATTACTTTAATACCTGTGAATAAAACTTCAGATGAAGTTGATAAATCTTCGAATCTAGGAGCTTGTCTGTGAATAGACAAACCATTTTCTCCTGTTTTTGGCAAGTTTCCTAAACCATCAATTGCATCTCCAATTACATTGAATAATCGTCCATATACATCTGGACCGATTGGCATTTGGATTGGATTACCAGTTCCAACTACTTCATATCCTCTAGACAAACCGTCTGTAGAGTCCATAGAGATTGTACGAACAGTGTTTTCTCCAATATGAGATTGTACTTCTAGAACTAATAAAGTTCCATCTTTTTTAGTGACTTCTAGTGAATCATAAATTTTTGGAAGTTCAACATCCTTACCGTTGAAAACTACGTCAACTACTGGTCCAATGATTTGAGCAACTTTTCCTATTACTTTTGACATTACTTATGTATTTATTAAATAGCTATTTAGGTTTATCGAAAATACCTCTTTTTTCAGAGCGCAAAGATAATTTTTTAAAATATAAAATCAATTTTTTTTTCATAAAAAATACCATGATTTTGTTTGATTCCTAAAACACAGGCTTCAAATATCTAAAATGGCAATTTTTTATCAAATAAAAAAAGCCACTACATTTTAGAAATGAGTGACTTTCTTACTAAAAAAAATTGGCTTTATTGCATTACTTGCGGAAATTGAATTGGGTATAAAGCCAAATCAACGTGACGCAGTGTAGAACCATATTTCGCATTAATGGCATCTATAAAAATGTTAGCAATTAAACCATAACCTCTTGCACTTGGATGAACTCCATCTAAAGAGAAAGCACCTCCTGTAGCAAATGAAGAAGACATGGTGAAATTCCCAAATCTAATTCCGCCGCTTGCTAATTGTGTCAAAGTTGCTCTTGTATCAACAAAAGCCAAACCTTTTTCTTTTGCAATTGCTTCAATGGTCACATTATAAGCATCTGTCGCTTTTTTAACTTCAGCAGCTTCTGTTGGAATAAGCACATGTTTATCTTGTAACGGATAAGTTATTCCAAATTTATTTAAAGGAGCAGGCGGCATGATTCCTAATCCAGAATTTAAAGCCGTTGGAGCAGTACCAATGTCTGGTCTTGTTGTTAAAACCACCAAATCTGTTGCTTTAGCTTGTCTGGCCTGTCCAAATACAGTACCATAAAAAGCAGCAGTCTGCGCTCCTAATGTTGGAGTAAACGCTGCAGTTAACTGTGCCGATAAATTTGTCAAACTTTCATCTTTTATTAAAAGTGGAAGATTTGTAGCCGTTTCAGACAACAAATTAATTCTGTCTCCCGCGTTAAAAGCAGTTAATGCTTGTTTTAGCGGACCATATAATTGTGCATTCAATGCTTGTATTGTTGCTTTACCTACAGCTTCATTACCTCCTCCAAGTATTTTTGGTGTAAGTGGGTTATACGGAACAGTTGTAAAATAAGGTAACGCCGTAATGTACGGCAAATTCGCCACAACACCTTTTGCGCCTTTAGCAGTAAGTACCGTAACTAAATTATTATATACACTTGCAAATACGGTTGGATCTGTAATATCACTTCCTCCATATGTATTCGGATTCATATTACCCGTCTGATCTTTTCCTGTTCCTCCAGAAGTTGCATATGCCAATACATCATTTCCACCAATAAACAAAGAGAAAAAGGTTGGATTTTGCACAACCGCATCAGCCAAAACCGTAGTTCCCGGAGCACTTGAAAATCTGGCAAAATACGGATTCGCCAGTCCAGCTTCTACACCGGCAACATTTCCATACCCCGCAGCCAGCAAATGAAAACTTTTTGCACCCGGAACACCTAAATTACCAAATGTACCAGTAAGATGTGATGTAACTTCTGTGGTTGGTTTTCCTGGCACATTTACCGGAGTCTGAGTTTCTCCAACAAAATACAAACGCGTCCCTGCAATAACTTTTCCTCCTAAAAGTAATCCACCAATATTATCATTCATATATGGTGTTGCAAAAGCACCTCCTCCGGCTGCGACAAATTGTTGTGCCAAAATATTAGTATAAGCTCCATCCTGCCCTTTTTTAAAGAGCGCATTATCACTATAACCCGCAGCAAAAGAATCTCCAAGAGCAACATATTTAGTAAAAACTGCGGATCCTGGAACTACTGGCACTTCTACAGGCGCATCACTATCATCATTATTACACGCCATAAAGGTTAAAGAAACCAATAAAAGCCATTTTATATTTTTTTTCATGTCATTAAGTTTAAAATTATTACTTCTTCCTATTTTATTTTCTTCGAATAAACAGAAAGAAAACCCTACTTCATCAAATTAATTATTTTCAATTATGGATTAATTGTCCACGAAGCAAACCACATCTGACCAATTGCTCCAGCACCAATTACCTGAAGATAATCTTTTCCGAAAAGGTTAGTTGCTCCAACTTTAATAACTGATTTAAGTTTTGGAAAAGCATAATTAATCTGAGCATCAAGAACTGTGTTTTCAGGAATCATACCATCTCCGAAAGAAGATTGCCATAAGTACTCAGTATTCCATCTCACATTCAAATTAAATCCTAAATTTTCAATCACTTTAGCATTTCCAAGAGAAGCTTTAATTCTGTGTTTTGGTGTATTAAATCCTGCTATGAAACTTGGATCTTCTGATTGATCAAAATCAAATTGTGCGTAGTTATAATTTACCCCTACTTCAAAATCTTTATACACTTTTTTAGACAAACCAACTCCAAAGCCTAATGAAGAAACTTCTGCCGTTGTATTTGTATAAACCTGATAAACTCTTCTGTCTCCAAACGCTAATGCCTGATACGTTTGCTGAACCGCAGGATTAGAAGGATCTGTTCCTACTGTTCCATAATAAGGAGAAATTACTCTCGCTGTATTCATGAAATCATTGTAAATATTATAGTAAGCATTTAAATCGATTGACAAATCATTTTGAACTACTGAACGGTATCCTATCTCAAAAGCCTGAACTTGCTCCGGTTTTACTAAACCAATATTAGCAACCTGAAGATCCCCAGGATTTGCAGAAGCAGCAAAAGCCTGAACAGAAGCTACTGTATATGCATTATGATAAGCATTTTGACCAGACATACCAATAGTCGCAGGCTGACCGGCAATTGTTTGCCCGGCCGCACTTACATTTACAGTCTCTTGGAAACGATCTAAATTTTCAGCCGCAGAACCAATTAAAGCAAATGGACCTAAATCTAAACCAATATACTGATCTTGTGTTGTTGGGTTACGGAAACCTGTTTGATAAGATAATCTGAAGTTATGTCTTTTAGACTCACCTGCAGAATATACAAATGAAACTCTTGGAGAAAGATTACCATCAAAATTCTGGCTTTTATCATAACGTAATGATCCTGTGAATTTCAAACGATCATCCATGAATTTCTTTTGCAATTGTGCGTATGCACCATACTCTTTATACTCAATTGGCCCATCATAATCTGTAAAGATTGTACCTTCTGAATCCATTATATATTTCCTCCAGGAACCACCCACCTGAACTTCTGCCCATTTAATGATATCTCTAAAATTATAATTCACATCAGAATGATATAATTTTGAATGATCAATAAACTTAGCTCCCTGAGTTAAATCAGGATTAGATATTACAGATTTAAGAGCACTGTTAAACTGAGTCGAACCTGGTTCAAATCTTGGAGAACCTGTTGGTTTTGGAATAAAAGAGATAGCAGCTGGTAAAACATTATAATCTGCAAAATTTCTTGCTATTGCAGCAGATTCATTTGCATTTGTTCCCATAACAGCTCCAGAATACTGATAAGCGGTAGCATAATTTGTAAACCATTCCTGATCTGATTTTGCAGCCCTATTTACATTCCAGGCAGCAAATCTCATATCATATGAATTCCCTGCATCCTCATCAGTAGCATACACGCGAGCGAAAAAGTTTTTCCCTTTAACTTCAATTTTTGCTTGCTGCATCATGAAACCATCCAATGAATATCTATTGGCTCCCTGGTAAATTGTACTACCTAAACCAATTTTATATTGTAAAATAACTTCTGTATCATCAGCAAAAGGCTTGATATGGGCAGAGAAATCTGCTTTTATATTTTTAACTTTATTATCTGTTAAATCCTGTTCACGATATCCTGTTCTACTAACCTGACCTACATTCGGAATAAAAGTAGTAACCTCGTCGCCGTAAATATTTAATCCATCATAATTTTGATTCATTGCGTGACCTTCAGAACCTCCAGTCATACTTCTTTTATCGGCAGCAATCCATTCCGATGCTTCCATATAAGTGAAATTCGCTTTTAACGCAAAATGTTTTGTAAACGCTTTTGCTGCTCTAATTCCAAAATCATTATAATCATTTGTTCCTGCAGCATCCTGACTTGTTTGTCCGTATTTATAGTAAACACTTATTCCTTCATTTGTGAAAGGACTTTTACTCGTCATAAACATAATACCGTTAAAAGCATTCGCTCCATATAGTGCAGAAGAAGCTCCTGGCAAAAGCTCTACACTCGCCACATCAATATCAGAAATACCAATTAAGTTACCCAATACGAAGTTTAATGCAGGAGATGAATTATCCATTCCGTCAACCAATTGCATAAAACGCGTATTTGCAACAGTGGCAAAACCACGTGTATTAATAGATTTAAATGAAATACTACTGGTATTAAAATTTACTTCTTTTAAGTTTTCTAAACCATCATAAAAAGTTGCCGCAGTAGTGTTCTTTATTTCCTGAATACCCATTCTTTCAATTGTCACTGGTGATTCAATCACTCTTTCAGGAGTTCTCGAAGCCGAAACCACGATTTCATCTAACTTGGTTTCTTCATCTTTCAGAACCACATCCAGCCTTTGATTTAGCGATGTAACACTAATTGTTTTAGTTTCAAATCCAACTGCCGATACTTTAATTGAAAAAGGTGGTTTTGCAGTAGTGCTTAATTTAAAAGTACCGTCAAAGTCCGTCGAAGTTCCTGTTGAACTTCCAACCACATTTATGTTGGCACCAGGAATAGATTGTTTGTTACTGTCGGTAACAGAACCAGTAATTGTATTCTGCGCAAAGGATACTCCGCAGAAAAACAACATAATTAGCAAATACACTCTCATGTGGGTTAGTTTTTGGTTAGTTTATCTAGCCAAAATACAAATATTTTTGATATTAATAAAAAAACGTTAAAAAAAATTAATATAACGCATCTTTTTTGTTAGTATTTTAACATTTTCACATTGAGTTTTATTAGAGTAACAGCAACAACAGAGCATTTCAAATCTTAAATAGTATGCATACATATAAAATTTAAGAGAAAAAATGAAGATTTAATAAAAATACAGGGGTCAGAAAAAAAATATGGTAATAAAAAAAAGCGAGACATAAATCTCGCTTTTTAACATATTATATAACTGTGACGTTATTCTACAGTAACAGATTTGGCCAAGTTACGTGGCTGATCAACATTACAACCTCTCATTACAGCAATATGGTAAGAAAGTAACTGTAATGGTATCGTAGTAATTAACGGAGACAATGCATCTGAAGTCTCAGGAATCTCAATAACATAATCCGCTAATTCGCGAACCTGAGTATCACCTTTAGTAACAACAGCAATGATTTTTCCGCTTCTTGATTTTATTTCCTGGATGTTACTTACAATTTTATCATAGTGACCTTGTTTAGGCGCAATAACAATAACCGGCATGTGTTCATCAATAAGAGCAATTGGACCATGTTTCATTTCAGCAGCAGGATAACCTTCAGCATGAATATATGATATCTCTTTCAGTTTTAAAGCTCCTTCAAGCGCAACCGGAAAGTTATATCCACGACCTAAATACAGGCAATTTGGTGCATCTTTAAAAGCTGCAGCAATTTCTTTTGCTCTGTCATTTGTTTCTAATGCTTCAGCTACTTTTTCAGGGATTATTTCTAATTCCTGTAAATAAGTATGGAAATCAGTATTTGACAAAGTACCTTTTGCTTTTCCTAATCTTAAAGCAATCATAGTTAAAACTGTGATTTGAGTAGTAAAGGCTTTAGTTGATGCTACTCCAATTTCTGGTCCTGCGTGTGTATAAGCACCAGCATGACTTTCTCTTGAAATAGAAGAACCTACAACATTACAAACTCCAAACACAAAAGCACCATTTTCTTTTGCCAATTTAATAGCAGCCATTGTATCCGCAGTTTCTCCAGATTGAGAAATAGCAATTACAACGTCATCTTTATTAATAATTGGGTTTCTGTATCTAAATTCAGAAGCATATTCAACTTCAACAGGAATACGTGTAAATTCTTCAAAAATATATTCCGCTACTAGTCCTGCATGCCATGAAGTACCACAAGCAACAATCAGAATTCGTTTAGCATTTAAGAATTTTTCAAGATTATCTTCAACACCTGCCATTTGAACAATTCCTTCATTGGCGTGAAGTCTTCCTCTGTAAGTATCTTTTATAACACTAGGTTGCTCGTAGATTTCTTTAAGCATAAAATGGTCATAGCCACCTTTTTCAATTTGCTCCAAATTCATTTGAAGTTCCTGAATATAAGGATCAACTAAAGAGTCATCTTTTATTTTTCTAACTTTAAGAGGTTTGTGCAATCTAATATTTGCCATTTCACCATCTTCAAGATAAATCGCATTTGAAGTGTATTCAATAAAAGGCGAGGCATCAGAAGCTATAAAATATTCTCCTTCACCGACACCAATAGCCAAAGGGCTACCTAGTCTGGCAGCAACAATTTCATTTGGATTTTTTTTATCAAAAACTGCAATAGCATACGCTCCCACAACTTGATTCAACGCAATTTGTACTGCTTTCCCTAATTTTATACCTTCTTTTTTCTGAACTTCTTCAATTAAGTTCACTAAAACTTCAGTATCAGTATCCGATTTAAAAGTATACCCTCTTTTTATTAATTCTTCTTTAAGTGGTGCATAATTTTCTATAATTCCGTTGTGAATAATCACTAATTCACCAGAATTTGAAAGATGCGGATGTGAATTCACATCATTTGGCACCCCATGGGTTGCCCAACGAGTGTGTCCAATCCCAATAGTTCCGTTCGTCGTAAAACCGTCTTTTGCTTTAGCTTCAAGATCCGAAACCTTACCTTTTGTTTTACAAAGTTTAATGCCTGTGTTATCATATAACATAACACCTGCACTATCATATCCTCTGTATTCGAGTCGCTTTAGTCCTTTTATAATAATAGGATACGCCTCTCGATGGCCGATATATCCAACAATTCCACACATATATATTTATTAATTTGGTTTCGTGTAGTAAACTTCAAGTCTCAATCTCTTATCATCTGGCACACTAGCTTTACTTCCGTGTAATATTGTTCCTACCGGACTCATAACTGATCCTCTTGGCGCTTCTGAAATAACGCTGTTTTTTAATTTTAATTTATTTGAAGCTACAATATCAATACTTTCTGTTACCACTAAACCTAATTTCACATTAACGGCTGCAGCATCTTTTATAAGATTTCTGATATGATTTGTGATTCTCACCTTATATGATTTTCCACGTTTAGTAGTAGCGTCCACCTCTAAAAGACCTCCGAAAATATATCGGGTTGCTTTAGAGTCAGTACCTGCAAATCCGCTAGTACCATCAGCATAATCAATTACCGGAACATTATTTGTTAAATCATATAAATAAACCCTTTTTGGCTCGTAGTCTGAATCTTTCATTTTATCAGAATCAACATAAAACACCAAATTTGCTTCATTCACTATCCATTTATTTGTCCTGATTTCAGCTAGCTTCGCTGCAAAATTAAAAAGATCAATAACAGCAAGAGATCCCTGACCGCCTTTTAAGTAAAGACTTTCATCCCCATTAACATTATCCGGATTCTTTATTGCAGTATCGTAAGTGGTGTTTTTAGCATCATTCAATAAACTAACATTCGCTCCAGCTAAATTAACTACAAGCGATTTATCTTCTTTAAGATCTCCATCAGTTGTAATAACAGTTTTAGCTTTATAGTAAATTGTTATTTTACCTTTTGAAAAGTCTAACAGTGCCATATTACTATCTGTTCCAGATTTTTCTACTTTAAAATACAATCCTCTGAAATACTCCTGAAAAGCATCCCCATTTGCAAGCTTTGCGACAGGTGCTTTTAGAACTTTATTTTCAAAAAAAGTTTTGTTTAATTTCAAATGCATTTCAGGCGGAATTCTTGTAACTGTTTTTTTACCCGTTGCAGCATCTGTTGTTAATTGTTTAATCTCCTCAGAACTAAAAAAGAACTGATCATTCTGCAAAACATTTGAATCATCATTTAATCGATCACCCTTTTTAAAACTTTCAAAATCTGCATTTTGATCCGTATAATACAATTGTGCTAATTGCGATCCGTTATCAAAATAAGAAGAACGCATTTGAACTCCAGACTCATAAATACTTAATTTAAGTTTACCTATTGTTGGTCCATAAATAGAGTCCAACTCATAAGTAGTGCTACCATCCGTATTTATACTTTTTGTATGATTAAAATAAGGAACACTTAACATTACGCTATCAACAACTGGCTCTTCACCAATAGTGGGTGCATAATCAACTAATGTAAGCTGAGTAGCGTAATTACCAGTAGTGGTTCCCAAAACAGGATTATCATAAATACCTAAACCATTAATTGCTAATCCATTTGACTGAATTGGAGTCACTTCCTGGTTATAAGCCAAAACATCATATTTTTCAGGCGCTAATTCAAAATGGTTATCTCCGATCAAATCATCACCAATCGCATTAAAATCTTTATCGCAAGAATAGAAAAGAACAACTGTTGCAACTAATAGAATTTTCTTAATAAAAGAAGTATTATACATGTTTAATAATAAAGTTAAAATTTAAAGACCCATACTTTTATAGAAATTTGTATACGCTTCAGCGAATGCATCTTTCGTGGCGAAAGGTAAAAAAGGTTTTCCTGAAGATTCTATAAATTTTGTTAAACTTGGGGATACGTTTTCAGACGCTATAATTACGGCATCCGAATGTAATATACTGGCCTTTAAGATATTTTCGTAATTAGGTATTTCTAAATCAGCAACGGACTCGTGTGGAACACCATCAAATTTCACCTTGTTGATCATTTCCAAATCTAAATTTTCGTCAAAAGATTGTCCGTATACAGACGTTACGATTTTAGTTTCAGAAAACAAAGCTTCATTTTTATAATAATGCTTCATATAAATTGGCAACATAGCCGCCAACCAACCATGAACGTGAATAATGTCCGGAACCCAATTTAATTTTTTTACTGTTTCAACAACTCCTTTTGCAAAAAATATTGCTCTTTCGTCATTATCAGGATATAAAACTCCCTCCTCGTCAGCAAAAGTTGCTTTACGCTTAAAATATTCATCATTATCGATAAAATAAACCTGAATTCTTTCTTTCGGAATTGAAGCTACCTTAATAATCAATGGCATATCTAAGTCATTCACTACCAAATTCATTCCTGAAAGTCTAATCACTTCGTGTAGCTGGTGTCTTCTTTCGTTGATATTTCCATATCTTGGCATGAAAATTCTTATCTGACCTCCCTGATCATTAATCATTTTAGGAACGTCATAAGACATTAAAGAAACCTCATTTTCAGCCAAATAAGGCACGACTTCAGATGATACATATAATATCCTCTTATCTTTCATAATAGTATTTTACTTAATTTTTGGTAATAAAAACGTTGCAAAATTACAAAAATTTATGCAGTTTATAACTAATATATTATGTTTGCACTAAATTTTAATAATACCGCCATGCATATTTTCTACGGTAAAGTAGCTTTGATAGCTTATTTAAAAACTATCAAAACCACAAATTCAACTATCGGATTTGTACCAACAATGGGCGCTTTACACCAAGGGCATCTGGCTTTAATGCAACGATCTCTTAAAGAAAATGACGATACTGTTGTAAGCATTTTCGTAAACCCTACTCAATTTAACAATCCTGAAGATCTTGCAAAATATCCAAGAACACTTGAAGAAGATGTAAAAAAAATGCGAGGTTTAAGTGACAAAATAATTTTATATGCCCCTTCTGTGGAGGATATATATGAAGGACACACTATTTCGCAGGATTTCGATTTTGACGGACTGGAAAATCAAATGGAAGGAAAATTCAGACCCGGCCATTTTAACGGAGTCGGAACCATCGTAAAACGATTATTTGAAATCGTTACCCCAACAAATGCATACTTTGGCGAAAAAGATTTTCAGCAATTACAAATTGTAAAAAAAATGGTCGAGAAAAGCCATTTGCCTGTAAATGTTATTGGCTGTCCAATTTTCAGAGAAGACAATCAATTGGCAATGAGCTCTCGTAATGAGCGTTTAACTCCTGAAGAACGAAAAGAAGCAGCTATTATTTATAAAACATTAACTGAAGCCAAAGAAATATTCAAAACAAAAACTCCGGAAGAAACTATAGAATTTGTTAAAAATTCTTTCGAGGACAATCCACGATTTGAACTTGAATATTTTGTTATTGCTGACGAATCCACATTATTACCTATAGAAAACAAAATTAAAGACAAAAACTATCGTGCCTTTATAGCGGTATTTGTTAATTCTATAAGACTGATTGACACCATTTCATTAAATTAATTTACCTTTGCAGCATGCAAATTCAAGTTATAAAATCTAAAATTCATCGTGTAAAAGTAACTGGAGCTGATTTAAATTACATCGGCAGTATTACTATTGACGAAACATTACTGGAAGCTTCAAATATTATTGAAGGCGAAAAAGTATCTATTGTAAACATCAATAATGGCGAACGTTTTGAAACTTACGCAATTAAGGGAGAAAAAAATTCAGGTGATATTACCCTGAATGGCCCGGCTGCAAGAAAAGTTCAAAAAGACGATATTATCATTATCATTTCATACGCAACCCTTGATTTTGAAGAAGCAAAAACCTTCAAACCGTGGATTATCTTCCCAAATGAAAATGATAATTCGCTAACATAAGTTTTTCTTTTACACCTTATTTCTCTTCTATTTGACAAAATAATTTTGTCAAATACGACTTCTATTGCCTGAAACGAAGTAAATTTCAGACAGAAAACTTCCTTGCTTTTTAAAATCCTAAATAACAAAAAAGCAAATAAATTGTTATATTGCTACACTATTTCAATACTTTTTAATTCACTGAAATGCCCCAACTCATGAAAAAAGTTTATTTGCTACTGATCTTAATTTCTGCTTCTGTATTCTCACAGAAAAAATTTGACAACATTCAATCTGAAAAACTTGGAGAAGAAAGAAGAATAACGATCGGACTTCCCGCTTCTTACGAAGCTAATCCTGAAAAAAAATATCCTGTCCTCTATTTATTAGACGGCGATTATTTGTTTGATCCTTTCTCCGGAGCTATAAGTTACGGCAATTACTGGGGAGATTTACCAGAAATGATAGTCATTGGTGTTCATCAAAATAAAAATGATGAGCGTGAAGACGATACAACAATTGATCAGAATACTGGACTTCCTTTTGAAAAAGGAGCTGAATTTTATGAATTTATAGGTGCTGAATTACTTCCTTATATTGAAAAAAAATACCGAACAGCACCTTTTAGAATTATTGCAGGACATGATGTAACTGCCAGTTTCATTAATTTCTATTTATATAAGGAACAACCTCTTTTTAATGCATACATTTCTTTCAGTCCTGAACTTGCCAATAAAATGGAAGTTAGGGTTCCTGAAAAATTTGCTAAAGTGACTGAGCCTTTATTTTACTATTTATCTGCAGCTGATGGAGACAATAAAAAAATTAAAGAACCTATTGAAAAATTAGACAGCAATATTAAAATTGCTAATAATCCGTTAGTAAATTATAAATATGATTTATTCAAAGGAACAACTCACTACACTCAGGTATTACATGCCATACCAAGCGCTTTATATCAAATTTTTGAAGTTTATAGACCTATAAATTCTGCAGAATACAATGAAAAAATCGCTGTTCTTGAATCAGGTTATGCTGATTATCTGGAGAATAAATATAATGTCATGTCTAAAGTTTTAGGAGTTCAAATTCCGGTAAGAATTAGTGATTTTAAAATTATAGAGACTCTTATATTAAAAAAGAACGCTTACGATGAATTAGGAAAAATGGCTGAAATTGGAAATGTAAATTATCCAAAGGCCATGCTTGGAGAGTATGAATTAGGGTTGATGTATGAAAAAATGGGAGATCCGAAACATGCTTCAAAAAAATATCAAAATGCTTCTCAAATGGAACCAATCGGTGATTTGAACAAGGATGTGATGTATGAGAAAATTGATGAAATGAATACACTTGCAAAAAAAACCAAATAATGTCAAAAGTTAAAACTTCTTTTTTTTGCCAGAATTGTGGAACCCAATATGCCAAATGGCAAGGACAATGCAATGCCTGCAAAGAATGGAATACTATTGCCGAAGAAATCATTCAGAAACAGGAAAAAGTAGCATGGAAAAGTGAACCGACCTCAACCGGTAAAGCACCGCGCCCATTAAAAATCAATGAAATTGATTCGGCTCAGGAAATCCGAATGGACACTACTGATGGTGAATTGAATCGTGTTTTAGGCGGTGGAATTGTTCCTGGCTCTTTGACACTTTTGGGAGGTGAACCGGGAATAGGAAAAAGTACGCTTTTGCTTCAAATTTCATTAAAATTACCCTATAAAACTTTATATGTTTCTGGTGAAGAAAGTCAGAAACAAATAAAAATGCGTGCCGAAAGAATCACGCCAAATAGTGACAATTGTTATATTTTGACAGAAACCAAAACGCAGAATATCTTCAAACAAATTGAAGCCATTCAGCCCGAAATAGTCATTATCGATTCAATTCAGACTTTACATACTGATTATATTGAATCAACTGCCGGAAGCATTTCTCAAATTAGGGAAACAACTGCCGAGCTGATCAAATTTGCTAAAGAAACCAACATTCCGGTTATTTTGATTGGACATATTACAAAAGACGGAAATATCGCCGGGCCAAAAATCCTGGAACATATGGTCGATACCGTTTTGCAGTTTGAAGGCGATCGAAATCACGTTTACCGCATTTTACGCTCCTTAAAAAACCGCTTTGGCTCTACTGCCGAATTGGGAATTTATGAAATGTTAGGAAGCGGTTTGCGAGAAGTTAGTAATCCGTCAGAAATATTGATTTCGCACAAAGATGAAGAAATGTCCGGAACTGCGATTGCCACTACAATGGAAGGCATGCGTCCGTTAATGATCGAAATACAATCGCTTGTAAGTACCGCAGTTTACGGAACCCCACAACGAAGCACTACAGGTTACAACGCAAAAAGACTAAACATGATCTTGGCTGTTTTAGAAAAAAGAGCCGGATTTCGTTTAGGCGCTAAAGATGTTTTCCTGAACATAACGGGTGGAATTTCTGTTGATGATCCTGCAATTGATTTGGCTGTAGTTGCCGCTATTTTATCCTCAAACGAGGATATTCCGGTAACCAAAGGTTTTTGTTTTGCCGGTGAAGTTGGTCTTTCAGGAGAAATTCGTCCTGTAAATCGCGTAGACCAGCGCATTCAGGAAGCTGAAAAATTAGGATTCAATACTATCTTTGTATCCAAATACAATAAAATCGCCTTAAAAAATACCGGTATCAAAATTGAGCTTGTGGCCAAAATTGAAGATGTAGCCAGTATTTTATTTGGTTAATTTTTTATAAACCTACTTTATGAATTTTCCAAAACAAAAAATATATAAAGCACTCTTAATACTTGCCCTGGTATTAGCAGTGCTTTTTTCAGGACTTTACTTTTTTCGTAATTCGCTTCTAAAACAAGCTATTGCCAAAGTAACCCACAAAATGAATGTTGATTATAACAGTACTTTTTCGGTAAAATCGGCCTCGTTTGATGGTTTGTCTACTATTAAATTAACAGATGTTATTCTGGTTCCAAAAAATGCCGATACACTTTTTCATATTCATAAAATAGAAACCAGTATCAGCTTATCCAATTTATTGATTGGTGATGTTCAGGTTGGAACTTTGAAAATCAACAATGGCTATGTTCAATTCGTTAAAAAAGGAAAAGTTCGAAATTTTGATGCTTTCCTGAAAAGAGATAAATCAGAGTCCGATACTAACGAAAAACGCAAATATGCGACTTTTGCCTATCGAATCATTTCGCAATTACTAAATTTGGTTCCGACGGACATGAATTTGGAAAACCTGAATTTCAGAATTGATGATAACGGTAAAAAAGCCTCAATTGCGATTAGTAAACTCGTTTTAGACAATAAACAGCTCGAAACCAATCTTCATGTGCAAAGCAAAGATTTTGATCAGCGCTGGAACATAAAAGGTTTTGCTGATCCAAGAAACAAAAAAGCAGATATCCGATTTTTTAATCTGGATACCGGCGCTATTCGTGTTCCTTATTTGGATGAACGATATAATTTAAAAGCAAGTTTTGATTCTATCCGTTTAAACGTTAAAAATATTGACAAAGACGGAAGTGAATTACACATTGACGGTTATACATCGATTACCAATCTAAAAATCAATCATCCAAAAATTGCCAGTAAAGATGTTGTGATCAAAAATGCCCGTTTTGATTATCGCTTTTTATTGGGAGATGATTTTATTTCGATTGACAGCACTTCAACCATGCAATTGAACAAGATAAAAGTAAAACCATACGTTTCATATAACACAGAAAAAGATACAGTTTATACTTTGAAAGTTACTATTCCGAAAATGAAGGCACAGGATTTTATTGTTTCCTTACCCGACGGATTGTTTACCCATTTTCAGGGAATGGAAGCAACCGGAAATTTCGATTATAAACTGGATTTCAAATTCAATAAAAACAAACCGAATACGCTCGTTTTTGACAGCAAAATGAATAAAGAAGATTTAAGAATCACGAAATACGGAGAAGCCAATCTGAATAAATTAAATGGTGAATTTGTCTACCGCGCCATTATTCAAAATGTTCAACAACGCCCGATTTTGGTTGGAAATGCCAATCCGAATTATACGCCTTTAGATCAGATTTCGCCTTATTTGAGAAAATCGGTTTTGACAACAGAAGATCCTTCTTTCTTTTCGCATCGCGGATTTATAAATGAAGCTTTCAAACAATCGATTCTAAAAAACATCAGAACTAAAAAATTCTCTCGCGGTGCCAGCACAATCAGCATGCAGTTGATTAAAAATGTTTTTCTGACCCGTGAAAAAACGGTTTCGAGAAAGCTGGAAGAAATTTTATTGGTTTATATTTTGGAAAACAACCGTATTGTGAGCAAAGAAAGAATGCTGGAAGTCTATTTCAATATTATCGAATGGGGACCAAATGTGTACGGAATTGGAGAAGCAAGTCATTTTTATTTCCAAAAACCCCCATCAGCATTAAATGTAGATGAATGCTTGTATTTGGCAACGATTATCCCAAAGCCGCGAAAGTTCATGTATCAATTTAATGAACAAGGAAATCTGAAAGATTACGCCATAAAAAACCAGAAGTTTTTAAAGAACTTAATGTTTCGTCGGGGTCTATTAATTCCGGAAGATACAATTGGACAATTACCTGTTTATATCTCTGGAAATGCTCGTTCTTTAATAAAAATTAAGGCTCCGGATTCGACTGTTGTTCCTGTTGATTCTTTAGCGACTGATGATGAATTTGATTTGTAAGAGTTAAAATTTAGAATTTTATGGAAATACTTTTTGTGTTCGGTATTGTTTTTATATTCGTGGGATTGGTTGAATATATTTTTCCTCCAAAAAGCAGAAATCAAAAAGGATATCGTACAAAAAATTCTTTAAGATCTCAAGAACATTGGGATTTTGCACAAAAATATTCCGCAAAAATGATTTTTATTTCTGCGTTATGTTTAATTATAATCTCTTTTATTGGATCGTTTTTCTCTCTTACTGATATTGTAGGTCTTATTGCTTCACTTGCAGTTATTATTGTTTTTATATTATTTGTTAGACAAAAAACAGAAAAAGCAATTAAAAATAAATTTGATTAAACAATTATTTTTACTGGTTGTTCTAAAATAAATTAAAGCCTTAAGAATGTTAAATCATCAAAAGTAAAAATGGAGGAAAACGAAAGTAAAAAGGAAATATATTTCAAAAGAGTTTATGATAACATCAGGAACGATGGCTATCATACAACAGCAATTTTAGAAGAAAAAGACTTTACTCCTTTTGCATATTCAACTGGAATATTTGAAAATTTTAAAATTCCCGAATTATTTATTTCTGGACTTGGTCAAAATCTATCAGGTCAATTAATTAAAAGTTATGCTGACAAATATAAATTCGAAAAAGTTCCATTAAATACAAAAATTGATGATCTAACAGATAGATTTCCAGTTTATTTTATAAATGTTAGCAATGAGGATTTAGAAGAATATGTTCTTACTTCAATAAAATTTTATGAAGATCGTAACTATGAATATCTTCAGTTAGTTTTTCCGGATTTAAATGGAAATTTTCCAAATGAAACTAATTATGATTATGATCAAAAGATAATTGGAAAATTAGAAATCTGATTAATTATTCAAACAAATAAAAAACCCCGAAACTATATTCAGTTATCGGGGTTTTTTATTTTATATTAAATTCTAATTAAGGCGCTGGATCAGGAATGATCGCCTGAACTTTCTCAATCTCATTCAGAATTTCTTTTGATAAAACAATATCAATTGTATCGATGTTCTCTTTTAATTGTTCCAATGTTGTAGCACCAATAATAGCACTTGTTAGAAACGGCTGTTGCAACACAAATCCCATTGCCAGTTCTGTCAATGTTAATCCGTGTTTTTTAGCAATTTCCTGATACAATTTGGTTGCTTGTGTACATTGCTCGCTGGCGTAACGTGTATATTGCGGGAAAAGTTTGATTCTTGCATTTGGATGTTCTTCTCCGGTTAGAAATTTACCAGTTAAAGTTCCAAATCCTAACGGGGAATATCCCAATAAGCCCACGTTTTCATTCATTGAAACTTCGGCAGAACCCACTTCGAAAAGACGGTTTAATAAGTTATATGGATTCTGAATCGTTTTGATTCTTGGCAGGTTTTGATATTTGCTTTCTTCCAGAAAACGCATCATTCCCCAGGCATTCTCATTAGAAACGCCAATATGTTTTATTTTTCCTTCTTTGATTAAGCCATCAAAAGTTTCCAAAACTTCTCTGAAATTATCTTCCCAAGGGTCATTCTGAACTTTAAAAGCACGTTGTCCAAAAGTATTGGTTTTACGTTCCGGCCAATGCATTTGATATAAGTCGATATAATCTGTTTGAAGGCGTTTTAAGCTATTTTCTACGGCATATTTGATACTTGCAGGTGAGAAATCCAGTTTTTCGCGCATATAGCCAAAATTCGCGTTTGGACCAGCAATTTTTGAAGCCAAAACCACTTTTTCTCGGTTTCCTGACTTCTTAAACCAGGTTCCAACGATTTTCTCGGTACTACCGTAGGTCGCTTCACTTGCCGGAACCGAGTACATTTCAGCGGTATCAAAAAAGTTTACACCTCTTTCAAGTGCATAGTCCATTTGCGCGTGGCCTTCTGCTTCTGTATTTTGTTGCCCGAAAGTCATCGTTCCGAGACAGATTTTACTAACTTTTATATCGGTATTGGGTAAAGTTGTGTAGATCATTTTTTTAAGGTTCTAAGGTTCTGAGTCGCTAAGGTGCTAAGTTTTTTTCCTATTGGACAATAAGCTTCAAATATACAACGGGATTTTTCAAATGAAAATGCTACAGAAGTTAAAAAGGACATAAAAAGTAAATTCCAATTTTAAAAATTCCAAATCCCAAATTCCATTATGAAATGCTCTAGGGGAAGCTTGGAATTAAGAATTTTATTGGAATTTCACAAAAAAGGGTTCAAAGCAAAACCTTTGAACCCTTTTTAAAAAACTTAGAATCTTAGTCCCTTAGAACCTTAGTATCTTAGTTAATGCTATTAAGCATCTCAGCAATCTCATCTAATCTTGGTGTTAAGATGATTTCGATTCTGCGGTTTTTAGCTTTTCCTTCCGGAGTTGCGTTACTTGCAAGCGGAGAAAATTCGCTACGACCTGCTGCTGTTAATTTTTGCTTGTTGATTTTAGTGTTTTCACTTAAAATATTTACAATGGCAGTCGCTCTTTTAGTTGATAAATCCCAGTTGTTTGCAATTGGACCTGAACCAGCGTATGGATCGTCATCAGTATGTCCTTCAATTAATACGGAAAGATCCGGATTATCTCCTAATACTTTTCCTAATTCAACAACCGCTTTTCTTCCTTCTACTCCAACAGCCCAGCTTCCTGAATTGAAAAGCAATTTGTTTTCCATAGAAACATAAACTTTTCCGTTTTTTTGTTCAACTGTCAAACCTTTTCCTTCAAAACCGTTTAAGGCTTTAGATAAAGTTTCTTTCAGTTTTTTCATTGCCGCTTCTTTTGCTGCGATCATGGCTTCAAGTTCGTTTAAGCGACTTGCTGTTTTGTCTAAACGGGCCTGTTCTTCGGCTAATTTTTTAGATTTTGCTTCTAATTGCGCTAACAATTCACGGTTTTTAGCCATATTACTTTCTAATGCATCGTTGCTGTTTTTCTCTAATGCATTATAAGAATCCTGTAATACTTTGTATTTTTTTTGTTCTGCAGCCAGATCTGCTTTTTGTTTAGCAAGATCCTCTTTTGTACTTGCTAAATCCTTAGTTAGTTTATCACGATCTAACTCTAACTGATTTTTTGATTTTTGCAATTCAGCATTTTCATCAGCTATTGAACGATTTTCTTTTTTAAGATCTGAATATTTTGATTCAAGATCGTTGTAGATTTTCTTGGATACACATGAAGTCATAGACATAGCTACAACTAGTAACCCGACTGAGGCCTTTTTAATCATTTTACTTACTGTTTTTATTTGGAGAGATTAATATTCTAAACTTCTTATTTAACGGAGGTCCCTAGCCCTGATGGGAACAGCATCCTTTTGTGGCGGAGTTCGGCACAAAAGATATAGTGGACAGCAGGAAATAGCTCCTTGAAATTCCAATAAAAAAATTCCAAATTCCAAACTATTCGATTATATCCATTCTACGTTCGCTTTTCTCTCAACAAGAACAATACCAAATTTTAGTCAATTTCAACTAAAACCGGGCAATGATCTGAGTGAACAGCATCTGGAAGAATTACAGCACGCTTTAATCGATGCTCCATTGAATCGCTTACTAAATTGTAATCGATACGCCAGCCTTTGTTATTTCCACGGGCTCCGGCGCGATAACTCCACCACGAATAATGGTGCGGATCTTTGTTGAAATGACGGAAACTGTCTATAAATCCGGATTTCATGAAACCGTCAAGCCAGGCACGTTCCTGGGGTAAAAACCCTGAAACCGTTTTATTACGAACGGGATCGTGAATATCTATTGCTTCGTGACAAATATTGTAATCACCGCAAATGATCAGATTCGGAATGGTTACTTTTAATTCGTTGATATAGTTTTGAAAGTCATCCATAAACATAAATTTATGATCTAATCTTTCAATATTTGTTCCTGACGGAAGGTATAAACTCATTACAGAACAATCGTCAAAATCGGCTCGAAGGTTACGACCTTCAAAATCCATGTGATGAATTCCGGTTCCGAAAACGACATTGTTGGGTTTTATTTTAGAAAGTATAGCAACACCACTATATCCTTTTTTTGTTGCGGGATAATAATATTGAAACGGATAGCCAGCAGCCGTTATATCGTCGACCGGAATTTGTTCCTGAGTCGCTTTTATTTCCTGAAGGCAAATTACATCAGGGTTCGCCTGCTGCAGCCATTCGATAAAACCTTTAGTTATTGCTGCACGAATTCCGTTAACATTATAAGAAATAATTTTCATCAGTGTATTTTTTTTAGGATTCCAAATGTAATAAAAAAGTGGAAAGTTTGTGTTGGAATCAACGAAAAGTAGAGTTTTTTGTTATCTTTGTTCGCTGCTCTAATAAATTAAAAATAGTACATGGGTTTAGTTACCGCGAAAGAAGTTGCAAAGGCAATAAATGTTGATAAGTACGGAGTTTTCGGTACTTTTTCTGGCTGGATTCTTATGAAGGTTCTTAAGATCTCTACCCTTAATAAAATTTACGATCATAATAAACATTTAGAGGATGTTCCGTTTTTAAACGGGATTTTGGATGAGATGGAGATTAAATTCGAAATTCCTGAAGAAGATTTAAAACGTTTACCTAAAGACGGCGCTTATATTACCATCTCAAATCATCCGCTTGGAGGAATTGATGGTATTTTACTTTTGAAATTAATGTTGGAAAGGGAACCAAATTTCAAAATCATCGCCAACTTCTTATTACACCGAATTGTTCCGCTTAAAAAATACATCATGCCGGTTAATCCTTTTGAAAACCATAAGGATGCCAAATCAAGCGTAGTTGGAATCAAAGAAACTTTACGTCACTTAAGCGATGGAAAACCTTTGGGGATTTTCCCCGCGGGAGAAGTTTCGACTTATAAAGACGGGAAACTAGTTGTTGACAAACCTTGGGAAGAAGGCGCTTTGAAGTTAATTAGGAAAGCAAAAGTTCCTGTAGTTCCGATTTATTTCCATGCCAAAAACAGCAGATTATTTTACTGGCTTTCTAAAATTGATGATACTTTGCGTACTGCAAAATTGCCATCTGAATTATTAACTCAAAGAGATCGTGTCATTAAAGTTCGTATTGGAAAACCTATTTCAGTAAACGAACAAAACGAAATTGAATCGTTTGAAGAGTATTCAGAATTCTTAAGAAAGAAAACATATATGCTTGCCAATCCTTTTGAAAAGGACAGCAAATTATTAGATACAGCGAGTTTAAAAATACCAAAAGCACCAAAAAAAATCGTAACGCCGGCAAGCGAATCGAAAATGATTGACGAAGTAAATGCCTTAAGAAACAGTGATTGTCGTTTGTTGCAAAGCAAAAATTACGAGGTATTTTTCGCCAGAGCAAAATCAATTCCAAATATCTTACATGAAATTGGTCGTTTACGCGAAATTACTTTTCGTGAAGTTGGCGAAGGAACCAATGAATCTATCGATTTAGATAAATTTGACCAATATTATCACCATATGTTTTTATGGGATGATGAAACCAAGAAAATTGCAGGTGCCTACCGTATGGGATTGGGTTCTGAAATTTACCCAAAATACGGAATTGAGGGGTTTTATTTAAATGATCTTTTTAGATTCGAGCCAGAATTGCACGATATGATGCACAAATCCATCGAAATGGGCCGTGCATTTATTGTAAAAGAATACCAGCAAAAACCAATGCCTTTGTTCTTGTTATGGAAAGGAATTATTCATACCACACTACGTTATCCGGAACACAAATTCTTATTAGGCGGTGTGAGCATCAGTAATCAATTTTCAGACTTCTCAAAATCACTGATGATTGAGTTCATGAAGTCCAATTATTACGATCCTTACATTGCACAATATATTCATCCGAAGAAAGCTTATAAAGTAAAACTGAAAGATGCTGACAAAGATTTTATTTTTGATGAAGCTGAATCAGACTTAAACAAATTTGATAAAATCATTGATGAGTTAGAACCAGGAAATTTACGCTTGCCTGTTTTAATTAAAAAGTACATCAAGCAAAATGCCCGTGTGGTAGCTTTCAACGTCGATCCTTTATTCAACAATGCTATTGACGGTTTAATGTACATCAGAATCGCAGATATTCCTGAGAGCACTATGAAACCTGTTATTGAAGAATTTCAAATAGAATTAGAACGCAAATTATCTGAAAAAGAAGATTAATTGCAAATCAATATAAAAAGAAAATCCCGTTAGAATACTAACGGGATTTTTTATGTTTTAGAACCAAGGTTTTCTACCAACCTGATACGTCTGGTAAAACTCTTCGTCGGTTTTTGTCAGGTAAATAATCCCTTCTATAAGTCCTATTAAACTACCTAGTCCGCATAAAAGATTAAGAAGTATTTGAATTATTCCTTCTTTGGTGTAACCTAAATAGAATTTATGAATTCCTAAAGCTCCAAGTAATATTCCAAAAATTCCAGCAACAACTTTTTTATTTTCTGGTTTGGCAGTTCCAAACTCTGATTGCGTATTTTCCATAATCCTTATTAAATTTAAATCAATTACTATTAAAAAGAAAAATTTCCATCCGCCATTGCAGATGGGATTTTTTATGCTTTAGAACCAGCCTTTTTTTCCAACCTGATAAGTCTGATAAAACTCTTCGTCTGTTTTCGTCAGGTAAATAATTCCCTCAATGAAACCTATTAAACTTCCAATTCCACAAGTAACCAAAGTGATTACTAACTGAATGATCCCTTCTTGTGTGTATCCCAGGATGAATTTATGTATTCCAAATCCTCCTAATAAAATGCCTAGAACTCCGGCAACAACTTTTTTATTCTCTTGTGTTGGAGTTGATGGTGTATTCCAAGCTTCTGGTTTTGTATTTTCCATTTTACTTATTTTTAATTATTGCAATTCAACGTTTCCGATTTCATTAATTTCTTCAATTTCGTTTTTTGGATCATTTCCATAATAGTTTTCACCCGAATCTCCTTCTGTGAATAACAATACCAAAATCCAAATTGGACCTACTAATGGAATCATAGCCACCAAAATAGTCCAGCCACTTTTACCAATATCATGCATTCTTCGAACTGAAACTGCTAAAGATGGAATCATTGTACCTAGTGCATAAAGCATAAGTAAACCGTAAGCTAAACCAAGAGCCAAAGGGCCATTATCTGTAGCCGCGTATATAATAACTCCTAAAACAACAAACAATAAAAAGATAATTGTACTAGCCAAACGGAAATACCAATATTCACTTCTTCTGGCCCTTCCTTTGAAGTTTCCATAGTTTTCAAAAACAACTTTTTTGTACCATTCAATCATAATTAATAAAATTAGTTAGTTAAACCCTACTCTTTTTAGGATTTTCGGCCGCTCCTCTCTAAAAATTTTGTTAAAAATTTTCCGAACAATATTAGAAAAAAATAATCTTAAAAACTAATTCCGAATGTTACTTTTAAAGAAAAGACTTGTTATTAAAAACTAAATTCATTTTACAGAACGAATACAACTTCTTAAGTCCTAGCTACATTGGCTTATTGAGTATAAACTGCTTTTATTTTATCTACAATAACCTGCGCCAAACGTTCATGACTTTCAAAAGTCCAGCCTGCAATGTGTGGTGTTAGTAAAACATTTTTAGCTTCTAATAAATATTGAAAAGCTTCAGGCGTATTTTTATCCTGAAAAAGTGTTTCGAAAGATAATTTCTCATACTCCAAAACATCCAAACCTGCTCCCAGAATCTTTTTAGACTTCATAGCTTCAACCAAATCTGCTGTAACGATATTTTTACCACGAGAGGTATTAATGATCCAAAATGGCTTTGCAAATGCATTTATAAAATTGGCATTTACCATTTTGTCCGTTTCTGGTGTCCAAGGAAGATGTAAACTCAGAACATCGGTTCTTTTTTGTAATTCAGCTAAAGAAACTTGTTTAGCATTTTGGTCGCCTACATTTTCCAAAATATCATAACACAAAACTTCGACATCAAAACCGCGGAGTTTTTTGGCAAAAGCTTTTCCCATATTCCCATAACCAATAATCCCGACAGTTTTTCCGTCAAGTTCATGGCCGCGATTGCTTTCACGATTCCAGTGTCCGGCTCTTATTTCGGCGTCAGCCTGATTTAAATTATTGAAAAGGGATAAAATTACACCCAGAGAATGTTCTGCAACAGCGTTGCGATTACCTTCCGGAGCAGCAATCAATTGAATCCCTTTTGCCTCGGCATAATCACAATCGATACTTTCTAAACCCGCACCAACTCTGGCAATAAACTGTAAATTGGCTCCTTTATCTAAAAACGTTTTATCAATTTTAAAACGGCTTCGAATAACGATTCCGTTATAATCCTGAATTTTCGCTTCGATTTCTTCCTTTGAAGATTTAAAATCGGCGTGGTTCTCAAAACCGGCTTCTTCAAGTTGTTGCCACAGAATTGGATTGTTGCTGTCGATATGTAGAATTTTTACACTCATGTCTAAAATTTTATTATGCTAATGAAAAACAAAAATACAGCTTATTTTATTTTAATCTCGCAAAGCAGAGGCGCAAAGAAAAGTGACTTAAGAAAAACTAAACTTTGTGGCTTAGCGCCTTTGCAAGAATAATTAAAAGCAAACCTTAAAAAGTCTTAACCTTTATCGGAATTTTTTATTGCCTATATTTTTTTTAACTTTGAAAATAACTCTGCTGAGAATTCTACTTGACATTCATCTTCAAATCAGCTTAAAATTCTCACCAATGAAATTGACTAAAACTTTTAAATCCTTTTTTGCTAACGAAAAATCGGGAGGGCTGTTATTGCTTTTTGTTACTATAATCTCGCTTTACCTTGCCAATTCCTCTTTTCATAATGAGTATATAGCTTTTTGGGAAAAAGATTTAGGTGAACATTCCATTACACACTGGATCAATGACGGATTGATGACGATTTTCTTTTTGTTGATTGGTTTAGAATTGGAGCGTGAAATTTATCATGGAGAATTATCCAGCATAAAAAATGCTTCTTTACCTTTAATGGCCGCTTTAGGTGGAATGCTGGTTCCTGCGGGAATATTTTTGGCCTTAAATTATGGAACTGCAACACAAAACGGAGCGGGAATTCCAATGGCGACCGATATTGCATTTGCGATTGGAATTTTGTCATTATTAGGAAATAAAGTTCCTGCTTCTTTAAAAGTATTTCTAACTGCACTTGCAGTTATTGACGATTTAGGCGCTATAATTGTGATTGCTATATTTTACACAAGCTCTATTTCTTTTATAAATCTTGGTATTGCCTTAGCTATTTGGGTATTCTTATTCATCTTAAACAGAAAACAAGTTCATAACCTGATTCCGTATTTAGTTGGTGGTGTCTTTATGTGGTATTTTATGCTGAATTCTGGTGTTCATGCCACTATTACAGGAGTCATTCTGGCATTTGTGATTCCGTTTGGAGACGGCGGCGAAAAATCAGTTTCGTATAAATTACAACACTTCTTACATAAACCTGTTGCTTTCCTGATTTTACCCTTATTTGCCATTGCCAATACGTGTATTGCCATAAAATCTGATTGGCATCAGGGTCTGAATCATCCCAATACGTTCGGAATTATTTTAGGATTGGTTATCGGAAAGCCTTTGGGAATACTACTTTTTTCATTTTTAGGAGTAAGCGCCGGCCTTTGCGCTTTGCCAAAGAAATTAAAGTGGACGCATATTTTGGGTGCCGGAATGTTGGGCGGAATTGGTTTTACAATGTCAATTTTCATAACTATTTTGGCTTTCAAAGATCCCGAAACCATTGTTTTTTCTAAAATTGCTATTTTGATTGCTTCTGTACTTTCCGGAGTTTTCGGATTTGTTTATTTGAAATATGTTTTGAAGAAGAAAGTTTAAATTTTCAATATAGAAAAACCCCAAATTCCAACATCACATCATAACTAACTTTAAAACTTATTATTATGATTGCAAGAATCTGGCACGGAAAAACGAAACTTGAGGATTATGAAACTTATACAGATTTCATCATAAAGACCGCTATTCCCGATTATTCAAAAACGGCTGGTTTTATAAAATTATCTTTTTTGAGAAACATCAAAAACAACGAAGGTCATTTTACTTTGATTACCTATTGGGAGAATCTGGAGGTAATTAAAAATTTTGCCGGAGAAGATTTTGAAAAAGCGAAATATTACCCTGAGGATGTTCATTTTCTTTTAGAATTTGAAGAGAAAGTCGAGCATTTTGAGGTTTTTAGCTGATTAAAATTCCAATTATTCGCAAACTTGTCATCCTGATGGAGGAAGGACCACACAAGAAATTCCGCATAGTTATTCTCCAATCTTTGGCGAGTTACGTGTATGGTCCTTCCTCCATCAGGATGACAAAACTTTGTGTAAAACAAAAAATTCCAAATCCTAAGCCTAAGCATTGGATTTGGAATTTTTTATATTGGAATTTTAAGTTTATCCTTTTATCTGCTTCAAAGAAGTTTTAATCCCTTTTATTAAAGATGAACTGAAACCATTATGCTCCATTTCATTCAAACCAACGATTGTACATCCCTGGGGCGTCGTTACACGATCAATTAATTGTTCCGGATGCACTTTTTCCTCTAGCAACATTTTTGCGGCTCCTTTTACGGTTTGTGCTGCAATTGCCAAAGCCGTTTGAGAATCAAAACCAATTTCGATTCCCGCTTGCATTGAAGCACGGATATATCTTAGCGCATAAGCTGTTCCACACGCACCTAAAACAGTTGCGGCATCCATTAATTTTTCGTCAATAACCGGAGCCGTTCCTAAATCCTGAAATAAATCTACAATTGGCAATGCTTTCTCTCTGTCCTTTTCAGGAAAAGAAATACAAGTCGCGGACTCGCCAAACTGCGCCGCAATATTCGGCATGATTCGAATTACCGGATATTCATTATTTGTTTTGGATTGAAGCACATCTAAAGATAATCCGCTTACTGCAGAAGCAATCGTTTTTCCTTTGATTACTGGTAAAATTTCTGCTAAAACAGTATCAACCTGATACGGTTTAATGGTTAAAATTACCACATCAGCTTCCTGAATATTGTGTTTATTATCATTAGAAACCGTAATTCCGTATTCAGATAAATATAGAATACTGGCCGTGTTTCTTCTTGTTACTGTAACCTGGTTGTTTTTGGAGAATTTAGCAATTCCCAAGGCAATAGAAACCCCTAAATTCCCTCCTCCAATTATATGTACTTTCATTGCTTATTTATTGGCTGGTTAATACCCTGTTTTCGGTTTGCAAATTACATAGATTTTAAGGATCTTAAATCACTGTAATCTATTAATTTGTGGCAAAAATCTAAAACCCAAGAATCAATTTGGCTACTCCAAAGTAGAGCATAATTCCAAAAACGTCATTGGTTGTTGTGATAAACGGACCTGTAGCAATAGCGGGATCAATTTTATTTTTATGAAGGAAAAGCGGCACCAAAGTTCCTAAAGTCGCAGCGAATAAAATCACTACAATCATTGAAATTGAAATTGCAAATCCAACTAAATATTGCTGATACATAATAGAATGATATCCTAATAAAAGCAATGAAATAATACTTCCTGAAATCATCGAAACGGTAATTTCTTTAGTAAAATAACCTCTACTAAATTCTTTTAACGTTCCGTTTGCCAAACCCTGCACAACAATTGCTGATGCCTGAACCCCAATATTTCCGGCAGTTGCCGAAAGCAATGGCACAAAAATGATTAATGTAGAATGGATTTTAAAGACATCTTCATTTCCTTTCAGGACAAAAGACGCTACAATTTCGATTACCATCCCGATTAAAAGCCACGGCAAACGCGCTTTGGTTAATTCCAAAACACTATCGTTGGATTCAACATCTTGTGTAATACCCGCCGCTAATTGGTAATCCTTATCGGCTTCGTCCTTGATTACGTCTACGATATCATCGATGGTAATTCTTCCCACCAAACGACCGAGTTCATCCACAACCGGAATGGCCTCTAAATCGTATTTTTGCATGATACGTGCCACCTCAACATCTTCGGTATCAACATTTACAAAATTTAATTTTCGAATATAAATATCACCGATTTGAGTTTTGGTCGAAGTCGTCAATAAATCTTTTAATGATAATCTCCCTTTTAAGCGGTTTTCATCATCGACAACATAAATCGAATGTACTCTGGAAACATTTTCTGCCTGAATACGCATTTCTTTTACACAGGTCAGTACATTCCAATTTTCATTGACTTTTACCAACTCTTTCCCCATCAAACCACCGGCAGAATTTTCGTCGTAACGCAACAAGTCAACAATGTCTTTTGCATGCTCGACGTCAAGCATCTCAGAAATTACTTCCGCTTTGATTTCCTGTGAAAGTTCCCCGATAATATCGGCCGCGTCATTGGTTTCAAGCTCATCGAGCTCTTCAGCAATTTCTTTAGGCGAAAGTCGGCTTAAGATGTTTTCCCGCAAATCATCTTCTAACTCAAGAAGAATTTCTGCCGTTTTATCACTATCTAAAACCCTGAAAATATAAGTTGCTTCGTCGAAATCCAGCTCGTCCAGGATTTCGGCAATATCTGCGTGGTGCAAATCGTTAAGTAAAACTTCAAGTTCTTTGTCGTTTTTATTAACAATATGCTCTTCTAATTGGTGGATTAATTCTTTGCTAACTTTGAACTCCATCGGCTTCTATTTTTTGAGTCAGTTCAATAAATTCTTCTACACTAAGTTGCTCGGGACGTTTATCAAAGATAGTGTCTAATCGCAAATCATCAGTTAAATTTAATGTTTTCAAACTGTTACGTAATGTTTTTCGTCTTTGCTGAAAAGCAGTTTTCACTACCGTAAAGAACAACTTTTCACCGCACGGAAGACTATAATCTTCCTTTCGGGTCATTTTCATCACACCCGACTTCACCTTGGGCGGAGGAATAAAAACATTTTCGTCAACAGTAAACAAATACTCAGTAATATAGAAAGCCTGGGCTAATACAGATAAGATTCCGTAAGCCTTAGAGCCTTTTTTCTCGCAGATTCGCTCTGCAACTTCTTTTTGAAACATTCCTGAAAACTCAGGAATCTGGTCTCTGAACTCTAATGTTCTAAAAACAATCTGAGTCGAGATATTATAAGGAAAGTTACCAATTATAGCGAATTGTTTGTCTTTGTAAACCTCATTAATATTGTATTTCAGAAAATCCTGAGAGATAATCTGATCTTTTAATTTCGGATAATTTTCACCCAAATACGTCACTGATTCGGTATCAATCTCGATTACGTGCGTATTAATTGGTTTGTCAAGCAAATACTTAGTCAACACACCCATTCCCGGTCCTATTTCAAGAACCTCATTGTATCCTTCTAAACTCAAGGTGTCAGCAATTGCTTTGGCAATGCTTTCATCTTTTAAGAAGTGTTGTCCTAAATGTTTTTTAGCTTTTACTTTTTCCATTATATATTTTATTTGCCACGAAGGCACTATGGTTCTTTTGCCACGAATTACACAAATTATCACAAATTTTAAAATATAATAATCAGCGGATCTGTTTAATCCGTCAAATCTGCGGGCCAATTTTATCTGTACACTGTAAACCGAGACTGAAAACTCAAATTAATGTTCCGAAATAACTTCTAATTCGGTTCTGAAAGAAAGCATTTTGTCTGCAAATAATTCTAAAGCTTCTCTGTGAAATGCCGGCTCATCTTCAATGTAATAACGTTCCAAAGTTTCTTTGTTATCGGTAACATATTGAACAGAATAGGTGATTCCACCCATTTCTTCTTCAATCAAAACTTTTACAACTCTTGCTGAAGAAAACTTGTTCGTAGCCAGAATTTCCGGTATGTGTTTTTCCTGCATCCACTTTAACCATTGGTCGTGAACGCTTTCGTGTATATTTGTGGTAACGTTGTAAATTATCATTCTCTTTTAGATTGTTAGACTCCTTAGATTGTTAGATTGTCAGATCTCAGAAAAGTCTAAAATCTAAGTAGTCTAAAAATCTAATAATCTATTTTATAAATTCTTATCTCCTCTTAACTCGCGGTATTTTTTTCTCGCATCAACAAAGTAAATACTGTCCTGATGATTAAAAATTACCTTTTCATACAAAGGTTTTGCCTTTTCAATATCTTTTAATTCGTCGTTGTAAATTTCTGCCGAAAAAAACAATGCTTCATCAACATAAATTCCGTCGCTATGGTGGTCAATGATCTGCTGGTATTGGCTTAAAGCTGAAGTATAATCCTTCAGGCTTTCATAAATTTTACCTAAACGCAACATTGTTACAGCTTCGATTTCCTGTCCTTTATACGTTTTCAGAATGTTCTGAAACTGTGTAATCGCTTCTGCTTTTTTATTCTGATAAATTAAAAAATCACCTTTTGCAAATTGTTTCAATGCCGTTTGTGTCGAATCGGCAACGGTGTTGTCATTTATCAATAAAAAATATTCCAGCGCATCATTTGCAATCAACTGCGTGTTTGCCGATTTTAATTCTTTGAACTGTTTTAAAGCCCATTCAAAATCGGTTTTATAATAACTTGTTTTCGCCGCCTTTAAACTCGCTTCGTGCGACATTACATCATTCTTTAAATCCAATTGAATCTGAGAATAATAAATCAATGCCTGATTGAATTTTTCCTGCAAAAGCAAAATATCTCCCAACTCCATTTTAGCATCCGCTTCCTGATAATCGTTCAAATTAAGCTCTAAAGCCTTTTTTACAATTGCAATACCTTCTTCTGGCTTTTTTAAATTAAATGCCTTAAAATGTGCCTGAATTAATTGCAAAGATAAGGTAAAAGGAGTTATTTCATAGGTTGTAAGCAATTGTTGTAACTCAGCGTCGATTATTGGATAATCTTTTTCCTGTGCTTTATCAATTTTAATTTCCATTAAATAGTAATTGGTTTGCACCAATAAATCTAAATCTTTGGTATTAAGAAGAATAAAGTTCAGAATTTCAGCCGCAGTCTCAGTGTCATCTTCATTTAATGCAAACTGACTCAAATTGACAATACTCGAAAGTGATTCAGGTTCGCGCTTGTAAATCGCTTTTTCCTGAATAAAAGCTTTCCCGAATTCCTTTTGCTGTACATAAAACCAACTTAAATAGTGATTCCAGAATACATCCTGATCTTTTTGTGTTTTCAGGATTAAAGCTTTTCGCATGGCATCTTTAAAAGCGGTATTGTCGGTTTCGCCGTTCATGAAACGCGATAATTGTGTCTGAATTAAATTGGCGTTTTGCGGATTTTGATAAGATTCCGTCAGTAAAAGATCAATCATCTGATCCGTCTTGCCTAACTGTCCGTACAACATTCCGATTTGGAAATTGAAATTATAATTGGGCTGAACCTGCATTGCAACCTGATAAGCCCTTAAAGCATATTCTAACAATACCTTTTTCTCGAATGAATTCCCGATTCCGTAAACATCATTTGGATTCGTTTTGATTTTTTCGATAGCCTGATCGTAGTAATTTTTGGCTTTTGAATCATTTTTTTGAAGCTGGAAATTATAACCCAATTCCACTAAAAAAACACCTTGTTTGTATCTATTATAGCGATCCTGAATCATTTTTTCAGCCAAAGCAAATTGCTGCAATTGCTGATAACAATCAACCGTTCTTAAAAAATATTGGGTATTGGATGGTGCGCTGTTTAAAAGCTCTTCGTAACTGATCTTCGCTTTTTCAAAATCGCCTTTATCATAGTAATATTGAGCCAATTGCTCATTTTGAGAGAATGCAAAACCGGACCACAACAAAACGATATAGATAAAGATGTTTTTCATATTTCAGTTTTTTTAGTCACAGTTTTCAGTCGCAGTTTTCAGCTTTAGTTTCATTCTCAGTTCAAAAATATAAACTGAGACTGTGACTTCAAACTAATATTTAATTTCAACATTCGATTTCCAGACTATCAAAGTTAAGCCAATTAAAATAAAAGGGATACTTAAAATTTGTCCCATATTTATCAGCATATTATTCTCAAAGCTTTCCTGATTTTCTTTAAAAAATTCGATCAAAAATCGGGCTAAAAACAACAGTGCCAGAAAAGTTCCAAATAGTAAACCGCTTGCTTGTTTTATCCTTTCTGATTTATACATCCAAAATAAAATTCCAAAAATCAATAAATACGAAAATGCCTCATACAATTGCGTTGGATGCCTCGGAATTAAATCATCTCGTTGAAAAATAACTCCCCAATTTCCATTCGTAGGTTTTCCGTAGATTTCAGAATTCATAAAATTACCCAGCCTGATAAAAGCTGCTGTAACCGGAACCCCAATTGCCATTCTGTCCAACAGCCATAAAAAATTAACCTTGAATTTTTTGCAATATAAGACTATAGCAATCAAAACACCTATTGTACCGCCATGACTTGCTAATCCCTGAAAACCAACAAACTTATAAACCCCGCCTATTTTCTGAATAGGCAAAAGTATTTCTATCGGATGTTTGAAAAAATATTCAGGTTCATAAAACAAACAATGTCCTAAACGGGCTCCCAAAATGGTGCCTACAATTACATAAACCAGTAAACTATCCAGATTATCTAAGGGCAGCTTCTCTTTTTTATAAATATTTCTAACAATATAATACCCAAGTAAGAGTCCGGAAGCAAAAAGAGCACCATAATATTTCAAAGGAAAACTATCTGTTATCATAACAATAACCGGATCAACGTTCCAGTATAAAACTCCGTTCTTCATAATCCCAGTTTTCAGTCGCAGTCTCAGTCTCAGTTTTCAGCTTTGTGCCGAGACTGTAAACTGTAACTAAATTAGTTTATAATATCAAATCCGCAGTAAGGGCGTAAAACTTCTGGAATTACAATTCCTTCCGGCGTTTGGTAATTTTCTAAAATCCCTGCTAAAACTCTTGGCAAGGCCAATGAACTTCCATTTAGCGTGTGCGCCAATTGATTCTTTCCGTCTTTGTCTTTGAAACGCAATTTCAAACGATTTGCCTGGAAAGTCTCAAAATTAGAAACTGAACTAATTTCTAACCAACGATCCTGCGCTGTAGAAAATACTTCAAAATCATAAGTCAAAGCAGATGTGAAACCCATATCACCTCCACATAAACGTAAAACTCGGTATGGCAATTTCAATTCTTTCAAAATATCTTTTACGTGCTCTACCATTCCGTCAAGTGCCTGATAAGAATTATCCGGGTGTTCGATACGTACGATTTCTACTTTATCAAATTGGTGCAAACGGTTTAATCCACGAACGTGCGCTCCGTATGAACCTGCTTCACGACGGAAACATGGCGTATAAGCGGTGTGTAAAACCGGTAATTCGGTTTCGTTTAAAATAACATCACGGAATAAATTCGTAACCGGAACCTCAGCTGTCGGAATCAAATATAAATCATCAATAGTTGAATGATACATTTGCCCTTCTTTGTCTGGTAATTGTCCTGTTCCGTACCCTGAAGCTTCGTTTACCAAATGGGGCACCTGAACTTCATTGTATCCTGCAGCTGTATTTTTATCTAAAAAATAATTGATTAAGGCACGTTGCAAACGAGCACCTTTTCCTTTGTAAACTGGAAAACCTGCACCTGTAATTTTTACACCCAATTCAAAATCGATAATATCGTATTTCTTTACCAATTCCCAGTGAGGCTGTGCATTTTCATGCAAAACCGGAATATCACCTTCCTGAAAAACATTCAAATTGTCGTCCGGAGTTTTTCCTTCAGGAACAATATCAGCCGGAAGGTTTGGCAATGTGTATAATTTATTGGTCAATTCGGTTGCCAAAGCTTCTGCTTTTTCGCCCAATTCTTTACTTTTTTCTTTTAATGAAACGGTTTTTTCTTTTAAGATTGCGGCTTTAGATTTCTCGCCCGCTTTCATTAATTCGCCTATATCTTTGGATAATTTATTAGATTCAGCTAAAGTATTGTCTAATTCTACCTGTGTAGCACGACGGTTTTCGTCTAATTGCACCACCTCTTCAACAACGCTTTTAGCATCGATATTTCGTTTTGCTAAAGCCTTGATTACTTTCTCCTGATTCTCTCTAATAAATGCGATTTGTAACATAGCTTTGTGTTTATAACTAGTATTTTTATATAAAGGAAGCAAATTTAAGGAAATGTTTGCTAAGATTACGACAAAGTTTAAAAGGAAAAAGTTATTTCGTGGTTGTTTCACAGAGATTCACAAAGGTTTAGCAGAGTTTCACAAAGTCTTTTTTAATATACTTTGTGAAGCTTTGCAGAATTTATAACTGATAGGAAAGATTTTTGTACTTCAAAAATAAAAGAATTAAGTAAATTGCATTAAAACTCGTTATGATAGATATTGAACATTTTATTGAAGATTTCTCAGCAACTTTCAAAGATTCTTCTTCGTCAAAACCTTGGGAGATTACAAATAATCTTAAAAACATTATCGAAAAAATGATTCTGGATTTAGATGAAGATTTTGTTATAAAAGATAATATTGCTATTCATAAAACTGCGACTATAGAAAACAATGTTACCATAAAATCGCCAGCAATTATTGGTAAAAATTGCCACATTGGAGCAAATGCTTATTTTAGAGAAGGTGTTTACTTAGACAATTCAGTAAAAATTGGCCCTGGCTGCGAAATAAAAAACAGTATTATTTGTTCAAATACTGCAATTGCACATTTTAACTATGTTGGAAACAGCATCATTGGCAGAAATATAAATTTTGAAGCTGGTTCAATTGCTGCAAATCATTATAACGAAAGGCTAATAAAGAAAATCTCTGTACTTTATAATTCGGAAATTATTGAAACAAACTCAGAAAAATTTGGCTCTTTAGTTGGAGATAATTCCAGAATTGGGGCAAACGCCGTTTTATCGCCTGGAACAATATTGCTCAAAAATTCGATTGTAAAAAGACTTGAACTGATTGAACAAGTTATTTAAAATCTTTTTTTGCCAAAAAAACGGAAACGGCCCCCAAGCCGTTTCCGTTTAGCTGTCTCTCAAAATTGAGATTCAGCACTAGGATAAATAATTTATCTTGTATAAACCGTAATTGCACCGTTTGCATCTTTTACTTTCAATTCTGAAAGTGTAAGATTTACGATATCCTGAGTTTTACTTACACCATTTATAACAGTGGTTAAATTATTGTGTGATCTTGAATAAATACCTGATCTTGTTGTTATTGCACAAGCACTAATTGTTGAATCATAATCACCTTCAGTTGCAGTATTATCTAATTTTAGTTCCAAATAATCTTTTTCGCATCCACTTTGATTTTGAGGTGCGTCAATTAATGTTTCTGTACCACCTGAAACAGTACCAATTTTACTTAATTTCCATTTTCCTTCTAATGGAACAAGTGTTTCTCCTTCATTATCATCATTGCTGCAAGATGTTGTAAATAAGCCAATGCTTAGGATTAAGGCGAGTAATAAGCTTTTCGTTTTCATGTTTGATTTCTTTAAATATTAATAATGCTAAATTAATTTTAAAGTTTTCCTGCCGTGTTACATAAATTTCCCGATGATTTACATAATTTCTAGAAATCCGTAAGTTAATTCATAATATTTACACAAAAAACAAAGAGATTTCACAACGATTCGCAAAGAATATTAAAAGTACTTCATGAATTTCTATGATTAGCTCTACTCTCTTACACAAAGTAATTTCGCAGAGATTCGCAAAGTACTTTTAATATTCTTTGTGAATCTCTGTGTAGTTCTTCGTGTCTCTCTTTGGAATAGCTTTATTCTGTTGCGCAAGCTGCGTAAAGCATTTCTTCATCCTATCTTGTGAAATAACCTTACTTACGCTCGACTAACAAATCTTTAAGTTCATTTGTTTTCAAAAAGGTAGCCAGACGGCCGGCAAGCAATAAGACTTCTCTTTCTTCCGGAGCGATGCGTAGTTTGGTTTGGACATGAGAAGCAAATTCATATAAGATCAGAATTTCGCTTGCTGTTAATTCGTTGAATTTATCTCGGGTTAAAGTGGCCAGAATCACTTCGCCATCTTTATCTCTTGTAAAACTAAGCTCTCCAAATTGATCAATTAAGTCTTTTTTGAAATTGGCATAAAATCGAAGCCAGGTCGAATAATCGTCATCTGAACTTTTTAATTCGGTTACCAAATCTTCATACTTCTGATTTTTATCCATCTTTAATAAATGGTCTCGTAAAGTGGTAAAACCAATCACCTGATAATTCGAAACCGGAATTTTATAGCGGTCCATCAAATTTTCGACATCTCTGTCAAATGTAATATAGCGAGTTTGAACTGTGTATAACGATGCCGTTTCGAAAAGCGAAATCAGTTTGATTTTTTCGTCGCTTATGTAAGGTTCTTTTTTTCCCTGTCCCAGACAATCAATAAAAAGGGCGCGTTTGTTTTTATTATCTACTTTAGAATCATCGTGCAGTAATTCGACCAGAGTTTTATATCCCATATTATCCGAAGCACCTCCATCAATAATACATAATATTTTCTGCTGATTTTTAACACCGAATTTCACTTTTGGCAAAACGCCTGGAAAAGCAGAACTCGCGGTAATAGCATAGGTAACCGGAAAATTAAATCCATCATTTACCTCATTATGATTTAACGGAATAGAAGCTCTGTTTGGTGCTAAAGACGAATTTAAATTTAAACCGCGAATAATATGAGGCATAAACGGAATGCGCTCTCCGTTGTTATATGCCGTTCCGTTGGCAACCATCATTGGTAAAGATGGCGTGTTTTTACTTTCCTTTGGAACAAAAAAATCAGACATCAACATTTGAGTTGAAAATTTATTCGGATTATCAGGATTAGTGTTGTCGTATTGCAGAATCTCTGAATCTAGTCGTTGTGTCATCGAAATTTTATCGCCTTTTTCGTTTCGGCTATTATTTAAAAGCGACAAAATCGTAGCCGATTTATCTACATAATCTTTATACGCATCGGCTTTAGAGAAATAAAACTCATTAAACGAACAGTTGTCGTGATTGAGTTTATTTTTTAGAATTGTTAAATAATAACCTGCCGAATAGCACCCCCCCGAAACCGTTGAGAAATAATCAATTTCATTTAAGAAGTTACGTTGCTGATTGTTTTCCTGAATTTCTTCTAAACCCAAAAGAACACCCATACTAAAAAACTGCGCTCTCGAACCACCACCTGAAATAGCAATTCCTAAAGCAATATTGGGATTTTGAAATTTGGTATCACGATCCTGAACCGATTTATAGTCATTTAAAGAAACCGCAGGAATAGAACTATAATTGATCTCTGAAAAAAGGTTGATTTTGTTTTGAGAAAAGCCCGATTGAAAAAAAAGAAGCACTATTATTTGACCGTATACATATCTCATTTTAAATCAATTAAATCTATAAAGCGAAGTTAATAAAGTTATTCCACAAAGTTGCGCAAGTTAACACAGAGATCCACTGAGTTTTTTTTGACATGAATGAATTTCGAAATCCCGATAGCGAAGTAGTCAGGTTTTATTGCCACAGATTAAAAATCTGCAGAAAACCTTTGAATCTTTGAACCTTTGCAACTTTGAACCTTAAAAAACTATTCCACATTAAACAACCTTAAAATATAGGAGAGCTCATAAACAATGAACAGAATTGCCAGAATCGTATGAAAAACTTTATTGTGATATTTTATTGCGACCAGACAAAGGACAATATGTGTAGCAATCCTCACATAATATTCCGTTTGATTGTATAAAAAGTAATTCCCGCCTTTTATGGCCGTATCAATCATATCGGCAATAAAACTTATGGCCAGAATAGCAAAAAACCAATTTTTCCTTGAATAAAAATAATCTTCGTAACCTGTATAATCCACTAAATCGTCAGGATATAGAATAGCACACAACAAATAATAAATCAGAATATAACAAATGATAAAGAAGTAATCTATAAAATACCATTCGGTTATAAGTTTCAGATTAAATTCCCACCACCAAAAATGGATAATCAGTAAAAAAACATAAAACACCCAAAGCGAGTGTACAAAATAGATTTTCTTTCGTCCCGGATGCTGAATAAAAATAACTGATCCTTTGATAAGATGTGTTAAACTCAATCCGAGAATGATTCCGATAATGGATTTGATGTGCGTTAGTTCTTCCATAAATAAACTATTTATACAGAACTAAAATTAATTTAATTAATTCAAAAACAAGTGTTTGCGAATAAAATTTTACTAACTCAGTTTAACCGCAAGGTTCGCAAAGGGTTTACGCAATGTTCGAAAGGAAAATAAAACTTTGCGTCTTCGCGACTTTTGCGAGATTAAAACTAACCTCTTTGCGTGCCTAGCGTAAACCCTTTGCGAACCTTGCGGTTAAAAAACCTTAAGCTCTCTTAATCTCATGCCCAACATATTCCTCCAAAGCAGCAAACATATCGTCTACCGAAAGCACTTCAAAGTCAGGGTGATTTTTCAGGAAATTAGCATTAAGTGTAACTAAATTTTCTTCGAGTTCATAAAAAGTATCATTATTCAAAGAATCACGAACCGGATTAACTCCTTCAAATTTCCCGCTTACAAATTTATTCAGCTTAACGCTGCTCATCAATTTGACTTTTTTGCTTTGTAGTTGAAATAATTCTAAGTGTTTTTCGGCGCCAATTAAAGCCAGTCCTTCCTCGATTAATTCGTTCAGTTCTTTATTCCAGGCCGATTTATAAACAAACTGGGCAAAATTTCCTTCGGCATATTGCGACCAGTAATAATCAAGATAATAACTCATCAAGGCATCCGGATGAATAAATTCGTCATCGACACCTTCTTCACGCATTAAATTGATTACTGAAATATTGGAATGAATAAGATCATGAAGATTTTCACTATTCATTGCCGTTTCAGAAACTATTATTCTACCGAATTCCTCCATTTTGATTTTGTTTTGAGATTGATTTGCAAATTTCAGTTAAATAAAAACAGAAAAGAAATACAATCTGATTTATATCGCATCAGATTCGTCCGTATGCTGCTTTTCATTCATTTTTGCCACCAAAGCTTTCAAACGCAAGGCGCGTTCTCTTTTTTCTTCCTGAAGTTTAGCCTTCTTCCGATTGAGTAATTTGGTATGCAAAGCCTTGTTTTTCGTGTTTTTTTCAGGTCCTTTTGCCATGATTTCTATGGTTTAGTACTTTATTTGCAAATTTCGGTGAAATAATGATACGAATAGGAATAATTTTTTTGGCGTTACCTCCGGCCGGGCTATTCGCTGCAAGTCCTCGCACTTCCTTCGTCAGGCTGTGGGCTTTCCGCTGCTATCCCTAACGCTCACGTTTTCATAAGAAGATTTAGTTTTGTGAGATTATTTTGTACTATTAAATTGAGTATTTTTAGCAAAAGAAAAAAACATCACATGAGAACATTTCGGATCACTATAATCAGTTTTCTAATTTTTTCTCTTTTAAATTGCAATAGAAAATCTAATAAAAATGCCATTGTACTAATTAAACCATAAAACGAAACAAAACCATAACCTAACAAATGAAAAAAATATTAATAGTACTAACAGTTCTATTTGTTCTAAATGCTTTTTCTCAAGAAAAGAAAATCTGGGCAAAATCTATTATCAATCAAAAAGCACCAAAACTTGTTGTGCAAAAATGGTTGACAGATAAACCAGAAACAAAAGGAAAATTTATACTAATCGATTTTTGGGCAACATGGTGTGGGCCTTGTAAAACAGCTATTCCAAAATTAAATCGATTTAATACTGAATTTGCAACCGATTTGATCATAATAGGCATCAGCGATGAAACAAAAGAGGAACTAAACAACCTTACAGATCCAAAAATAGAATATTACAGCGCAATTGATACCGAAAGAACTGTGTACAATACTTTAGAAATACAAGGAATTCCGCATTGCATTTTAATAGATCCTGACGGAATTGTTCGATGGGAAGGCTATCCGATATTAAATGGGTTTATGTTGACTTCGAAAGTAATTAGAGACATTATTGAAAACTATAAAATGGCTCAAAATCAAGAAACTGCTAACAAATAAGGAAACGAAACTTAGCATTATTTAAAACTTATGAATAAAAAGCACCTATTCTTACTATTATTTTCAATCAGTTTCTATTCTTATTCCCAAGAGAACAAAACAATACAAAAACTAGATACAGAACTTCAAAAATGTTTAGATAATACACAGAACAATATGTTGAACTGTACACTTGAATATTATACTAAAATAGATGAACAACTTAATATAACATACAAAAAAACCAGAGCTACATTAAGTCAATCTGATCAGGAAAAATTAAAAAGTCAACAATTAGCATGGCTTAAAAAAAGAGATCAGTATTTTAAAAAAGTCAAAGCCGAAACTGCAAAAGAACTTGATGGAGAACATGAATCACAAGATTACAGAATGATTTGTACTCATGAAAATGCTTTATTTGTGAGAAATCGCATTATTGAATTAGAAAAAGTGTATTTGAAAAACTAAAAATTAATTTAACCCGAATGAAACTCCCAAAAAACCTAACCCTATTCTACATCTCTGGAATCCTTTCCATTGTCGCAGGAATAATTTACGCCATTATACTAATAAACGGCAACTCAGCAGAAGACGGCTTAATGGGAATTTACATTTTGTTTTGTCTTGTCCCGGTTTTACTAATTCTAGTAATCGATCGCTTTTTGGTTAAGCGGTTTGGAAATCAAAAAGTGAATAAAGTTCAATTCTCTTTTCTGGGATTTATTATACTTTTATGGATTGTTAGGGCAATAATAAATTTATAAGAATAATAACTTATGATTTCCTGCCAATTAAAAAAACCAAATCCATGAAAAATATCATCATCACCATTATTTCTCTTTTATCTTTTTCGATCTATTCGCAAAATCGTTACGAATTGCAGGATGAAGGCACTGAAAAACTTTATCTTTCAAATTCTATCACCGAAATGTCTGATCGAAAAATCATTACAACTGAACCAATTGTTGTAATTGATGGAGTTCCTTATCGTTTTCAGGATTTAGAGAAAGAAAAACTTCCTTTATCTAAAAAAGAAATTATAAATATTGTGCCTTTGGATAGAGAAAAAGGCATTAAAATTTATGGCTCTTTTGCTGAAGCGGGAGTTTTAATCGTAACTACAAACAGAAAGAAAAAATAGTTTCAACAAGCAACACAAAATGGAACCGAACTTTTTCGCAACACAAGAAAAATTCAGATCATGGTTAGAAAAGCATCACCAAACAGAAACCGAATTATTAGTTGGTTTCTATAAAGTGAGCAGCAAAAAACCTTCTATGTCGTGGTCAGAATCTGTAGATCAGGCACTTTGTTTTGGCTGGATCGACGGCGTTCGCAAATCAATTGACGAAGAAAGTTATACGATTCGGTTTACACCAAGAAAGAAAACCAGTATTTGGAGTGCCATAAACATTAAAAAAGTCGAAGAACTCACCAAAGACGGACTCATGAAAGAAGCTGGTCAAAAAGCTTTCGAATTAAGATCAGAAGAGCGTTCCCGAATTTATTCGCACGAAAAAGCCCCTGCCCTTCTTGATCCTGAATTTGAAAAGCAATTCAAAGCCAACAAACCCGCTTGGGAATACTTTAACCAACAAGCGCCATCCTACAAAAAAGTCATGATTCACTGGATTATGAGCGCCAAGCAAGAAAAAACCCAAATTTCGAGATTGGAAAAAACCATAAAAGTTAGTGAGGAGCATAAACGAATGTTATAAAAATAACAAATGTTTATCAATTTGATTAAGCGACAAATAGTAACTTTATCCTCTTTCTTACAATTTAATTCATCAAAAAGTCAAACAATGGAAAACAGAACCACTTTACAATACTATGTTTTAGATGTATTCTCGAATAAAAGTTATAAAGGAAACCCATTGTCGGTTGTTTTTACAAATGGTGATTTAGAATTAGAAACCTATCAAAACATTTCAAAAGAATTTGGTTATTCTGAAACATCATTTGTTTATTATTCTACAAAGAAAAAAGCCCTAAAAGTTCGCTCGTTTACCCCAACCGGAATCGAAATTGATGGTGCAGGACACAATTTATTGGGTGCTGTTTGTGGTGCCATGCTAAAAAGAATGCCCATTTTTGAAGAGCAAAATGAAAGCGAACGTTTTGTCATCATGAAAAATTCATCCATTCCATTAACAGTAAGTTTTGATCCGATTACATATTATCCGGTGGTACAAATGCATCAAAAATCGGCAGTCATTAAACAGGAAATTCCAACTTATAGAATTGCGGTAGCATTGGGTTTAAAAATTGAAGATTTAGATGTAAATGCCTTTGTTCCGACAATTGTAAAAACAGAAGTCGCCCATACCATGGTTCCCATAAAAAACAGTCAGGTGCTCAATAGTATTATACCTGATAACCAACTTTTAATCGAAATTTCAAAAGAATATAAATTTGAAGGATTTTATTGTTTCACTCCTGCCGATGAAAATCAGGAACACATAGTCGAAACGAGATTCTTCAACCCTATAATCGGAATATATGAAGATCCGGCAACCGGAACAGCTGCAGGCCCACTAATTGGCTTTTTGACACAAAAGAAATTCACTAAATCAGAGAAAGAATATAAAATCCTGCAAGGTGTAAAATTAAAACAGGCTTCAATGATTGAAGTTATGAATCGTGAAGAAGATATTTTAGTTGGTGGTTCTTCAATTATTACGATGCGTGGAGAATTATATTTATAAAAAATGATGAAAAATTTACTAATTGCAATTTCTGAAAAAGCAATTAAATATGAAGATTTTAATTTTACACCTGAACAAATTGAACACAATTGGCTCGGAACTATTCCTGCTTCAGAAAATCAAATAATTGAAGCTGAAAATAAACTCGGTATTAAATTACCCAAAGATTACATAGAGTTTATAAGCATAACCAATGGCTTTTCAGCACCAAATCAAATTGAACCTACTTTTGAAGCAATTGAAAAAATTGACTTCTTAAAAAACATTGATCCTTTTACTATTGAAGCATATGGTTTACCTGAATTAGAAAATGCTATACTTGTTGCAGGTATAGAAGAAGAACAGTATTTCTTAATACTACCTCCAGAATCAAAAAATGAAAAATGGAAATATTGGATATTTGCAAATTGGCATGCTGGTGAAAATCCTTATCAAAATTTAAAAGAATACTTTAAAAATGTTCTTAAATTTATAACTAAAGAATATGAGATATAAAAAAGCTGCATTAAATAATGCAGCTTTTTTATATCTCAACCAGAAATTAGTTCGTTTTCATAGGCGGTAAATCAAACGCAACAGAATCGTGTTCGAAGTTATTGCGGTGTCCACCATCGCAAAAAGGTTTGTTTGCAGATAATCCGCAACGGCAAAGCCCTAATGCAGATCTTCCCTGAAGTCCGTATACTGTTCCTTCTGAATCCATGATTTCAAAATCACCTTCGATTTTTATAGATCCGTTTTTATTGATGATAAGTTTTGTCTTGCTCATAAGATTGTCTTTGTTTTTTTCTTAGGCAAAGGTTGCAAAATATATCTTTATTTATAAGCGGTAAACGTAGTTTAAACTGGTTCTATTTTACGCAATATTGTCATCCTGACGAAGTAAGGATCACAATAGATATTCCGCACAGAAATTCGCCAATCTTTGTCGAGTTTCGTGTGTGATCCATCCTTCGTCAGGATGACAAACAAGGCGGATACCTTCTTTTGAAAATGAGTGCCCTAGCCCCGATAGAAGTGGAAATCCTTTTGTGTCCGCCGCGGCGGACACAAAAGATTGGAACGGATAGCGGGATTAGCTTCTGAAAAATATAATCAACACTAAATAATCTCATGAAATTTTTGTTTCACGCAGATTCCGCAGATTGAGCAGATTTAATTTAAAAACTTTGCGTCTCTGCTCCCGATAGCTATCGGGATTGCGAGATTAAAAAATTCAGCGAATCTCCGCGAAAATCTTTGCGAATCTCCCTGAAATAACAAATTCTCAATTCTATTGCTTATTTTTGCACTCAATAAAATTGAGTTATGATACAGAATCCAAAGAGATATACTATTACGGCAGCCCTACCTTACACCAACGGACCTATACATATTGGGCATTTGGCGGGGGTTTACGTGCCTGCAGATATATATTCGAGATACTTGCGTCTGCAAGGAAAAGATGTTGCATTTATCTGCGGAAGCGATGAACACGGTGTTGCAATTTCGATGAAAGCAAAAAAAGAAGGAGTTACGCCACAAGAAGTTATTGATAAATACGACGGAATTATAAGAAAATCATTTGCTGATTTCGGAATTTCATTTGATAATTATTCTCGTACTTCGGCTAAAATTCATCATGATACAGCTCAGGAATTCTTCAGAACTTTGTATGATAACGGTGATTTTATTGAAGAAGTAACAGAACAATTGTACGATGCAAAAGCAGATCAGTTTTTGGCTGACCGTTTTGTAGTAGGAACTTGCCCAAAATGTGATAATCCGGAAGCTTATGGCGATCAGTGCGAAAAGTGCGGATCGACTTTGAATGCGACCGATTTGATCAATCCAAAATCGACGATTACGGGAGAAACTCCTATTTTAAAAGAAACAAAACACTGGTTTTTACCTTTGGACAGATACACTGATTTCCTGACAGAATGGATTTTAGTCGGACATAAAAACGACTGGAAACCGAATGTTTACGGACAGGTTAAATCTTGGGTAGACGGCGGATTAGAACCTCGTGCGGTAACACGTGACCTTGATTGGGGAATTGATGTTCCGGTTGAAGGTGCCGAAGGAAAAAAATTATATGTTTGGTTTGATGCGCCTATCGGATATATTTCGTCTACGAAAGAATGGGCGGCGCGCGAAGGAAAAGACTGGGAACCGTATTGGAAAGATGAGGAAACCAAATTGGTTCACTTTATCGGGAAAGACAATATCGTTTTTCACTGTATCATTTTCCCTGCAATGTTAAAAGCCGAAGGAAGCTACATTTTACCAGACAATGTTCCGGCAAATGAGTTTTTGAATTTGGAAGGAAACAAACTTTCGACTTCTAAAAACTGGGCAGTTTGGCTGCACGAATATTTAGAAGAATTTCCGGAGAAACAAGACGTTTTGCGTTATGCATTAACTTCAAACGCTCCAGAAACTAAGGATAACGATTTTACATGGAAAGATTTCCAGGCGAGAAACAACAACGAATTGGTTGCGATTTTCGGGAATTTCATTAATCGTGTTGTGGTTTTAACCAACAAATATTACGAAGGAGTTATTCCGACGCCAAATGAATTTAGTGAAGTTGACGAGCAAACTTTAGCCGAATTAAAAGCATATCCGGCTGTAATCTCAAGTTCAGTGGAGCGTTACAGATTCCGTGAAGCTTTAGGCGAATTGATGAATGTGGCCCGTCTAGGAAATAAATATTTAGCAGACGAAGAGCCTTGGAAAGTAATGAAAGACAATCCGGAGCGTGTAAAAACCCAAATGTATGTGGCCTTGCAAATTGCTACTGCTTTGAGTGTTTTGGCTGAACCATTTTTACCTTTTACCTCAGCTAAACTTTCAAAAATCCTTAATTTAAGTGATCTTAAAGAGCATTTTGAAGGATTTAGTAAATTTCTTAAAGAGAAAAATCGTGATGCAAAAGACATCATTATTGATAAAGTACTAGGTTGGAATGATATTGCTGAAAATTCAGATTTAATTCCGGCAGGACATAAAATTGGCGAAGCAGAATTGCTTTTTGCTAAAATAGAAGACGAAGAAATACAAAAACAAATAGATAAATTGGAAGCTACAAAAACAGCCAATCTTGCAGAAAGCAAACAACCGGAACCACAAAAAGAGTTGATTCAGTTTGAGGATTTTGCTAAAATGGACATTCGTGTTGGAACTATTCTGGAAGCAGAAAAAATGCCAAAAGCAAACAAACTTCTGGTTCTTAAGGTAGATACCGGAATTGACGTTCGTACAATCGTTTCCGGAATTGCCGAAAGCTTTTCTCCGGAAGAAATTATCGGAAAACGTGTTTCTGTATTAGCCAATTTAGCGCCAAGAGCTCTACGTGGTGTTGAAAGTCAGGGTATGATTTTGATGACTACAAATGCTGAAGGAAAATTGGTTTTTATCAATCCGGATGCTGATGCACCTAATGGCGAAACGGTAAACTAAGTTTTATACTACTATAAAATGGCGTGAATCGATTAAACATTTTAATTGATTCACGCTTTTTGATTTTAAAAATCACTCTCTAATATTTTATTTGCTAATATCTAGTTTCATAAAAAAACTAGATATTAGCAAATAAAAAAATCAAATCTCATAATGTTTAAAAAAATACTCCTTACGGCTTTACTTTTAAATGGTTTAGTCTCTTTTTCACAAGAAACAATTAGTTCTACACCTATTGAATTAAAAAAAAATCGTGGTGTTTTCCAGACCGTAAATGATCAGAAAAAAGATGTTACCGTATTTGTCAGTGACAAAATAAAAGTAAATGCTATTCATCTTAATGAAAAAATGCAAATAGTAGATAGTATTTCAACAGAAAGACCAAATACTAAAGTTTACACCAATATGATTGGTTATAACATCAAAAATAATAATACAAGACTTTTCTGGTCTTCGGATGATTATGAAGATATTTTCACACAATTGTATGATTTTAATAGCCGAACAGTCCAAACACAACAATACACCCTTGCTTTAAAAGACGAAAAGTTTTTGCAAAAATTTAGTGAAAATGAAAAGTTTTATATCTTAACTGTTGTTAAAAAAAGCAATAATTTAAGATTACATATTTTTGATAAAGAAGGAGTGTACGCATCAAAAACGATCTCTTTGGAAGGATTTCATTTCTTTAAAAAAAAGTATGTCAAATCAACGCTCTATGGCGTATTAGAGGAGAGTTTCCTTCCTAATGAATGGCCTTTTTCGATGCATTTTATGAATATCGAAAATCCAACTTCATTAAATGAAGCTACAAAAAAGAGAAAGTGTTATTTTAATAAAAATCAAATCGTTATAACAATTGATAATAATGTAAATTACACCCAAGCTATTGTAATTGATTTAACAAGATTTAGTGCTATCGAAAAAATAATTAAATTTCCTTCAATTTCAGAAATGAGTTCAGGAGGATATTCTGTTCGATTAAATTCAAACTCTTTCTTTATTAACAATAAACTATATCAAATAAAATCTTCAGCCGATATTTTTCATTTTACCATAAAAGATTTAGATGGTAATTTACTCAAAGAATACACTGCAACTGGAGATACTCCAATTGAATTTAAAAACACAGAAATTTCACAGCAAGGAAACGATTTTTTTGGTGGAGGTGAGAAAGTATTGGAGAACTCTTCCCAATTTATTCGAAAGATAACTAATTTACATGCAGGTATTGCCTGTTATAATGTTGGGGAAAATACATTAATAACTTTCGGAGGCATTTCTGATACATCACAACAACCTGCAGGTCAATCTGTAATGAATCAATTTGGCTTTATAGGTTCATTATTAGGAGCTGTGATATTTAATCCAACTATGGATAGCTTCAATTCCTATTCTAGCCGAAAAGTGATTAAGGTAGAAGGTTTATTTGACAAAGAAGGCAATCACGTAAAAGGCGAATTACAGCCGTTAGCATTTGATAAGATTCGAACGTTTCTTGATAAAAATGAAGATACATCTGCACAAATTTTATTTAAGATAGATTCTTATTATTTAGGATATTATGACAAAAAAGCAAAAGAATATATTATTAGAAAATTTAATGACTGAAAACATTAATAATTCCCGGACTTGCGTCCGGGAATTATTTTATAAAATTACAGCTTTTTAAGAAAAAGAAAGCTTCAAAAAATCACTAAATGAAACTCACCAAACCAAGATTAGCATTAATCTGCGGGATACTTTGTATTTCAATTTTTCCGATATTGGTTAAACTGAAATTAGCTCCTGGATTAATTTCCGCTTTTTACCGCATGTTTTTTGCGGTCATTTTGCTTTTGCCATATGTAATTATTACCAAAAGTTTTAAACTTCCAAAAACCAAGTTTTTGCTTTTGGCCATGCTCTGCGGTGTTTTGTTTTCTTCAGATGTTGCCGTTTGGAATATCGCCATTCTGGATTCGAGTGCAACCCAAGCTTCTTTATTGACAAATTTATCACCGCTTTGGGTTGGGATTGGTTCTTTTTTATTTTTGAAATCAAAACCAGCAACCAATTTCTGGATTGGAACGGTGGTTTCTTTATTCGGAATGGTGACTTTGGTTGGTTTTAGTTTTTTTATGGAATTGAATTTCGACCAGGCTTTCTTGTTTGCGGTTTTATCAGGTATTTTATACTCGATTTATCTATTAGTTAGCAAAAATGTTCTTTCGGATGTTGATGTTTTATCTTTTATGACGATCAGTTTATTGGCTTCAAGCGTTTATTTAGGAATTCTTTGTTATTCGCTGGACCAACCTTTTACTGGATTCACAAATACAGGTTGGTTTGTTCTGGTTTTACAAGCTGTAATTTGTCAATTGTGTGCCTGGCTTTCGATCAGTTATGCGACACAACACATGCGCGCAACCAGGGTTTCGCTAAGTTTATTGAGTCAGGCTGTAATAACTTCGATATTAGCTTGGTTGTTTTTAGAAGAACAAATAACTTTACAGATGGTTTTTGGCGGAATCATTTTGCTCTTCGGAATCAGGATTACTTTTTACGATAAGACTATTTCATTAAAAAGACTGTTTTCAAAGGGTTGAGAAATGGCACGCGGATGACACGGATTGTGGCGGATTTACGCAGATTAATTTTTTAATTAGTGCCCAGAAAAAGTTTCACGCAGATTTTGTAGATTTAAACAGATCGGCGCAGATATTTTTAAAAAAATCTTTAAAATCATTTTAATCTGTCGCGAAAAACTTGAAACCTGAAACAAATAAAACCTGAAACAAAAAACCATGTTAGATAAAAGCAAAATACCCAATTTAAAAGTAATCGCATTCGATGCAGATGATACTCTATTTGTAAACGAACCTTATTTTCAGGAAACCGAACATAAATTTTGTGCTTTGATGGAAGATTATCTTTCGCATCAGGGTATTTCACAGGAATTATTCAAAATCGAAATTGCCAATTTACCTTTGTACGGTTACGGAATCAAAGGCTATATTTTGTCGATGATTGAGGCGGCGATGAATATTTCGAACAATACAATTCCGATTGAAGTCGTTGAGAAAATCATTCAATACGGAAAAGAATTGCTTGAAAAACCAATCGAGTTGCTGGACGGAATCGAAGAAACTTTACAGGCTTTGCATGGCAAATATAAATTGGTTGTTGCTACAAAAGGCGATCTGAAAGATCAGCACAGTAAATTACATCGTTCCGGTTTAGGTCATTATTTTCACCATATTGAAGTAATGTCAGACAAACAGGAAATTGATTATGAAAAACTTTTGGGACGTTTAGACATTCAGGCACATCAATTCTTGATGATTGGGAATTCTTTAAAATCAGATATTTTGCCGGTTTTAGGAATTGGCGGTTATGCAGTTCATATCCCTTTTCATACTACCTGGGAACACGAAAAAATTAATCATAAAGTAGAGCACGAACATTTTAGTTCTTTTGAAAAAATTTCTGAAGTGCTCCATAATTTATTATAATGAAAACACTTTTAGACTTAGAAAACTGGAACAGAAAAGAGCATTTTGAACATTTCTGCAGAATGGAAGAACCATTTTTTGGTGTAACTGTTGAGATTGATTGTACCAAAGCGTATCAAACTGCCAAAAGTTTGAATAGTTCTTTTTTCATCTATTATTTGCATAAAACTTTAGTTGCAGTAAATACAATTGAGAATTTTAGATATCGAATTTCAGAAGGCAAAATTTACATTAATGATCGTATCGATGCTTCAGCAACCATTGGGCGTGAAGATGGTACTTTCGGATTTTCATTAATTGAATATAATTCTGATTTTAGAATTTTCGAAAAGATTGCTTTAGCAGAAATCGAACGAATTCAAAAAACAACCGGACTTTTTACCAGATCGTTTGATGATGATAATGTAATTCACTTTTCGGCGATTCCGTGGTTGAATTTCACATCACTTTCACATGCAAGGAGCTATACCTTTCCGGATAGTTGCCCTAAGATTTCATTTGGAAAAATGATGACTTCTGAATCTGGAAAAAGAACTATTGCTATATCAGTTCATGTTCATCATGGATTAATGGATGGCTTACATGTCAGTCAGTTCGTTGATGCTTTTCAAGACCTAATGAACTCTTAATGTTTATCTTACGCAATAAACCCTATTTTATCATGTTTTGGACTTTTAACGGAAAGTAATTCTTACAAATAATTGTTGGTTTGGGGAAAATTTAAAATCTCAAATACAATGAAAAAAATTGTAATTACTCTGGCGTTTGCATTAAGTTTAATGCATGCAAAAGCACAAACAGAAAACAATAGTACAACCAATTATAACAAGTGGTCTGTAGAATTAGAAGGTGGTTTCAACAAACCTCAGCGTCCATTTACCTCTGGGAATTATTACACTTCAAGAATCAATCCTTATACTGTCGATTTAGGTGTAAGATACATGTTGAACAACAAATTCGGTTTAAAAGCGGATGTTGGATATAATAGTTTCACTGGTCAAAATAATAGTTCAATTGATTTTGACTCAAAATACTACAGAGTCGATCTGCAAGGTGTAGCCAACTTAGGAAGAATTATGAATTTCGAAACCTGGACAAATACATTTGGTTTACTTGCACATGCTGGTTTTGGAGTGGGACGTTTAGAAAATAAAGATTTACATGTAAAAGACAATGTTGGTAATTTCATTGCTGGTCTAACAGGACAAATTAGATTGTCAGATCGTTTTGCCTTAACAGGAGATATTTCGACCATTGTAAATGCTTACCAGGATCACACTTTTGATGGTGGTGCTCTTACAAACTCAAGAGGATTTAGTGGATTATTATTTACTGGAACTGCAGGTCTGAACATTTACTTGGGTAAAAATACCAAACATGCCGACTGGACTGTAATCTCCGAAAATGCTGATATTGCTGCATTAGAAAATAAGGTTGCCAATCTTGAAGCTCAGGTAAATAAAATGCCCGAAAAGCAGGTAATTGTTGAAAAACCGGTTACTAATACAGTAGTAAATGACAAAGATGTTATCAAAGAATTGATCAACGACAAATACTATAGTGTTTATTTTGATTTCAATAAATCGACTCCAATCGAAAATTCAACGGCTGCTATAGATGTTGTTTTAACTTATTTAAGAAAAAACCCTTCGGCCTCTCTTGATATTCTTGGTTATGCTGATCAGGTTGGTAGCTCAGAGTATAATGATAAATTATCAAATGCAAGGGCTAATAATGTAGAAACCATTTTTGAAAAAGCAGGAATTGCATCTTCAAGATTAAATGTTATTCCTCATGGAGAGGACACTTCAATCCAAAAAGATTCAGAAGAAGCAAGACGATTAGCAAGAAGAGTTACTTTTAAAGTAAAATAATCTTTTTTTAAATAAAAAATGAAGCCCTAAAGAAAAAGTTTAGGGCTTTTTTATTTTGTCTTTTTGAAGACTTAAAATCTATCAGAAATAATTTGTACTTTCATTATTCAAAAATTCCATCTAATAAAATTGGAACAATATTTGTAGTTAAAATAATGTGAAAAAAATTGTACTCTTATTTCTTGTATTCTCTAATTCATTGTTGTTCAGTCAAACAATATTGAATTCCTATCCGTTAGATTTAAAAAAATCGAACGGAGCAGAGCAGATTTTGACAGCTGAAAACCAACAGACTCATGAAGTTTTTGCCTTTGCAGCAGATAGTCAGAATATCTCTATTTTAAAATACAACAGTTCCTTATTCCTGACGGACCAATATAAAGGTCCCTTAAAAGACATTGGTGACAAGTCTCTGGTTGGATATAGTTTTAGTGCCGACGGATTACCTACACTCTATTGGGCAACTAAAGATTATGGAACTATTATCGCTATTAAATATTTCTTTGGAAACAAAACCTCAAAAAATTTAAATTTCGTATTTACCTCTGAAAAGCAATCTATTATAGCGCAATTTCAGTTAGAAAATTCATTTAATCTCCTTGTTAAAGATTTGGAAGAACAAACACTTGTTCTTTATACTTTTGAAAATGGCACTGTCGAGCAGAAAATATTCGATTTTTCAGCTTTCAAATTTCAGAATAGAACCACGAAATTTGTCACTTTCAATTATGTTATTCAGCAAAATCCAATTGAAAAAATTGACGCAGAAGAATACACCCCTCTATTTAGAAGCACTGCAAAAAGTAAATTATACATCTTTCCAAACCGTTTTGTTTTAACTTTAGATCATAATCCAAAAAAAACTCAGGTATTTGATATAAATCTCGAAACAGAAGAAATTAAAGAAAAAACCTTTAACCAATCTGCTATTGAGAAACCTAAAAAAATAAGTAATTCGTTTTTTCAGGATAATAAACTGTATCAAACTATTGCCAGTGATGAAGAGTTATTCTTTGATATAAAAGATTACAATTCAAATGAAACTCTAAAAAGTTTTCATATTACAAAAAATGACACTATTGATTTTAAAACATCTCCATTATTAATTCAGAGAGAGGATGAAAAAGCTAAAGAATTAAAAACAACAAAAAAATTCTTAAATCATCTTTCATTTTTAGATATTGGATTATCCGTTTTTAAAAACAAAGAAAATACCTTAATGACACTAGGAGGAAATCCTAAAATGGCAATACAAGGCAGTATATACATCTCTTCCTACTATCCTTCTGAAGATTTTGGATTTTATAATAATGGTTCATCATACTATCCACCAAATTATTCTTCAGGTTATATTCATACTGAAACGGTTTATTTTGAAAGTGTATGGAATCCTAATTATAATGTTGTAAAACAAGAACAACTAGAACCATTAGCGATTGATAATATATTCTATTTTATGAGTTTGAATAAGCAGATAGCATTAGACAACATTTTAAAATATAAAGATTTCTATATTCTTAGCTATTACGATACGGTTTCAAAACAATTTATCATGCGTAAATTCAAAGATGGATTTAACGCAGATGATCCATTTCTTGAGCGATTAAATGCTCCTTCGTCTTTCAAAAAACCTTTTCAGAAAAGGCCTTAAATTTATTGAGAATTAATCCAAATGTCTGCTGTTTCTCTCTTTCAAAAAAATGGAATGGATTATTTTTTTTAACTTTACAAAAAAGACACAAATTATGCTAAAGAAAAATATTGAATCGGCTTTGAACAAGCAAATACGCATAGAGGCAGAATCTTCGCAAACCTACCTTTCTATGGCTTGTTGGGCTGAAGTACACGGATTAGAAGGAATAGCTCAATTTATGTACACACAGTCAGACGAAGAGCGCGCGCACATGCTAAAACTAGTTAAATATGTTAACGAGCGAGGCGGACATGCAACGATTACAGATCTAAAAGCACCAAAAACATCTTATACTACATTTAAAGAAATGTTTGAAGCGCTTTATAGCCATGAAATTTTTGTTTCAGAATCTATTAATGAATTGGTTCACATCACTTTTGAAGAAAAAGATTATGCAACACATAATTTCTTACAATGGTATGTATCTGAACAAATCGAAGAAGAGGCTACAGCTAAATCAATCTTAGATAAAATCAACTTAATTGGTGATGACAAAGGCGGACTTTACTTGTTTGATCGTGATATTCAGCAGTTAACTGTTACCAGCTCAATAGCTATCAATCCAAAATAAAAAAGTTAAAGTTTATTTAGAATACTTAAAAATAACAAAATTCTTTTATATTTGTCTCTGTTTTTATAATACAGAGGAAAATTGAGCAAGAAAGAAAAAGACAAGGACAAAAAAAAGGATAAAAAGAAAAAGAAGAATAAAGCTATCCTTGAGAACATTAAGAAGTTAGAAAACTGTAAATCTTCTTGTTGTGAAAAATACAAAAAGAGCGAAAAGAAACGCTGTTCGCGTTGTCCTATGTTTGATTTATTCAAAAAAACGGCTTAAACAATATATTCAAAACCCACCGAGAAATCTGGTGGGTTTTTTGTTTAAATTGCAGACCACTTTTGATATTAAAAACTCTCAAAATTTAACTATGGAAAACCAGATTACTATACCTAAATCCAGTCTTGATTTTTTGCTTCAACTTAAAAGCAACAATAACAAGCCCTGGTTTGAAACAAATAAGCCCACTTACTTAAACGAATTAAATCATATTGAAAATTTTGCAGGTGCTTTGCTTCAGGAACTTTCCAAAACTGATGTTCTTGAAACCGCTTCCGGAAAGAAAAGCGTTTACCGAATTTACCGTGATATTCGGTTCTCAAAAGATAAAACTCCTTTCAAAACCTTTTGGGGAGGAAGTTATACCAGAGCCACAGCAACAAGACGCGGCGGTTATTATTTTCATCTGGAACAAGGAAACAGCTTTCTTGCCGGTGGTTTTTGGGGACCAAATGCGGCAGATTTAAAACGTATAAGAAGCGAATTCGCACATGATCCTGAATCCATGAAAAAAATAGTGAATACAAAATATTTTATCAACACTTTCGGAACTTTACAAGGCGAACAACTTAAAACAGCTCCCAAAGATTTTGATGTAAACCATGAAGCTATTGATTTACTTCGGTACAAACAGTTCCTGGTCATGAAACGTTTTACTGATGATGAAGTTTTAAGTCCGCATTTTTTAGAACAAGCTTTAGAGACATTCAAAAACATGAGACCGTTTTTTGATTATATGAGCGAAATACTAACAACGGATACAAACGGAGCTTCTGTTTTATAATTATATATACAAAAAAACCCGACAGGTTTTAAAACCTGTCGGGTTTACTCCACACAGCAAGTATTACTTGCTTAACAACAATATTTCATTTACAACAACTTCGGTTATATATTTCTTCTCCCCGTTTTTATCATCATAACTTCTGTGGGTTAACTTTCCATCAATCGCAACTTCTTTACCTTTTACGACAAATTTTTCAATAATCTCAGCTACTTTCCCCCAGGCTGTAACACGATGCCAATCCGTTTGTTCTATTTTTTCACCTTTGTCATTTTTATAATAATCGTGTGTTGCGATCGTTAGTTGTGCAAATTTTTTTCCGCTTTCTAATGTTTTAATTTCCGGGTCGTTTCCTACGTTCCCAATTAATTGTACTCTGTTTTTCATTGCATTCATGGCGTATACTTTTTTAATGTTCTTATAAAATCGAATTCGTTTATCAAATTCAACAGTGCAAAGATGCGGCAGCTTTCAAACATTAGTCGGTTAACAACTATTTACTTTCGGTTGTAACTATTTGTAAGCGTTTGTAAATGGAAATATTTTTCGTATATTTAACAAAAACCATACTACATGCAGACAAAAATCAATAAGGTTGAATTACGAAATTTAGAAATCGAAGATTACAAGCAATTAAAAAATTCGATGGTCGTGTCGTATCCTGAAATGGCCAATTCGTATTGGAGCGTTAGCGACATCGAAAAATTACTTTCGATATTCCCGGAAGGTCAATTAGTCATTTTAGTCGATGATATAGTTGTAGGATCTGCGTTATCTTTAATTGTTGACGAAAAGCTGGTTGATAAAAGACATAATTACAGACAAATTGTTGGTGACTACACCTTTTCGACCCACAATAAAGATGCTGAAATTTTATACGGAATCGATGTTTTCATTCATCCTAATTATCGAGGTTTACGCTTAGGCCGTCGTTTGTATGATGCCAGAAAAGAACTTTGTGAACAGCTTAATTTGAAAGCCATTGTATTTGCTGGCAGAATTCCAAATTATTCCCAACACTCTAAGAAACTAACTCCAAAAAATTATATTGATAAAGTAAAACACAAAGAATTGCACGATCCTGTACTTTCTTTTCAGTTAAGCAACGATTTTCACGTTTTGAAAATCATCAAAAATTATTTGGAAGGAGACGAAGAATCAAAAGAATTTGCGGTTCTTTTAGAGTGGAATAATGTCTATTACGACGAAAGTCCGAAGCTTATCAACCTTGAAAAAAGCGTAATTCGTTTAGGATTAATCCAATGGCAAATGCGTCAATTGAATAATGTTGAAGAGTTTTTTGAACAGGCAGAATTTTTTATTGATGTAGTTTCCGGCTATGGAGCTGATTTTGCTTTATTTCCGGAACTTTTCATCGCCCCCTTGATGGCCGATTACAATCATTTATCAGAGGCCGAAGCCATTCGGGAACTTGCGCGATATTCTGATCCTATCAGAAAGCGTTTTCAGGAATTTGCTATTTCATATAATATCAACATCATTACCGGAAGTATGCCTTATTTGGACAATGGTAATTTATACAATGTTGGTTTTTTATGTAAAAGAGACGGAACTTCAGAAATGTATACCAAAATTCACGTTACGCCAAATGAAGTGCAGCATTGGGGAATGAAAGGCGGATCGCAGTTTAAAACCTTTGATACCGATTGCGGTAAAATTGGAATCTTAATTTGTTATGATGTTGAGTTCCCGGAACTTTCAAGAATTATGGCCAATGAAGGAATGAATATTCTTTTTGTTCCCTTTTTAACAGATACTCAAAATGCTTACACGCGTGTAAAACATTGTTCACAGGCGCGTGCTATCGAAAATGAATGTTATGTAGCCATTGCCGGTTGCGTTGGTAATTTGCCAAAGGTGAACAATATGGATATTCAATTTGCTCAGGCTTCTGTGTTTACGCCTTCTGATTTTGCTTTTCCGAGCAACGGAATTAAAGCCGAAGCAACTCCAAATACCGAAATGACACTCATTGTTGATGTTGATTTGAACTTACTAAAACAACTTCATGAACACGGAAGTGTGCGAATATTAAAAGACAGAAGACATGATTTATACGAAATTAAAAAAATTGAACAATGAAAACCTGCCTTGAATGCTCCGAAAAAATTGTAGGCCGTGAAGACAAAAAGTTTTGTTCTGATAGTTGCCGAAATGCCTACAACAACAAAATAAATAAAGACAGCACTAATTTCATGCGAAATGTAAACAACAAATTACGAAAAAATTACCGTATTTTGGTCGAGCTAAACACGGAGGGGAAATCAAAGGCAACAAGGGATAAAATGATCAATAAAGGTTTTGATTTTGATTTCTTTACCAATATCTTGCAGACCAAAACAGGGAATACCTACTATTTTCTGTATGACCAAGGATATAGATCTTTGGACAATGATTATTTTATGCTTGTTAAAAAAGAAATATAGTACTATTCATCATGAAAAAAAACCCCACCTCAATTCTTGCCGTAGTATGCATTTTAGCAATTCTTGGTATTATTTACGCCACCATGATGCCACAATGGATTTCGAAAGAAGAGGAAGCTCTTGCCGAATTTTCGACCGAAAGGGCTCTAAACCAAGTCGAAATTATTGCTCAAAAACCACATTATGTGGGATCTACTAATCACGAATTAGTAGCAAACTACCTTAAACTTGAATTGAACCGGATTGGTTTAGAGACTTCTGTTCAGGAAGGATTTACACTAAACGACAAGGGACTTTTAGTAAAATCTAAAAATATTCTGGCCCGCATAAAAGGGACCAACAACTCAAAAGCACTTTTATTACTATCCCATTATGACAGTGCGCCACATTCCTTTTCTAAAGGAGCAAGTGATGATGCTTCTGGAGTAGCTACCATTCTTGAAGGTATTCGTGCTTTTATGTACTCCAAACAACCACAAAAAAATGATATTATAATTCTTTTTTCAGATGCTGAAGAATTGGGATTGAACGGCGCTGCGTTGTTTGTAAACAAACATCCGTGGGCAAAAGATGTTGGTTTGGTTATTAATTTTGAAGCCAGAGGATCGTCAGGACCAAGTTATATGCTGATGGAAACCAACAAAGGAAATGAAGCTCTTGTAAAAGAATTTTCAAAAGCCAAAACTAAATATCCGGTTTCCAATTCGTTGATGTACAGTATTTACAAAATGCTTCCAAACGATACTGATTTAACTGTTTTTAGAGAACAAGGAAACATTCAGGGATTTAATTTTGCTTTTATCGACGGGCATTATAATTATCACACTCAACAAGACGACATTTATCATTTAAACAAAATGACACTGGCACATCAGGGAACTTATCTGATGCCTTTATTAAAATACTTTTCAAACATCGACTTAAATGCAACAAACTCAACTGCAGACGATGTTTATTTCAGCGTTCCGTTTTCATTTATAAGTTACCCGTTTACCTGGGTTTTCCCAATGACAATAATTGCTTTAGGCCTGCTAATTATTTTTATTTTTATTGGAAAAGCAAAACGGTTAATCTCTTTCAGAGAGATTTTTAAGGGTTTTGTTCCTTTTTTGGGTGCTTTGATCATTGCCGGTTTGGTAACGTTTTTAGGATGGAAAATCGTTTTACAAATCTATCCGCAATATTCAGACTTGCTTAATGGTTTTACCTACAATGGGCATGCTTATATTGGAGCATTTGTTACTTTAAGCATTGCAATTTGCTTCGCTTTTTATAATCATTTCTCAGAAACAAAAATCACGATGAATCATTTTGTAGCGCCTTTGCTACTATGGATTGTTATCAATATATTTTTAGCCAATAACTTAACTGGCGCAGGATTCCTGATTATTCCGGTTTATTTTGGAATCTTCTTATTTGGAATTTTTGTTATTACACAGCATTACAGCTTAGGTTTAAACTTATTATTTACGCTTCCTGCATTACTAATTGTTGCGCCATTTATTGTAATGTTTCCAATTGGTTTAGGTTTGAAAATTCTTTTTGGAAGTGCCGTACTTACTGTTTTACTTTTCGGATTGTTACTTCCAATTTTCGGAGATTTTATTAGAAAAGGAGCATGGGCCGCATTCTTTTTTGTTGTATCTATTGGCTTTTTTGTTTACGCAGGTTACAATTCTGGTTACGAACATGGAAAAGCAAAATCGAACAGTTTACTTTACGTATACAATGCCGATACAAATTCTGCCGTGTGGACAACATACGATGTAAATCTTGATGATTGGACCAAAACATATTTGGGAGAAAAAAATCAAAAAGCGGTTGGGCTAAATGCACTGCCACTTGCCAGCAAATACAATTCCGGCTTTACCTACAGTGCCATTGCACCGGTTGTTGATGTTCCTAAACCAACAATTTCTTTCCTGAAAGATAGCGTTATAGGCAACAATCGTTATATGAAAATACAAATTACACCGAACCGCAAGGTCAATCGTTACGATATTTTTGCCCATCCTAAAATGACTTTTTACAACTTTAAAGCCAATGGAGTTTCAACTTCTGACCAAAAAGGAAATAGTCTGGAAAGAGAAGGTATGAAGATTTTATGTTATTATGTTGTGGGTAACGAACCACTTGTAATGGAATTCTACATCAACAAATCGTCTATTTTTGATATGGATTTAATCGAGAGTTCTTTTGATTTGATGACTAATCCGTTATTTCAGGTAAAACCAAGAAGCGACTGGATGATGCCGACACCTTTTGTTTTGAATGATGCCGTTTTAATTCAGCAAAAAATAAAAAGATATACTGCACCAATACCAACAATAGAAGCTGCGCCAATCAAAGATAGCTTGACTGTTGCGAAAGACAGTTTAACACCAGTAGTTAAGCCGCAACAAAACAATAGTTTATAAAATAGAAATACCCTTATATGAAAAAAAGAATCCTGATTTTTATAGCATTTGCAAGCTTTCCCACTATTTATGCACAAGCTGTAGAAGAAAAAATAGCCGTAAAAACATGTGATTGTTTGCAAAAAAATTCAGGCATTATTACAGAAGATATCTTTAGAGACTGCCTGACCAGCACAATGTCTGAAACTATATTGACCGATAAAGACCCAAAAGTTAGGGAATCGATTAACACGGTTGACGGAATTAAAAGCATGATTCAAAAAGTGAGTGATGCTGTCATTAAAAAATGTCCAAAATTACTTCCGCAAGAACCAGAAGACAAAACGACTATTTTCTACGCTGATTCAAAAAATGAAAAGGCGCAGAATTCCTATATCATTGCAAAAGATTTCATGAAAGCGAGCAACTATAAACTAGCTATTGAAAGTTTGCAGCTTTCGCTGAAGGAAGATCCGAATTTTGTACTCGCTCTGGATGACATTGCCGTTTGTTACAGACAATTGAATGATTTTGATAATGCCATAAAATATTATAAAAAATCGCTTGATATTTTTCCGGAAGGCGATTTAGCACTAATGAATATTGGGGTTGCTTATACCTTAAAATCAGATTTTAAGACGGCTATTGAGTATTATGAAAAACTGATCAAATACCAGCCTAATAATGCAGAAGGTTACTTTGGTGCCGGAAAAAATTATTTTGTTCTGAATGATGATGAAAAGGCGCTCGACAACATTTTCATGGCGCATGTTATCTACACCAATGAAAAATCAGAATATGTAAAAGATTCTGAACAGCTTTTGGGAGCTATTTATCAAAAAATGAAATCTGAAAATAAAGAAGATTTATTCAAAAAAATTGCAGAGAAAAACAACGTTAAAATTGAATAAAGATGGCAGCAAATATTTCTACAATAGTACTGAATGCCCCAGTCGAAAAAGTATGGAATACCTTAACACAACCCGAATTAGTTAAACAATGGCAATACGGGAGCGATTTAATTACAGACTGGAAAGTTGGTAGCGAAATCAGATTCAGGAATGAATGGGAAGGTCAGGTTTTTGAACAATGGGGAACTATATTAGAAGTTATACCAAATCAAAAAATCAAATATTCTTTGTTTTTCCCAAGACCAGGATTAGAAGATAAGCCCGAAAACTATTTCATTATGAGTTATGTTTTGTCTGAAGAAAATCAAAAAACCAAACTCGAAATTATTCAGGAAGATAATCGGTCTGGCGCTGTTCAGGAAGAACCTCAAGGTGAAGAAAACCCTATTCTTCAAGGATTAAAAGCAATAATTGAAGCGTAACATTGCGTTTTTAAAATATAGAAAAGCCAGTTTTAAATTAAAACTGGCTTTTTCTTTAGCAGGCACATTCTATTTTCAATCCTGCTTTTACTCCGTTTGTCCCTTCAGTGGCATATCCATCAAACTTCCACCACTCTATTCCGCCAAGTAATTCTTTTACTTTAAAACCTAATTTTGTCATATTGAGTGCACCTCTTGTCGAAGCGTTGCAGCCAATTCCGTCGCAATACGTTACATACAAAACTTCTTTATCTAAATGTTGAGTACTTTCTATAGTCATTTCGCGATGCGGAATATTAATCGCTGTCGGAATATGCTCACCTTCGTACCCAAATGCTTTTCGGGAATCAATAACAACTACTTTTTCTCCATTATTCAAGGCATCAAACAAATCCGAAGAATCCATTTCGAAGGCCAATTTGTTTTCATAATGTTTAATTTGTGCTTCCATTTTTTCAGTTTTATGATTTTGTTTTTTCAAAAGTAGATGAACATTACATACTATAAAAACGAAAAAAATTCATCAACTGCATTACTTTTTTTCATGAAAAAGCCATTCTAAAATTTTGTTCCTTTGTATTCAAATTCTCTAAAAATGGAAATACGTCACTTAAGATTGATAAAAGCGATTGTCGAAGAAGGAAGCATCACCAAAGCGATAGATAAACTTCATTTGACACAATCAGCCTTGAGCCATCAATTGAAAGAAGCTGAATATCAATTGGGAACAGCCATTTTTTTGAGAACAAATAAAAAACTGGTTTTGACGAAAGCCGGCGAAAAAATCTACGAATTGGCTAATGAAATTCTGGATAAACTTTCACAAACCCAAACTCAGATTAAACAAATGGTATTTGGTGAATATGGCGAAATCCGAATTAGTACCGAGTGTTTCTCGAGTTATCACTGGCTTCCTTCGGTAATGAAACAATTTCATTTGCTTTATCCAAATGTGGAATTGAAAATTGTCACTGAAGCGACACATATTCCATTACAAAAATTATTAGAAAACACGATTGATATTGCGATTATAAGCGATCAGATCAATGACAATAACATTAAATATCTGGAACTTGTTCAGGACGAAGTTGTAATGGTGGTTTCTGAAAATCATGCCTGGTCAAATAAAAAATACGTTGTTGCCGAAGATTTTGTCAACGAACATCTTTTGATTCATTCCCTTCCGATGGAAACCGTTACGATTCATCAGTTTCTTTTGGCCCCAGCCAAAGTGACTCCGAAGAAAATTACAGCCTTGCCTTTAACAGAAGCTTGTCTGGAAATGGTGAAAGCGGATATGGGCGTTATGTCAATGGCAAAATGGGCTTTGTTGCCCCATTTAAAAAACAATCCGATCAAAGCCATCAAAATTGGAAAGAACGGCTTAAAAAGAAAGCATTTTATCGCGATTCGGGACAATCAGGAATATCCGGCATATTTTCATCATTTTATTACCTTTTTACAAACCGAAATCAACCTGCAATGGAATATACAATAAGAAACTGCGAAATAGCCGATTTACCAAAATTAGTCATTTTATGCCAAAAACATACCGAATTTGAAAAAGCGGATTATGATCCGAAAGGAAAAGAAGAAGGTTTAAAAGGCGCTTTATTCAGTGAAAATCCTAAATTATTTTGTTTAGTTGTTGCGACTGAAAATGACATTGTAGGTTACGCCTCGTATAATTTTACATATTCTACCTGGAGTGCTGGCGATTTCATTTACATGGATTGTCTGTTTTTAGAAGAAGAAGCCAGAAATTTTGGCATTGGAGAAGTTATAATCAATAAATTAAAGGAAATCGGAAAAGCCAAAAACTGCGTCAGCATGCAATGGCGCACGCCTCAATTCAATGAAAGGGCTATAAAATTCTACAACAGAATTGGCGCAAAAGGAAAAGACAAAATTTGCTTTTTTCTGGATTTGTAATAAAAAAACGCAAAGTTTTTCTCCATTTTGTCATCCTGAGGAACGAAGGATCACACTCGAAACTCGACAAAGATTGGCAATTTAGCATGTGGAATATCTTGTGTGATCCTTCGTTCCTCAGGATGACAAGATTGTGAATAACCTTTGTACCTTTGCCTCTCTGAACCTTTGCACCTTATCAAGACAATGAAGAAAATAACTATTTTAGGCTGTGGCTGGCTCGGTTTGCCACTGGCGAAAAAATTAATCGAAAAAGGGAATTCGGTCAACGGATCTACAACTTCTGAAAGTAAACTCTCTATTTTGAAAGATGCCGGAATAAGTCCGTTTTTAGTTATGCTTGAAAGCGAAAGTATTTCAGAAACTATAAATGATTTTTTAACCGAAAGTGAAATTCTAATTATTGATATTCCACCTAAATTACGAGCAAATACGGATTCTTCCCGAAAGATTTTTGTTGATAAAATCGAAACTTTGATTCCTTTTATAGAGAAATCGACGATCAAAAAAGTACTTTTTGTGAGCTCAACGTCTATTTATAGAGATCAAAATGATTTGATTACAGAAGAAACAAACCCAAATCCAGAAACGGAAAGTGGTAAACAATTGCTTTTAGCGGAAGCAATTCTACAAAAAAACCAAAATTTCCAAACCACAATTCTACGCTTTGGCGGATTGATTGGCGAAGATCGCCATCCTGTAAAGTTTTTAGCCGGAAAAGAAAACCTCGAAAATCCAGATGCACCTGTGAATTTAATTCATCAAAATGATTGTATTGGAATCATCGAAGAAATAATTCGTCAGTCAAAATGGGATGAAGTGTTCAATGCCGTAGCGCCTTTCCATCCATCGCGTTCAGCGTATTACACACAAAAAGCAAAAGAGCAAAATTTGGTTTTGCCGAAATTCAGTTCTGAAAAATCGAATATTAAAAAGATAATTTCAAGCGAGAAAATTGAAAACACTTTAAAATACCAATTCAAATTGGATGAATATTAAACCATTTTAGTGATATAAGTTCATTTAGAGAAAGCTTAGAAACTTTACACAAAGCTTTTATGATCTTCCAATACCAGCGAGGCTTAAATTTACTTACATAACTTATATGGTGAAAACAAAAAACTTTGCGAACTTTGCGTAAACCCTAGCGCCTTTACGGTTAAAAATTTATGGAAACAGTTTATATCAACTCACCTTTAGGAATCACCAAAATCATTGGAGACGATAATGGTATTGCAGTAATCTCCGTTTCCGATGTTGGCTCAAATGAAGTTTCAAAGAAGATTCCGAAAGTTTTAAAAGAAGCTGTTTCTCAACTTGAAGAATACTTCGAAGGCAAAAGAACTGATTTTGATCTGAAATTAAATCCGCAAGGAACAGAATTTCAGCAAAAAGTTTGGAAAGCGTTATTGGAAATTCCATACGGAAAAACCATAAGTTACATGGATCAAACCAAAAAACTGGGCGATATAAAAGCGATTCGTGCAGTTGCATCGGCCAATGGAAAAAATCCGCTTTGGATTGTGATTCCCTGTCATCGCGTTATTGGCACAAATGGATCTTTAACCGGTTACGCCGGAGGTTTGTCCCGCAAGAAATGGCTGCTCGAACACGAAAACCCTTCAACTCAACAGAGCTTGTTTTAAAAAACATAAGTTAATTCTTAGGTAAAATCATTTTTTTGTACTTTTATAAATCTAAGAAGTCTTATAATCTAATAGCTAAGAAGTCCCAAAAAATAATGATTGAAAAAGTAAACCTCAACAACATCTTATTTCTCGATATAGAAACCGTTCCGGAAGAAGAGAATTTTAATTCGCTTGATGCGGAAATGCAATCGCTTTGGGATCATAAAACGCAATATCAGCGTAAAGACGAATTCACTCCCGAAGAATTTTATGATCGTGCAGGAATTTGGGCTGAATTTGGAAAAATCATTTGTATCTCGGTTGGGTATTTTACGATCAAGGGCGATATTCGAAATTTTAGAGTGACTTCCTTCTTTGGAGACGAAAAGAAAATCCTGAAAGATTTTAATAATTTACTGAGCAATCATTTTAATCAACCGTATCATCTTTTATGTGGACATAATGCGAAGGAATTCGATATTCCGTTTATTGCCAGAAGAATGATTATCAATCAAATTGCGATTCCCGACAAACTGAATCTATTCGGCAAAAAACCTTGGGAAATTCCGCATTTAGATACTTTAGAGTTATGGAAATTTGGTGATTACAAACATTTCACTTCCTTAAAATTACTAACTAAAATTCTGGGAGTTCCGTCTCCAAAAGGCGATATCGACGGCAGTCAGGTTGCCCATGTTTTTTATGTCGAGAAAGACATTGACCGAATTGTAACGTATTGTGAAAAAGATACAATTGCGGTTGCGCAGATTTTCCTGCGTTTGCGTAGGGAAGATTTGTTAATTGATGAGGAAATTATTCATGTTTGATCGGGGTACAAAGTTGCAAAGGCACAGAGTTACAAAGCTTAAATCTTTTAGAAAATGACATATCATGAAATTTCACATCATCGTCTTGTTTCACAAAAGTTATACAAAACAAGTCCAATTTCTCCTCAGGAAATTGTAAAGCATTTAGGCGCCATGCAAGCCCAAGATTATTCGATGGCCAAATGGGCGATTGGTTCCCGATGTAATGCTACTGAAAAAGAGATCGAAGAAGTTATAAATTCAGCAGAAATCATCCGAACTCATATTCTTCGACCAACCTGGCATTTTGTTTCCGCTGATGATATTTATTGGATGTTGGATGTTTCGGCTCCTCAGGTAAAAAGATTTACAGCTTCTGCCGGTAAAAAATATGGTTACGATGCCAAAAAACTGGATCAGACCAATTCTAAAATCGAAAAACTACTTTCCGGAAACAATCATTTGACGCGTGACGAAATCATGCAGGAGCTCGGCATCAAAAAAACTTCCAATGAAGATTTTTTGAGTGCCGCCATTATGATGAATGCCGAATTGGACGGTTTGGTTTGTAACGGAAGAATGAAAGGAAAACAAATCACTTATGCTTTACTCGAAGAGCGGGTTTCAAAACCAAAATCCAAATTAACCAAAGAAGAAGGTCTTGCAAAACTAGCCCTCAAATATTTAGAAAGCCACGGCCCTGCCACGCTTCTTGACTTTTCGTGGTGGTCTGGTTTCCCTCCTACAACTTGCAAAAACATCTTTAATGCAATTGAGTTGCAATTAAATTCAGTTGAAATTAATGACCAAATATATTGGTTTAAAACTGATTCATCTGACAAAAACAACTTCCGCGAAAGCGTACATTTTCTTCCTGCATTTGATGAAATTTTAATCTCGTATAAAACCAGAGAAGCTTCCATTTTACTCGAACATCAATCGAAAACTTTTACCAATAATGGCATTTTTAAACCGATTATTCTCGAAAACAGCAAGGTCATTGGAACATGGAAAAGAACTATCAAAAAAGATCATGCCAAAATAGAAACGCAATTTTTTAATGAAACGGAAACTCATAAAAAAGCAATTCTGTTTGAGGGTATTAAATCTTTTGAAAATTATCTGGGTACCAAAATTGTTATTGAATAAATTGAATTTTCACTAAAACAATATCATTTTTGATAAATTCTTCTCCTTTCGACACTAAATTCTTTGTGCATTTTTATTGCTAAATAATTACATTTACAAAAAAAACAGCGTTATGGTATTAAGTAGATTTTGGTTAACTATTTTTATTTCGTCGATCATTTTTATTATGATCAGTTTATTTACTGCGAATACTTATACCATTGACTATGTTTTGAATGGGAAAAAAGACGATCCAATTCTGGTTTCAGAAAAATACGCTGAACAACTTCCTGCCTTCATCAAAGACAGTATCAAAAAAGCGCCGGAACAGACCATGATTATCAATCGTGATACATTAAATCCTGACACAACTTACGTTTATAAAAACAAAACGGTAAAAATTTTCAGCGGTCTTCAAAAATCTGATGGCTTATTGCCAACCTGCAAAACCACTTTACTTGATTTAATTTTACCGCTTATAGCCTATTTGGCCTTTTTCTGCGGATTAATGGAACTTTTAATTATCTCCGGAGCATCTGGAAAATTAGCTAAAGCCCTAAGTCCGGTCTTTGTAAAAGTGTTTCCAAGTATTCCAAAAAATCACCCTTCTATCTCGTATATGACGTTAAACTTTGCTGCCAATTTCTTGGGATTAGATTCGGCTGCAACTCCGTTTGGCCTTAAAGCAATGGAAAGTTTACAAGAAATAAATCCAGATAAAGACAGAGCCAGTGACGCGCAAATTATGTTTATGTGTCTTCACGCTTCGGGTCTAACCTTAATTGCAACTTCTATTATTGGCTACCGCGCTGCAGCAGGTGCGAGCAATCCTGCAGATGTCATGCTTCCGTGTATTATTACCTCGTTTATTGGTACGATTGCCGCTTTTTTAATTGTCGGAATCAAACAAAAAATCAATTTCAAAAGTGCCTCTCTTGTTATTGGTCTAATGGTTTTAATTGCTGCCATCATTGGGTTATTGATGTACGTAAACCATTTGGATTTAATAGGGAAAAACTTTTTTACCACAAATCTATCGGCATTGATTTTACTTTTCATAATAGGTTTTACACTGATTTTTTCATTTATCCATGAAAAGAAATTTAAAGAAGCAGAAACTACGGTTTTTGATGCTTTTGTAGTAGGAGCAAATAACGGAGTTAAAACCGGAGTTACAATTTTCCCTTATGTTTTAGGAATGCTGGTGGCTATTTCATTATTTAGAAACAGCGGTTTATTCGAAATTATTAGTGAGTGGATTGCCTTTATTTTCTCAAATATGGGAGTAAACAAACAAATTACGGATGCCTTGCCGGTTGCGATGCTAAGACCTTTTAGCTCTGCCGGATCAAGAGGATTTTTGATTGACTCGATGAATACTTTTGGTGCCGATTCCTTAACCGGAAGATTGAGTAGTATTTTCCAATGTAGTGCTGAAAGTACTTTTTATGTGATTGCGGTTTACTTTGGTTCTGTAAACATCAAAAATACCCGTTACGCTTTGGGCACAATGCTTTTAGTTGATGTAATTTGTGTAATTACAGCGATTTTTGTGGCGAGCTGGTTTTTTTAAAAACTGATTCATTCTAAACTGGACTTCAGTCCAGTTCTAAATAAGAATTGGCAGATTAATTATGTAAAAGATTAAAAAAATATGTTCAAAAGATTTTTCAATAAAAAAAAGGAGATTGAAACTATAGAAGAAAAACCATTCTTCGAAGAAGTACAACTTGCTGAAAATAATCCAGTAGAAGAACCAGAAACTAAAGAATTCGATCCCGACAAAATTGATTGGCTGATCAATGATTCAATCCTGACTTTTTTGCCACGCGATTTATACATGCATTATTCAGACATTAATACCAAAAAAGACCAATATGATCCTTCCTGGCAGAATCAAGGTGTGTTTTTCTGGACGGATGATGAACCTTTTGATAGGAAATCTTTACCTGAATTTTTTGAAAGTTATGAAAGGAAGCCTTTTATTTTTGATCAATTTCCAGATTATATTGAATTAGTCTCCGCAAAAGCGATACCTTGGTTTGGAATGCCGGGCGAAGGAGACAAATACTGTTTAAGATACGAGGAAAATCCAATAAATATTGAAGAAGCCTTAAAACTTAACATTATAAAATATGTTGAAGTCATTGAGCTCAATTTTGAAAATTTGACCGTTTTAAACGATCGTGATAATTATCATTTTCTGATTAAACCTGAGGTTAAATATGAAAACGGTTTTTTTTATTTAAACAGAGAAAAAATGGCATTAGCAGAATTGTATAAAAAAAAGAAACTAAAGATCGTTACGTTCAAATAAAAACAATAAAACAGCTCTAATTCAAATTCTTTCTTAGGTAAATAATTTTTAACTTTGTCAAAAACAAAGAAATGATTGATTTTATATACCAAGACCCTTACCCTATTTTAAAGGATGACACACAATATCGCAAAATTACTTCTGATTTTGTAAAAGTTGAAAAATTTGGAGAACGTGAAGTTCTGACTGTTGATCCAAAAGGATTAGAATTATTAGCGGAAGAAGCTTTAACCGATGTTTCGTTCATGTTGAGAACGACACATCTACAAAAATTAAGAAAAATTCTTGACGATCCTGAAGCTACAGACAATGATCGTTTTGTTGCTTACAATTTACTGCAAAATGCTTCAGTTGCTGCCGAAGGTCAGTTACCAAGCTGTCAGGATACCGGAACTGCAATTGTAATGGCAAAAAAAGGCGAAAGCATTTTTACTGGCGTTGATGACGCTGAATGGTTAAGCAGAGGAATTTTCAATACATACCAAAAACGTAACTTACGTTATTCTCAAATTGTTCCGATTTCGATGTTTGAAGAAAAGAATTCAGGTTCGAATCTTCCGGCGCAGATTGATATTTATGCAAAAAAGGGAAATTCATACGAATTTTTATTCATGGCAAAAGGTGGTGGATCTGCTAATAAAACTTATTTATATCAGCAGACTAAATCTCTGTTGAATGAAAAATCGATGGATGCTTTTGTTCGTGCAAAAATCAAAGATTTAGGAACTTCGGCTTGTCCTCCATACCATTTAGCTTTGGTTATTGGCGGAACTTCTGCGGAAGCGAACTTAAGTGCCGTTAAAAAAGCATCTGCCGGATATTACGACAATTTACCAACTACAGGAAACATGTCAGGTCAGGCTTTCCGCGATCATGAATGGGAACAAAAAGTACAGCAAATTTGCCAGGAAAGTGCTATTGGCGCTCAGTTTGGAGGAAAATATTTCACGCATGATGTTCGTGTAATCCGTTTGCCTCGCCACGCTGCTTCTTGTCCGGTTGGATTGGGAGTTTCCTGTTCTGCGGATCGAAACATCAAAGGAAAAATTACAAAAGATGGTATTTATGTAGAACAATTAGAAGTAAATCCAAAGCAATTTTTACCGGAAACGGCTCCACATTTAGAAGCTCCGGTTGAAATTGATTTGAATATGCCAATGAAAGATATGTTGGCAAAACTATCTCAATATCCAATAAAAACACGTTTAAAATTAAACGGAACCGTAATTGTCGCCCGTGATATCGCACACGCAAAAATTATGGAAATGTTGGAAGCTGGTCAACCAATGCCGGAATATTTCAAAAATCATCCTGTTTATTACGCAGGTCCTGCCAAAACTCCGGAAGGAATGGCGTCTGGAAGTTTTGGACCAACAACAGCAGGACGTATGGACGTTTATGTGGATGAATTCCAAAAACACGGCGGAAGTATGATTATGCTTGCAAAAGGAAATCGTACCAAACAAGTTACGGATGCCTGTCATAAATACGGTGGCTTCTATTTAGGTTCTATTGGAGGCCCGGCTGCGATTTTAGCTCAGGACAACATCTTAAAAGTTGAAGTTGTTGACTTTGAAGAATTAGGAATGGAAGCTGTTCGCAAAATCACTGTTAAAGATTTTCCTGCATTTATCATTACGGATGATAAAGGAAATGATTTCTTTGAGAATCTATAATTTAAGGTACTAAGATGCTAAGGTTCTAAGACAAAAAAACCGCCTATCTGGGCGGTTTTTTTTATATTTATTTATTTCATCTTTACAAAAAAACTTTGCGAACCTTGCGTAGACCTTAGCGATCTTTGCGGTTAAATCTCAAGCGCTTTTATCTACACTTTCAAAAGCTATAAAATGCGACAATTCTCCTTTTACATTAAAAATGGGCACGCTGTTTATTTTGCACTTATAGGTTTTACCATCTTTTTTATAGTTCTCAATTGTTTTTTCAAACGGAACTTGTGACTGAATTGCCATTCTGATCTCTTTTAAGGCAATTTCAGACGTTTTTGGCCCCTGAAACATCTTTGGGGTTTTTCCAATGATTTCGCTTTCTGTATAGCCTGTCATTTTTTTGATTCCGTTTGAGGCAAAAACGATTTTCAAATTTGAATCGGTAACTAAAATTACTTCATCTAAAATTCGATTTTCTATTTCAAGCTTATTATCATCCCAGGAAAATCGATTTGAAATCTTTTTTACTTTTTTCAAATCAGCAAATATTGCTTTCAATTCGTTCAGATATTCATAATGAAAATCCCAGGCTAAAACAGGAGCAGAATTCCATTGTAGGGCTTCATTTTCTTTAGAATTTTTCATTTTGAATGTGATTTGAAAAATGGTCTTGGAGTAAAGATAGAAAGAAAATTCATCGTAAAAGATAGATTTTAAGATTTTAGCAATAATGAATCATTAAAAAGCAAATTTTAGCTGAACAACCACAGCTTTCTTTTCTTCAGTGTTTAAATTACTTAAGGAGATTCCGAGCAGCCGAACAGAATCTTTCATTTTTTCCTGATACAAAAGTTCTTCAACAGTTTCAAGAATTAAACTCTTGTCAGAAATAAAATAGGCAAGTGTTTTACTTCTTGTTTGTTGTGTAAAATCGCTGTATTTAATTTTAAGTGTTACTGTTTTTCCTGAAATATTGTGTTTTTTTAATCGCTTTTCTAATGAAATCGCAATTCTCTCCAACTGTTCTAACATAAATATTTCCGAAGATAAATTCACATCAAAAGTATGTTCTGCCGCTACAGATTTTGTTACCCGATATGATTTCACTTCGCTATTATGAATTCCGCGAACTACTTTATAATAAAAAGCGCCGGATTTTCCGAAATGTTTTTCCAGAAATTCTTCAGATTTGGTTTTTAAATCGGCTCCGGTAAAAATTCCCAGTTGGTACATTTTTTCTGTAGTTACTTTTCCGACACCATAAAACTTCCGGATAGGCAACTCTTCCAGAAAAGACAAAATCTCATCCGGATTTACGGTTTTCTGTCCGTTTGGTTTATTGATATCACTTGCTATTTTCGCCACAAATTTATTAACCGAAATTCCTGCTGAAGCGGTCAATCCGACCTCATTCAGAATTCTCATCCGAATTTCCTGCGCCAATAAACTCGCACTTGGATTTCCCTTTTTATTCTGCGTTACATCAAGATAGGCTTCGTCGAGCGAAAGCGGTTCTACCAAATCGGTATATTCGTGAAAGATTTTATGAATTTTACTGGAAATTTCTTTGTACCGATCAAATCTTGGACGTACAAAAATGATCTCAGGACAATATTTTTTAGCTAAAACTCCACTTATAGCACTTCGAACGCCAAATTTACGGGCTTCGTAACTTGCAGCCGAAACCACTCCTCTATTCTCTGAACCACCCACAGCAACTGGTTTTCCACGTAAAGCAGGATTATCCATTTGCTCTACCGAGGCATAAAAAGCATCCATATCAATATGGATAATTTTACGATATGTAGGTACTTCAGACATGCTACAAATTTAAATAGGAAAGCATGAAAATGAGATGCAAAAACTCATAAAAATAAACTCATTCAAAGATTATCAACTAAATGATCGCAAACAAATCATTTTCTTTATTTTTGTATACTACACGAAATTTAATAAAATGCGAACATTTGTTATAGGCGACATACACGGAGGATTACTCGCGCTTGAGCAAGTGATGAAAAAAGCCGAAGTTACTGCAGAAGATACTTTAATATTTTTAGGTGATTATGTTGATGGGTGGAGTCAGTCAGCAGAGGTAATTGAATATTTAATTGACCTGAAAAGCAAACAAAACTGCATTTGTATCAGAGGAAATCACGATCAGCTTGCATTGGATTGGCTTGAAAACAGGCACGAAGAATTTGATGAAGAAATGTGGTATAAACACGGTGGTAAAGCTACTGTCGAAGGATACGCCAAACTTTCAGAAGAGAGAAAAAAAGAACATATTGTTTTCTTAGAATCTTTACAGGATTACTACCATGACGATCAAAATCGATTATTTGTTCATGCCGGTTTTACCAATTTGAATGGAGTGATATGGGAATACTTTCCAAAGTTATTTTATTGGGACAGAACGCTTTGGGAAACGGCACTTTCATTAGATCCGAACCTCAAACCGGACGATCCCTACTATCCTAAACGCTTTACTATTTACAAGGAAATATTTATTGGCCATACACCTGTTACCCGAATCGGACAAACAGTTCCGGTTAACAAGGCGTGTGTCTGGAATGTTGATACAGGAGCAGCTTTCAAAGGCCCATTGACCATTATGAATGTTGACACAAAAGAATTTTGGCAAAGTGATCCGTTAAATGAATTGTATTCTAATGAAAAAGGTAGGAATTAATGTGTAAAAAACTAAATTTGCATTCCCAAAATAATTAATATTTAAGTTTATGAAAAAAGTTTTTACATTTTTATTTTTAGTGTCATTCGGTTTAACCCAGGCTCAACAAGCTTTTAAAGGAAAAGGAGACATTAAAGTTAACGTTGGTGCCAATCTTCAGAATGGTGGTTCAGGAATTCAGGGTTCTGTTGATTTTGGATTAGGAGAAAATTTCTCTTTCGGATTTGTTTCAACTTACCTGTTAGGAGTTGATAATTTTAATGGTTTTTACCATAATAATCCAACTCCATACACTGATGAAAAACCAGAATTTCAAGATCGTTTTGATGCAAAAGCAAGAATTAACGCCAATTTGAGCAGTGTTATTGGTGTTGAGCAATTAGACGTTTATCCTGGTTTAAGTCTTGGATTACATAATTTTGGCGGTCACGTTGGTGGTCGTTATTTTTTCACTGAAGGATTTGGTGTTTTCACAGAAATTGGATTTCCAATTGCTAAATATAGTGACAACAATGACGTTTTTGATCATTTAAATAATCAAACAACTTTTAGTTTAGGAGCTTCTTTTAATTTATAAAATTTTATAGATTTTCATAAAAAAGCCTCGCAAATGCGAGGCTTTTCATTTTTACTAAAATTACAATTTTTATCTCTTAACGAATTTCTTAACAATTCTTTTTTCACCATTATTTAATTCGATGATATAAAATCCTGTAGTCAATTTGCTTACATCGATAGCATTTCCAGAAATTTCTCCCGAAATAACTTGCTGACCTATTGTATTTGAAATTTTATAAGAGTATCCGTTGCTGTTTGAAAAAGAAACATTTAATTCATTTTCAACAGGATTAGGATATAAGGCAAAACTTGAAGTTTCAATAGTTTCAACTAGTCCTGCTGTTATTTCTTCTACAGCTACCGCACCAGAAGCCGTTATGTTTATAGAATAATCTTCTACTTGCCCATAAGAAAAAGATTCACAAGATGTTGGAATTCCATTGTACTTCATAGAAACCCTTACTTTCGTTGTTCCAAGTATTGCAGTTGATGGAATTGTAATGGAACCCGTTACCGGAGTTGTTGTTGATGCAGCTTTTGTCCAGGCTGTTTCTCCAGAATCTGCAAAGTCTCCATCTTGGTTATAATCTATAAAAACAGCATATCCCTCACTGTAAACAGAAGAAGTCCAGGTTGGCGTAATTGTAATTGTATAGGCTGTTCCTCTTGTTGCATTTGTAGAAATAGCACTATAATTTTCATAACCCGCCGTTCCGGTAGAAGTATTATTGATCGTACCAAAAACTACTTTACCAATTCTTTCATCTGCTGTATTATTTCCTTTAGATGTACAATATGTTACAGTAGTTGCAGTAGTCGTAACATTAATAGCGTTGCTTGCTGCTGAAACATTTCCTGCTGCATCTTTGGCTTTTACCGTAAAAGTATACACCGTTGAGGCAGTTAGTCCGGTAACTGTATAAGTTGTCGTTGTAGACGAGCCTTTTAAAGTTGTCCCTTGGTAAATGTCATATCCTGTTACTGCTACATTATCTGTAGAAGCAGTCCATGTTAAATTGGTAGTTGTACCTGTCGTGCCCGAAGCAGCAAGAGCTGTTGGAGCTGTAGGCGCAACAGTATCCGTAGATCCCGAGTAAGCTGCTCCTACACCAACGGCATAAAATGCATTTGTTGTAGCAATAACTTCAGCAGAACCAGCACCATATAAATCAATAGCCGATTGTATGCCTGAAGTTCTGGCATTTGCGTAAGTCGAATTTGCAGTTAAATAAACACTTTCCAAACGGTAAGCAATTTTTGCTGCTTTATCAATTGTAATTCCAGTCACATTATACACGTTTCCGATGTCGTTTGTTCCCGATTTACCAACCGACAATATATAAAACCAATGGTTTAATACGCCTGAATTTGTATGAACACCACAATAATCATTGTTGTTTGTTGGTGTACAACTTACATTGACCCAATAAGTCCCTGCATAAGTGTCTGGCTGACCTTCAGAGTTTGGATCACTCATGGAACGTAAAGCTAAATGCCCCGTTCTTCTTTCAATATCCTCACCCACCAACCAGGTTGACTTTGTTGGCGCCGCACGATATTCAATACAAGCTCCCCAAATATCTGAGAAAGCTTCATTCATTGCTCCGGACTCTTTTTGGTAGGCCAAATTCGCTGTATAGGTACATACTGCGTGACCTATTTCATGTCCCGCAACATCCATTGCAGTTAAAATATCAAAACCTCCAGTTCCGGTTCCGTCTCCATAGGTCATCACACTTCCGTTCCAGAATGCATTGTTATTATTTGGGTATCCGGCAGCAACTAAATTATAGTGCACATAGCTTTTGATTTTTGCTCCGGCATTATCATAACTATTTCTGCCATGAACTGCTGACCAATAATCATAAGTCATTTCAGCACCCCAATGCGCATCAAGTGCTCCATTGTCTTTATTTGTATTATTATATTCAGCCGCTGTCCAGTTATTATCTGCATCAGTAAAATTTGTTGTTGGATATGTTGCAGTTCTTGCAGAATTGTAAGTTTGAACTCCATTTCCACGAGTAACATCTGATAAAATATAAGAGGAACCGCTTAAACTTGTCTGAATAGTTTGAGTGCCACTATAACGAGTTGCTGCGTTAGCCGCCACAACCGCTATTTTTGAAGCTGTGTTTTTTTGTTCTTTCGCTCCTAAAGTATTTGATCCTCCATGACTATGTTCGCCAAGATGTTTAATTGTAGCGTTATAAAATAATGCTTTTCCGGTTTCAGCATCGATATAAAGGTCACCACGACTTAAAGGATTTGTTGCATAAATATCAAATTTATAAGCCAATCGTACTTTATCGCTTTTTCTCAATTGTCCCTGGTCTTCCATAGATGGCAATAAAACTAGTTCCCCTGTCGGTTTTTCATAATCCATTGCAGCCGCATCTTCTGGGGTTTCCCATAAATATTGTTTTGCACCAGTATAAGCAATAGCTTTATCAAAAGCTGCCTGGTTTGATAATTTTGGAGTTGTATTTACATTTTCGAAAGCGTAAAACTCGCCATTCATCGAAACTAATTTTCCGCCTTTTGAATGTAAAGTATAATTAGCAAACTCCACTTTAATTCCTTGTTCATACAATTGGAATTTTTCATGCGTAAAACCTTCTTTATCAGATTCTACTCGAATCTTTGAAAAAGACTGACTGTCTTTTAAACCTAATTGTTCTTTAAAAACCTTTTGCGAATCCGAACCCTTATAGGTTGACTTGTCATTAAATGTAATTAAACTGGGCAAACCATTTTCAGATAAATCTTTTTTACTAACTCTTTTGTCTGTTTGCTGTGCGGAAACAGTGAGTGAAAACGTAAGAAAAACAGTTGTTGCCACTAAAATTCCGGGTAATTTTCTTTCCATAATAAGTTTGGTTAAAGTTTAGTTAAATGGATTACAAATAAAATACTTAAAGTAAGTAAATACTTTATTTTTGGTTAAAAGTATTTTAAATTTGTTATATAATCGATGAATTTTACCTTTAATCGATAAAATACAACATTTTTTATTTGAAATTCACTTTTATTTAACAAATTGTACGAATCCTACATTAAATAGGCACAAAAAGTAATTATACCATTGGTTAGCATCATTTTACACAAAAAACCACTTACAAATTCGATTCTGATTGAAAAGCCAATATTACTCTAGCCTCAATATTTATTAGAACAAAAAAGGCTAGCCTTTAAAAGCTAGCCTTATATTTTTTATATAATTTAAAAAGAGGAACTAAATATTCATTTCCGGAATTTCTCCTTCAATTATCAAATCAGCTTCTGTTGAAGCAATGATATGCTCAACAGAAACTCCTGGTGCTCGTTCTAAGAGCTTAAAACCCATTTTTGTCACTTCGAGAACTGCCAATTCTGTTACAACCTTTTTAACGCAACCTACACCTGTTAATGGCAAAGTACATTTTTTTAATATTTTAGATTCTCCTGCTTTATTAACGTGCATCATAGCAACGATGATATTTTCGGCGGAAGCCACCAAATCCATTGCTCCTCCCATTCCTTTTACCATTTTACCGGGAATTTTCCAGTTGGCGATATCTCCGTTTTCTGAAACTTCCATCGCACCCAAAATGGTTAAATCAACTTTTTGACTACGAATCATTCCGAAACTAAACGCCGAATCAAAGAAACTTGCTCCCGGAAGCGTTGTAATCGTTTGTTTTCCTGCGTTGATAATATCAGCGTCTTCTTCTCCGGCAAACGGAAAAGGTCCCATTCCGAGAACTCCGTTTTCACTTTGAAATTCAACTGCAATATCTTCCCTAACATAATTCGCCACCAAAGTCGGAATACCGATTCCAAGATTAACGAAATATCGGTCTTTTACTTCTTTTGCAATACGTTTTGCAATATCTTCTTTTGTTAACATAAATTGAATGTGTCTTTATTAAATGTGCCAATTAGAAAATGTGATAATTAGATAATAGTTCCCTTTACGCAATCTAGGTAATTATCTAATTGACTAATTATCTAATTCCTCTGTCTTACAGTTCGTTGTTCAATTCTTTTCTCAAATTTCTCTCCCTGAAAAATGCGTTGCACCATAATTCCCGGAATGTGTATTTGATTTGGATCTAAAGTGCCAACGGGAACTAATTCTTCAACCTCAGCAATGGTTATTTTTGCAGCACCCGCCATACAGGCATTGAAGTTTCTGGCAGTTCCTTTGAAGATAAGATTTCCGGCTTCATCACCTTTCCATGCTTTTACAATGGCAAAATCAGCTTTGAAGGCTTGTTCCATGATGTGCATTTTACCGTTGAATTCACGAACTTCTTTTCCTTCGGCAACTTCGGTTCCATAACCTGCAGGTGTAAAGAAGGCCGGGATTCCGGCTTGTGCTGCACGACAACGTTCTGCCAAAGTTCCTTGGGGAGTCAGTTCCACTTCTAATTCTCCTGAAAGCATCTGGCGTTCGAACTCTGCATTTTCACCAACATAAGATGAAATCATTTTTTTAATTTGTTTCTTCTGCAAAAGCAATCCCAAACCAAAATCATCGACCCCTGCATTATTTGAAATACAAGTTAAATCTGAAATTGTGGTGTTTACCAAGGCTGCAATTGTATTCTCAGGAATTCCGCATAATCCGAAACCTCCAAACATGATAGTCATGCTGCTTTTGATTCCTTCAATGGCATCCTGAACGTTATTTACTTTTTTTGTAATCATAACAAACTGTCTTTATTGCGGTATATTTTTGATAAAAATAAGATTTTTAGATTAAATTATAACGATTTCGTAAAAATAAAGTCGCCATAATTCAAAAAAATATCCTTTTGTATTCTTCTGAATTTCAGAAGCCACAAAAGGATATTTATTATTTAAAAGAGAATCTAAACTACAATTCGAATTCGTCTGTATTTTGTTCTGTTTGTGTAGTATCTTTTACAACTGCTGGTCTGCTGTAGCAATCTACTTTAATAGAAAGATTTGCCGGACGCTCAAATTCTGATTTAGAAATCTGAAGATTTTCATCTTTATAGCAAAGTTTCATGAAATAAGCCCAAACCGGTAATGCTGCTGTAGCTCCCTGACCATAAGTCAAACTTTTAAAACGTGCTGAACGATCTTCACATCCAACCCAAACTCCGGTGACTAAGTTTGGAACCATTCCCATAAACCAACCATCCGACTGGTTTTGTGTTGTTCCTGTTTTACCTGCAATCGGGTTTCTGAACATATATGGATATCCTGTCCAGCGGTTATCTCCACTTCCTCCGCCTTCTGTACGCAAACGCGCCCCAGAACCGGTTTCAGTAACTCCTTCCAGTAATTTAATAACTGCAAAAGCAATATCTTTATTTAATACATCATGCGATTCCGGAATTGGTTCGTAAATAACCTCTCCACTTTTATTCTCAATTCGGCTTAAAAACTGTGGTTTTACATATACTCCCTGGTTGGCAAACGTACTGTAAGCGGCAACCATATCTTCAACCGTGATATCAACAGCTCCTAGAGCAATTGACGGCTGTACCGGAATTTCAGTTTTAACGCCTAATTTTTGTGTTAATTCAACAACAGCTTCAGGACCTGTTCTGTCAATTAATTTTGCTGAAACGGTATTAATGGAACCGGCTAAAGCTTGTTTTAAAGTCACCATCCCACGGTAGGTATGGTTTGAGTTTCTTGGCTCCCAATCTTCTGTTACGTGGTGACGCCCTTTGCGAATCACAAACGGACCATCTAAAATAGAATCACAAGGAGACATATTCAATTGTTCGATAGCTGTTGCATAAACAAATGGTTTAAAAGTTGAACCAACTTGTCTTGCTCCCTGTCCAACGTGATCGTATTGGAAATATTTGTAATTGATACCACCTACCCATGCTTTGATATTTCCGGTTTGAGGCTCCATTGCCATTAAACCAGATTGCAAAAAGTGTTTATAATAACGAATAGAATCCAACGGAGTCATAATGGTATCGCGTTCCCCTTTCCATGTAAAAATACGCATTTGCGTTTTTACTTTGAATGACGCAATGATATCATCTTCGCTTTTATCCATATCTTTCATGATAGCCCAACGCGTAGAATTTTTCATAGCCTGCATCATAAGCTTATCCGTTTCTGCCTGAGTGATATTTACGAAAGGTGCATTTTTATTGTTTTTCTGGTCGATGAAAAATTGTTGTTGTAAATTTTTCATATGTTCAGTAACCGCTTCTTCAGCATAAGACTGCATTCTCGAATCGATTGTGGTATAGATTTTCAATCCATCTTTGTAGATATCATAATCAGAACCGTCGGGTTTTTTATTTTCAGCAACCCATTTTTTCATGTAATCACGAAGGTATTCTCTGAAATAAGTTGCCGTTCCTTCACGGTGACTTTCTAATTTGAATTTTAAGCTAATTGGTAAGGCCTGTAATCTTTCCTTCTCGGCGGTAGTGATCATTTTGGCTTTTTCCATTTGCCCTAATACCACATTACGACGATTTTTTACGCCTTGTGGATTACGAACCGGATTATATAAACCTGAGTTCTTGAACATTCCGACTAAAATAGCCGATTCATCCATCGTCAAATCCTTTGGACTTTTTGAAAAATAAGTTTGCGCTGCTGAACTTACACCAACGGAATAATTCCCGAAATCATAAACATTGCAGTACATTGCCAGGATTTCATTTTTGGTATATTGTCTTTCCAGACGAATGGCAATAATCCATTCTTTTATTTTTTGTACAATTCTGAAAGGAAGGAATTTTGATCCTTCACCGTGGAATAATTGTTTTGCTAATTGCTGCGTTAATGTACTCGCTCCACCATTGGTTCCTAAAGTAAAAACAGCTCTTAAAGTTCCTCGCCCGTCAATTCCTGAATGTTCGTAAAAACGAGCATCTTCAGTAGCAACTAAGGCTTCAACCAAATTTTTTGGTAAATCCGAATATTTAAGCTGTGATCTGTTGGTTTTAAAGTATTTACCAAGTACAACTCCATCAGAAGAAATAATTTCAGTAGCCAGGTTAGAATCCGGATTTTCTAAATCTTCAAAAGAAGGCATGGAACCGAATAATCCCCAAGAGGCAAATAAAAAGAAAGCTAAAATTCCAAGCAAAGTATAAGCAAAAACTCTCCAGAATTTCTTTTTATAATAGTTAATATCTTTATTACTATTAGGTTGATTGTTTTTTTTGGTGGCCATAAATAACTATTTTCTAATCTTTTTGTTCTATTCTAAAACCTACATCTGTAATACCATCTAACTCCTGAACACCTGGAATTTTTCCAGATTGTCTCACCGCTTGTTTGATGTGTACTTTATATTTTCCTCTAAATTTAACGCCATCTTTATAATACAGTTTACTTTCTTTAATATCTGTAAAACCGTTTCCTAATAAAGTCCCGTCCGGATTTGCCATTTGATATTCTAACGTATCGACTTTTGTAAAACCATTCGGCATTTCAAGAGCAACAATTAAAAACAAATTGTTGAACGGATAATCGTTATTGTCTCTCAAATTTACAAATAAATTGTATTTTTTGGTGGAATCTAAAACAGGTAAATCAAAAGTAACAACGCTGTCTTTATGCCAGGCACTGCCAACAGATTTGTACTCGTCAAATACTCTTTTTTTATCACATGAAAAAAGAAGTATCGCTGCCAAAAGAAGAATTCCGCTATTTTTTATTCTCATTTTTAGTAATAATTATAGGTTTTCTAGGTTCAGCCGACTTGTTTTCATTCGAATTATTTGGCTTATTCGATTGATTTGGTTTGTTGTGCGGCTTATTCGATTTATTCGGATTTCCGCCAGCCGGTTTATTATTGTTATTTCCTTGTTGAGGCTTATTTGGTGCTGGAGCAGTTACTACCGCGCCTTCCGCATTTGGTTTGCGTTTGCGATTTGGTTTTTTCTTTTTCTTCGGCTGATCAAAACGGGTTAAACTCTCCTGACCCATTGCATTGTTAAAGTCTTTTTCAGGCTCTGAAACAATTTCGATTGCAAAATCTTCCAATGAAGACACTTTGTTTTTCTGTTTATTTTCGGCAATAATTTCTTTTACCTGATCAATTTTCAAAACATGCCAGTTTGCAAAATTATTGGTATAAGCAAACCACATCAAACCTTTAAAAATATCTTGTTTTTGACAGATTGCATCTCCTTTTTCGGTTACTAATTTAGTATCATAATCCGGAAAATCTTTCAACGCATCCATGTAAGTGTCAAGCTCATAATTTAAGCAACACTTCAATTTACCGCATTGTCCGGCTAATTTTTGAGGATTTAGAGAAAGCTGTTGGTAACGTGCTGCTGAAGTATTTACACTTCTAAAATCAGTTAACCAGGTCGAGCAGCAAAGTTCACGTCCGCAAGAACCAATTCCGCCTAAACGCGCTGCTTCCTGACGGAAACCCACTTGTTTCATTTCGACTCTTGTGCTGAATTCTTTAGCAAAATCTTTAATCAAAAGTCTAAAATCGACTCTGTCATTTGCGGTGTAATAAAACGTCGCTTTTGATCCGTCTCCCTGAAATTCAATATCAGAAATTTTCATTTCCAATTTATGCTGAATCGCTAATTCACGCGCACGAACCTTCATTGGCTCCTCGCGATCACGTGCAACAGACCAAATATCGATGTCTTTTTGAGATGCTTTTCTGTAAATTTTTGGCACTTCGTTACTTTCATGGTTTACACCTTTTTTCTTCATTTGAATTTTTACCAATTCGCCTGTCAAAGTAACAATTCCAATATCATGCCCTGGTGATGCAACAGTCGCTACAATATCACCAATACTTAAAGTTAATTTCTCTGAATTTCTAAAAAATTCCTTGCGGCCGTTTTTAAAACGAACCTCAACACAATCAAAAATAGCCTCTCCATTAGACGGACTCATGTTCGCGAGCCAATCAAAAACCGTTAATTTATTGCAGCTATCGGTGCCGCAAGTCCCATTATTTTTACAACCCTTTGGTGCGCCACCATCTGAAGTTGAACAACTTGTACATGCCATAATTATATATGTAGTGTTGCAAAAAGCAACTTAAGTTCATAAACGTTTAATCGGTAAAGATAGTATTTTTTTTAGTTTGCTTTTTATGCATTAAAACTAAATGCTTGTTAAATAAAAAAGCCTATTTCACATTCTGCAAAATAGGATTTTAAAAAACATTTTAAATCAAAATTTTTAAGTTTCTTTAACCGTAATAATCTTAACCGGACATGCCTTTGCCGCCAACTCACAACTTTCAGCTATAGTGTGATTTGGAGATTTTAGCGTATGAAACCCCTTTGCATTTTGAGAATGAATTAAAACCGATTTTCCATCTTTTTTTGACATTTGAAAATGTGTCGGATCCATTTCCACACAATAATTACAACCGATGCATTTGTCTCTCTGTAAAGTTATAATCACCATTACGCTTCTACAATTTTATATAATTTATCAGACATTCTGATTCGGAAAGGCAATTTAAATGTACAGTCATCGCCTTTTGTCGCTTTTTCAGCTGCAATATCATCCACAAACATTTCATTAATAATCATTTCCTGAGCGCCTGTACTTGGGCCGGTAACCAAAATTTTATCTCCGATTTTAATATCATACGCTTCAATTTTGAATTGTCCCACTTCTGCTTTTGGAAAATAATGTGTTCCCTTTCCAACATACACTTTCTTTTGAGTGGCAGCAGATCCCGGAATAGCACTCCATTCCCCTAATTCCTGACCCAGATAATAGCCTGACCAAAAACCGCGATTGTAAATGGTATTCAAAGCTTCCATCCAAATTTTGATTTTTTCTCTGGAGAAGGTTTTGTCGTAATAAGCGTCAATTGCTTCACGATAGGTTTTGATTACTGTTGCGACATATTCAGGTGCACGTCCACGTCCTTCGATTTTCAAAACCTGAATTCCGGAATCGATTACCTGATCCAGAAAATCGAGCGTACATAAATCTTTTGGCGACATCATATATTCGTTGTCCAATTCAATTTCAAATCCCGTTTCCTGATCAATAACAGTATATTTTTTACGGCAATTTTGTTTGCAAGCCCCGCGATTTGCCGATGAATTATGCGAATGCAGACTCAAATAACACTTTCCGGAAACCGCCATACACAAGGCACCGTGTCCAAAAATTTCGATTTCAACTAAATTTCCGCCTGGGCCTTTAATTTGTTCTTTTGCTATTTGATCGGTAATTTTCTTTACTTGGCGTAAGCTTAATTCCCGGCTTAAAACCATGGTATCAGCAAATAAACTATAGAATTTTATGGTTTCGATGTTCGTTACGTTCAGCTGGGTCGAAATATGAACTTCCATCGAAATATTCCTTGCCATGGCAATTACAGCTTGATCAGAAGCAATAACCGCCGTGATGTTGGCTTCTTTGGCTTTGTTTAAAAGTGTTTTTACAACAGATAAATCATGATCGTAAATAATTGTGTTCAGCGTCAAATAACTTCTAACATTTTTGGCTTCACAACGATTGGCAATTTCAGGTAAATCATCCATTGTGAAATTTACCGTCGATCTCGCACGCATGTTGAGTTGTTCTACTCCGAAATAGATAGAATTTGCGCCATTATCGAGCGCAGCCTGAAGCGACTCGAAGCTCCCTGCGGGAGCCATGAGTTCAATTTTGCTATTAATTTTCATTTTTATTGATATTTTTTCCCAATGATTAAAATCATTGGTAAGGGTTTAGCATTAGTTTTATGTCCGATTTCCAATATAGCCCGAGGTTTCAACCTTGGGAACGTATTATTTGTCGTAAGTTTCTCTCCACACTGTCCCCAAGGTTGAAACCTCGGGCTATGTTTTTAGCAATGATTATAAATAATTTTCAATTTTAGTCCAAGGTTTAAACTTGGTAACGTATTACTTGTAGCGAGTTTCTCTTCATAATTGTCCCCAAGGTTGAAACCTCGGGCTATGTTTTCAGCAATGATTATAATAATTCTCAATTTAGTCCAAGGTTTACACTCGAGAATATATTGTTTGTTGGGAACTTTTGGAATAAATTCCCTGATATTTCAACGGTTATAACCATTGACTAGGTTGTGGCATTGTAGATATAACGAATTTCAATATAGCCCAAGGTTTCAACCTTGGGAAGGCATTTTTTTGGACATTTATGTCTACATTATTTCCAACAGTTGAAAATATTGCATACGATTGTGGTATTTGTAGATATAAAGAATTTCAATATAGCCCGAGGTTTCAACCTTGGGGAAGCAAATTGAGTCAAGCATTTTATTTATTTCCCAACCCATGTAATTTTACAAATTCGTCAAATTCATCTTTGCCATTTTTCTTAAGATGATGTTGCTTTTGATTTTTTATATAATTGTAAACAATATCTAGCTGAGATTCGCTGACTGAATAAGCTGCAAAGCCTTCTTGCCACGCAAATTTTTCAAGGATAAATTCTCCACTATTTATAAAGTGAGAAGAACTTCCCTTTATTTGCTTTAGAAGGTCTGAGATAGTTTTTTGTGGATTATGGAGAAATAAAACATGCACATGATCAGGCATTCCATTAATGATTCTAACGGAACATCCAAGTTTTATTAACTCCTCATGAATAAAATCATACAAGTTTTTCTCAATTGAAAAATCAATTAATTCCTGACGATTTTTGGTTGCCCAAATTGCATGAATCCATAATTTGGTAAAAGATTGTGACATAATAAATTAGCATAAATTTTTCCGCTAATTTACAATTTTATACAATTTATCTGACAAACGAATGCGAAATGGTACCTCAAAAGTAATAATATCTCCAATTTTAGCAGTTGTAGTTGCTGCTCCATCGACAATCATTTTTTCTAAAACCAATTCCTGATTCCCTGTAGTTGGTCCGGAAATTAAAATTTTATCACCAATGTTTAGTTCTTGATTTTCGATAGTAAATTGTGCCACTTGAGCTTTTACGTAATAGTGTTCTGCTTTTCCAAGAAGTACTTTCTTTACTTTTACTTTTTGACGAATATCTACTGGTTTTTGCTTCGCCTGTTCGCTGGCGCTCGAGTCGCTTGCACCTAAAGCGACATTTGACAACTCTCCTGAATGTTTGAATTTTAAATTTTCAGATTTTCCTTTTCTAAAAACTTTGTTTCCAACTTGTTTTCCGGTTCTTAATCTTACCTGATCTACCAAAGGCAGGTGGGTAATTTCAAGACATTCCGTAGAACAACAGTTTTCCATTGCCGCTTTACATTCATCACATTGAATGAATAGCAAATGGCAGCCGTCATTTTCACAATTGGTATGATTATCACAAGGTTTTCCGCACTGGTGGCATTGCGAAATAATGTCATCCGTAATTCTTTCACCAAGACGGTTATCAAACACAAAGTTTTTACCAATGAATTTGCTTTCTAAACCTTCAGCTTCAATTTGTTTGGCGTAATTAATGATTCCGCCTTCTAATTGATAAACATTTTTAAAACCCTGGTGTTTAAAATAAGCACTTGCTTTTTCACAGCGAATTCCACCAGTACAATACATTACCAGTTTTTTATCTTCCTTGTGATTTTGAAGTTGTTCATTGATAATGGGTAAACTCTCTCTAAACGTTTCAACATCCGGAGTGATGGCGCCTTTGAAATGCCCCACTTCACTTTCGTAGTGATTTCTAAAATCAACTACAATAGTGTTTGGATCATCTAAAATCTCATTGAATTCTTTGGCTTTTAAGTGAACGCCAATATTGGTTACATCAAAAGTCTCGTCATTTAAACCGTCAGCAACGATTTTATCACGAACTTTAATAGTTAATTTTAAAAAGGAATGGTCATCATGTTCTACAGCTTCATTCAATCGTATGCCTTTCATGAAATCATACACTTCAAGAGTTGCTCGGAAAGCCTCCAAATTTTCTTCCGGAATACTCATTTGAGCATTAATTCCTTCGGTCGCAACATAGATTCGGCCTAAAGCATCGAGCTTATTCCAGGCTAAAAATAAATCATCGCGAAATTTTTTGGGATCTTGAATTTTGGCGTACGCATAGAAAGACAACGTAAGTCGTTGTTTACCTGCATCATCGATCATGATGGCTCTCTCTTCTGCGCTTAAAGTGTTGTACAGTTGCATGCTATAAACTATTTAAGTTGAGAATAAATATGTATAAATTCAATTGTTCTAATGAATTCGGGCGCAAAACTAAGGAACTTTTAGGTTTTTTAAAGGCTAATTAGGAAAATATTACAACTTTAATACCTTTTTACAAAGATATAATTATACAAAACCGGAATATTTTTTAATAACTAAAACCAGAAAAAACCTTAAAATTCAACAAAAAGATAAGTTACTAACAAACAACATATTACAAAAAACACTCTCTCGCGTTAATATACTGAAATATTTCTCAACTATTATTATAAAATTTGCACTTGTTTTTTCATAATCAACTGTTAATGAATAATTTAATTTATTAAATTTGTGAGACTAACTTTAATAATAATTGTATGATTACGTTAAAAAAGGTTAAAATATTATTTTTTGTTATAGTTCTTTCTTCTTGTTATATTTCCTGTAAAAAAGAGGCACCACCTCAACCCAAACCACTCGAAATTCAAATTGTAAAAGTGCTGCAGCAAGATGTAAATCTTGAATCAGAATTTACGGGTGAAACTTTTGGACAATCTGATATCCAGATTAACCCACGCGTTGATGGTGTTATTGAAAGTCTTAACTTTAAGGAGGGCAGCCTGGTAACCAAAGGCCAGTTATTATACACTATTGATCCTTTACCATTTCGGAATAAAGTAAGCGAGGCAGAAGGAAAGTTAGCCGAAATGCAGGCAAGATTAGCTAAAACCAAATCAGATTACGAAATGATGGAGCCATTAGCTAAGATGAACGCTGTCAGCCAAAGAGAATTGATCGCGGCAAGATCTTCTTATAATGCTTCTCAGGCTTCTATTAAAGCAGCATCGGCCAATGTAAAGAATTCAAGAATAGAATTAAGTTATTGCAATATTGTTGCACCTATATCCGGATTGATAGGAATATCAAAAGTAAGAGTTGGCGATTATGTTCGTCCCGGCGCAGCATCAGTACTGAATACAGTTTCAGATTTAGGCGATGTCAGAGTTCGTTTCACCATGAGCGAGCAGGAATATCTTCGCATTTTCAGAGAATTAGCGAAGAAAAATTCTAACCTCAAAGGTGCTGGACAATCCATTACTATTTTATTATCAGATGGATCCCTTTATCCACAAAAAGGAAAAATCAGTTTTGCCGACAGACAAATTGACCCAACAACCGGAGCTGTAACTTTTGAGGCAGGGTTCTCGAATCCGGATCGATTGATTCGCCCTGGCCAATATGTAAAAATCCTTGTCACTACTGATGTTCGAAAAGATGCCTTGATTATACCGCAACGTTCTGTGATTGAAATGCAGGGAATTTCTCAGGTTTATGTTTTAGGCAATGATAATAAGGTCGAAATGAAAGCAGTACAAATTGGTCCTGCATTCAAAGACTCCTACATCGTTACCGATGGATTAACAGCAAATGACAAAGTTGCTCTGGGAGGAACCTCATTATTAAAAAGCGGCAGTGTTATCACTCCTCAAATTAAGGAATGGACTCCGGGACAATCACAAGCAGTTAAGTAATTCTATGCTAACTTAATAATTTACACACATCATTATGGGAGAATTTTTTGTTAGAAGACCAATCGTAGCCATGGTAATCAGTATCATTATTGTGATACTCGGATTACTCGCATTACAAAAAACGCCAATATCACAATATCCAGATATCAATCCGCCTGTAGTAAAAATTACAACTTCTTTTACAGGGGCAAATGCATTAAATGTTGAACAAGCTGTTGCAACCCCAATTGAACAAAAAGTAAATGGAGTTGAACAAATGCTTTACATAAAATCTACCAATACCTCTGACGGAGCCTGTACCATTGAAGTAACTTTTGATGTGGGAACTAATTTGGATAATGCCAATATGTTAACTCAAAATCGTCAGGCACAATCAGCTCCTTTTATGCCGCCAAGCGTAAAGCAACAGGGAGTCGTGGTAAAAAAATCACTCTCATTCCCGATGATGCTGTTTACACTTACCTCAACAAACCCAAAATACGATTCAAAATTCCTGAACAACTACGCCAATATAAACATAGTAGATCAATTGGCACGTATCAAAGGTGTTGGTGAAGTTTCTCTTTTTGGAGGAAGTGATTATTCTATGAGAATTTGGCTCAAGGCCGATGTAATGAGCAAACTTGGTGTAACCGTTGATGATGTAAAAAATGCCCTGAACGCCCAAAACATGATTAGTCCCGGAGGAAAATTTGGCGCAGAGCCAACGCCGCCAGGAACCGATTTCACTTATGGCGTTACACTACAGGATCGTTTGGTTACTGAAAAACAGTTTGGTCAAATTGTCGTAAAAAGCAAATCAGATGGTGCCCAGGTATTATTAAGTGATATTTCCAGAATTGAATTAGGAACAGAAAACTATAGTTCAAACGCCCGAAGAAACGGAAATGCCACAGCAGCAATTACGGTATTCCAAATGCCGGGAAGTAATGCTTTGGAAGTAGCCACTCTTGCCAAAGAGGCAATGAAAAAAATGTCTGAAAAATTTCCAAAAGATGTAGTTTACCAAGAATCATTAGATACAACACTTGCGATTACAGCTGGTGTTGAAGATATTGTTCACACACTGTTTGAAGCCGTAATTCTGGTTATTTTAGTTGTATTTATATTTCTTCAAAACTGGCGTGCGACTTTAATTCCACTGATAACAGTTCCGGTATCCTTAATTGGTACGATAGCTGTTTTTCCACTTTTAGGCTTTTCAATAAACACCTTATCACTATTGGGATTAGTACTCGCAATTGGAATTGTAGTGGATGATGCCATCGTGGTGGTTGAAGCGGTAATGCATCATATCGAGCACGGAAAATCTCCAAAAGATGCAACTATACAAGCAATGCGGGAAGTTTCAGGACCCGTAATTGCAATTGCCCTTATATTAATTGCCGTGTTTGTGCCAGTTGCGATGACTCCAGGTATTACAGGCCGTTTTTACCAGCAATTTGCCATAACCATTGCGGTCTCGGTCGCATTCTCGGCATTTAGCGCACTCTCTTTAAGTCCCGCGCTCTGTGCCATGTTATTAAAACCCACAAAACCAGTAGATGAGCAAACAGGCTGGCTGGCTAAATTTTTTACTGGTTTCAACAGAATTTTCGAAAAAGTTACTGGCGGCTATATAAAGGGCGCTACTTTCTTTGCCAAAAAATCATTGCGCATTGTCGCTTTGTTGGTTATCATTTTATTAGCTGTTGTATTATTGGGTAAAAAAATCCCGCTCGGGTTTATCCCTGAAGAAGATCAGGGTTATGCACTGGTCAACATTGCATTACCTCCTGCCTCCTCTCTTCAGCGTACAGATGAAATTTCAAGAAAAGTGGATGGCTTTTTAAAAGAAGAAGAATCCATACTTTCTTATACAACCATTAATGGATTTAGTATGCTTACTAACTCCTATCAACCCAATAATGCATTTGTTTTTATATCCCTGAAACCTTGGGAAGAAAGAGCGGAAACGGCAAAACAACTGGTTGATAGATTAAATAAAAAACTATCGACGCAAATTACTACCGCAACTGCTTTTGCTTTTGGTCCACCGGCCATTCAAGGTTTAGGAGCCTCTGCAGGTTTTAGTTTGATGTTACAGGATCGGGGCGGAAATACTCCACAATATTTGGCACAACAAACACAGGCCTTTATTGCCGCAGCACAAAAACGCCCGGAAATAAAAAGGATTTATACCACATTTAATGCGGGAACACCACAAATAAAACTGGATATTGACAACGAAAAAGCCATGAAGCTTGGCGTTCCGGTTTCAAGAGTTACCGAAGTATTAGGTGCCTTTTTAGGAGGAACTTATGTAAATGATTTCAACCGTTTTGGTCGTCAGTACAAAGTATATCTGCAAGGTGAAGCCGTTGACCGATTAAAACCCGAAAATTTAAATAAGATTTATGTCAGAAATGACAATGGCGAAATGTTGCCCATATCAACTCTGGTAACCACTACAAAAGTTGCAGGTCCTGATTTTACCAATCGTCTTAATTTATTTCGATCGGCAGAAATTGGAGGAAGCCCTAACGACGGTTTTAGTAGCGCACAAGCTTTGGATGCTTTGGAAGAAGTAGCCAAGGAAACATTACCCGCCGATATGAGTTACGATTATATCAATCTTTCCTATCAGGAAAAACATTCACCCGGAGGAGGAACTGTATTCTTAATGGCATTAGTCTTTGTATTCTTAATTCTTGCTGCGCAATACGAAAGCTGGAAACTTCCGTTTAGCGTATTGCTTGGAGCGCCTTTTGCAGTTTTCGGAGCCTTTTTAGGATTATTTCTCGCAAGAATTGGAAGTGACGCTTATGTCAACAATGTATTTGCCCAAATTGGGCTGGTTCTCTTAATTGGATTAGTGGCCAAAAACGCCATTCTGATTGTGGAATTTGCCAAAGAAGAATATGAAAAAGGAAGACCACTCTACGAATCTGCAATGATTGCTGCCAAACTCCGCTTTAGGCCAATTTTGATGACCGCTTTTGCTTTTATTCTTGGAGTTGTGCCGTTGCTTACCGCAACAGGTGCAGGTTCGCAAGCGCGTATCGTTATGGGAATGGCCGTATTTAGCGGAATGTTGATTGCCACAGTTCTTGGAGTTTTAATCGTTCCGGGCTTGTTTGTAATGATTGAGAATATCGGAAAAAAGAAAGATGAGGTTGTAGAAACTGAAATTAGTACGGATTCAAAAACTACAGATCATGATGAATAAAGTAAAAATACTAATCGTTATTCTTACTCTGGCAATAGTACCTACAGCCTGTCTTGTAGGTCCAAAATATCAAAAGCCAGAAGAACCTCAAACGGCTAATTTCCGTTATGGTCCCGGATATGCTGACACGCTTGCTTCTGTAGTAAATGTCAAATGGTTTGATCTCTTTAATGATGATGTTTTGAAAGGGCTTATCAATAAAGGTTTAGCAAACAACTATGATCTTCGAATTGCAATGGCCCGTATCGAACAAACCAGAGCAGAATTAGGTTATTCAAAAGCTGATTTCCTGCCTTCAGTTGGATATAGCGGAACAGTAAACAGCAATGAAAATGCTTTTATGCCTTCAACCGCATCTGCCACTTTATCCTGGGAATTGGATTTCTGGGGGAAAGTTCGTCATGAAAACAGAGCTGTTCAGGATGAATTAATTGCCAGTGAAGAAGGACGAAAAGTAATCCTTTCAAATCTCGTAAGTGATATTGCGACTGCTTATTTCGAACTTCGAAATTTTGACAATCAACTGATTATTACCAATCAGACTTTGGAAACCAGAAGAAAAGCTTTTGATATCATCAATTCAAGATTTAAAGCAGGCTATGTTTCTGAAGTAGATAACGTTCAAATAGAACAACAAGTAGCAATTGCCGAAGCTGTAATTCCGTCCATTCAAAGACAAATTACGATAAGAGAAAATACCATTTCAATATTGACTGGTCAGCCTCCCGGTCCAATAGAACGCGGAAAAACCGTTACAGAGCTTCAGGTAGCCAACACGATACCGGTTTCAATCCCTTCTATACTGTTAAGAAACAGACCAGATGTAAGACAGGCTGAAATGTATTACATGGCTTCTAACGAAAGAATTGGCGTTGCGCAGGCAATGCGCTTTCCATCTTTTAATATTGCCGCTATCGCAGGATTTGCCAGCAATAAGGTGAGTACTTTATTTGACGGCTCATCTTATTTGCAAAATGCAAGCGCTTCGGTTACGGGTCCTATTTTTAATTTCGGAAAAAATAAAAGAAGAGTAGAAATTTACAGACAAATTGCCGAAGAATCAAGACTTTCCTACCAAAAAACCTGTATTATCGCCCTTGCCGAAGTAGAACAGTCCTTGCAAAATATAAAAACTTACAAAGACGAATGGGCCGCGAGAGACAGACAGGTAATTGCAGCAAGAAAGAATTTAGAGTTATCGCAAGCCAGATATTACAACGGTTACGTATCCTATCTGGAAGTTCTTGAAGTACAACGCTCGCTATTTGATGCCGAACTAAGTCTTTCGGATTTAACACAAAGCCAGCTTAGCTCAATGATTCAGCTTTATAAAGCTTTAGGCGGGGGATGGAGTCTTTAAAGGTTCTGAGATGCTAAGATTCTAAGGTACTAAGGTTTCAAAAACTGTATAAACAACAAAAGCACTATATTTCTATAGTGCTTTTGTTTTAAATCTTTGTACCTCTGTACCTTTGCCGCTTTGTACCTAAAACCTTAGTCACTCAGCAACTCAGAACCTCAAGAATTAACAAAACTCATTAAACGCATCTTGCAAATTCTCAGCGATTAATTCTGCTGGACGTCCTTCGATGTGGTGACGCTCTAACATGTGAACCAATTCTCCGTTTTTGAACAAGGCCATAGATGGCGATGATGGAGGAAAAGGAAACATATGTTGTCTTGCAGCATCAACCGCTTCTTTGTCAACACCAGCGAAAACTGTAATTAAGTGATCTGGTTTTTTAGCCCCTTCTAAACTCATTTTTGCTCCCGGACGTGCATTTCTTGCAGCACAACCACAAACAGAGTTTACAACAACTAAAGTGGTACCTTCTGCTTTGATAGCATTATCTACAGCGTCAGCACTATGTAAATCTTGAAAACCTGCAGCAGTCAATTCAGCTTGCATTGGTTTTACCATTTCTTCTGGATACATATTGTTTATTTTTTAAATTTTACTTTTGAACTGCAAAGTTACAAAGTTTACCCGCAACTACTTAATTTGAAGTATAAAGTTTTGTTATAGTTGAATTGATATAATAATTAGTTGCGGGATTGCCCGCAGATCTTACAGATTTAAGCTGATAAACGCAGATTTTTATTTATATTTAATAAATAAAAAGATCAAAATTAATCTGCTTAAATCTGTTTGAAACAAATCTTTAGCTTCGTATTACTCGAAACAATGCTTTTATAAATGGTATTTTCGGGCATTTTAAAATCACCTTCAAATCCTCAAATAAGTTCGTTTCTTCATCTAAAAACTTAAAAATCAATTTGGGATTTCCTTTTCGGAATAAAGAAGAAAAAATAGCACTTCCCAATTCATTATGACGGTGCAGTATATCCAAAAGCAGTAAATCATAAAACCAAAATCGGTTCTTTTTATGAAAGGTTGTCATTTTGAGCGATCCCGAAGTTTCGGGAGAAGAATGAAGGAATTCAACTAATTCTGAAGATTTTTTATCTGAGTTTCTAAACGTATAACCGGTACTTGCTTTGGTCCATCCGCCGACAGTTCCAATATTCAGGACTCTTTTGGTGTTTTTCTTCCAAAAAGGATAACAGGTCATCGGAATACTTCCTTGCTCCTTTTCCAGAATTTCAACTTTATTGGTTTCGAGTTTCTCCAAATACAACTGAATCTCATTTTCATATTCTTCTTTTGGCAGAAGCTTTTCTGAAAACAATGTATATTCAACTAAAGCTTCGGTTTTAGAAGTCGGCAAAACATACATAAATCTTGTATTTCCTTTTTGTTCAACTGAAAAGTCCATGAAAGTAGCTTGTTCCGGATTGAAAACGGCAGCTTCAGTTTTCACAAACCAACCTACAAAATGCTGTTGCAAAACCGGATATTTTGTTTGCCTTTCGGCGAAAGTCTTAGTATAAATACTATTGAATAAATAATCAGAGGTGTACCTATTTTCTTCAGTTCCAACAAAAACGTGGGTTTCCAATTCATTTATATCAGTTACTTTTTCCTTTAAAAAAGTAATAGTTGAATGTTTTGAAATCGTTTCAAAAACAAGGTTATAAAAATCAATTCCTCGAATTTGATTGTATTGATAAGGATTCAAGTCCAAATCTCTTTTGAAATCTTCATTGGCAAACAAAGCCGAATCCCATTTTTTGGATATAATAGAATCCCAAACTGTTTCTTCTCTTGCCCAAAAACACCAGGTTCTGTCATTGGTTTTCTTTTGATTTTCATCTAAAAGCAAAATAGATTTATCAGCAAATCTCCCGGATAAAACCATCTTATAAACGGTCATCAAAGAAGCTAAGCCCGTTCCTGTAAAAATGTAGTTGAAATGTTTGGTTTGTGAAGAATTCATTCTCAAAAATAAGAAATTTTATTCTTTCAACTTTTCTAAAAGCAGTTTAAAATCTTGTGGACTGAGGTAATTGTTGTATTGCAGAATGATTTCATTTTTATCATTCAAAACACATAAAACCGGATAAACGATTTGATTGTTCATCGTTCCGAGTTGCAAAGCGAGTTCATGAACGCCAACGTTATTACCGGTTGGTTGATACTTAAAAAGCTGATTATTAAAAGAAATATTGCGTTTTTCTTCGGCATTAAAATCAATAAAATAGAAATCCGAATTCAAACTTTGAATAATTTCCGGATTTTTAAAAGTAGTTGCTTTCATTTTTTGGCAATACTGACACCAATCGGTATGAATAAAAACAATGATTTTTCGCTTTTGAATCTGCTGTAAGCTATCCATCGCCTCAAAAGATCTGCTTTGAGGTTGACAGAATCCCGTTGAAGTAATTCCAAAAAAGAAGATAATTAGGACTAGCTTTTTCATGTGTTTTTCTTTTTTGCCACAGATTTAAAGGTTTTTTTTGCCACGAATTACACGAATTTACACAAATTAAATTCGAGGAAATTTATGTAATTCGTGGCAAACCTTTTTCTAAAGCATAATCCTTTAAATCTGTGACCCGAGCGATAGCGAACGGGCGAAGCAAATCTGTGGCATAAAATATTTTATCTCAAAGTATATCGCAATCCAAAAAAACCACGAATCGACTGGTTTTGTCCGTAAACATAAGTCGTATCAAAAGTCAAACCGTACGGATTATCTGGTGTTACCAAAACTTTCCCGGCCGAATCGTATTGCACGTTTTTATCAAAAGGATCATTCGTTCTTGAAATCAAAAACGGATTTTTCTGCATCGGTGTAAAATTCAACAGGTTTTTTATTCCGCCATAAAGCTCAAAATTCTTCCATCCAAAATAGGTAAATTGAATGTTCTGAATACTAAACCAAGGCGATTTCGGACTTCTCGGATCATATTCGCTCAACAAAGGCAACTTCATCGGACTGTAAACATTTCCGGTATAATCCAACAATAAATTTAGCGATTCTATTTTATAGGAAACGCTCCAGGTTGCTGTAAAATTCTCGGTTAAAAAAGGTCGTTCTGAAACTCCATTTTCGACATTTTTATTATCTAAAACCGTAGCTCCCAAAATCATTTTTAATCCCGAAGGAAAATTAACATCAACGTTCGTGCTGATTCCCTGGCTTATCGCATAACCCTTGATATTATCATAGATGATTTTGTTCGGATCCGTTTCATAATCAGAAATGATTTTATTGCTGAAACGGGTATAAAAAGCTGTTGTTTCAATTCCGATAAAAGTTCCGTTCGTGAAGTTTATCTTTTGAATATAATTCAGATTCGTATTCACAGATTGCTCCGGTTTCAAATCATTCTTAATTACAACATCGCGTGAGCCTGTAAGTGCCGCATGATCTTCTGTAAATAAATTTACAACACGAAACCCTGTTCCGGCGTTCAACCTGAAAATCGTGTTTTCATTTTTCTTCCAGCGATACGCTACTCTCGGCGTGTAAATAGATCCGTGAATCGAGTTATAATCGTATCGCATTCCAAGCAAAACCTGACTTTTCGGCGAAAGCGTAATTTCATCCTGAACAAAAATTCCGGGTAACCAGGTGCTTTCCGCTTCTTTTGTGGCAGTAGTATTGTCGTCGTAATACGAATAACGATTGGCAATTCCGGCAAGCAAATCGTTTCTTCCGAGCTTTTTATCCCAGGTTAATTGCAAAAAACCAATTTTCTGATTCGCGATATACGACGTTGTTCCGTAACGACTATCTTGATAATGAACGTTTCCAGAAAATGATAGCATTAATTTTTCTTCAAAAGGCAATTGATAACTTCCTATTAATTCACCTCTTTTGGTATAAATGCTTTCCCCATAAATTTCGTCACCGCCCCGGTATTTTTTCTCCCAACGCACATCGCCACCCCAACGATCTTCATACATTCCGCGTGCTGCGATCGTAAAAAGCCGATTATTATTTCGTAAAAAACTCCATTTATTAAAAACTGAAATTCTCTCCGACAAAGTCACATCAGTAAAACTGTCTTTGTCTTTATCAATAACCTGATTATAACCGAAGTAATTGATTCCTAAAAGCGTAGTCGATTTTTTGGTTGGATTGAATTTCATTCCCAAATCGACATTGGTTTCTAAATAGGTTGTAGTAAAAACATCGGCAGCAAAAACCGGAGCATTCGTTGGGTTTTTAGTGATAATGTTGATTAGGCCACCAACTGCCTCACTTCCGTATAAAGACGAAGCCGGACCTTTGACGATTTCAATTCGTTCTACCAAAGAATTCGGAATTCCGGACAAACCATAAACTGTCGAAAGACTACTGACAATTGGCATTCCATCAATTAAAACCAAAGTATACGGCCCTTCCAAACCGTTGATATGAATATCGCCAGTATTACAAACACCACAATTAAGCTGCGGCCGAACCCCATTGATGTTTTGAAGTGCTTCGTAAATACTCGGCGTTGGATTTTTCCTGAAGAAAACCGGTGAATAAACCTCAACCGGAACAGCACTTTCTAATCGTTTTACTGCTTTTAAAGTTCCTGAAACTACAACTTCATTAAGTTGATTTTCGTTATCGGTCAGTTCAAAATCAAAAGATTGAATTGAATCTTTTATAACTTGAATTTTCCTTTTCAAAGTCTGAAAACCCATTTGCGAAATCTGAAGGGTGTAATTTCCTGTTGCAACATTTTCTAAAGAATAAAATCCTAAACTATCGGTAACTGTTTTTTGTTTAGTCCCTAATAAATGCACATTCGCGGCTTGTATTTTATTTCCTTCGCCAGTTATAAAACCAGAAATAGTGGTGGTTTCCTGCGCATAAGAAAGTTGTAAAGTAAACAGAATCAATATCACTATTGAATTTTTCATCGTTATAAAATTAAATTTAGGCAAAACTAAAAATTAAATTTGACAAATAATGATTCTAAAACTAAAAATTTTAAATCAATTTAAATCAATATGTTAGATTTCTACCTAAACACATAGAAACATAGTTTTTATGCCTTGAAGTTTGAGGATCAATTTAAAAAGCTAGCTTTCACACATAGCCATATGTTTTAATGCAAGTGAAACGCCTTTTAGCGATTTCAAACTATGTTACTAAGTATTAAAAATTAGCAACAAGAAGATCAATTAAAGCTCTCATCAATAAGTTCTTTATTGATTGAAGCGCCGGCGAAAGATCCCGAAGAAACCGCCATCGCCACAGATCTTGCCTGAATTACACAATCACCGCTTGCATAAACTCCGGGAATACTTGTTTTCTGCATCATATCAACTTTGATCAAGCCTTGTTCTGTCAATTCACAACCTAAAGATTCCGGCAAAGAACAATGTTGTTCGAACGGAGGCCTGAAATAAATCGCTTTAACTGCCGCTTTTGATTGGTTTTTAAAGACTACTTGTTTAATACTTCCGTTTTCATGTTCTAAAAATTCAATCTCTTCTTCAATGATTTCAATTTGATGTTTCTGAAGAATTTTAGTTTGTTCTGATGTTAAATCTGATTTTCCATTGGTCAGCAATCTTAAATCCTTTGTCCAGTTCGAAATCAGTTTTGCATATTCAAAAGCCATTTCTCCATTAGCGATAATAGCAGTTTTCTCCGTTTTCACTTCATAACCGTGACAATACGGACAATGTAAAACCGAAATTCCCCAACATTCAGCCAGGCCTTTGATTTCCGGAAGCAGATCCTTTACACCGGTAGCAAACAATATTTTTTTTGAAGTGAAGATCTCTCCAGAATCCGTTTTAATTTCGAAACCATCTTTGGTTTTATTAGCCTGAACAGCAAGTCCATTAAAAAACTGAACTGTTTTATAAAAGTCGACTTGTAATTTGGCTTTCGCCGAAATGACAGCGGGCACTTCTCCATCTTGTGTAATGAAATTATGTGAATGTGGGGTTTGTCTGTTACAAGGCAAACCGCTGTCAATAACCAAAACCTGACGTAAAGAACGCCCTAAACTCATCGCGGCCGAAAGTCCGCTGTAACTTCCTCCAACAACAATCACTTCAAAATGTTTTTGTTCCATAACTGTATGTTTTTAATGATTTCTATTTTTATGAGATTTATAATTCAGCAAATGTCCAATGATCATCCCAATTCCGCCAATGAAAATGAGATCAGGATGAGTGTCTAGAATAATTTCACTTAAAACGCTGATCCAAATCAGCGCCATTGAAACAACAAGAATTGATGTTATCAATAGTCCAGATTTTTTTATAATTTTAATGATTGCAAAAAGTCCTATAATTGCGAAAAGCAAATCAATAAACGGATTATGGCTTAAGCCAAAAGGCAGCACAGTCAAAAGCGGAAAAACCAAACAATGCACTAAACAAATCGTCGCGCTTGAAATTCCTAAAATATCGTAAAAAGGTGTTGTAGTTTTCTTCATTTCGTGTACATTTGCTTAATGCAATTTTGTTGCAAATATATACATAAAAATCAAACGCAACAATGTTGCGTTAATATTTTTTTATTTTAATAAAATGAAAATAACGAGAAACACCACAGCAAAGACGGCCGTTTTAGAGATTTTTGGAAAAACTAAAACAGCGTTGTCACACACTGAAATTTACAAACAAATCGAAGATATTTGCGATCGGGTAACTGTTTACAGAATTTTAGATCGTCTGGTTAACGACGATATTGTCCATAAAATTGTTGATTTGGACGGCACTATAAAATATGCAAAATGCCATCATCATGCGCAACGGGTTCATATTCATAATCACGCTCACTTCAGTTGTGAAAAATGTCTTGAGATCACTTGCCTTGAAAATGTGAAACCCAGCTACATTATTCCGCACAATTATAAAGTGAATGACATAAACTTTACATTGTCAGGAATATGTCCAAATTGTTTTAATTCTAACATATAAGATTTAGGCTCGTCTAAAAATATTGTTGCACGAATGTAATTTTTATATACATTTGTTAAAACACATTTTTAAAATGACCAAATCTTTAGAAGAAGTTAACCAATCGGTTGCGACAGAACATAAAAAGACCGGATTCCGTAAAATATTAGCCTTTTTAGGCCCCGCATATCTGGTAAGCGTTGGTTACATGGATCCCGGAAACTGGGCAACAGATATTGCCGGCGGAAGTCAGTTTGGCTATTCTTTACTTTGGGTTTTGTTAATGAGTAACTTAATGGCTTTACTTCTTCAAAGTTTAAGTGCAAGACTAGGAATCGTAACACAACGAGATTTAGCCCAGGCTTCACGTGAAACTTACTCTAAATTCATCAATTATATATTATATTTTTTAGCAGAAATTGCTATCGCTGCTTGTGATTTAGCCGAAGTTTTAGGAATGGCAATCGGAATTAATCTTCTTTTTGATATTCCGTTAATTGAAGGTGTTTTAATCACGGTTCTTGATACTTTTTTATTGCTTTTCCTAATTAATAAAGGCATCCGAAAAATGGAAGCTTTTATTATTGTTTTGGTTGCCATTATTGGATTCTCTTTCATTTTCGAGATGATTTTTGCTGAACCTGAACTTGACAAAGTGATTTATGGACTAGTTCCTTCAATTCCAAGTTCTGCCGCTTTATATATTGCAATCGGAATTATCGGTGCAACTGTAATGCCTCACAATTTATATTTACATTCTTCTTTGGTACAAACCCGTAAATTCGACAGAACTCCGGCCGGAATCAAACAAGCATTGAAGTATAATTTCATCGATTCTACAATCGCCTTAAATCTTGCCTTTTTTGTAAACGCCGCCATATTAATTTTGGCTGCAGCTACATTTTATAGAAACGGAATGTTTGAAGTTGCAGAAATTCAGGACGCACACAAGTTTTTAGAACCGTTATTAGGAACCAAATGGGCGCCTGTTTTATTTGCCGTTGCCCTGATCGCTGCCGGACAAAGTTCAACAGTAACGGGAACTTTAGCAGGGCAAATTGTGATGGAAGGTTATTTGAATTTACGTATACAGCCATGGGTTCGCCGTATCATTACCCGTTTAATAGCCATTGTTCCTGCAGTCGTAGTGATTTTAATTTATGGCGAAAGCGTAACTGGAAAACTTTTAATTTTAAGCCAGGTTATTTTGAGCCTGCAATTGGGCTTTGCAATTATTCCGCTTATTCATTTTGTGAGCGATAAAACCAAAATGAAAGGTTTTCATATTTCTAAAACCACACAAATTATAGCCTGGATTATTGCGCTGATTATTGTTTCGCTAAATGCCAAATTGGTTTATGATGAAATCACTTCATGGCTTGAAAATTCTAATCACCCCCTCTTTCTTTGGTTTACGGTTGTACCATTAGCTTTTGGATTCTTAGGATTGCTTCTTTATATTGTATTTAAACCATTTGTTGCAAGAGCAAAATCGAATATTGAGAATCATTCTCCACACCATTTAAAATTGCAATATGAACCAAAAGAAACGTATACCAAGAAAAACATAGCAATTTCTGTCGATTTTTCTAAAGCCGACGAAGCAGCACTAAACAATGCATTTGAATTAGGCGGTATAAACGCCCAATATACTTTAATACATATTGTCGAAACGGTTGGCGCCTTGATGTATGGAGGGCATGTTGACGATCATGAAACCACTATTGACGAAAAATTATTGTTAGAATATAAAGAAATGCTTTCGCAGAAGGGATTCAAAATAGAAACAGAACTTGGTTTTGGAAAACCTAACAGCGTGATTCCGAAGATTATCAATCAAGGAAATTTTGATGTTTTAGTTATGGGAACCCACGGCCACACCGGATTAAAAGACATTTTATTTGGCACCACCGTAGACAAATTGAGACATAAAATTTCGATACCTTTGTTGATTGTTAAATAAGGTGCTAAGTCGCTGAGATGCTAAGGTTCTGAGGTTTTTTTCAGAACAAAAACTTAGAACCTCAGAACCTTAGAACCTCAGAACCTCAAAAAAAATGACTTTTTCAGAAGAAAACTATTTAAAATCAATATATCATCTTACGGCTTCAAATGATACTGAAGTCAGCACTAACGCTATTGCGGAAATGATGGAAACTAAAGCTTCATCGGTTACGGATATGCTTAAAAAGCTGGCAGATAAAGATTTAGTTAATTATAAAAAATACCAAGGCGTTTCCTTAACTGAAAACGGAAAACTAGCCGCTAAAATGATTGTTCGAAAACATCGTTTATGGGAGGTTTTTTTAGTGGAGAAACTAAATTTCAGTTGGGATGAGGTTCACGATATTGCTGAGCAATTAGAACATATCAAATCGGAGCAATTGATTAACCGTTTGGATGATTTTCTTGGGAATCCGACGGAAGATCCGCACGGCGATCCTATTCCGGATGCGAATGGGCGAATCGTTAAGATTGAAAAACAACTTCTTTCTGAATTATCAGAAAATCAAATTGGTGTTTGCGTAGGTGTAAAAGACACCTCTTCAGAATTTTTGAAATATCTGGATAAGCAGGAAATTGCTTTGGGATCTAAAATCGAATTTCTTTCTAAAGAATCTTTCGATTTGTCGGTTAAAATTAAGATTGATGGAAGGGAATTGTCTATTTCGAATAAAATCGCTTCTAATTTGTTTGTGAAGCTTCTTTAGAGGGATATTGCGTGGGTTATTTCACGGAGATTCACAAAGAATAAAAATCATACGTAAATATGAATGAATTTGATATAAATTCAGAAAATAAACAAAAAGAGCTTGAAGATCAACTAAAAAAACTTCCTAAAGAAAAGTGGAAAATTTGGAGATTGATCATTGTTGGAATCATTACGCCTTTTGTTGGTCCCTATATTCCTATGAGAAAAGGAATGCTAGTTGATAGAATGGGTTATCAAGATTCTGTTTTGATGTTTGCTGCCATTTTATTAATTGCAATCCCTGCAGGTTGTTATATGCATTTTCAAAAAATCAATGATGAAATATTTGATATTGAATGTGAACTTGAAAATTTAAAACTGAATAAGCAAAAAATGGAGAGTGAAATTGTAGAGTAAAATCACAAAAGCCATAACTCTTTTGTGATTCTATTACTATCAGTATTACCTTCTAAAAACTAAACAATCCCCTTTTCTATCATTTCTAACATCACAGGCGAAGCATTTTTAAATGTCGGTTCCTGCTCGATAATACTTCCTGCATTTTTCTTATTTACTTTGAATGTTACATCATTATCAGTCGTAAATAAAAGTGCCGTCAAAAACGGATTTTTAATATAAGTTCCTAAAACCATTAAAGCTTCATCTAAAGTATGGATGCTTTCGATTTCTTCGGTTTTGTATCGCGTAGTCAAAGAGATTGAATACGTATTGTCTTCATTTAAAACCAGTCGGAAGTAAATGTTTTTGATCTCTGTATCGCCTATTGTTTTGGCAAGTGTAAGTTTGGCAAAAGTGCCGCTTTGAATGCTTTCTTTGACGCGTTCGCAAAAAAGAGCAAATATTGGTTCGTACATTTTTTTAAGGTTCTAAGGTTCTGAGGTACTAAGGTTCTAAGTTTTTAAAACCTTTGTCTATTATTTAACCGCAAAGTTCGCTAAGATTTACGCAAAGGGCACAAGGAAAAACTTTGCGTATCTCTGTATAAAATCTTTGTGCAGCTCTGTGGTATAATTTTATTTCCCTGTAAATTCAGCTTTTCTTTTCTCTAAAAATGCTGTGGTTCCTTCTTTAAAATCCTGAGTTCCGAAACATTTTCCGAATGATTTTATTTCGGTTTCAAAACCATCTTTTCCGTCTTTAAAATTCGCATTGATCGCTTTTATCGCTTTTCCGATGGCAAACGGTGCATTTTTAATGATTTTTTGAGCGATTCCATTTGTAAATTCCAAAAGTTCCGCCTGAGGTACGACGTGATTTACCAAACCATATTGCTTTGCTTCTTCTGCTCCAATCATTCCTGCAGTCATGATCATTTCCATAGCACGGCCTTTACCGACCAATTGGGGCAAACGCTGTGTTCCTCCATAACCCGGAATCAATCCTAAAGTTACTTCCGGCAATCCCATTTTTGCATTGTCTGATGCTACTCTGAAATGACACGCCATTGCTAATTCTAATCCGCCGCCAAGAGCAAAACCATTTATGGCTGCAATTACCGGTTTCTTTAAATTTTCTATATAATCAAAAAGTGATTCTTGCCCTTCAGCAGCTAATTGTGCGCCTTCGACCACTGTATAATTGGCAAACTCTGAAATATCGGCCCCAGCCACAAAAGCTTTCTCTCCGCTTCCGGTTAAAACAATAACGCGAACCTCATCATTTTTACCTAATATTTTTATTGCTTTATTCAAATCGCTAATGGTTGCTTTGTTCAGCGCATTCAGCTTTGTAGGTCTGTTTATGGTTACGGTAGCAATTTTTTCTTCAATAGAAATTAAAAGATTTTCGTAGTTCATGGTCGTGGTTTTATGAGTTTGTGATAGGCAAAGAAACGGTAAATGTGGTTCCTTTTCCGAAAGTTGATTCAAAGGTAATTGTTCCTTTGTAATTTTCGATGATGTTTTTTATAATTCCGAGCCCAAGACCCATTCCGCTGGTTTTGGTGGTGAATTTTGGCTCGAAAATTCGGCCAGTATCTAGTTTCTGAATTCCGATACCGTTGTCTTTTACAGCAATTTCAACATTATTATTTCGACGTTTTACTGTAACCAAAATAGATTTATGAAACTGACTTTCCGGAATTGCCTGCGTTGCATTTTTAACCAAATTGGTAATCACACGAATTAGTTGCGTACGATCCATTTTGGAGATGATTTCCTCTTCTTCACTTTCAAAAACAATATAATCTTCATTGAAAATATCTAACGCCAATTCCACAACTTCCACCACATTCAGCGTTTCGTTTTGTTGAGCCGGCATTGAAGCAAAATTCGAAAAGGCCGAAGCCACCGCCGTCATCGTATCAATTTGCTGGATTAAGGTTTCAGAATAATCGTTTAATTTCTGTTTCACATCAGGCGCTGTAGGATCGAACTTGCGTTGAAAACTCTGTACAGTCAAACGCATTGGCGTAAGTGGATTTTTAATTTCATGAGCGACTTGTTTTGCCATTTCACGCCACGCTTCTTCACGCTCACTTTGAGCCAGTTTTATAGCACTGGTTTCCAACTTATCGACCATTCCGTTATAAGCTCTGATCAGGAAGTTCACTTCTTTACTATTCGCTTCTAAAACAATCTTTTCGTTTTTCTGATCCAGATTAGTTTCTTCCAGTTTATCAGAAATCGTTTTAAGTGATTTTGTAATGTAAGTGGAAAGGAAATATGCCAATGCAAAAGCCACAATCAGCATAAAGGAATATACCTGACTCAAACGAATCAGGAAAGTATTCAGCTCATTATCGTAATATCCGTCATCTTCTAAATAAGGAAGATTTAATATTCCGAGGGGTTTGAACTTTTCATCTTTTATCAAACTATAAGACGATCTGTTTTTAACTCCGTCAATCGTTTTAATATCAACAAAACGCTTTTCAATAGACGAACGAACCAATTTCAGTATATAATCCGGAACCGGAGGCGCTACTTTATCAACTGCAAAAGATTCTTTCGAGGATTTCAACAGTTTTCCGTCAAGGCTATAAATATTGATTTCGATTTTGTGAATTTGAGCCAATTCGTGGATTTTATCTTTAAAAATCAAATCTAGATTAGCGGTTTTTAAAGGATAAGTTGTAGTCGAAAGCACGTAATTGATGTGTTCTTTTACGGCGTTTTCTTTACGCTCCAATCGTTCCTGATGGTATTCTTTGGCTTCGTTCTTAAACTGAATAATCGATATGGAAGCCAATAAAAAAGATGCCACAACAATCAATACAATCATCGACAGGAAAATCCTGGTACGAAGTGAAAGCATTGACATTTTGAAGTTGTTTAGCATAAATTTAGTTTTCAGTCGCAGTCGCAGTTTTCAGTGTCAGAGTGTAAACTGTGACTGAAAACTGCGACTGAATACTATTTCTTTTCGCGAATTCGTTTATAAAATCGGAATCCCAACATGATTAAAACCGAGAATAAAACAATTCCGATTACACCGAAAATCCAGTTGATGGCGCTTTTTAAAACTACTAGAAACACTACGGCAAATAAAATAATTGTAGCGCCTTCATTCCATAAACGCATGAAATTATTGGAATATTTTATCTCATCATTTTGCAATTGCTTGAAAATTTGATGGCATTTTAAATGATACAAATACAATAAGAAAACGAAACACAATTTTACATGCATCCACGGCATTTTGAGCCAGGCGTTTCCTAAATCGGTAAAAAACAACATCCAAAAAGCAAAAATACTGGCCAAAATTGCTGATGGCCACGTAATAATGTACCACAAACGGTAGGCCATTATTTTATACTGTGCCTGCAAAATTTCCTTTTCAGGAGATGGTTTTTCGTTGGCTTCGATTTGGTACACAAACAAACGCACAATATAAAACAATCCCGCAAACCAGGTTATTACAAAAATAAGATGTAATGATTTTAAGTAGTTATAATATTCCATTGACAAAGTCTTTGTTCTTTATTCTTTACTCTATTTTCTATTATTTAGCCCAGTCGTTAATCCAGTTACTCACGGTCTGACACCACTCATCATCATCATTCAAACACGGAATCGCTAAAAATTCTTCGCCTCCCTGTGCTTCAAAATCTTCTTTGGCGCGCATTGCAATTTCTTCCAGAGTTTCTAAACAATCAGACACAAAAGCGGGTGTTACAACTGCTAATTTCTTGATCCCTTTCCCTGGCATTTTATCAATTTCAACATCGGTATAAGGTTCCAGCCATTTATCTCCCGCCAAGCGAGATTGAAAAGTCAAGCTGTATTTATCTTCTGGAATTCCCAATAATTTTACTACTTGTTTGGTTGTTTCATAACATTGATGACGGTAACAGAAATCATGCGCCGGCGAAGGCGTGTTACAACAAGAACCATCAATTTTACAATGTGACTTGGTTACATCTGTTTTGCGGATATGACGTTCCGGAATTCCGTGATACGAAAATAATAAATGATCATAATCAAATCCAACTAGGTGTTTCTGAATCGAATCGGCTAAATTCTTGATGTAGTCTGGTTTGTTGTAAAACGCAGGGACATCGGTAAAAGTCATGTGTGGGAATTTCTTCTTGCGGATTTCTTCTGCTTTAACTAAAATTGTCAAAGTTGAAGCCATTGCGTATTGCGGATACAATGGAAAAAGCATCACTTCTGTAACTCCTTTATCGTGCAATTCCTGTAGCCCTTTTTCGATTGTCATCGTTCCATAACGCATTGCCAAAGAAACTGGAACATTTACCAAAGGCTGTACTTTTTTCTGCATTCTTTCAGACAGTACCACTAACGGAGAACCTTCTTCCCACCAGATTTTAGCATATGCATGTGCTGATTCTTCTGGTCTTTTTCTTAGGATAATACCACGAACTAAAAATGCTCTCAACAAATACGGAACATCAATCACATATTTATCCATTAAAAATTCGTCTAAGTACGGTTTTACATCTTTGGTAGTTGGACTTTCCGGAGATCCTAGGTTTACTAATAATACGCCTTTCATTCTTTTTTTGCTTTAGGCTTTAAGCATTAGGCTTTAAGCTTTGTTTTTGTTTTAATTTTCGGCAAAAGTAGAAATTGCTACTTTTTAGAAATATGATATTTATTACTTTTTAGTTATTGAGAAATATCTAAAATCGATTTGCTGAGTTTTTTTGCTTGCAGATTTCGCAGATTCAGCAGATTTTTAATTCGTGCTAATTAGTGAAATTCGTGGCAAACAAACTTAAACATTCGTATTAATCGACATCAAATACTTCTTTGGAGTTGTGGCAAACTTTTTCTTGAATGCCGCGATGAAATGGCTTCCTGTGCTATAACCGATTTTCAATCCAACTTCGTTTACATTATAAGATCCGCTGTCTAACAGTTTTCGCGCAAAATCCATTTTATAATCGAAGAGGAAACCGTAAACAGTATCGCCGTAAATTTGTTTGAAACCCATTTTGAGTTTCTTCAAATTCAAACCAATTTCATCTGCCAGTTCTTGCAATCCGGGTGGTTCGGCCATATTGGCAATTATAATTTCTTTTGCTTTACGGATTTTCAAGACGTTATCTTCATCAATCAAAAACGGACATTGTTCTGCGTTTGGATCTTCGGTTCGATTGAAATACAAACTCAACAATTCGTATCCTTTTCCCTTATAATAAAGGTTTTTTATCGATGGATGAAGGTTGTAATGAAACAACTGACTCAGCACAATAGCCATAGAAGGACTAATATTTCCTTCGTTATAATACTTTTTGTCCTTATTATCAGGACTTAAAAAAGTAATATAATCTGCTTCCGCAGAAAACAACGCATGAAATTTCTTGATTGATACAATAACCGAAATTACCCAGGAATTTGGAGCGAGTTCTAAATTCAGCGGTAATTCTTTCTGTGGATTATACAAAAGCAGCGATTTCTCTTCTTTCAAATCTAAGGCATAACTACCTTGATTAAACAAAAATTTGGCATTGCCTTTTATCCCGAAGTGAAACTGTATCAGACCACTACCAACTTCGTGTTGTCCAAAAAATGGTTCTGAACTGTCGTTTTGAAAACGGATCAGCGTAAAGTCGTCTTCAATTTTTATAATTTCCTGAGAACTCATAGCGATATTTTTTTGAAACTAAAATCATAGCCAAAGAGAAATGTTATTTAGAATCACTCTAAACAAATCATTTCAAACAACTTGATTTTGCTACAAAAATAATGCTTTTTGCATAAAAACAGTCGTTTAGAAACAAAAAAACATGTAGCGATACAAATAGTACTTTGAGCGTTACTTTTGTAAACAGTATAATGATAATTTTGTTGCACTTTTATGAAAGTGAATTTATGGAAAACAATAATGTACCGAAACACCTATATTTTTATTCAGTTGGTCTGAGTTATAAAAAAGCTGATGCTGAGGTAAGAGGTCAATTTAGTTTGGATGCCGTTGCCAAAACGCGTTTGCTGGAACAAGCTAAAACAGAAGGAATAGAAAGTTTAATTGTCACTTCGACTTGCAACAGAACCGAAATCTACGGTTTTGCTGAACACCCTTTTCAATTAATAAAACTTATTTGCGATAATAGTAACGGATCTGTAGATGCTTTCCAAAAAGTGGGATTCGTTTATAAAAATCAGGAAGCTATAAATCATATGTTTCGCGTAGGAACTGGTTTAGACAGTCAGATTCTGGGCGATTTCGAGATTATTTCTCAAATAAAAACTAGTTTCACACATTCTAAAGCAATGGGATTGGCCAATACTTTTATGGAAAGATTGGTAAACGCTGTGATTCAGGCGAGCAAAAAAATCAAAAACGAAACAGAAATTAGTTCCGGAGCAACTTCGGTTTCTTTTGCATCCGTTCAATACATTATGAAAAATGTAGAAGACATTGGAAACAAAAATATTTTACTTTTCGGGACAGGAAAAATCGGAAGAAATACTTGCGAAAATCTTGTAAAACATACTAAAAACGAACATATTACTTTAATCAACCGAACCAAAGACAAAGCTGAGAAACTGGCTGGAAAATTGAATTTGATTGTTAAGGATTATTCGGAACTTCATTTAGAACTTCAAAAAGCAGATGTTGTGGTTGTCGCTACGGGTGCACAAAACCCAACGGTTGACAAGGCTATCTTAAATCTTAAAAAACCTTTATTGATTTTAGATCTATCGATTCCGAAAAACGTGAATGAAAACGTTGAGGAATTAGAAGGTGTAACTTTGATTCACATGGATTATTTGTCGCAATTGACAGATGAAACTTTGGAAAACAGAAAATTACATATTCCGGCTGCTGAAGCAATCATTGAAGAAATCAAAGAAGAATTTGTAGTTTGGATGAAAGGCAGAAAGTTTGCTCCAACCATCAATGCTTTAAAAGAAAAACTGAACGCGATTAAAGACTCAGAATTAAACTTTCAAAGCAAAAAAATCACTGATTTTAATGAAGCTCAGGCTGAAATTATCAGCAACAGAATCATTCAAAAAATCACTACCCATTTCGCAAACCACTTAAAAGACGACGACACCATGGTCGATGAAAGCATCGAATGGATCGAAAAAGTCTTCAAAATAAAAGCATCTTAAAAATAAATTTTCCACCATATAAGTCATATAAGTTCATTCAATTATAGTTATTTACGCAATGCTTAAATTTACTTATATGACTTATATGGTGAAAAAAAATAGAACATGGCTGAAAAAACAATCAGAATAGGAACTCGCGATAGCGAATTGGCACTTTGGCAAGCACACACTGTCGAGAAAAAACTAAATGATCTGGGGTATAAAACCGAGATTGTTGCCGTAAAATCTACAGGTGATATTATTTTGGACAAACCGCTTTACGAACTTGGCATTACCGGAATTTTTACTAAAACGCTGGATGTTGCCATGATTAATGGCGATTGTGATATTGCTGTTCACTCTATGAAGGATGTTCCAACGGCATTGCCAAAAGGAATTGTTCAGGCTGCGGTTTTAGAAAGAGCCAATGTTTTAGACATTTTAGTACACAAAGGAAATCCGGATTTTGAAAAACCAAGTACAATTGCAACCGGAAGTTTGCGTCGCCAGGCATTATGGTTCAATAAATATCCTAACCATACGGTGGTTGATTTACGTGGAAACGTAAACACACGTATGCAAAAATTACAAGACAATAACTGGGATGGAGCTGTTTTTGCCGCTGCAGGTTTGGAGCGAATTAACATAAAACCAGAAAATTATATCAATTTGGATTGGATGATTCCCGCGCCGGCACAAGGAGCAATGCTTGTTGTGGCAATGGAAAATGACAATTATACTTTAGACGCACTTTCGCAGTTAAATCATATTGAAACGGAGATCTGTACTTATATCGAACGTCAGTTTTTGAGAACGCTGGAAGGTGGCTGTACGGCGCCAATTGGAGCTTTGGTTACATATAACGAAGACGAAGACACTTTACATTTTCAAGGTGTTTTGCTTTCTGTTGATGGAAAACAAAAACTGGAAATTGAAAAAACCGTAGATATTTCAGAATGGAAAAAACTGGGATTTTTCGCTGCACAGGAAATTCTAAACAATGGCGGAACCGAGTTGATGCAATCTATTAAAGAATCTCTTAAAAAATAATGGCAAAATCAATTCAGATATTATCCACAAAAAAGCTATCGGGCGAACAAAAAAAGGCATTAACTGATGCTAATTTAGATGTTATTGATGCCGATTTCATTCAGACTCAAAACAAATCATTTGAACTAAAAGACCTCAACGAAAATCTAATTTTCACAAGTCAGAATGCCGTTCACAGTATTTTATCACATCCAAAAGCGGAAGAACTGAAAAGTAAAAACGTTTTTTGCGTTGGTTTAAAAACGAAGATTCTTTTATCAGAAAGTGGCTTTAACGTTGTGGCTTACACGGGTTATGCTTCAGATTTAGCCGAAATTATCACTTTGATTTACCGTAACGAAAGCTTTACTTTTTTCAGCGGAAACCTTCGCAGAGAAACTTTACCACAAGCTTTAAAAGAAGCAGATGTAAAGTTCAACGAAATTCAGGTTTACGATACATCATTAACACCTCAAAAAATAAAAACAGCCGTTGACGCGATCTTGTTTTTCAGTCCGTCTGGCGTTGAAAGTTATTTGAAAGACAATACCATCAAAAAAGAAACGTGTTTTTGCATTGGAGAAACCACTGCAGACGCCTTACATAAAATTACCAAAAACATCATCATCGCAGATCAGCCAACAGTTGAAGATGTGATTGAGGATGTAATTATTGAATACAGCAATAAGCTTTAAGCCTTAGGCAATAAGCAACAAAAAATAAAGACAAACAAACGCTTAAAGCCTAAAGCTTAAAGCCTAAAGCAACAAAAAAATGTTAAAAAACGACCTATTTTTAAAAGCATTAAAAGGAGAAACTGTTCAACGCCCGCCAGTATGGATGATGCGTCAAGCCGGAAGATATTTACCAGAATTTATTGCTCTACGTGATAAATATGATTTCTTTACCCGTTGTCAGACTCCGGAATTAGCCGCAGAAATTACTGTTCAGCCAATTCGCAGAATTGCTCCGGATGCAGCAATTTTATTCTCAGATATTTTGGTTGTACCTCAAGCAATGGGAATCGAAGTTTTAATGAAAGAAAATTTCGGTCCGTTTTTACCAAATCCTATTCGTTCATTGGCTGATGTTCATCGCGTTTACGTACCGGACATTCAGGAAAGTTTAGGTTATGTTATGGATGCCATTAAATTGACGAAAGAAATGCTAAACGACGAAGTGCCATTAATTGGTTTCGCTGGTTCGCCTTGGACAATTTTCTGTTATGCTGTTGAAGGAAAAGGCTCTAAAAGTTTTGATACTGCAAAAGGTTTCTGTTTTTCAAACCCTGCTGCGGCACACACTTTATTACAAAAAATTACAGATACGACTATTTTATACTTAAAAGAAAAAGTAAAAGCGGGAGTTGATGCCGTTCAGATTTTTGATTCCTGGGGCGGAATGCTTTCTCCGGTTGATTATCAGGAATTCTCATGGAAATACATCAACCAGATCGTTGAAGCTTTGGCTGATCACGCTCCGGTTATTGTTTTCGGAAAAGGATGTTGGTTCGCTCTTGGCGAAATGGGTAAAAGTAGAGCTTCGGCATTGGGTGTAGACTGGACTTGTTCAGCTAGAAATGCCCGTTACTTGTCTGGTGGAAACATTACTTTACAAGGAAATTTTGATCCATCAAGATTGCTTTCTCCAATTCCAACCATCAAAAAAATGGTTCACGAAATGATCGACGAATTCGGAAAAGATAAATATGTTGTAAATTTAGGTCACGGAATTTTACCAAATATCCCTGTAGATCATGCTAAAGCGTTTATTGACGCGGTTAAGGAATACGGACAATAGTTATACAGTATTCAGTCTCAGTTTTCAGTCTCACTTTAAAGCTGAAAACTGTGACTGCGACTGAAAACTCAAAAGATAATGCTCAACAAAGGCCTAAGAGACGAAGAAAACATCAGAATTGAGAATACTCTCAGGACTTTGCACACACTTATTTTTGTGCCTAAATTTTGGAATGCTGAAGACACTAGTCTTATAGATGAGCAACTCAAAGGTTTTGGTTTAAGTCTGCAACGAACAATTGAAATACCCGAAGAAGAATTGATTATTCTACTTCAAAGATGTCAATTAGACTGGAACCAACAGGAGCAATTTGCAGATATTCTAGTTGGTTTATCACAAGAAAAGCAATTTGATTTTTTAGGAAAAGCACTTGCTATTTACCAATACATTCAGCAAGAAAGCAAGGTTTTCTCCTTCGGAATAAATGCCAAAATCGCCTCAGCTAAAAACAAATAAACATGAGTTTTACAGATTGGAAAATAGATCGAATTGAAGATGTTACTGCCGAAGAATTTTTCACGTTAGTAAATAAAAACAAAAATCACATTCACAAAACTTTTCCGGTGACATTAGCTAATTCTGATTCTTTAAAGAAAGCAGAAGGCTTTATGGCTGTCAATCTTGAAAAAGAAAAAAATAGCGAAGGCTTTTATTTTTTCGCAAGAGACATCAAAACCAATGACTTACTTGGTTATTTGTGCGTAAAAACTATTGATTATCGCATCTCAAAATGTGAATTAGGTTATTTTACCGATGAAGATTATCAGGGAAAGGGAATCACATCAAAAATGGTTTCACATGCAGTAGATTTTAGTTTCAACGAATTGAAGCTAAACAAAGTTTTCATCTGCACATCAGAAATTAACTTTGCAAGTCAACGAGTTGCCTTAAAACACAATTTCAAACAAGAAGGAATTTTAAGAGACGAATTTAGAAATGGTGATGGCGAATTGCAAAACACTGTTTATTTTGGATTGCTTAAATCAGAATACAATACTCATGAAAGATAAATTTTACGCATACATACAAAATCTACAAGATCAAATCTGCGCCGGATTAGAAGCTGTTGACGGAACTGCAAAATTCCGTGAAGATCTTTGGAAACGTCCGGAAGGCGGTGGTGGAAGAACACGCGTTATTGAAAACGGTGCCGTTTTCGAAAAAGGCGGTGTAAACATTTCAGCCGTTCATGGAAAACTTCCTGAAGCAATGCAGAAAATGTTTGGCGTTGGCGAAGCCGATTTCTTTGCCTGCGGATTAAGTTTGGTTTTACATCCGAAAAACCCAATGACACCAACAGTTCATGCCAATTGGCGTTATTTTGAGATGTACGATGAACACGGAAAAGTGATCGAACAATGGTTTGGAGGTGGTCAGGATTTAACGCCTTATTATTTGTTTGAAGAAGATGCAACTCACTTTCATCAAACGTGTAAAACCGCTTGCGATAAACATAATCCCGAGTTTTATCCAAAATATAAAAAACAATGTGATGCTTATTTCTGGAATGCGCACCGAAACGAAGCCCGCGGAATTGGCGGTTTGTTCTTTGATTATTGCAAAGCAAATGAATCAATGTCGATGGAAGATTGGTTCAATTTCGTTTCTGAAGTTGGGAATAGTTTCTTAGAAGCTTATGTTCCAATTGTTGAGAAAAGAAAAAATTTAGCCTATACTCCTGAAAACAGAAATTGGCAGGAAATCCGTCGTGGCCGTTATGTCGAGTTCAATTTGGTTCATGACAAAGGCACTTTATTCGGTTTAAGAACCAACGGAAGAATTGAGAGTATTTTGATGAGTTTACCTCCACATGTACAATGGGTTTACGATCATCATGCAGAAGCAGGAAGTGAAGAAGAGAAATTGGTAAATGTATTGGAAAATCCAAAAGAATGGATCTAAATATTAGTTGAATTAAGATAATAACATTACGCTCCTACGGAGCTAAAATTCAAATCGCTAAATAGTACTATAAACATAATGCTCCTCTGGAGCTTCAATTTAAAAATGGGTTTATATTTATTAAAACTCCAAAATTAATTGAGTAATTTTAATGTAATTAAGTCCCATCGGGACAACATGTTTATAGCGATTTTGTAGATTTATTTCATTGAACCCCAGCGGGGTGGCGTATAAATTTAAATCTACATCCCAGACGTTAAATTTTATCTATAAGCATAATGCTCCTCTGGAGCTTTTAAATAATGAATAAAACCACTTAAAAATCATTATTATGGAAAAGAGAAAAATGAACATTGCACAATTAGATCGCATGCATTCCGGAAAAGGATTTATTGCCGCATTAGACCAAAGTGGCGGAAGCACACCAAAAGCGTTAGCACAATATGGCGTTCAGGAAAGCAGTTTCGCAAATGACGAAGAAATGTACACGCTGGTACATGAAATGAGAACCCGTATAATTAAGAGCTCTGCCTTTAAAAGCGAATATATCCTGGGAGCTATTTTGTTTGAAAACACCATGGATCGCAAAATCGACGGACAATGGACTGCTGATTACTTGTGGGAAAAGAAAAACATCGTTCCGTTTTTAAAAGTCGATAAAGGGCTTGCCGATCTTGCGAATGGCGTTCAGCTGATGAAACCGATTTCTAATTTAGATGAACTGTTGACACGGGCTGTAGAAAAAAACGTTTTTGGAACTAAGATGCGTTCTGTTATCAAAGAAGCAAATGCCGAAGGAATTCGTGAAGTAGTGAAACAACAATTTGAAGTAGGAAAACAAATCTTTGCAAAAGGACTTGTGCCGATCATTGAACCGGAGGTTGATATTTACAGTGCTGACAAAGAAAAATCAGAAGAAATTCTGAAAGAAGAAATAAAGAAACAGCTTAATTTACTTGATAAAGATGTAAAAGTAATGTTGAAATTGTCTATTCCGACTGTAAATGACTTTTATAAAGAACTAATGTCTGATCCGCATGTTGTTCGTGTTGTGGCACTTTCCGGAGGATATTCAGAAGAAGAAGCCAATGCTAAACTGACACAAAACCACGGATTGATCGCCAGCTTCTCACGAGCATTGTCTGAAGGTCTTTCTGCTGGCCAGTCTGATGATGAATTTAACCAAAAACTTGATAAAACCATAAAAGCGATTTACACCGCTTCCATTACATAAAAATATCAGAATAACTTCAGGATAAAACCTGAAACATGAAACTTTAAACAAAAAAATATGTTCCCATTACAAAGAGGCAGAAGACTACGAGTAAATGAATCTATCCGTAGTTTAGTTCGCGAAACAACATTAAGTCCAAGTGATTTTATGTTTCCAATGTTTATTGCAGAAGGCGAAAATTATAAAGTTGAAATTCCATCAATGCCGGGAATTTTCCGTCGTTCGATCGACTTAACAGTAGAAGAAGTAAAGGAGATTTTTGCTTTAGGAATTCGCGCTGTCAACATTTATGTAAAAGTAGACGAATCATTAAAAGACAATACTGGAAAAGAAGCCTGGAATCCAAACGGATTAATGCAAAATGCTATTAAAGCCATTAAAGCTGCTTGTCCTGAAATGGTTGTAATGCCGGATGTGGCCCTTGATCCCTACTCTATTTATGGTCATGACGGAATTATCGAAAATGGCGATGTTTCCAATGATGTCACCAACGACGCATTGGTAAAAATGGCCGTTTCGCACGCACAAGCCGGAGCTGATTTTGTAGCGCCAAGTGATATGATGGACGGACGTATTTTGCGTTTACGCCAGGGATTGGATGCAGCAGGATTTCATAATGTGGGAATTATGAGTTATTCGGCTAAATATGCTTCTGCATTTTACGGGCCGTTTCGTGATGCTTTGGACAGTGCGCCGAGAGAAGCTGATGTAGTTGTTCCGAAAGACAAAAAAACATACCAGATGGATTATGCCAACCGTATCGAAGCGATCAGAGAAACCCTTATGGATGTTGAAGAAGGTGCTGATATGGTAATGGTAAAACCAGGAATTGCTTATCTTGATATTGTACGAGAAGTAAAAAATGCCGTAAATGTTCCGGTAACTGTTTTTCACGTTTCAGGAGAATATGCTATGATTAAGGCTGCTGCCGAAAGAGGCTGGCTGGATAATGATAAAATCATGATGGAGCAACTGTATTGCATTAAGCGTGCGGGAGCCAGTATTATCTCGACTTATTTCGCTAAAGAGGCGGCAATACTATTAAATAAGAAGTAAAAAAATGAAAAAAGCATTATTCTTATCTGCCGTTTTAGCTTTCGCATCCTGTAAAAAAGAAACAACTGAAAATCCTGATACAACCGCAACAGAAACCTATTCAGAAGGCGAATCGGCGGAAGCCAAAACACCGGAAGCTTTAGGAAAAGACATTTTTGAAGGAAGAGGAAATTGTGTTTCCTGTCATCAGGTAGATCAAAAAATTATTGGCCCAAGTATTCAGGAAATCGGAAAAATGTATAAAGACAAAAAAGGTAATATTGTTACTTTCCTAAAAGGAAATGCAGATCCAATTGTTGATCCTAGTCAGTTCTCTGTTATGAAAACTAATTTTCCGGTAACTCAGGCAATGTCTGATGAAGAATTAAAAGCAATTGAAGCTTATATTTACAGCAATACAAAATAAGCTCTTAAATATATCTTTTTCAATTTCCTGCTGACACACTGTTGTCGTACTGTGATCGTAAATTTGAAATCAAACAAAATAATTTAACTAAAAATGGATATTCAAAAATTTAGTATTATTGGGATTTCAGTGCGAACGACTAATGAAAATGGTCAGTCTGGACAAGATATTCCTGCACTTTGGAACAAATTTATGACGGAAGGGATTGCTGAAAAAATTCCGAATAAAATTGATAATGCTCTTTATTGTGTTTATACCGACTACGAAAAAGATCACACAAAACCTTACACAACCATTTTAGGATGTCTGGTGAGCTCTTTAGATTTTATTCCGGAAGGAATGACCGGGAAAACTATTGAAAAAGCAACTTATGAAAAGTTTACTGCAAAAGGAAATCTTCATGAAAACATTGTTTTTAATGAATGGATGAAGATTTGGAATTCAGATCTGGACAGAAGTTTTACCGCAGATTTTGAAATTTACGGAGAGAAAGCACAGAATCCTGAAAATGCCGAAGTCGATATTTTTATCGCAGTCAAATAGATAAAACAAAAACGGCGCTAATTTTAGCGCCGTTTTTTTATGCTTGTCAATATTACCAGATTTTAACTCTTTTTGCTGGTTCTACGTACATTTTGTCTCCTGCCTTAATTCCGAAAGCTTGGTAGAAAGTATCCAAATTCTGAATTGGCACTACCGCTCTGTACATTCCCGGAGAGTGCGGATCTGTTTTAACCTGACTTTTTATTGCCTCATCTCTTGATTTAGTTCTCCAAACTGTAGCCCATGAAATAAAGAAACGTTGTTCTGGCGTAAATCCGTCAATTAAACCCGGATTTCCATTTGCTTTCAAATACAACTGCAAACCATCGTAAGCCGCATTTGTACCTCCTAAGTCACCAATGTTTTCTCCTAAAGTAAATTTACCATCTACGTGAATTCCCGGCAATGGCTCTAAAGCACTGTATTGAGCAGCAAGTTCACCTCCAAGAGTTGTAAATTGTTTTAAATCATCAGCAGTCCACCAGTCAACAAGATTTCCGTCTGCATTGTAACGTGCGCCTGAGTCATCAAAACCATGAGAGATTTCGTGACCGATAACAGCTCCGATTCCACCATAATTTACAGCTTCGTCAGCCTGATAATTGTAGAAAGGTGGTTGTAAAATCGCTGCAGGGAAAACAATCTCGTTATAAGATGGATTGAAATAAGCGTTTACCGTTTGTGGTGACATTCCCCACTCTGTTTTATCAACTGGCTTGCCTAATTTAGCAAGATTTTCAGCATAAGACCATTTTGATAAATTTTTCATGTTATCAAAATAAGTTCCGCCTTCGCTAACGTTTTTAAGTTCTAAAGCGGAATAATCTTTCCATTTATCAGGATATCCAATTTTAACCGTTAATTTGTTTAATTTTTCAATAGCTTTTGTCTTAGTTTCAGCTGACATCCAAGGCAAAGCATTGATTCTGTTTCTGTACGCCTGCATTACATTTGCAATCATGTTTTTAGCTTTATCTTTAGCTTCGGCAGGAAATAATTTCTCTACGTACAGTTTTCCTAAAGCTTCACCAGTTGCACCGTTGATTACCTGCAAAGCAACTTCCTCACGAGGACGTTGTTTTAAAGCTCCTGTTAATGTTTTTCCGTAGAAATCAAAATTTGCATTTTCTATTTCTGTTGTCAACGTTGATGCCGCTCTGTTTAGTAAAGACCATTTTAGGTATTCTTTCCATGCTTCTATTTTCTTTTCAGTAAAAGTTTTTTCTAAAGCGATCATGTAACGAGGCTGAGCAACATTCACAGTATCTAATTTTGTCATTCCGATTCCGGTGAAATATTTATCCCATTGAATAGAAGGTGTATTTTTTTTCAAATCAGCAACCGCAGTTGGATTGTATTGTTTTCTACGATCTCTGCGTTCAACACGATCTAATCTTGGTGCAGACATTTCAACCTCTAAAGCCAGAATTTGTTTTGCACTTTCTTTTGCTTTTGCAGGAGATTCTCCAATATACTGAAGCATTCTAGCCACGTGAATCTCATATTTTTCACGTTTTTCTTTAGAATCTTTATCATCAGAATTGTAGTAATCCTTATCTGATAATCCTAAAGTTCCGGGACCTAAATTAACTGAATTTTTATTACTGTTTTTAGCGTCAGCTCCAACAAAAACTCCAAAGAAACCAGCACCACCCTGAGATTGCATTTCAGTAAGATAATTTTGTAAATCGGCTACATTTTTAATAGCGTCGATTTTCTTCAAATAAGGCTGAAGTGGTGTAACACCTCTTTTATTTCTTCCAACGGTGTCCATGATCGTATTAAATAAAGCAATTGCCTTACCCTGATCTGTATTTGATTTATACTTCGGATCTTTTGAAGCTTCTTTTAAGATCACTAATGAATTTTCGTCTGTTTTCTGACGTAGTTCATTAAAACTTCCCCATGAATTTCTATCACTTGGGATTTCAGTTTTTTCTAACCAGGTTCCGTTTACATAACGAAAAAAGTCGTCACCCGGACTAACTTTAGTATCCATATTGGCAATATTGATACCCGGTTCTTTTGGTTTTGCATTTTGAGACTGAACTGCAGTGAAAGTTAACATTGCAGAAACTACACAAAACATAGGTTTAGTAAGCTGTTTAATCATTTTTCTTTATTGTTTTAGTATATATACAAACATATTGTTATTATTTTGATTATTATGTTAAAATTTACCAATAATATTGACCTGAGGATTTACATTCAATTTCCGAATGGATTTAAACGAAAAGTTTCATGAATATTATGTCCGGTTTTTCGGAATATTTGAAATTGTTTTTGGAATATTTGTCAAAAGAAAAAATATAAAAGTGAGAGCAAAAATTCAGAATGCCTTTTCAGGAAAAATTGAAGCAATAGGATTTCCAATTTTGGCTTTATGCTGGGTAAGTTTCTTTTGGGGAACGACCTGGCTGGCATCAAAAGAAGCTGTTAGACATATGCCCGGACTTCAGGTAGCAACCATCCGTCAATTTTTGGGCGGTTTGCTTTATGTTGGTTATTTTCTAATTAAAAAAGAACCCTGGCCAAAAGGAAAACAATGGAAAACAATTATTATTTTATCTATACTGAATTTTGCCTTAAGCAATGGTCTAAGTACTTGGGGCGTAAAATATATCAGTAGTGGATTAGGTGCTATTATTAGTGCTCTCTTCCCAATTTGGATTATTATTATCAATTTTTTTAATGGTGTAAAAATCGCCAGAGTAGCTTTATTCGGAATCCTGATTAGCTTCGGCGGAATCTGCATCATTTTCATGGATTACTTATCTGATTTTTTAAGGCCTGATTTTCAATTCGGAATCATTTTAATGGTCGCTTCAACTATTACCTGGGCCTTCGGAATTTTGGAAACCAAGAAAAAAGCGTCAAGTTTTAATCCGTATTTTAGTTTAGGATTGCAGATGCTGATTTCAAGTGTGTTTTTATTTGGAATTACAGAAGCTGCAGGAACCAATATTCCTTTGAGTGAAATCTCTTTAAATTCCTGGTGGGCAATTGCTTATTTAATCATTATTGGTTCGGTCTTAACCTTCATTGCTTTTATTTATACGTTACAGCATCTTCCAACGGAAATCAGCAGTATTTATGTTTATATAAATCCGATTGTAGCCATGGTTTTAGGATCTTTCATTTTTGGAGAAACACTTACACAGGCCATTGCAATTGGTGCAGCAGTAACTCTTATTGGATTGTATTTGGTTAACAAGTCTATTAGAAAGGTTAAAACTTAAAGTGTCAAATAAGTTTGCCACGAATTACACTAATTTTTACTAATTCTCTCTGCTTATGATTTCAGAGAACATATTAATTCGTGTAAATTAGTGTAATTCGTGGCAAAACTTTTTAATCTCCTGTTAAAAGCTAAGGTTCGTTAGGCTTTTAAAAACTCCTTTTCGTATTTTTGCGCCAAATTCTGTTTATGAAATCTTTACTATACAAGTACCGCAAATTCTTTATTGTTTTAATTGTATTTTCGGTAGTAACTATATCCCTATTTTATTCGGCTTTAAAGCCGCAAAAAACTTTACCCATTTACAATCCTTCTGATGTAAATCCTGAACTGGTTGACAGTACGATTCAATACAAAAGTAAATACCACACCATTGCTGATTTCTCTTTTGTAAATCAAAATGGTGACACCATTACTCAAAAAAACTACGAAGGAAAAATTTATGTAGCCGACTTTTTCTTCACGACTTGCGGATCAATTTGTCCAAAAATGTCGACAAATTTATCGGAAGTCCAAAAGGCTGTTCTTAATAATCCCAAAGTAATGTTACTTTCCCATACTGTATTTCCAGAAGTAGACAGTGTTTCCGTTTTAAAAGCTTATGCCGTAAAATACGGTGTTGTAGATAGCAAATGGAATTTGGTCACCGGAGATAAAAAAGAGATTTACACGATGGCCAGAAAATCATACTTAGCAGTGAAATTAGGTCGCCCTGACCAGTTGTACGATATGGTTCATACGGAGAATTTTGTTTTAGTGGATCAAAAACGTCGTGTTCGCGGATTTTATGATGGAACAAATAAAGAAGAAATTAAAAGACTTCTTGAGGACATCGATTTCTTATCACAAGAGTAAAATTGGCTTATTTAAGTAAATTTTGGCACAATCAAAACTGTTAAATGCCTTGAAATAAAGAATTATTACCTATTTTTGCAATCTAAATTCAATCTAAATAAGCTTGCAAAATACAATTCACACTCTGAAAAAAGGCGAAAAAGCCATTATCAAAGATTTTGATATCGATCTTATTCCTCTAAAGTTATTAGAAATGGGTTGTTTGCCGGGCAACTTAGTCGAATTACTTCAAATTGCCCCTTTTGGAGATCCTCTATATTTAGATATTAATGGCTCACATGTGGCTATTCGTGTTGAAACTGCTCGTGAAATTGAAGTTGAACTTATCAAAACCAATTTGTAATGAGCATTCAAAATATAAATGTTGCCCTTATCGGGAATCCTAACACAGGAAAAACTTCAGTTTTTAATCAGCTTACCGGTTTAAATCAGCAAGTTGGGAATTATCCCGGAATTACTGTTGAGAAAAAAATAGGGTTTTGTAAATTGCCTCACAACATCAAAGCGAATATTCTCGATTTACCGGGAACATATAGTTTGAATGCCAGTTCGATGGACGAAAGTGTTGTAATTGAACTTTTGCTGAATAAAAACGACAAATTATATCCGGATGTTGCAGTAGTGGTAACAGATGTCGAAAATCTGAAACGAAATTTACTGATTTACACCCAAATAAAAGACCTTGAAATTCCGACGATTCTAGTCATCAATATGTCTGATCGTATGGAAAGTAAAGGTATTACACTTGATATCCCTTTTTTAGAAGAAAAACTAAAAACTAAAATTGCTTTAGTGAGCTCTCGTAAAGGGCATGGAATTGAGGAACTAAAAGAACTAATCGTTTCGTACAAAACAATTCCTCACGAGCCTTGTTTGAATGCCTCAGTAATTGATGCGGAATATTTTGAAAAACTACAACATGCTTTTCCGAATCAGTTATTATACAAATTATGGCTGGTTATTACGCAAGATGTAAATTTTTTGAATTTAGAGCGAAATGAAATCCGAAATACTTTCACCAAATCGCATTCGGAACTAAAACGTTTACAGCAAAAAGAAACTATCAAAAGATATCAGTTCATTAATGATGTTTTGAAAGAAGGTTTACAAGTTGATGAATCGATGGCAAAAGACATAAGAGCCAAACTTGATCGTGTTTTAACACACAAAGTTTGGGGTTATGTAATTTTCCTTGCTATTTTATTTGTGATTTTCCAATCGATTTTTAGCTGGTCAACCATTCCAATGGACTTTATTGACAGCACCTTTGCTTCTTTAAGCAGTTGGACAGCAGCCGGACTGCCAAGTGGTATATTAACCGATTTACTTTCGCAAGGAATTATACCTGGAATTGGAGGGATTTTGATTTTCATTCCGCAAATTGCCTTTTTGTTTCTGTTTATTTCCATTTTGGAAGAAAGCGGATACATGAGCCGGGTGGTGTTTTTGATGGATAAAATCATGCGAAAGTTCGGGCTTTCCGGAAAAAGTGTAGTGCCTTTAATTTCAGGAACTGCCTGTGCTATTCCGGCAATTATGGCAACCCGAAATATCGAAAACTGGAAAGAGCGTTTAATCACGATTTTGGTAACACCGTTTACAACTTGTTCTGCAAGACTTCCGGTTTATACCATTATTATTTCTTTGGTTATTCCCGACCAACGCGTTCTGGGAATTCTAAACCTTCAGGGATTATCATTGATGTTCCTTTATTTATTGGGATTTGGCACAGCAATTCTATCTGCACTAATTTTAAATAAAATACTGAAATTCAATACCAAAACGTATTTTGTAGTTGAAATGCCAAGCTATAAAATGCCGCTTTTAAAGAATGTTGGAATCAACGTAGTCGAGAAAACAAAAGCATTTGTTGTTGGTGCGGGTAAAATTATACTGGCGATATCTGTTATTTTATGGTTTTTAGCTTCTTTTGGCCCCGGAAGAGATTTTAATGAAGCAGAAACCATCGTAAAAGAAAGATTTGCCAATACAACTTTAAATGAAGTTCAGTTTGAAAACGAAGTGGCTTCTCAAAAATTAGAGAATTCCTATATTGGAATTATGGGTAAAGCCATCGAACCGGCAATCGCGCCTTTAGGATACGACTGGAAAATCGGAATTGCGATTATCAGTTCGTTTGCCGCACGTGAAGTGTTTGTTGGAACTTTAGCTACGATTTACAGTGTTGGAGACAGTGATAACGAAGCAACAATTAAAAGCAAAATGCAAAAAGAAGTAAATCCGGTAACGGGTGAGAAGATTTTTAATTTTGCTTCTGGAATTTCGCTATTGCTATTTTATGCTTTTGCAATGCAATGCGCCAGTACATTGGCGATTACCAAAAAAGAAACCAATTCCTGGAAATGGCCAGCTATGCAATTATTCTTAATGAGCGGTTTAGCCTATTTTGTTGCACTTTTAGCCTATCAACTTTTAAAATAAACGGCCATGATACAAGAAATTATTGCCTTTGGAATATTACTTATTGCGGTCGCCTTTTTGATCAAAAAATTCTTTTGTAAATCTAAAAAGAAAAAGGATTGCGGTGATGGGAATTGTGGGTGTTCGTAGAGGAAGGTTCAAAGTTGCAAAGGCTCAAAGGGACAAAGGTTTTGGAAAGTAATTTCACAGAGATACACAGAGTAAAAAAGCACAGAGCTTCACAGAGATTTAAAATTTCTTTGTGAAGCTTTGTGTTTTCTTGGCGTTTCTTTGCGGAATAATACTTTATAACTGAGTCCTCGAAACTGAAAACTGAGACTGAGACTGAAAACTATTTCACTCCCTCCCACTCCGCATAAAACTGCGCTAAAAAGATTTCCATAAATTTATGTCTTTCGGCAGCAATTTGTTTTCCGGTCTCCGTATTCATTTTATCTTTTAAGAGCAAAAGCTTTTCGTAGAAATGATTTATCGTTGGGGCATTGTTCTTTTTGTATTCTTCCTTGCTCATGTTTGTTATAGGCGCAATTTCGGGGTCATATAAGGCACGATTTTTAAATCCGCCATAATTGAACGCCCTTGCTACTCCAATTGCCCCTATCGCGTCTAAACGATCCGCATCCTGAACGATATCTAATTCTATAGACGAGAAGCTCTTTTCAAAATTTCCGCCTTTATAAGAGATGTTTTCGATGATGTTTACTACATGCTGAATAATTTCTTCTGAAACATTTTCAGATTCCAGAAATAATCTGGCTGTTTTTGGTCCGATGGTTTCATCTCCGTTATGAAATTTACTGTCGGCAATGTCATGAAGCAAAGCACCTAATTGTACCACAACCAAATCACAATCTGTATCTTTTGCAATTAAAAGCGCATTTTTATAAACACGTTCAATATGAAACCAATCGTGTCCGCCTTCGGCATCGTTTAATTTTTCTTTTACGAACGCAATTGTTTTATTTATTAATTCTGGATTATTCATAGTTTCTGTGTTGAGAATGGAACGCGGATGACACGGATTTAAGCGGATTGCCGCTGATCATTTCTTTTATAAATAAAAATGTTGATTGCTTAAGTTTATAAAACCTCAGCAATCAACAATATTTTCAATATCAATATGAATTGCAAAAATCAATTTTAAAACCGTTAATAAACAATCTAAAATCTGCAATCTAAAATTTTTTAAAGTCTCGCTGGTTCAACCCATTTAAAAATGTGAGATTCCTGTGGAATTACTAATCTTTCAGAGATTCTTGCCATACGAGCTGGTAATTTCATTAAGTAATCACGGGCTTTTTCTGCTTCGTCTGTTAAACCAGACATTTTATCAATTTCCCACTTATCCATTAATTTCTGCATGATATCTACATAATCGTTGGCAGTGTAAACACCGATACGCTGTGCAGAATCAGAAAATTGTTCGAAAGCAGAACTGATTTTTTGACCAGATTCTCTTAAGAAGTGAGCCGGCATCACGATTTTTTGTTTCATCATGTATTGAAACGCTAACATCATTTCGCTAGGATCAACTGCAAAAATTCTGGTAACAAATTCGCTATAGGCATGGTGATGACGCATTTCGTCACCCGCAATCATTTTACACATTTTAGACAACTTGTTATCACCAAATTTCTTAGCCATTTGAGCTACTCTGTTGTGCGATACATATGTTGCTAATTCCTGGAAACTAGTATATACAAAGTTTTTGTACGGGTCAGATCCAGTTCCGATATCAAAACCGTCGTTGATTAAATGCTGTGTTGTCATTTCGATTTCACGCATGTTAACACGACCAGACAAATACAAGTATTTATTTAGCAAATCACCGTGGCGGTTTTCTTCTCCGGTCCATTGACGGATCCATTTAGACCAACCGTTTCCACCGTTTTCTATCTGATTTATTCCTTCGACATCCATTAACCAGGATTCGTATGTAGGCAAAGCTTCTTCAGTGATAGTGTCACCTACTAAAGTTACCCAGAAATCATATGGTAATTCTTTGGCAATTTCGCGTAATTCTCTAACCTCCTCAAAGAAATTATCTCCTTCAGAATTAGGCAGAAAATCTGACGGCTGCCAAATTTTTTCTACTGGAATTAAATACTGTTCTACGAAGCTATCCACGTTTTTTTCCAAAAACTGCATTACTTCTAATCTAATGTTTTTTATAGACATTACTTATTTAAGATTGCGATTTCTGTTTCAGTTTTATTTCTGAAAAACAAAAATCTATTTATACTCGTTTACTCCTTCTACAACTGCCTTTTCTGTCAATTTCATTAACTCGGCAAAATCATAATCTTTTACTGCCATGGCTTTATGCGCGGTAAAGGTAAGGTGATTTCCTAAACCAACCGGGAAAAACCCATATTTTACCATTTTCCATGAATTGTTTATGCTCACAGGTACAACATACGCCGATGGCGCATATTTGCAAAGGATTTTTAAACCGCTTTGAGCAAATTCTTTAGGTTTTCCTGTTTTACTTCTTGTACCTTCAGGAAAAATTACAGCAGATCTTTTGTTTTTTTCGATATATTCAGACAAGCCCTTGATTACCGGAATTGCCTGTTTTGGGTCTTTACGGTCAATTAGTACCGAACCTCCATGGCGTAAATTATAAGATACACTCGGGATTCCACTACCTAACTCCTTCTTACTTACAAATTTACAATGAAAACGTCTAAAGTACCAAATCATTGCGACGATATCGTACATACTTTGGTGATTTGACACAAAAATCAAAGGAACTCCCGTGGGAATTGTCTCTCTATTTTTAATAGTATATGTAGTTCCCACAAGATATGTGCATCTTAAAAGAAAGAAATTCAAATAATCAACGCTAATTTTATGAGCCTGATAGCCAAAAACATTTAGGCAAATCCATTGTATCGGATGAAAAATCACCAAACACAATCCAAAACATAAATAGTAAATTACGGATATGGGATACGAAATTATCTTTTGCATGCTTAAAAAAATTAATTGCCAAAAGTAATAAATAAATTTTTAGCGGTATAAAAATTAAAAACAATAACCGTTTTTATGGTTTAATTGTACCTTTGCCTATAAAATTGCAAATTTTTTCTGAATTAAATGAATTTTACTTACCCTAAAAATGAACGCTTAAAGAGCAAAACGACAATTGGTTTACTGTTTTCTGAAGGAAAATCGGTTTCTAAATATCCATTGCGTTTGGTTTACCGTCAAGCAGAAGCTGATTCAGAAGAAAAAATTAAAATTGGTGTTTCGGTTTCGAAGAAGTATTTCAAGAGAGCCGTTGATAGAAATTACTTCAAACGCGTTCTTAGAGAAACCTATCGATTGAACAAACATTTGCTTTGGGATACTGTGGAACAGCCTTATTCTATTATGTTTTTCTATCAGACCAAAGACAAATTATCTTACGAAGAAATTAATACCAAAACAATTCAGTTGTTTGAGAAATTTCTGCAACAAATAAACAAAACGACAGATTCTGAAACTAAAACAGAAATCTAAATCTCAAAAAACAACTTTGTTTATCAAATTAGAGAAAAAATTATAAAAAAATTGTAGTTTTAGCTCTAAATTGGAACTTTATGAGATATATTTTCTGTTTTCTATTTGTGGGACTAATTTTTTCTAACTGTGCAAAAAACAGTGAAGAAAGTGTAAATAATCACGTGTCAGCAATTACAATGGTAAAATTGCCTGAAAGAGCCGAATCGATATCAGGAACAGATATAAATATTCCTCAAAAAATTATCAAAAATGCTTCTCTTCGATTTGAAACCGATGATTTAGAAAAAACTTTTAATCAACTACAAATTGCTATAAAAGAAAATAAGGGAAGTGTTCAAAACGATTTTCAGGAAAAGAGTCATGACAAGATCAGCAGAAATATAACCGTTCGTGTTCCTAGTCAGAACTTTGATTCTTTTTTAGAGGCTATATCAAGAGGAGTTTCTTATTTTGATGAGAAAAATATCTCTTCTCAAAATGTTACAGAAGAATTCATTGACCTAAATTCAAGACTAAATACAAAACGAAAACTTGAAGCGCGTTACTTAGAAATATTACAAAAAGCCAATAAAATAAGTGAAATTCTCGAAATTGAAAAACAAATTTCAGCTATTCGCGAAGAAATTGAAGCCAAAGAAGGGCGTTTGAAATATCTGGAAAATAGAGTTTCAGAAAGTACCGTTACGATTGATTTTTACAAAACAATAGCTCAAAAAGAAGGAATTAAAATTTCGTACGGATCAAAAATCTGGACCGCCATTAAAAGTGGATTTTTTAGTTTGTCAGATTTCCTGATTTCTATCATTAGTATTTGGCCATTTATTATCCTATTCGTTGTTCTGGCTTATTTTATCAGAAAACGATTTAAAAGAAAAAAAGCATAAATCATGTATCCTTATCTCAAAAAGAAGTTCGTTATACCAGCCGTTGCCGCAGGATTTTTATTTATTGGAACCAGTTTCAAAGATGATTTCTTTGAGATTGCCAAGCAAATCGAAATCTTTACGACTTTATTTAAAGCGGTTAACACCAATTATGTCGACGAAACGAATCCAGGTGATTTGATGGACAAAGCCATTAAAAGCATGTTGGGAAGTTTAGATCCGTACACGGTTTATTTTAACGAACAAGATGTTGTCAACTTCAAAATCAACAATACCGGAGAATATACCGGAATTGGCGCTTTAATTTCAAGAAAGAAAGATCGTTTAATCGTTCGCGAGCCTTATAAAAACTATCCTGCTGATAAAGCCGGATTAAAAGCAGGTGATGAAATTATTCAGATTGGTGATGTTTTGATTGCCGATTTTAAAGATGATGCTTCGCAATTACTGAAAGGAACAAAAAATACCAAAATCCAAATCAAATACCTGCGTCAGGGAAAAACCCTTACAACCGAATTGATTTTGAATGAAGTTGATATTAAGTCGGTTCCGTTTTATGGAAAAATTGATGAGAAAACAGGTTATATTGTTTTGGCCCATTTTAGCCGAAAAGCTGCTGCAGAAGTAAAAGAAGCTTTGGAAAAACTGAAAGCTGACGGAGCAACGCAAATTGTTCTGGATTTAAGAGGAAACCCTGGAGGTTTGTTGAATGAGGCAATTGATATCTGTAATTTATTTGTTCCGAAGAATGAGGTTATCGTAACAACAAAATCTAGAATTGAAAAACACAATAACACCTATAAAACGACCAAGGAACCAGTCGACACTCAAATTCCGTTAGCTATTCTAGTAAATGGAAGAAGTGCTTCAGCTTCTGAAATTGTTTCCGGAGCTTTACAGGATTTAGATCGCGCTGTAATTTTAGGAAGCCGTAGTTTTGGTAAAGGTTTAGTACAGCGTTCTGTCGATTTAACTTACGGAACTCAATTGAAAGTTACGATTTCACGTTATTATACTCCATCTGGACGTTGTATTCAGGCGTTAGATTATTCGCATAAAGACAAAAATGGCTTCGCTCAAAAAACCGATGCTAAAAATTTCAATGCTTTTAAAACCCGTAAAGGCAGAACCGTTTATGATGGCGGAGGTGTCTTGCCTGATATTGAATTAGACGAAACCAAAATGAGTCCAATTACGACTGCCTTATTGAAAAACGACGGAATCTTTGATTATGCCACAACTTATTACTATAAAAATCCAAATTTAGGAGATAAAATTCCGGTTGTCAGCGATGGCGATTATGCCAGCTTTAAACAATATTTAAAAGCCAACAAAATCAGCTTTGATACTGAAACCGAAGTGGCGTTGAGAAATACTTTGGCAGCAGCCAAAACCGAAAAAATAGACGAGACCATTGCGCCTGAATATCAGCAATTATTGGCAGCACTTGAAAAAAGCGAAACTACCTTATTGGATAAAAATCAAAAAGAAATCAGAGGTTTAATTCAGGAAGAGCTTATCAAAAGGTACCAATATCAGGAAGGTTTATATCAATTTTATATTAAAAACAATTCAGAAATTAAAAAAGCGGTCAACGTCTTAAATAATCAAACTGAGTACAAAACGATTCTAAAGATTTAAAAAAGAATGAAAATTTGTTTAGCCCTATTTCTGTTTATTATTTACAATTTATCGGCACAGCAAAAACCCATTGAAACCATTTATTTTGAGTTTGACAAATACGATCTTACTCCTAACCAAACCGAAGTTGTAACTAATTTTATTAAAAGTATTGACACCACAAAAGTAGAATCAATACAAATTTACGGCTACTGCGATGATCGCGGTAACGACGACTATAATTTTAAATTATCAAATAACCGTGCCAATACGATTCAGAACTTATTAGTTTCTACTGGCTTCAATCAAAGCAAAATAGTTATTTTAGAAGGAAAAGGACGTGTTGTTTTAAGACCAGACACTGTCGAGAATCTTCATGAAACGCGGTCCAAAAATCGACGGGTTGATTTGATTGTTGTAAAGCGGAATAGTTTTGGAAAAGGGATTAAAACTTCTTTCAAAAACAATTTAAAAGTTGGCGACAAAATCTATCTTGACAATATTTTGTTTGATATTGGAAGCGCCAAACTCACTTCATCTTCTAAAAAAGAGCTTGACAAAATAGCCGAAACACTAAAAGAAAAGAAAAGTCTTCAGTTTGAAATTAGAGGCCACGTTTGCTGCACTCCTGAAATTTACAACGACGGAATTGACAAAGACACAAAAGAAAGAAGACTTTCCTGGAACCGTGCCAAAACCGTTTTCAACTACCTCTCTACTAAAAAAATCTCCAAGAACAGAATGACTTATCAGGGTTGCGGAAATAAATATCCTCTAGGAAGAGGCGATAATTTAGATCGACGCGTGGAGTTTTTGATTACTAAAATTTAAATTATTTAAAAGTTGGCATTGGAGGTTTATTTGAAACTGTATTGTCAGATTCCAGGATTTCTTTTCCATCCAGAAATTTATTTATTACGGTGTCATTTATTGTATACGGCTTTCCAATCCATCTTACAATTCCTTTATCGTCAATCAAAACGGTCTTGGGCAAGGCATATGTACCTTGTGCATCTTCAACCACAAAATCATTAAGAGCCTGTTTTGTCTGGTCACTTACTACAATTGAATTAAACTTAACTCTCTCTAATGTTTTCTTCGTTTTCTCAGGAGATTCATCCGTTATAGACACAAAAAACAACTCTTTTCTGTCTTTAAATCTTTCCTGCATTTTGTTAAGATTTGGCACCTCTTCTAAACAAGTTGTACACCATGTCGCCCAAAACTCCAATAAAATATACTTTTTTTCTATGCTTTTCTCTTCTGGAGCATTCTGAAGATAATCAGTAATATTTAGCTTTGGTGCTTTTTCACCTACTTTTAATTTATTTTGACTAAAAGCCTGATTGGATAAAATTAAAACGAAAATAAACAAAAGAACTTTTTTCATGAGCTATTTTTTCTTCTAAAATAAACAAAATTGTAATTCAAAAATGATTAAATCAAAAAGCTCTTACTTCAAAAAAAAGGTAATAAGGGTCTCAATACTTATGATATCAAATAAAAAATGATTTTCAAATATGTTTTTGATGGGTTTTTGAAGGAAATAAGATTTCATGTTTGTTTACTCTTGATGGCAGCTAAATACTCTTTGCCATTTCAAGTACCACATCCTTCCTTACCTTTCTGAATTCCTTTAATTGCTGGACGAATTTCAATATCAACTTTAATATAAAACTGTTATTGTAATCGTAAAATTACAAAAAACAAAAACCGTTGACTTTTATATGAAAGTGAAACTTCAATTTTAAATTCAATTCTTCTTTACTTATTTTCAAAAAACACCTTCAAAATAAAGTAAATCGCGAATAAAGTTTTTGATTATGGAGATTTAAATAAATTTCTCAAATAAGAAAGGATTATTAAAGTTAAGCTTTAAACTAAGTTGGTATTTTTCTCTTTTAGAGCTTATTATAAAAATAATAATTTGCAATAATATTTATTGCAACATTGTATCTTTAATGTTTTTAGATGAATTATTCTCCAAGAATCATTTCAATATGCGGAATATCGTCTTCTAAATACATTTCGCTCGTTTGCACAAAACCATGACTTTCGTAAAATTTCTTCAAATACAATTGTGCACCTATTGTAATTTTATTTTTTCCGAAATTTGATTTTATTCCTGCGATGGCTTCACGCATTAAATCGTGTCCCCATTTTTTATCGCGATAATTAGCATCAACAACCACTCTTCCTATTGAGGCATTATCAAAACTAATTCCGGCGTCGAATAAACGCGAATAAGCTACAATTTTACCGTCGTATTCTCCAATTAAGTGTAATGCTTTCTTGTCTTTACCATCAAGATCTAAATAAACACAATTTTGCTCTACTACAAAGATCTCACTTCTCACTTTGAGTAAATCATATAACTCATGAACCGTTAATGCCTCAAACGGCTTTATTTTCCATTTTAATTCCATTCTGTTTTTTTGTTTGTAGTTTTGGGTTTATTGTTGTTGTTAATCTGCAAAATTACATCAAATATTATCAAATAGAAATCCCGATCACAAATTGCAATCGGGATTTCCAGAGTATTTAAGCTGTCTTAATTCTAAGAGAAAGATTTATTTCCTTGTCATCGTGATTTCCATGCTTTTATATTCTTCTCCTTTTTTTGTGTCATACATTTCCATCTTGCGTGTATTGGCATCAATAAAAGTATAAACTTCTCTATAAGGTGTTTTTTTGCCATTCAGCGGACTCACCATCTCTCCTTTTAAATTCATGCTTTTACTGGCTTCATCATATTTCCCGATGGCAACCATCATACCGGTACCCATATTATCAATAAAAGTTGTGGTGAATTCTTTGCTTGCATTATTGTAAGCCAGCGTACTTTTACCTTCAAATGGCTGTCCCATCATGGTTCCGTTATAAATCGCTTCCTGATAGCGGCCTCCAAGTATCATCTTAATATTTGCTGTTGAAGTAGCTTTACTTGGCTTTCCGTTAGGTTCTTCCCAAAAAGTCATATCGCAATTCCATGTTCCTGTTTCATCTGTCATCATTTTATGAGCATTTCCAGGTGTTGCATAGGCTACCCATAATTTCATTTGCGTTGCAGAATCTAAAGGTGTTTCTGCAATTGGTTCTTCTGTTTTAACGCTATCCGTAACTGTAACGGCTTCCGTTTCTGTTTTTACTTCTTTTTTACAAGAAACAAAACACAGCACTAACATTGATAATCCTAAATAAAAACTTTTCATAATCAACTGATTTAATGTTTGTTAAAGCAAAAGTATGAAAAATAATCAAACTATTTTTTGTCAATTTTCACCGATTTTATAATCGCTTCCAACTCCACCATTAAATCTCTTTCCTGATTGGATGGGGAATAACAAAAGCCTTCAATAACTAAAATACGTTTGTTCGCTTCGTCAATAATAGCGTAATTGATAAATGGCCCCGTCATGAAATCGTTTTTAAGTTCCCAGGTTCCTTTGGTTTCAAAAGTCTTTTTTCCATCTAAAGAAATAGTGGAGAAATACGGCGCATAGGCTTCGCCTGTAATCATCTGTGTATTGGGTTCACGGCCTTTGATGTAGAGTCCGATTGAGTCTCGCATTTTGACAATATTCCCAACAATGTCTGAACTTTTAGTCAGTTGTTTAATGGGAACCTGATAAATAAGAAGACTTGTATTACCGCTGATAATCTCTTTTTTCAGCCAAATAAAATTCTTTTTATGCAACATATATTCATAGCCTACAGGGATTTGCAGATCAATATGAAATTTGTTTTTAAGAACGGCTGGATTTAAAAGCGCTTTACTGTTGTCTTGTTGAATTTTTTCAATTTCGGCATCGCGAATGAGTTTAATAATTTGCGATCCGTTCATTTCGATACTACAAATAATATCATCAACAGATTTTCCGTATATGCGAAAAGTATTATGAGGTAGTGCTTTGCTTCGGATAATTTCGAATTTATCTGTAGCGGCTTTTTTCACTACAATAATACTTCGGCTATCGGTTACAAAACCTTCTAGTAATCTGGCGGGATATTGATTGATGGTAAAAAGTGGTTCCTCCTGGGTAAGGCCCCAAACTGGTGATGCGAATTTATTTCGAATACTATCACCCACTTCTCCATACCACAACTGATCATCAATAATGACTGAAATGGTATTGGGTTTACCCGAAACAGGTTCAGGCTGTTTTTCGGTTTTTAGACACGAAAACAACAGAAAAGGGATTAGTACCAATAAAAAATGGGTTTTATTCATTTTCTTAATTTATGAAATAAAACCCAAATTTAGGTAAGATTTTTTATTATCCGTTTATTTTGAGCTTCATTCCCGGTTTTAGATCTTCGTTTTTAATGCCATTCCATTTTTTAATATCCGAAATTGTAACTCCAGGGTATTTTTTTGAAATGCTATATAACGAATCACCTTTTTTAACGTAATAATCTTCACTCATGCTTTTAGCAGAAGCTGTTTTCTTTTTGAAAGAATCGATTGAAGCATTTGAAGCAATAGCCGTATTAACTGAAGCTGTCTCTTCAATCGCAGGAATTTCTTTAGAAATCACTAAAGTTTTCCCTAAACCGATATTGTTTGATGTTAGATTATTAAGCTCTTTTAGATCAGCAATAGTCGTACCTAATTTTTTAGCAATACTTCCTAAATTGTCTCCGGCAGCAACCACGTATTCTTGTGATTGACCAGTCCCTTTTTCTTTATCATCAACAACAGCAATAGCTTCTTCTGACTTTTTATCTATTGTTGGAATTGCTTTAGGTTCTTTTGAAATCTTAACCGGATCAATATCAGATTTAATTTTCAATGTTCTTCCAAGTGCAACCGAATTTGATTTCAGGTTATTCCATTTCTTTAAATCACTGATATTGACATCATATTTTTCAGCAATAGCTCCCAAATTATCTCCTTTTTGAACCTTATACAGTTTAACATCTGAATAAATTGTTTTGTCTAATTGTGCTTTTGCCTTAGGAGTAACTCTTAAAGCTAAACGACTTGACATTGTTTTATTTTCTGATTGATGTCTAACGTATGCATAAATCTTATCTTCGTTTGAAACGAAAGTTGCTATTTTATCTTTTGGCAAACGAATAAAATGATTTTCGCCCTGATAAAAAGGAACAACGTTTAATTTATAAGAAGGATTTAAAAGCTGAATCTGAGATTGTGGCATGTCTAACAAATCGGCAATTTGCTTGAATGACATTTCACTTTTGACATTAACTGTATCCGTTTCAAAGTTTTTAACTACAGCTCTTTCAGGGTTAATTCCGTGTTCTTTATGGTATTCAAAAAGATACATTGTCGCATAAAATGCCGGAACATAACCTTGTGTTTCTTTTGGAAGATTATTACGGATATCCCAATATTTTGTTTGACCTCCAGAACGACGAATTGCTTTGGTAACATTTCCCGGACCTGAATTATATGAAGCCAAAACAAGCTCCCAGTCACCAAAAATAGTATACATTTTAGAAAAATAATCTGAAGCAGCAGCAGTCGCTTTTAATGGATCACTGCGTTCATCGATGTAAGAATCGATTTTAAGTGCGTATTGTTTTCCGGTTCCGTACATAAATTGCCAGAGACCCGTGGCGCCCATTCTAGAAACTGCTTTAGGATTTAAAGCAGATTCTACAATAGCTAAATATTTAATTTCTAAAGGAATATTTTGTTTGGCAAAAGTTTCCTCAAAAATTGGGAAATAATATTCTGACAAAGCCATTAATCGGGAAATCGATTTTTTACGGTTCTTAAGAAATGACTTTATTATGTTTTCTAATCCCTGATTGTATTCAATATTAAAAGGAGATTTCTCATTCATTGCCTGTAAGCGCTGTTTTAAAAGCTCTGTTGGCAATTCGGCATTAACATCCTGATCTGTATTTACGGTCTGAATATCTTTTGAAAAATCATTGTAGATATCCAAACTCAGACATTCGTTCATCCAAAGACTGTCTACTTTTGTAGCCACTTCATCTTTTTTGAAAGAACTCTTTACAGAATCTAAGTACGACAGCTTTACTTCTGGTTTAATATCCAGCGAAGTTGTTGCAGTTTCCTGCGCAAACATCGTTATCGAAAAAAGAGCTGTAACCGCTAAGGAGATTTTCTTTATAATCATATAACATTTTTTTAAAATCCTATAATTCAAACAATTATAGCAATCGTATTTTTGCAAACTTAAATAGATTACCAATGAAAAATATGCAAAAAAATGTTAATTGTGATTTTTTAGTCTAAAATCGCAGCGATTCCAGGTAAAATTTTTCCTTCTAACATTTCAAGCATTGCTCCACCACCAGTAGAAACGTAGCTCATTTTGTCTTCAAAACCGAACTGTTTTACAGCGGCAACTGAATCACCACCACCTACTAATGAAAAAGCACCATTTTGCGTAGCTTCCGCAATATAATCGCCTAAAGCGATAGTTCCTTTTGAAAATGTTTCCATTTCAAAAACACCTAAAGGACCGTTCCATAAAATAGTTTTAGACTCTAAAATTACTTTTTTGAAATTTTCCAATGATTTAGGACCTGCATCAAGACCTTGCCATCCATCAGGAATTTCTTTTACATCTACCACTTTTGTATTTGCTGTATTTGAAAAATCATCAGCAGCAATAACATCAACCGGAATATGAATCTGAACTCCTTTTTCTTTAGCTAATCTTAAAATTTCAAGTGCTAATTCCTGTTTATCATCTTCGCAAATAGAATTACCAATTTTACCACCTAGTGCTTTCACGAAAGTAAAAGTCATTCCACCACCGATGATCATGTGATCTACTTTGTCTAAGATATTTTCGATAACCGTGATTTTTGAAGATACTTTAGAACCTCCAAGAACAGCAGTAACGGGTTTCTCGCTATTTTTAAGTACTTTATTTAAACTCTCGATTTCTTTTGCCAATAATGTTCCGAAACATTTTTCAGTTGGGAAAAATTGTGCGATAATCGTTGTTGAAGCGTGCGCTCTGTGAGCCGTTCCGAAAGCATCATTTACATAGATATCTCCAAGAGACGCCAATTCTTTTGCGAAAGCAACATCTCCAGCTTCTTCTTCGGCATGAAAACGTAGATTTTCAAGCAATAAAACTTCACCCGGTTTTAAAGCTGCAGCAGCAGTCTTAGCTGGTTCTCCAATACAATCAGTAGCAAACTTAACTTCAACTCCTAAAATTTCAGAAGCTGTTTTTAAAATATGTTTTAATGAATATTTTTCTTCAGCACCTTTTGGTCTTCCTAAATGCGACATTAAAATAACACTTCCGCCCTGAGCAAGAATAGTGTCAATTGTTGGTTTTGCAGCTTCGATACGAGTTGCATCTGTTACATTAAAGTTTTCATCCAGTGGCACATTAAAGTCAACACGGATAATTGCTTTTTTATTTTTAAAATCGAAATCGTTTAAAGTTTTCATTTGATAATTTTTTAATTTTTTGAAAGAAAAACAAATATAGAACTTTTAGAGTAGTATTAAATTTGAAATATGTAAAAATAACCTATCTATAACAACGAAAACGATGTAAATTATGAAAAAAAACAAATTTATATTTAAAAAAGTTAAAAATGGTTGCTTATACCATTATGAAAGTTAAACGTACTGCAGTAAAAATTTGCTTTTTAAATTAAAAATGAAAATCCAGACTGCAGTACTTTCAACTATGTAATTATTTAGTCGTGAACAGGACTTTGTGTACAAGGACAGTTACTGATAGATTGTAAGAAATCGAATCCGATAGTAATTACGTGTGTACCGGTATTGTAGTTTCCAAGATCATTGAACATTACCTGATAAGAATATCCAAAGTAGAATTTAGACTTCATAAAACCAGCCATTGGCCCTACAGATAATGGTTTTGGAAATTGATCGTTTAGCATACGATACGAAACTCCAATCCAATAATAATCTTCATAACGATTGTAACGTCTGTACTTGAAGTTAAAATCGGTAGTAGAACGTTTATCACTTGCGAAATACTGATAGAAAACTGATGGTTCATATTCTATACGACTGTTTTCCCCATCTTTAAAAACATATCCTGTATATACCTGATAGTTTGAAAGTAAATTTGGCTCAACACCTCTGTATTTATTTGTGTTTTTCTTTAAAACGTTATTCGCGTTAAAACTCAAATAGAAACTCTTGTTACGATACAAGGCACTAATATCAAAGTTATTATTACCTGTATAACGATTATCTGTAACAGACGGATCTAAAATAGGATGCTCAATTGTGTTATTGAATTCATCAATATCAATTCTGAAACTGTTGAAGTTATACGAAAGTCCGAAAGACAAGTATTGTTTAGAATAATAATCCAAAATGATATGATGTGCAAAAGATACTTTCGCACCTGTTTGTCTTGTATAACCATTCTTATCATTATAAAGTGATATTCCGACCCCGGAACGATCCAGGACTCTAAAATCAGCATAAAGCGATTGATTTTCGGGAGCATCTTTGATTCCGACCCATTGTGTAAGACCGTTGGCACGAATTCTAAGGTTGTCTCCAATACCCGCATAGGCAGGCGAAAGCACGAAAGGGTTGTCAGCTAAATACTGGGTAAACACTGGTAGGTTTAACTCTTGGCTGTAACTTGTTGTTACAGCCATGAGTACTAAGGATAAAAATAATTTTTTCATTGTAATAATTTTTTTAGACAACATCCTAAGGGGCATTATTTTGTTATCTGTATAAAGTGAAATGTCCAACAAACTCTCTTGCATCTTTCTCGTCATTTAGTTTAAGAACATACCAGTAATCACCCGAAGGTAAATCTTCACCATTGTATCTTCCATCCCATTTTTGACCATAATGATATTTAGCAATTACACGACCGTATCTGTCGAAGATTGAGAATTCTAGGTTGTTGTAAATATTCGTACAACCAGGACCCCAAGTATCATAAACACCATCTCCGTTTGGAGTAAAGTAATTGTCTAAACAAACATCAATGTAAACCATTGGTACTATAATCGTAGCCGTACAACCATTTTGATCTCTAACAATTACCTCATAATCTCCAGATTTGTAGATTTTAAAAGTATTCGAAGAAGTAAATGGCTCTCCGTTGAAACTGTATTCGTAAGCTGGAGCTCCACCTGTACCTGTAACCGAAATTACGTTCATTTCAGGTTGTCCATCAGACAATTTAATTCCAAGTGGCGTGTATGCTTTAATCTCGAAGCTAACTGTTGGAACTTCACAACCATTTGTATGTCTGGCTGTCACATAGTGGTTACCAGGAGCAAGATTTGTAAAGATATTGCTTGGTTGGTAAGCACCTGTTCCGTCAAGTTGGTAATCAACATCTGCAAGATTTGTAATGCTTTCGTCAACAGTGATTGTAACCATGTTAGCTTGTGTATTGTTAACACAATCATATGTTACTTCTGCCGTTGGATTAAGAACTACCGGCAATGGCATATTGATCTGTACTGAGTTAATACATCCCGCAGCATCTTTATAATAAACTACGTGAGTACCACCGGTTAAGTTAGTGAAATCAAATATTGTCTGACCTACAGCGCCTTGCGTAAATGGACCTTTTTCAATATCCAGACTAACACTATATGGTGCAGTACCTCCTTTAATTTCTACACTAAATGCTCCGTCTTTATCTCCAACACAAACCTCTGGAATCATAGAGTTTGGAACTTCTTTCGCTAGTAACAATTCTGGTTGTGTAATTGTAAAGTCGTGTAAAATGAAACATCCATTTTCATCCTGAACAATTACCTGATAGTCACCAGGAGCTAATTTCTCAAAAATTGTTACGGTATCAAATTGGTTCAAGTCTGGTGAAAGTGCATATTTAATTATACCTGTACCTCCAGAAGCTATGATTTCTAACTTACCGTTATTCTCTCCAAAACAAGCAACATTTGTTACGTTAAACTGTGCAGTAACTGCTGTTGCAGGCTCTGAGATTGTAATAATAGCTGATGTAAATGTACAATCGCCACTATCTACTTTTACTCTATAAGTACCTACTGCAAGATTCTCGAATCTACCTTCAGCCTGAGCAGGAAGGATCGCTGTACCAGCTGCGTTTAGTAATGTATAGCTATAGCTTCCTAAACCACCAACAGCTTCCGCAACAATAACCCCTGTTGACTCACCCTGACATTTTACAACCGCATTGGTTACATCTAAATCAAGTGATAGTGGTACTAATGGATCAATTTTAATCTCGTTAGAAATAAATCCAATACAACCATTAGCGTCTTTTACGTAGTATTGATATCTACCTACCGAAACATCAAATGATACAGAAGAAGCAAACGATCCAATTACAGTTGCAAAATTAGCACTTGTACTATAAGTATAAGGAGCTGTTCCGCCTGTTGCACCTAACGTAATTTGTGATAACGTTAGACAAGTTTGAGTTCTTGACACATCTAATGTTGGTTTCACTTCCGTTGGTTCGCTTATCACGACATTTGCAGAAGTTGCTGTACAACCAAATCCGTCTGTAACCGTAATCGTATAAGTTCCTGCGCTTAAGCCTGTGAACACTCTACCAGCCTGAGGGCCTGACACGATAACTGGTGTTGCAGAAACGATATTTAAAGTATACATATAGTTACTTCCCTGACCACCTGTTGGCTGAGCCACAGTGATGATACCGTTTTTATCTCCAAAACATGATAACGTTGAAGCGTTTGCAGTCGCAGTAACCACGATTGGTGTCGGAACAACTAATTGAGCAGTTGTTGATGCAATACATCCTTTCTCATCTTTTACATTGATTGTATAGTTTCCGGCAGTTAAACCAGTAAACTCATATTTATCAGAGTAAGCAACATTTACCGGACCAACTAATTCATATTGGTAATTTGTACCCCAACCACCTGTAGCAGATGCAGAAATCACACCATCATTGTTACCTGTAATACAAGTAATTGCAGATTGAGATTTAGTAACCAATAAAGGAGCCGTTGGCTGATTAATCGTGAATACATTCGTAACAGTACATTCAGGGTTATTAACCAACTTAGCTGTAACTGAATATTGACCAGCTCTTAAACCTGAGATTCTAACCGGGCCAGCTGTAGCTGAACTGCCAGAACTTGGTACAGGACCTGTAATAGTATACGTAAATGCTCCTGCATCATTTGTTGGATTCAATTGATTGTCAACAAAAGTCAAGTCTACGCTTCCATCAGCATCTCCATAACAAACTTCTCCTTTAACTGTTGCTACTTCGATAGCAAAAGTATTAGGGTCAAATATGTAGTGGAAATCTTTTATTGTACATCCCGTTGTTGGGTTAAACACAGTAATTGCATAGTTTCCAATTGCTAATCCTGAGAATAATCCAGTTGGGTTTGTCTGGTTGAAAACAGTTCCGTTTGTACCTGTAAGAGTATAAACTAAAGCTGTTGGAGTTCCTCCTGTTGTTGCAACAGAAACCTGAATAGTTTCATTATTGATACAAGTAATTGGAGTTACTACTGCAACATTGATGTCATTCATAGTAATGAACGGCGCAATTACAATTGGAGCAGTTGAAGAACCTTCACAACCTTTGCTATCAAACACTTTTACTGAGTAAGAACCTCCTGCAAGATCAGTTTCGTTGTAAACATTAGAAGCGCTGCTTTGAACAACAGTTCCGTTTTTACTGAACACATAAAGAACATAAGGATTAGTTCCGCCAGTTACAGAGTTAACTGTAATACTTGCAAAGCTTGTTGTATTTGTACCAGTAGTACATCCAAAAGGTGTAATTGTTGGTGCATTAACTACAATTGGTAGTGGTTGTGCAATTCTGGTATCTACCTGAGCATTACAACCTCTTCCTGATGTTACTCTCACAGTATAATCTCCCGGTAATAAGTTATCAAATACATTACTATCCTGAGGACCTACGCTAACTGGAACGTTACCAATAGCCGTACCTGTTAAAGTATATCTGTAAATTGGATTATCGTTTACACCTGGCGCATTTGGAGCAAGGTTAACGATGATTCTACCATTAGAACCTCCATTACATGTTACATCTGTTTTATCTAAAGCTAAACCAGTAATCTTAGTAGCTTCTGACAATTCTACTGTAACTACATCTGTACAACCTGTTGTAAGATCTGTTACAGTAACCGTATGAGAACCAGCTGAAACATTATTGAATGTAGCAGTAGCACCAGTAACCGGAACATAAGCACCTGAGCTATATCTGTAATTTCCTGAACCTCCTGTCGCTTTTGCAACAATTCTACCATCAGGAGCATCACAACTTGGCAATGCCTGAATGTCTAATTGTAAATCAAGAGCACCATCGATTACAACAGCAGCTGTTACAGTAACTGTACAACCGTTACCATCTTTAACAGTAACATCGTAAGATCCAGAAGAATTCACCTGGAAGCTAGGGCTAGATTGGAAACCAGTTCCAATACTATATTGTAATGGAGCTTTACCAGTTGCCGAAACTACAATCTCATAAGTTCCTGTCGCACTCGGACATTGACTAGTAACATTTGCAGTAATAGCACTTGGAAGAGCGTCAGTTAAAATATTTTGAGTTTTTACTAACGTAGTACATCCATTAAAATCTTTCACATAAACATCCCAAGCTAATCTTGTTCCGTTATTAGTGTCTACTACTATTTTATTATCCGTACTGAACGTTGTTGGAGCTGCTGCTCCGTTAACTACAGCAGCATAGCTGTAAGCAGGAGTTCCACCTGTAGCTGTTACTGTAATAGTAGCATTTTTCTCGTTACAAGTAATATTAGTGGCAGTCATTGTAAAGTTCAGAGCTGCAGCTGGTTGATTAACTAAGAAGTTAGCAACATTATCTGTACAACCTGAAGTATTATCAGTAACTGTGAATGTATAATTAGCAGCAGTTAATCCTGTATAAGTAATTACATCTCCACTTTGTGTAAATGTTCCGTTATTTGGAGACAATACAAATGTATAGTTAGCCGGAGCAATATAATTACTCACGGTAAAGGCAATCGAACCTGTTGTTCCTCCATTACAAGAAACATCACTTAACAATTGACCCTCAACACTTATTACACTTGCTTTTTTAACTTCAATTGAATTTAATGTACTACAACCGTTAGCATCCGTAACTTTAATTATATAAGTTCCTGGCAATAGATTCGCAAAACTACCTACTGTATTTGATGTTGCTGAAGCCGTTGGTTCAACAATAGCATAAGTGTATCCTGCTTCACCACCAGTAATATTTGATACCATTACTGTTGCAGTTCCGGCTACATTATTACAATAAATTGGTGTAGCGCTAAGATCGAAATGCGTTGGCGGATTGTAAGCTGGAACATTTGCTGATCCAGTTGCTCTACAGCCATTAATATCAACGATTACATAACTTACAGTAGATGCAGTATTCATAGTGTGTGATGGAGAAGTTCCAAAAGTTACACCGTTATCAAAACTGTAGCTGTATGGTCCTGTACCATCATGAGCCGTTAATGCAAGTACAGCATCTTTTGCTGTATTTGAAGGATCACAACCAAATGGTGAAATTACATGAGTTACTGTTAAAACAATTGGTTCTGTAATTGTAACAGGAGCAGAAGTTGCCGGACAGTTTTTACTGTCTACAACGTTTATAGTATATATACCTGCTTTTAATCCTGTGAAAAGATTTGAAGCCTGTAATGGTGAAGTTGTTGCTCCATCAGTTATACTATATTGATATGGTGCTACACCATCTGTAGCCGTAACTTCAATACTTCCGTTTGAGTCACCTTTACAACGAGCGTCAACAGTAGCTACTGTAAACCTTGGGGTTGTTTTTGGTGTAACAACTACCGGAACAGAAATTGTAGAACATTGTGCATCTTTTACTCTGAAAGTATACGTTCCAGGAGTAGATGTAACAAATGGTAAAGCTGTAACAGCATTAAAAGTTCCACTATTGTTAAGGTCGTATTCAAAAGAATATGTTCCTGCACCTGTTCCTTGCGAAGCTGTTAATGCAATTGTTGCAGTGCTTGTTGTACAATTCAAGTCTTGTGTAAGAGTTGCATCTATCAACAATTCCTGTCTCAATACATAAGTTGCCTTAGCTATACAACCATTACCATCTTTAATAAAGAATTCGTAAGATCCCGGTGCATTTAATGTAAAGTTTGGACTTGGATAATAACCATTTCCAATACTATACATTGGTGGAGCAACAATATCTCCATCTGTAGTTCCAGTAATAGTTATTGGAACCGGACCACCAGTATAGCAATATACATTTGCATTTACGTTAATTGTTGGTGCATCATCTTTTGTAATTGGTACAGTAATCATAGCAGTACAAATCAAGTTTGCATCCATTACGTAAACATCCCAATTCGCTGTGGCAGGATCTAAAATTGCTGTGTCATCAGTAGTATAATCTGATGCAATTGGAGTTGTTCCAGATGCAACAAAAGCGTACTTATAAACTGGACTTCCACCAACTGCTTTTACAGTAACAATCGCACCGAAGTAGCAATTTGCTGCTGTCTTAGATACAACTGAAAGGCCTAAAGCAGCAGGCTGCTCCACTTTTACATCAGCTGAATTAACACAACCTGTAATAGCATCCACAACATTAAGTGTGTATGGTCCTGATGGTAGGTTCGTAATCGTAACTACATCTCCAACCTGAGTAAGCGTACCTACATTAGGGCTTAAAGTAGCAGAATATCCACCAGCTTTGTTTTCTACTGTAAACTTAATCGAACCATCGGCACCTCCGTTACAAGACACATTTTTAACTAATGAACCTGCAACTGTAATGTTAGTTACCGGAACTACTGTATGAGACTCTGAATAAGTACATCCGTTTGCATCTGTAATCTGGAATACATAAGTACCCGGAGCTAAGTTTGCAAATGTTGTCGAGGCTTGTTTCACTCTTACAATTGGAGATAAAATCTCATATTGTACTGGGTTTGTTCCACCTGCATGAGCTGTAATTTCTACCGTAGCATCAGCAAGACATGTATCGGCAACTGAAGTTACAATTGTCAAATCTGTCGGAGGTACCAAT